>CAZJBX010000025.1:0-44367 GCA_964544605.1 uncultured Burkholderiaceae bacterium
AGGAAAAGCGGCAGGCGCTCATCGCCCGCACCGTCACCCGTGGCCTGCCGCCCGAGACCGCCAAGGCAGCGGGGCTGGAGCCGAATTCGGAGATGAAGGATTCGGGGGTGGATTGGTTGGGGGCAGTGCCTGCCCGCTGGAAGATCAAAGCGATCAAGTGGGCGACTCCGGTGCAGCGCGGCGCATCACCTCGTCCTATCGACGATCCGAGCTACTTTGACGCCGATGGCGAGTACGCTTGGGTCCGCATTTCAGATGTCACTGCGGCTGGCATGTATCTGGATGCCACAGAACAACGGCTGTCGGATCTGGGCAGCTCACTGAGCGTGAAAATGCAACCCGGTAGTCTTTTCCTGAGTATTGCGGGCACTGTCGGAAAGCCTTGTATTGCCAACATCAGATGCTGCATCCATGACGGCTTTGTCTACTTTCCTCGCTGGAAAGGCGACTCAAGATTCCTGTTCTACGTATTCGCATCCGGCGAGCCATACAAAGGTTTAGGGAAAATGGGCACGCAGCTTAATCTCAACACCGACACGGTCGGATCAATTGTGATTGGCATTCCAGATGTCGCAGAACAAAAGTTGATTGCCGATTATTTGAACAGAACGACAGCAGCACTCGATTCGATGACTACGGCGGTTGAAGCTGCGATTGATCGACTGGTCGAGTACCGTCAAGCGGTTATCACCTCAGCGGTCACTGGCAAGATCGACGTGCGAGGGCTGGCATGAGCACGCCGTTTGAGATTGAGAGCTTCGACGAATACCTCAACACCATCCATAGCGAGTTGGGGCAAAACGGCGAAGGCAAACGCCGTCTCTATTTTCGCGGGCAGAGCAAGCGTGCGACGGAAGGCTATCCACTCACTCCATCCGTGGCGCGCTACAGACATCTGGGCAGCTTGAGCTTGCCGGAGCGGGAGCAGAAAGAGTGTGAGGTACTGGAGACTTTCAGCAACCACCTGCTCACCTATGTGCAGCACCGACCGCTAACGGCGTGGGAAGAACTAGCCATTGCGCAGCACCACGGCTTGCCCACACGCTTTATGGACTGGACGACCAACCCGCTGGTGGCACTGTATTTCGCCGTTCGCAATACCAGTGGCCGCAATGCAGACAGCGCGGTCTATGTGCTGATTTCCAATCCAAAACGCTATGCCGATTTGAGGCGCGGGCAGGCAGTTCCGGTAAAGCCAGTGGGTGACTCGGCCACTGTGGCAGCCAGCATTTCAGACATTGACCTGGCCAAAATCTACCGGGAAGCACGAGACGGCACCACCGAAGAAAATGAAGAGGACGCCTATGCTCAGTATGAGGCTGATAGCGATGCCCACACCATTGAAATACCGGGAAAAGAAGTCGTCGCAAGGGATCTTCCTTTAGGTGCTGCTGTTGAGCGTGCAGACTTGCCCACTCCGTTCAAGATCAGCGAAAACATCATCTACGACCCGCCACACGTGTCGCCGCGCATCCGTGCGCAGGATGGCGTGCTGCTGGCCTGCTGGCAACCGATGCAGCCGCTGGACGAAAAGGACTATCTGGAAATCGTCATCAAACAGGCGGCGCATGAAAACATCCGCCGCAGGCTGGACCAGTACGGCGTATTCGACAAACAACTTTTCCCCGACCTCGACGGCATTGCCAAGTGGCTGAAGTACCGTGCCTACGAGATCAACGGAACGATCTGAGGAATTTTGCTTATGCCCGGCCAGACCACCGAACGCGCTTTTGAATTCCATGTGGAAGACCTGCTGCTCAAGCAGGGCAGCTGGCTGCCCGGCACCAATGCCGAATGGGATAAGGCGCGGGCGCTGTTCCCGGCGCGGGTGTTCGCTTTCATCGAAATCACCCAGCCCAAACTGTGGGCCGAAATGGCCGCTCAGCACGGCAGCAACCTGCAGGCCATGCTGCTCGACGCGCTGGGCAAGGAGCTGGACATCAAGGGCAGCCTGCATGTGCTGCGCCATGGCTTCAAGTTTTACGGCAAGCTGTTCCGACTGGCCTATTTCAAACCGGCTCACGCACTGTCGCCCGATGTGCTGGAACTGTATGCGCAGAACCAGCTCACCGTGACGCGGCAGGTGCCTTGCCACCCCGGCGATCACTCCACCACCGACATGGTGCTGGCGGTCAACGGCCTGCCGGTGGCCACCATCGAGCTGAAAAACCCTGGCACGCATCAGAACTGGCGGCACGCCATCAAACAGTACCAGACCGACCGCGATCCGCGTGCGCCGCTGTTTGACTTCAAAAAACGGGCACTGGTGCACTTTGCCGCCGACCCGGATGAAGTGTGGATGACTACACGGCTGGCCAAGGAAAAAACTTTCTTCCTGCCCTTCAACCGGGGCAGCCATCCGGGGCAGATTCAGTGCGGCGCAGGCAACCCGCAGCACGCCAGCGGCTACCGCAGCGGCTATTTCTGGCAGGAAACCCTGCAGCGCGATAGCTTTCTGGACATCCTTGGCCACTTCATCTTCATCGAAAAAGATGAACAAAAGGTGGACGATGGCCGGGGCGGAAAAAAGCTGGTCACCACTGAAAAAATGGTGTTTCCGCGTTACCACCAGCTGGATGCGGTACGGGCGCTGGTGGCAGCGGCTCGCGTGGAGAATGCCGGTCACAACTACCTGATTCAGCATTCAGCAGGCAGCGGCAAGACCAACAGCATTTCATGGTTGTCGCACCGGTTGGCCAGCCTGCACAACGCGCAGGATCAGAAGGTATTCGACTGCGTGATTGTCATCACCGACCGCAAGGTGCTGGACAAGCAGTTGCAGGATGCCATCTACCAGATCGAGCACGCGCAGGGCGTGGTCAAAGCCATTGACCAGGACGCAAAGCAACTGGCAGATGCCTTGATTGACGGCACCAAGATCGTCATCACCACGCTGCAGAAATTCCCCTTCGTGTTGCGCGGCTTGCTGCGTGCCGCAGGCGCCGAGAATCAGGACAAGGCCAGCGACGAAGAGAAAGCGCAGGCCAAGGCGTGGCAAGAGGCCATTGCAGGGCGACGCTACGCGGTGATCGTGGACGAAGCGCATTCCAGCCAGACGGGCGAAACCGCACGGGAGCTGAAGAGCATCCTCGGTGCGAATGCTCAGAATGGGGCTCAAAACGGCAACGGCGATGACGAAGCCGATTGGGAAGACCGCCTGAACCAGATCATGGCCTCACGTGGCCAGCAAAATAACCTGAGCTTCTTTGCTTTCACTGCCACGCCAAAGGGTAAGACGCTGGAATTGTTCGGCAGACCGGGGGGCAGTGGCCAGCCGGAAGCCTTTCACACCTATTCAATGCGCCAAGCGATTGAGGAAGGCTTCATCCTCGACGTGCTGCGCAACTACACGACCTACAGCACCTGGTTCAAGTTCGTGAAGACGGTGGAGGATGACCCCGCCATTCCGAAGAAGAAAGGCGCCCGGCTGCTTTCCAAGTTCAAGGAACTGCACCCGCACAACATCGAGCAGAAGACCGAGGTGATGGTCGAACACTTCCGCGAGCATGTGCGGCATCAACTGGGCGGGCGCGGCAAGGCCATGGTGGTGACCGCCAGCCGCATTCAGGCCGTGCGCTACAAACTGGCCTTCGAGCGCTATATTCAGGAACAGGGTTACGCCGACATCCGTTCGCTCGTGGCATTCAGTGGCACGGTGAAAGACCCGGATACCGGCGTTGAATACACCGAGCCAGGCATGAACCCGGATTCTGTCACCGGCAAACCCATCCCTGAAAGCCAATTGCCCGAACGCTTTGGCTCCAGCGATTACCAAGTGCTACTGGTGGCCAACAAATACCAGACCGGCTTTGACCAACCGCTACTGTGCGCCATGTACGTCGACAAGCGGCTGGATGGCGTGCAAGCGGTGCAAACCCTGTCGCGCCTGAATCGCAAGATCGCAGGCAAGGACGAACCCTTCGTGCTCGATTTCGTCAACAAGCCGGAAGAAATCTACGCGGCCTTCAAGCCGTATTTCGACTCGACCAGCCTGCAGGAGTCGGCCAACCCGCAGATGCTGCCCAGCATCAAGCACGAGCTGGATCAGCTGCAGATTTACCACTGGAGCGAGGTCGAAGCGTTTGCGCGCATCTTCTACCGCCAGCCAGATCGGCAGAACCCAGCCGACCACGCCCATATGCAGCGCCACTTGCAACCGGCGGTGGATCGTTTCAAGGCGATTGAGGACGACGAAGTACGCGCCACCTTCCGCGACAAGCTGGGTGGCTATGTGCGGATGTATTCCTTCCTGAGCCAGATCCTGCCGTATGCCGATCCTGATCTGGAAATGCTCTACAGCTACGGGCGCTTCCTGCTGCCACACCTTCCGCTGGAGCGTGATAACACCGTGGTCAAGATCGGCAACGATGTGGAGTTGCAGTACTACCGGCTGCAGCGCGTTTCCAGCGGGCCGATTGAATTGAAGGTGGGCGAACCGGAAGGCGTATATAGCCCGACCAATGTCGGCACCGGCAAGGCCAAGGAAGAAAAAGCGCCGCTCTCGGAAATCATCCAGGTACTCAACGAACGCTTCGGCACGGCGTTCACTGAAGAAGATCGGCTTTTCTTCGACCAGATCAAGGCGCGCGCTACCAGCAACAGCCAAGTCATTCAAACAGCTATGGCTAACCCGCTCGACAAATTTCAACTGGGGGTGCGTAAGCTGATCGAGGACTTGATGATTCAGCGCATGGCCGAGAACGACAAAATTGTGACCCGTTACATGGACGATGGTGAGTTTCAGCGCACGGCATTCCCCATCTTGGCGAAAGAGATTTTTGAAGCCGTCCATGCACAGCAAAATCCTAGCGGTGACAGTACGGATTGAGCCAATCAGCAGTAGTGTTCATAAGGGTTTGGCCGATCACATTACGGGGCCGTGTTGATGTCGATCAGTTTGGCAGCACTGTGCGTGATGGATTGCTGTTTCGTGTGCCCTTTTGGAACTTCACTCCTCACAGGGTGCAATGCCCGCCTACAGCACCCCCGGCAAGATGGCTTTGCGGCCTTTGGGGTAGTGGGCAAATTCCGTTTTGTACCAGCGGTGTTTGCGTAGGGCGCGGGGGCCGAGGTTGGCAAAGCTGAAGAGGGCGAAGGCGAGGCCAGCGGGTGACCATGCGGCCAGAGCAAAGCCGAGCCAGGTGAGGATTTCGCCGAGGTAGTTGGGTTGTGAGACCCAGCGGAAGCCGCCGCCGTAGGGGATTTGCATGGGGCCATTGGGGTGGGCGAGGGCGAGGCGGCGCAGCAGGGCGTCGCTGTGTTTGTTCAAGATGAAGCCAAAGGCAAAGAGGGCGATGCCGCCGATGAAGCGCGGGTCAGCCAGCCAGTGGGTGGCGTTGGGCAGAGCCAAGTGGGGCGCAAGGTGGCCGATGTAGCTGCCTTGCAGGTAGCCGTTGATGGCGTTGAAGCCGCCGCCAAAGAGGACGATGAGCCAGGCCATGCCGGGGGCGTGGGCGGGCAGGGTGAAGGGGTAGATGAAGCTGCGGTGCAGGTAGTGCAGCAGCCAGAGGCCGAGCAGGATGAGGGCGGGCGCTGTGCCGCTGTTGAGGCCGCCGCTGTAGAAATAAACAAAGCAGAGGACGGCGGGGAGTTCCATCAAGACCCAGCCGGGGCGGGCGGCGATTTGTGGCCCCCAGCCAGGGCGGTTGCTGTGGCCGTAGGGCGCATCCACAAAAAGCAATAGGACAAAGATGAGGGGTGCGAGCAGAAAGATGGCAATCAGCAGGGGCTGATAGAGGCTGGGCATGGCTGAGTGGGCTGGGGTTTATTTGAAGTAGAGATTTTCGTCACCCATGCGGCTTTGCTGAATGAGGTTGGGCTCGGCTGTGGGCTTGGGCTGCGGCGGGGTGGCGGGTGTTGTGGTTTGGGTTTGTGTTGTGCTTGCTTGCTGTGCGGCGGCTGCCTGCTGGGGGGCTTGTTGGCTGGGGGTGTTGGCTTCGGCGCTTTCTGCCGTGTTGCTGCCACGGCGGCGGCCCATGCGTTCGGCAAAGCGGGCGGCGCGGTCGCTGTTGTCGTTGGTTGCGGCGGTGCTGCTTGCTTCGGCGCTGTTGTTGGCATCGGCGGCGTTGTGCTGGGTGGTGCTTGGTGCGCCTGGGTTGCTGGGGGGCGGTGTTACGGTGAAGCTGCCGCCAGAGATGGGGCGGCTGAGGGCCGAGCTGCTGGAGTTGGCGGCGCTGCCTGTGGCGTTGCCGCTGCCGTTGCCTGAGCTGCCGCCAGCGGCTTTGCCCAGCTCTAGGGTGAGGAGCTGGGGTGCGTCGCGGTTTTCAATATTGGCGAGAGTGACGCTTTGGCGGCTGATGGCTTGCACCACAACATGGGGCTCGACCTGTGCGCCCAAGCGCAGCAGTTGTGCGGGTTGGCCATCGAGTTTGAGCATGACGAGGCCGTCTTTGGCGTGGCCTTGGGCCAAGATGCCCGCAAGCTGAAAGCGCGAGGCCAGCCAGTTGACGGCGCTTGCGCTGGCGGGGCCATCGGCTGCGGCGCTGGCTTGGCTGGGGGCGCGCAGGCCGCCCAAGCCTTGGGCGATGAGGCTGGCATCGTGTTCATGGTTTTGGCGCTGTTGCTGGGCCAGCTTGGCGCTGGCCAAGGCGAGGTGGGTTTTGGGCTTGGCGCTGATTTGCAGCAGCCAATAGGTGGCGCCGCCAGCGGCAAGCAGCCAGAGCAGGGCAGTGAGGACGCGGGGAAGCCAAATATTACGCATGCTGTCATTATGGCGCTTTTAAGCGTTTATCATTCATTGCAGTGTGGCCCAGTTTGCCGCCCTTTTTGGGGCGCAGGCGGGCGCTTTTTTGTCTTCTTTTTTGCCTGATGGAGCCAGCCAGTGTTGCGCAAAAATCTCTCGCGTTTGCAGCGCGGTTTTACCTTGATTGAGTTGATGGTGGTGTTGGTCATCATCGGTATTTTGGGTGTGTTTGTGGTGCCGTCTTTGATGGACCGCCCCGACTACGCCCGTCAAGATAAGGCCAAGGCCGAGATTGGCCAGATCATGAATACGCTCAAGTCTTATAAATTAGACAATGGCCGCTACCCCAGCCAAGAGCAGGGTTTGCAAGCCCTGCGGGTCAAGCCCAGCGGCGAGCCCGAGGCGCGCAATTGGCGTGGGCCGTATTTGGACCGCGATACCGTGGACCCTTGGGGCAACGCCTACCAGTATTTGATTCCGGGCACGCACGGTGGCGAGATGGAAGTGATTTCTTTGGGGCGCGATGGCGCGGCTGGCGGTGAAGGCTTGGATGCCGACATTGGCAGTTGGCAGCTTTAAGCAGCAAGGAGGGCGCTTGTGCTAGATGCTTTGCAAAATATGTTGGCGCGGGTGCAGCCGCCGCAGTGGTTGGTGCAAGAGCTGCAAAACCGTGTGGTGCTGAGCCTCAACCATGTGCTCAAGCAAGAGCCTGAGGCCATGGAGCGCCTCAAGCGCCAGTCGGGCAAAAGCGCCCTGCTGAGTTTGGCGCCTTGGAGCTTGCACGCCCAAGCCACGCCTGCGGGTTTGCTGGATTTGGTGACCGACCCCGCCCGCCAAGCGCATTTGCGCGTGACGGTGAAGGACAACCCTTTAAGCGCTGCCTTCAAAGGCGTGAAGGGCGAGAAGCCTGAGCTGCACATTGAGGGCGATGTGGCTTTGGCGGGTGAAATCAATTGGCTGATGGACCATGTGCGCTGGGATTATGAGGAAGACCTCAGCGGCTTGATTGGCGATGCGCCTGCCCATATGTTGGGCCAGGGTTTGCGCACGGTGGCGGCGGGCTTGCGGCAGTTTGCTGGCGGGCTGCGCGGCAGCCAAGGTTAAGGGTTAGCAATGCAATTGTTCCGTGCCCTGCATATTCTGCGGGTGATGCTGCGCTACGGCCTTGATGAGGTGGTGCTCAGCAGCTTTGGCCGCCCTGATTTGCTGCGCAAAACACGCTTTTTGCGCTGGGGCCGCAAGTTGCAAGCGCCGCGCGGTGAGCGCCTGCGCCGTGCGCTAGAGGATTTGGGGCCGATTTTTGTGAAGCTGGGGCAGGTGCTGTCCACCCGCGCCGATTTGCTGCCGCCTGATATTGCCGCTGAGCTGCAATTGCTGCAAGACCGCGTGCCGCCTTTTGACAGTGCCGTGGCGGTGGCCAGTATTGAGCGCAGCTTTGGCCAAAGCATTGATGCGATTTACCTCAGCTTTGAGCGCGAGCCTGTGGCCAGTGCCTCGATCGCCCAAGTGCATTTTGCCGAGATTGCCGACAAAAACACGGGCGCATGCCTGCCCGTGGCGGTGAAGGTGTTGCGCCCCGGCATGGACAAGGTGATTGCCAAAGATGTGGGCCTGATGCGGCAGATGGCGACTTGGTTGCAGGCTTTGTCGGAAGATGGCCGCCGCCTCAAGCCGCTGGAGGTGGTGGACGAGTTCGACCGCTATTTGCATGACGAGCTGGATTTGATGCTGGAGGCATCGAACGCGACCGAGCTGGCGCGCAATATGGCGGGGATGCCGCAGGTGCAGATACCGGCGGTGTATTGGGACTACTGCCGCAAAGAGGTGATGACGATGGAGCGGGTGCAGCACGCCCTGCCCATCAACCAAGTGGCGGCGCTGCGGGCGGCGGGGGTGGATTTGCCGCAGTTGGCGCGCGATGGGGTGACGATTTTCTTCACCCAAGTGTTCAAAGATGGCTTTTTCCACGCCGATATGCACCCCGGCAATTTGCTGGTGAGCACGCGGCCTGAGAGTTTGGGCCGCTTTATGCTGCTGGACTTTGGCATTGTGGGCAGCCTGAGCGACTACGACAAACGCTATTTGGCGCACAATTTTGCGGCCTTTTTTGACCGCAACTACCGCCGTGTGGCTGAGCTGCACATTGAAAGCGGCTGGGTTACGCCAGGGGTGAATGCGAGCGAGTTAGAGAGTGCGATTCGCTCGGTGTGCGAGCCTTATTTTGATCGCCCGCTGCGTGAGATTTCATTGGGTATGGTGCTGATGCGCTTGTTCCAAGTCTCGCGCCGCTTCCAAGTTGAGATTCAGCCGCAGTTGGTGCTGTTGCAAAAGACTTTGCTGAATGTGGAGGGGCTGGCGCGTATGCTGGACCCCGATATGGATTTGTGGCAAACGGCCCAGCCCTTTTTGCACAATTGGCTCAACGAGCAAATGGGGCCGAAACGCCTGTGGCGCGAGCTGAAAGAAGAAGCGCCGCAATGGGCGGCGATGCTGCCTGCCATGCCGCGCTTGGTACACAGTTGGCTGGCGCAGCAAACGGGTTTGGATGCAGGGCAGGGTGCAGCGCCCATGCCTGCTGCGGCCAAGGCGCAAGAAGAATTGCTGCTGCGCCTGTTGGCCGAACAGCGCCGCACCAACGGCCTGCTGCAACAATTGATTTACGCCTTTATGGGCTTTGTGCTGGGCATGTTGTTGAGCTTTTTGCTCTGGCGCTTTGGCCCCTTGCCCCGATTTTGGTAAACCTTTTTTTTCGCTTTGCCCATGTCAAAACTGCCTTTTGTGATTGCCCCTTCGATTTTGTCGGCTGACTTTGCCCGCTTGGGCGAAGAGGTGCGCGATGTGATTGCCGCTGGTGCGGACTGGATTCACTTTGATGTGATGGACAACCACTATGTGCCCAACCTCACCTTTGGGCCGATGGTGTGCCAAGCGCTCAAGCCCCATGCCAAAACCGCCGCTGGGCAGGCCGTGCCGATTGATGTGCATTTGATGGTGGAGCCAGTCGATGAGCTGGCCGCCGCCTTTGCCCAAGCAGGGGCAAATCTCATCAGCTTCCACCCCGAGGCCAGCCGCCATGTGCATCGCAGTGTGCAGGCGATTAAGGCGGCAGGCTGCGCCGCAGGCTTGGTTTACAACCCCGCCAGCAGCCTTGATAACTTAGAGTGGATGCTGGAAGAAATTGACATGGTGCTGCTGATGTCGGTCAACCCTGGCTTTGGCGGGCAGGGCTTTATTGACAGCACGCTGCGCAAAATTGAGCGCGTGCGCCGCATGATTGAAGCCAGTGGCCGCGCCGTGCGGCTGGAGGTCGATGGCGGTGTGAAGGTGGACAATATCCGCCGCATTGCCGATGCCGGGGCCGATACCTTTGTGGCGGGCAGCGCCATTTTTGGCCAGCCTGATTACGCCGCTGTGGTGGCGCAAATGCGCCAGCAGTTGGCGGTTTAATCGGCGCAGTTTGAATGGCCGCAGGGCGCTTTGCGCTTGGGCTCAGGCCGTGATAGCAAATAGGCGCTGACCGCCACAAATGTGGCCGCTACCAAGGCCCACAGCCAAGGCCGATTCGGCACTTGCCACACCATGATGGCAAAGCTGAAAACCATGCTGCCAATGGCGATGATTTTGCTGCTGCGGGCGATGGCCCCCTCGCGCTCCCAATCGCCCAGCACTTGGCCGAAATAAGGGCGGCTGAGCATCCAGCGGTGCAGGCGCGGTGAGCCACGGGCCGCAAAAAACGCCGCCAGCAGGGCAAAGGGCACGCTGGGCATGATGGGCAGCACACTGCCGATGGCGGCCAAGGCCAGAAAAAGGGCGGCCAGAGCGATGTATAGAAAGCGCATGGGCTGTTGTGGCGTGGGCTTTAGTGCAAGGCGGCGCTGGCAAAGCTGCCCGCCTGCGCTTTGGGCCAGTAATACTGGAATACGCGGGGCAGATTGCTGAGGTCGTTTTGCAGCAAATCGCCGTCTTTCACCCACATCAAAATCTGCGCCAGCAGTTGGATTTCTTGCGCACTGACGCGGCGCACAATGTGCGCGCCAGTGATGTCATTGGGGTGTTGCAAGCCAGCCGCTTCCACCAAATCTTTCAGCGCCTTCAAGGTGTTCTCATGGAAGCTGCGCACGCGCTCGGCTTTGTCAGCGGGGTCTAGCGCGCGCTGGCGCTGCGGGTCTTGCGTGGCCACGCCTGTGGGGCAGCGGTTGGTGTGGCATTGCAGGGCTTGAATGCAGCCCAAGGCGAACATAAAGCCCCGCGCGGCATTGCACCAGTCGGCGCCCAAGGCCATCATGCGGGCGATGTCAAAGGCGCTGACGACCTTGCCAGCGCAGCCGATTTTGATGTGCTGGCGCAGGCCCACGCCCAGCAGGGTGTTGTGCACCAATTGCAAACCTTCTTGCAGGGGCACGCCGACATGGTCGGTGAATTCCAGCGGCGCTGCGCCTGTGCCGCCCTCGGCCCCATCAACAACGATGAAGTCGGGCAATATGCTGGTTTGCTGCATGGCCTTGACGATGGCAAACCACTCCCAGGGGTGGCCGATGCAGAGCTTGAAGCCCACGGGCTTGCCGCCTGAGAGTTCGCGCAATTGCTGCACAAAGGCCAGCAGGCCCAGCGGCGTATCAAAGGCCGAATGGGCGGCGGGCGAGTGGCAGTCGATGCCCATAGGGATGCCGCGCGCCTCGGCAATTTCAGGCGTGATTTTGCCCGCTGGCAGCAGCCCGCCCTGGCCGGGTTTGGCGCCTTGGCTGAGCTTGATTTCAATCATCTTCACCTGCGGGTCTTGGGCCTGTTGGCGGAATTTTTCGGCATCAAAGCCGCCTTCTGCCGTGCGGCAGCCGAAGTAGCCCGAGGCAATCTCCCAAATCAAATCACCGCCGTGCTGGCGGTGGTAGCGGCTGATGGCCCCTTCGCCCGTGTCGTGGGCAAAGCCGCCCGCCTTGGCCCCTGCGTTCAAGGCCAAAATCGCATTGGCCGAAAGTGAGCCAAAGCTCATGGCCGAGATATTGAAAATGCTGGCCTCATAGGGCTGCTGGCAAGCGGCGTTGCCAATGCGTACGCGAAAATCGTGGCTGGCCACACGGCTGGGCTGCAAAGAGTGGTTGATCCACTCATAGCCATCGGCGGCGACATCGAGCTGCGTGCCAAAGGGGCGCTTGTCGGATTCGGCCTTGGCGCGCTGATACACCACTGAGCGCTGCGCCCGCGAGAAGGGGGTTTGCTCGTTCTCTTGCTCTAAAAAATACTGCCGCAACTCAGGGCGGATGGCCTCAAACATAAAGCGGATGTGGCCGGTGATGGGGTAGTTGCGCAAAATGGCGTGCTTGCGCTGGGCCAAGTCATACACGCCCACGGCGATGAAAAAGCCGCTGAAGGCCAGCAGGCACAGCCAGCCGCCTTTGTGCTGCAAGGCCCAGCCCACGGCAGCCGCAACAAATAGCAGCAGACTGAGCCAAAAGGGCAAAAAACGCCAAGGAATAAAGGCAGAGGCTTTGCTTTGCGGGTGGTCAGAAACGGGTGTCATGGCAGGCGGCTGGTCGGTGGTAAACGATGGGCAAAAACTGAGGCTTATTGTGCCTGTTTTGCTCCGCAGCCAGCTTTAGCCTTTATTTGGCCTGCAAAGGTGGGGCATCAAAATGCAGGCCAGCCCAGCCGTGTTGCATGAATTGGCGGATGTTGGGGTGGCCCTGCCCGTTGGGGTCGGCCTGCACGCCGCGCCAGTGCTCGGCAAAAAGGCTGAGGGCCTGCGCTGGGCTGAGGCCGTGCAATTGGGCAAAGGCCAGCACGCGGCAAGCGCCTTGGTTCTCGGCGGCGCTGTTGCTTTGCTCGCCGTTGCGGTAGGCGGTGGCTTGGTGCTTGTAGCGGGCGGCAATATAGGTCAGCACATCGGCAAATTGCAGTTGGCCGCTTTGCACGCCGTGCAGCAGCTCGGCGGTGTTTTGCGGCGCGGGCTGCTGGGGGTGGCCTTTAGTTGTCGCCGACATCCAGGCCAATCCAGTCGGTGTTCTTCAGCGCCATGGGCTGGCCCACCATGTGCGCCACGGCGCGGAAGCCAAAGGTCATGGCGGGGCCAATGGTCGAGCCTGCGCCGGGGTAGGCTGGCCCCATAACGGAGGCCGAATTGTTGCCCGTGGCGTAAAGGCCCTCAATGGGCTGGCCGTCTGTGCCGAGCACGCGGGCGTGGATGTCTGTCACCAAACCGCCTTTGGTGCCAATGTCGCCAGGGTAGAAGCGCACGGCGTAGTAGGGTGCGGTTTCCAGTGCGCCGAGGTTGGAGTTGGGGCCGACGGCGGGGTCGGAATAGTAGTTGTCAAAGGCGTTGTTGCCACGGCCAAAGTCTTCATCCACGCCCGTTTTCGCAAAGCCGTTGAAGCGGGCCACGGTTTTCTCTAGGGCGGCGGGGTCGAGCCCTGTTTTTTGCGCCAGCTCGGCAATGGTTTTGGCCTTGATGAAAAAGCCTTGTTTGAGCTTTTTCGCGACGATGGCATCGGGGAAGGATTCGCCCGGCAGCAGCGGCCCAATGGGGTAGCGCTTGCGGAAGGTGGCATCAAAAATAAACCAAGCGGGGTCGATTTTGCCGCCCGCTTGGTGGCTTTTGAACATGTCTTGCTGGAACTCAGGATAGGGCTGCGATTCATTGGTGAAGCGCTCGGCCTTGCCATTGACGACCATGCTGTGGGGGAAGTTGCGTTCCATAAAGACGACGCGGTTTTCTTCCTCACCCGGCACGGTGATGGAGGGCGCGCCCCAGGTTTTGTCCATCAGGGCGGTTTGCGCGCCCAGCTTCATGGCCGCTTGCAGGGCGTCGCCCGTGTTATTGCCCTTGGGCGTGTGCGACCAGCGGCTTTGGGTGGGCTGGGGCAGGTATTGCTCGCGCAGGGCTTGGTTTTGCTCAAAGCCGCCTGCGGCCAGCATGACAAAGCGGGCACGGGCCTCGCGTGGGCTGCCGCTTTGGTTGTATTTCACGCCGATGACTTTGCCGCCTTCGGTGATGAGCTCGCTCATGGGCGAGTTCAGCAGCATGGTGATGCGGTCGCTGCGCTGGCGGGCGGCGGTGAGCAGGGCGGCAATCAGGGCTTGGCCGCCAGAGAGGCTGCGGTCGCGGCTGGTTTTCAAGCGCCAGGGGAAGTCGAGGTAGTAGCGGGACATGATGCCCATCATCATCTTCATGCCGCCTTTTTCACGGCGCACGACTTTGCCCGCTTCTTTGGCGGTGACGCAGATGTGGCCGAGCACAAGGGCGGTTTTATTGCCGTCGCGCATCACTTTCAACCCTTCGAGGCCGAGCTTGCTGGCATCAAAACGGGCGGGGTCCATGGAGCGGCCGCCTTTGATGCTGCCTTCGATGTGTTGGTAGTAATCGGGGTAGAGCGGCAGGCTGTGATAGGGCTGGCCCACGCCGTCACGCATGTATTCCATCATGCTGTTGGCGCTTTCGACATAGGCGAGGATGCGCTCATCGGATGACAGACCTTTGGCCGCGCGCTTGACATAGCTGAAGGCGGTTTTCAAATCATCCTTCACGCCGTTGGCGGCTTGGTCGTAATTGCAGGGAATCCACAGCACGCCGCCCGAGTAGGCGGTGGTGCCGCCAAAGAGTTCGCTTTTTTCGAGCAAGAGCACTTTCAAGCCTTGGTCTGCGGCACGCACGGCGGTGAGCAAAGCGCCGCCGCCGCTGCCGACCACAATCAAGTCATAGTTCTTGGAATCGCTCATATGTTTGTCCTTTGTGCTGTGGCCCGAATTGGGCTGGGGTTTTGGCTGCTGATTCTAAAAGGGAAGTGCGCCGCCGCAGCCGTGGGCCTGGCCTGCGCACCAAGAAAAAACGCCCGCTGGGTGCAGCAGGCGTTTTGCTTGGGGCTTGAACCCTGGGGCGCAGCCGCAAAGCCGCTGCGCCACCACCTTCGCCGATTAGACGAAGGGGTCAGGGTTGGGCAGGCCCAGCGCCACAGCGCCTTGGATGCGGGCGTAGTGGTCGGCGTTGTTGGCAATGTGCGAACGGCCCAGTGTGATGTCGCGGAAGTAGCGCTCAATGGGGTTGTTGCGCCAAGGGCCAGCCGCACCTTGGGCACGCAGCAGCTCGCCGACGATGCCGTGGGCTTGCTTGGGCACGATGGAGGCTTGCGAGCGCTGCATCAGGCGTTTTTCCAGTGGCATGGTCTCGCCATTGGCCGCCGCTGCAATGGCTTCGCCAAAGTTGCGCAGCATGACGGTTTTGGTCGCGTCCAGCCACATCATGGCTTCAGTGATGGCCATTTGTGCGTTGGGGTCTTCGGCGGTTTTCGTGCCGTGTTTGCCCACATGGCTCACAGATTTCTCGATAAAGGCTTCCATCGCGCCTTCTACCGCGCCAATGCTGGAGTTCGATACCGCGCGCTGGAACACTTGTGCGAAGGGGATTTTGTAGATGTAGTTGTCGTTTTGCGCCAAACCAGGGCGGCCGCGCAGGGTGACATCGTTGGTGATTTGGGTGCGGTGCTTGGGCACGAAGGCGTTTTCCACGACCACATCGTTAGAGCCTGTGCCGCGCAAGCCAATGACATCCCAGTTTTCTTCGATTTTGAAATCGGTGCGGGGAATCAGCAAAGTCACATGCTCGTAAGCACCCGCTTGGCCTTCAACGGGCATGACCGAGCCGAGCAGAGCCCAATCAGCGTAGTGACCGCCTGAGTTGTAACCCCAGCGGCCTGAGACTTGGTAGCCGCCTTCAACGGGGGTGACTTTGGCCACGGGCATATAGCTTGATGACATCAGGGTGCTGTTGTCTTTGCCCCAAACATCTTCTTGGGCTTGCTCAGGGTAGAGGGCCAACTGCCAGGGGTGAACGGCCAGTACGCCGTAGATCCAGGCGGTGGACATATCGCCACGGGCCAGGTTCATTTGGATGCAGGCATAGACGCGGGGGTCCATTTCAAAGCCGCCCCAGCGTTTGGGTTGCATGACGCGGAAAAAGCCCGCTTCGTGCATTTCTTTGATGGTTTGTGGATCCACTTGGCCAGCGGCCTCTTGTGCATAAGAGCGCGCACGCAGGGCGGGAATCATGGCCTCAGCTTTGTCGATGAGGGCTTGCGCTTCAGGGGTTAGCCAGTTGTCGTAATTGCTCATGGTGCTTTTACCTTTGTCTGCTTGTGTCAATTTTTTAAGACTTGGGCGGCGCTGTGCTGGCCCAAGTGCGGCAGTTCGATGTGGTTGGCCTAGGGGCCAGCCGATATCGAGCCAAGGCAGTGTAGCGCCGTTTTTGCGGCCTAGGGTTTGCATTGGGTCAAAAATTTCGCCATCCATGCGGCTGGGGTTCGGGTCTGCGCAGGCGCAAGGCCCAAAATTGCAGGAACTAAGGGCAGCATCATGCGATACTTGCAGCCCTTGTTTTGGCTTTGTGCTGAAAGAAAATAAGCCCCAATTGCTACCATTGGCGGCTTTTCTAAGAATAATGTAGCCCTGATTTCGATACTGCCTGAGCTTGAAGCCCTGTCCATGAAATACGAATTTGCCGCCCTGACTGATGTTGGGCGGGTACGCCACAACAACGAAGACTCGGTGCGCTTTAGCCCCGAGCTGGGTTTGGTTGTGCTTGCTGACGGTATGGGGGGCTACAACGCAGGCGAGGTCGCCAGCGGCATGACCACGGCCTTGTTCGAGAGCGAAATGAGCCGCCACCTGGAGGCGCTGCGTGAGGGAAAGCTGGAGGCCGATGATTTGGGCGACTTGCTGCGAGAGGCTTTGCAGCATATCAATGCCCAGGTTTTTGATGCGGCGCACAGCCATGCCCAATACGCGGGCATGGGCACCACAGTGGTGGCCGGAATGCTGCTGAACGATGATTTGGTTTTGGCCCATTTGGGGGACTCTCGCGCTTATTTGCTGCGCGAGGAGGAGTTGATTCAGATCACGCGCGATCACTCCATGCTGCAAGAGTATTTGGACATGGGCCTGATTACGCCAGAGCAAGCGCCGCTGTGTGCTTGGAAGAACTTGGTGACGCGGGCCATTGGTGTCGAGCAGCAGGTGCACCCTGATATCACGGTGCAACCCGTACAAACGGGCGATATTGTCATGCTTTGCTCGGATGGCTTGAGCGATATGCTCACGCCCTACGAAATCACAGAAATGTTGAAAAACCGCAACAATTCCCTACAGGCGCGAGCCAGTCACCTGATTGAGGCGGCGAATGCGGCGGGGGGCAAGGATAATATCTCCGTTATATTGGTTGAGACTCAGATGGATGCGAGCAAGCAAGGTTTGGCGGCGCAACTGGGTCGCATTTTTTCAAGAAAATAAGCCGCAAGAGGCTTCGCAAAGCGGGGCACTCTGTGACCACTGGGGCATGCAATGGCAAAGTTGATCGTATCTATTGACGGGGTTGTTATTCGAGAGGTGGAGCTCAGCAAAGAGCGCACCAGTATTGGCCGTCGCCCTTACAACGATGTGGTGATTGACAACCTCGCTGTGAGCGGCGAGCACGCCGCATTGGTGCGCAAAGACGGCGGCTACTTCATTGAAGACCTCAACAGCACCAATGGCTCCTACCTCAATGGCAAGGCGCTCAAATTCGAGCGCGTGAGCAATGGCGATGTGGTGGAAATTGGCAAATACCGCATCAAGTTTTTGGCCGAAGAAGGCGATACCCAGCCCGCTGGTATGGATGCGGGCGCGGTGGGCTCGGCCTATGTGCGCGTTGTTTCTGGCAGCGCCGCTGGTCGTGATGTCATGCTCACCAAAGTGGTGACCACCATTGGCAAGCCCGGTGTCGCCGTGGCGGCCATCACCAAACGCATGAGTGGCTATGTGATTGCCCATGTGGATGGCCAGAGCCAAACCTTGCTCAATGGCGAGGCTTTGGGCCAAGCGCCTGTGCCTTTGGAGTCAGGCGATCAGTTGGAGCTGGCTGGCACGAAAATGCAGTTCCGCATTGAGTAAATCGCCTGTGCGTCCTTGCCTGTGGCGTTGAGCTTGTGCGCAAGTTGCTGCTTTATTTGGGCAATTGGAGCCAGCACCGTTTGAGGCTGGTGCTGCTGGCTCTGCCTTTTCTGTTTTTTATCTTGCTCGTGCTCACAGGGGGCAGCCAGCGCCTGTTGGCCCCACTGGAAGACGCTTATTACGATGTGCGCTTGCGCTTGTTGATGCCACAAACGCGGGCTGACAACATCGTTATTGTGGATGTCGATGAGAAAAGCCTGGCCGAGCAAGGCCAGTGGCCTTGGCCACGGATTGAGATTGCCAAGCTGGTTGAGGAAATTTTCTCGCTTGAGGCCACGGCCTTGGGTGTGGATATGGTGCTGGCCGAGCCAGACAAAAGCTCGGGCTTATCGGTCTTGCTGGCTTTGGCGCATGATGAGGTTTTTGACTCGCCTGAATTCCTCAGCAAGCTGCAAGAGCTCAGTCCGCTGCTGGATTACGACAGGCTGCTGGCCCAGACCTTGAGCCAATACCCTGTGGCTTTGGGTTATTACTTCACCAGCGATGGCAATGGGCGGCAAAGTGGCTTGTTGCCTTCGCCCGTCTTGTCTGAGTTTGAGCTGCAAGGGGCGCAGATTCAAGCCAGCAGTTGGGATGGCTATGGGGCCAATTTACCGATTTTTTCCTTGGCGGCGCCCAATGCGGGCTTCTTCAACTCACTGAACTCGCGTGATGGCGCCGTGCGCGCTGTGCCTTTGCTGGCTGAGTTCAAAGGCAATTATTACGAATCTCTGCCTTTGGCGGTGCTGCGTTTGGCCTCCCAATTGCCTGAAGTGGAGCCCGGCTGGGCAGCCTCGGCGACGGCTTCGGCGGCCCGCTTGTCATCCGTGCGTTTGCGATACAAACATGGTGCGGCAGCCGCTATTCCTGTGGATGAGCGCGCTGCTGTGCTGGTGCCGTACCGAGGGCGTGGTGGGCCGCAAGGCGGCTCTTTTGCTTATTACTCAGCCAGTGATGTGATGCACAAGCGCCTGCCGGCTGAGAGCTTTCGGGGCAAATTGGTTTTGCTGGGCAGCAGCGCCCCAGGTTTGCTGGACTTGCGAGCCACGCCTGTGGGCGAGGCTTACCCTGGGGTGGAGGTTCATGCCAATGTGCTTGCGGGCATGTTAGAGGGACGCATACCGCAAAAACCCAGCTTCACCGAGGTGTATGAGCTGGGCCTGCTGCTGGTTTTGGGCGTGTTGCTGCTGGCCCTACCGCCTTCTTTGAGTTTGCCGCGCAGCTTGTTGGTGGTGGCTGGGCTGTCCTTATTGGTGATGGCACTCAACAGCCTCCTCTTTTTGCGCTGGAATTGGGTTTTGCCCGCCAGCTCGCCTTTGCTGTTGCTGTGGAGTATGGGCTTGATTCATATCTTCTGTGGCTATGTTTTGGCCAGTCGGGCCAAATCTGAGCTGGCGCGTTTGTTTGGCAGCTATGTGCCATCAGAGCTGGTTGAGGTCATGGTCAAAGACCCTGAAAACTACAATATGGAGGCGCGCAATGAGGAGCTGACGGTGATGTTTTGCGATGTGCGCGGCTTCACGCAATTGGCTGAAAACATCAACCCTTTGCGGGTGCAGCAATTGCTCAACGCCGTGTTTGGCCACCTCAATCAAATTATTAAAAGACACGGCGGCACCATTGACAAATACATGGGCGATTGCGTCATGGCCTTTTGGGGCGCGCCTTTGCCCGTGGCGGATCATGTGCGCCAAGCGGTATCGGCTGCACATGAGATTTCTGCCTCGGTGGAAGTTTTGAACAACTACCTGAGAGAGAAAAAACTTTTGCACCCCAGCCAAGGGCGGGTGGAGCTGAGCATTGCCCTGAACACAGGCGTGATGTGTGTGGGCAATATGGGCACGGAGCTGCGCCAAGCCTATACGGTGATTGGCGATGAGGTGAATTTGGCCGCCCGCCTAGAGCCTTTGAGTCGTGTTTATGGCGTGGACATCATTGTGTCTGCGAAAACTTGTGCGCGTGCGCCTTGGTGGGTTTGGCAAGAGCTGGACGATGTCTATACCAAGGGCCGTGTGACCCGTGAGCGCATCTTTACCCCAGTGGCCAAGCAAGATGAAATGACCCCCGAACTGGGGGCAGAGTTGCAGTTGTGGGATCAGTTTTTGGCGGCCTACCGTGCGCAGCAGCTTGAGCGTGCGGAGTCCTTGCTGAAGGGATTGCAGCAAATGCGGGCAAATTCCAGCATTTATAAACTTTATGCAAAAAGGTTGATAAAAATCAAAGAAAATGGCTTTCTTATGTTCTCTCACTCTGATCCTGCTGCTGAGCCTTTGGATACCCATTACTAAGAAAAAAATCAAATCATGTGGATGCAGACTCTTGGCAGCTCCGGTGCCATAGCCCAAGGTTGTTACACCAGTTCCTTTCTGGTGGATGGGAATTTGCTGCTGGATGCAGGCACGGGTGTGGGCACGCTCACGCGCGAGGCCATGCTGGAGGTGGATCACATCTTCATCACGCATTCGCATTTGGATCACATTGCTGCCCTGCCTTTGCTGCTCGATAGTGTCATGTCGCAGCGCATGGCCGAGGGCCGCCCGCCCGTCATGGTTTATGCCTTGGCGGAAACCATACATACCTTGAAGGCCCATATCTTTAACCGCCAAATTTGGCCTGACTTCACGCGTTTGCCTTCGCAGGCGCAGCCTGTTATGCGCTTTGTTGCGGTCAAGGTGGGCGAGCAAGTGCAGGTGGGTGACGCCCTGGGGCATATGGTCGAAGTCTTGCCCGCCAGCCACTCGGTGCCCGCCGTGGGCTATGCCGTGCGCTGTGGCTTGAAGGGGGCTTCTTTGGTCTATACGGGCGATACGGGGCCGAACCCCGCTTTGTGGCGGCGCTTGCGAGACATGTCGGTCGCAGCCCTCATCATTGAAACGGCCTTTAGCGATGCCGAGTGCCCCATTGCCAAAGCGGCCTTGCACCACACGCCGTCCAGTCTGGCCCATGAGCTCAATCAAATCCCGCCAGAGCAGGCTTATCCCATCTATATCACCCACACCAAGCCGGCTGAAACTGAGCTGATTGCGCAAGAGATTCGCGCTTGGGCACTGGGGCGTGGTGATGGCCTTTCTGCTTGGGCACCCTATATTGTGTTTTTGCAAGCGGGCCAGCGTCTAGAATTGAGCCCTTCACGGTAGGCCATCGCGTTAAGCGGGTCAGCCGACGGTGGCCCCGTTGTGCCACCAGGCCCCCCAGAGGCGGGGCCCAAATTTGGCGCTGCGACGCCATTGTCTTTGACACCCAGATTAGGAGTTTTTGTGAACAAATCAGAATTGGTCGATTACATCGCCGAACAAGCCGATATTTCTAAAGCCTCTGCCTCGCGCGCCCTTGAGGCCGTGCTGGGTGGCATCAGCCTGAGCTTGCAGCAAGGTGAAAGCGTGGCTTTGGTGGGTTTTGGCACTTTTGCCGTGGGTGAGCGCAAGGCCCGTACCGGGCGCAACCCCAAGACGCGGGAAACAATTGAGATTGCCGCTGCGCGGGTGGCCAAATTCCGCCCTGGCAAGCTGTTGAAAGACCAACTGAACGAAAAAAAATAAAACTTTTTTAAGAAAGTTGCAAAAGCCTCAAAAGTGTGGCTATAATTTCGGTTTACGGCAGACATGCTTGCGGGTGCTTAGCTCAGTTGGTAGAGCGGCGCCCTTACAAGGCGTAGGTCGGCGGTTCGACCCCGTCAGCACCCACCACCGCATCAGTCTTGCTGTCAAACGACGAAAAGCGAACCTGTGAGGGCTCGCTTTTTTTTTGCGTAGAATTTGCTTCGCTTCTTCTTTTCACTGGCAGCCCTTGGCTTGGCTCTTATATGTTTGAATTCATTCGCACGCACAACCGTTTGATGCAGTTTCTTTTGCTGCTTTTGGTGTTTCCGGCCTTTGTGGCCATTGGCTTTTATGGCTACAGCCAAGCCGATGGCGGCCCCGCTGTGGCGACTGTGGGCGGCGACAAAATCACCCAAATCGATTGGGATCAAGAGATTCAGCGCGTGGGCCAAGAGATGCGCCAAGCTGACCCCAGCTTCGACATTGCCCTGCTGGATGAACCTGCACAAAAGCAAGCGATTTTGGAGGGCCTGATTGAGACCCGTCTGCTGCAAAAAGCTGTGCATGATTTGCGCTTGCAAGTGGGCCCGCAGCAAGTGGCCTTGGCCTTGGCGCAAGACCCCACCGTGGCCAGCTTGCGCGATGACAGCGGCAAAATCGATATGCAGGCTTACCACCAGTTGCTCAGCAGCAGCGGTTTGACAGCGGCACAGTTTGAGGCAGGCGTGCGCCAAAACATGAGCCAAGAGCAATTCCAAACGGCGGTGTATGGCACGGCCTTGACCGTGGCCAAGCTGCGTGATTACTACGGCCAAGCCTTTCTGCAAAGCCGCACCGTGGAGCTGCTGCGCTTGAATAGCGCAAACTATTTGGCCAGTGTGCAGGTGGATGACGCGGCCCTGCAAGCCTTCTATGACAAAAACACCGATGCCTTCAAAACCACAGAAGAAGTGGATGTGCAATATGCCTTGCTGACGCCTGAGGCCGTGCTGGCGGGTTTGAGCTTTAGCGACGAGCAGTTGCGCAGCTATTTTGAACAAAACCAAGGCCGTTTTGCGGGTGAACAAAGCCGCCATTTGCGCCATATTTATTTCGAGCTGCCCGAAGGCGAGGCGGCCCAAGCTGAGGCCCGCAGCAAGGCCGAGGCGGTGCTGGCCCAAGTGAAAGCTGCGCCGGAAAGCTTTGCTGAGCTGGCCCGCAAAGAATCGCAAGACCCTGGCTCTGCCGCCGAAGGCGGGGATTTGGGCTTTGTGGCGATTGGCACGATTGGCGATGCGGCCTTTGACCGCGCAGCCTTTGCTTTGCAGAAAAATGAAATCAGCGGCGTGGTGACGGGCGGCACGGGCTTGCACATCATTCAGGCGCTGGAGCTGCGCGGTAGCGCCAAGCCCTTTGAGGCTGTGCGTGAGGAAGTGCTGGCGGCGGTGCGTGCCGAACAAGGCGCGAAGAAATACGCCGAAGCCATCGACCTCTTCCGCGATGCGGTGGAAGATGTGGACGATTTGGCCGCTGTAGCCAAGCAGTTCAATTTAGAAGTGCAGACCGTAAACAAACTGCAACGCAATGGCGCTGCTTTGGCCGAAGTCGCGCCTGAGCTGCGCGACCGCAAATGGCTGGCGGCGATTTTTGCGCCTGAGGCTTTGGGGCAAAAACACAATACTGCCGCGTTTGAAGTGGGCGGCAACAACTGGGTGGCTGGCCGTGTGCTGGCGCACCGCCCTGTGAAAGTGCGCCCTTTGAGCGAGGTGCGTGAGCAGGCCGTGGCCATGTACAAGGTGGAGCAGGCGCAAGCCAAGGCCGTGGCTGCTGCGGCTGAGAGCAAAAAAGCCTGGCAAGCGGGCGAAACGCCCAGCGGTGTTGAAAAGCTCAGCATCAGCCGCCTGCCTTCGGCCACCGTGCCCGCCGCTGTGGTCGAGCAAGTGATGCAGGCCGATGTGAGCGAGCTGCCTGTGTGGTTGGATGTGACTTTGCCTGGCAACGGCGGTCAAGCGCTGCTGCGCATCACCAGCGTGGGCCAAGTGCAGGGCGGGCCTGAGCTGGAGGCGGTGCAGGCGCAATTGGGCCAAGGTGTGCAAGAGGCTTTGAGCCGCGCTGAGCTGAATGCCTTTTTGGCCCAACTCAAGAAAAAATACAAAGTCAAAATCAAAGTGCCCCAGCCCGCTGCCGATGCAGCGGCCAAGGCTGAGGCCGAGCAAGGCTAAAACAGAGGGCGCGGCAGAGCGCCCTTTTTCAATCAAAGGGCTGTGGCCATGGCTGAGTGCTATATCGGTTTGATGTCAGGAACCTCGCTGGACGGCGTGGACGGCCTGCTGCTGGATATGGCCGCGCCGCGCCAAACGGCGGTGAAGGCGTTTGCCAGTGTGGATTTCTCGCCCGAGTTGCGGGCCGAGTTCCTGGCCTTGAACCACAGCGGCGGCAGCAATGAGTTGCACCGCGCGGCCTTGGCGGGCAATGCCCTGGCCTTGGCCTATGCGGAAGTGGTGGGCAAGCTGCTGGCGCAGGCCGGCCTAGAGGCTGCTGATGTGGCCGCCATTGGCGCGCATGGGCAAACCGTGCGGCATCAGCCGCAATTGCATGACGGCATGGGCTACACCCTGCAAATCAACCAAGGCGCATTGCTGGCCGAGCGCACGGGCATCACCGTGGTGGCGGATTTCCGCAGCCGCGATGTGGCCGCTGGCGGGCAGGGTGCGCCGCTGGCCCCCTTCTTCCACCAAGCGTGGTTTGAGGGCGCAGGCGCAAGGGGTTTGGCCGTGCTCAATATTGGCGGCATCAGCAACCTCAGTGTGCTGCGTGCTGAGCAGCCTGTGCTGGGCTTTGACTGCGGCCCTGGTAATGCCTTGATGGACGCTTGGGTGCAGCAGCATAAGGGGCAGGCTTTTGATGCCGATGGCGCTTGGGCCGCTAGCGGGCAGGTTGATGCCGATTTGCTGGCTCGCTTGCTCAGTGAACCGTATTTTTCACAAAGCGCACCCAAAAGCACGGGGCGCGACCTGTTCCACCTCGATTGGCTGCAAGGCCATTTGGCCGCCAGCGGGCAGGCTGTGGCGGCAGTGGATGTGCAGGCCACTTTGCTGGAGCTCACAGCCCGCAGCGTGGCCCATGATGTGCTGCGCCACGCCATGCCCCTGCCGCCGCAATTGCTGGTGTGCGGCGGTGGTGCTTACAACGGCGCATTGATGCGGCGCTTGCAGGCCCTGTTGCCAGAGCTGGCGGTGCGCAGCTCGGCCGAATACGGTTTGGCCCCGAATCAGGTGGAAGCGGCAGCTTTTGCTTGGTTGGCGGCCATGGCTGTGCGCGGCCAGCGCTTGGATTTAAGCCCCGTCACAGGGGCGCAGGGGGCGCGCATTTTGGGCGCGATTTACCCTGCTTGATGTGAGCCATTGAAACAAGAAAGACCTTGAGCCATGAGTTTGAGTAACCCTGATTTGCCCTTTGCGCCGCGTTTGGACGGCATGGAAACCTCTGCCATTCGTGAGCTGTTCAAGCTGCTGGGCCAGCCCGGCATCATCAGCTTTGCGGGCGGCTTTCCTGATCCCAGCTTGTTCGATGTGGCGGGCATTCGCGCCGCTACTGAGGCGGCTTTGAGCGAGGCCAGCGCGGGCGCAGTGCTGCAATACGGCGCCACCGAGGGCGTGCCCGATTTGCGCGAGGCGCTGGCGCAAGAAATGCAGCGGCGCGGCGCGGCGGTGGTGGCCGATGAGCTGATGGTGACCACGGGCAGCCAGCAGGCTTTGGATTTGATTGCCAAGTGCATGATTGGCCCGGGCGATAAGGTGATTGTGGAGGCGCCGACTTTTCTGGCCGCCATCTCCTGCTTCAAGCTTTATGGTGCGGAAATCATTGGCTGCCCGATTGACGCGCAAGGCGTGCAAGTGGATGCCTTGGAGCGCCTGATTGAAACCGAAAAGCCCAAGCTGATTTACCTCATTCCGACCTTTGGCAACCCCAGTGGGGCGACCTTGAGCCAAGAGCGCCGCCTGCGGATTTTGCAATTGGCGGCCCAGCACCGTGTGTTGGTGGTGGAGGACGACCCTTATGGCGAGCTGTATTTTGACGCTGCGCCGCCACCCAGTTTGTTGGCCCTGAGTGCCCAAGTGCCAGGCAGCCGCGAGTGGCTGTGCTACGGCGGTAGTTTGAGCAAAACCTTGGCTGCTGGCTTGCGCGTGGGCTGGCTGGTGGCCCCGGCCGAGCTGCTGGGCAAGGCGGTGATGTGCAAGCAGTTCAGCGATGCCCACACCAGCAATTTGAGCCAGCAAATCGCCGCCAACTACCTGCGCTCAGGCCGCATGGCCGCCAGCTTGCAGGCGGCGCGGGCGGTGTATGCGCGACGGGCAGCGGCCATGTGTGCGGGCTTGCAACAAGAATTGGGCGATGCCGTTGAGTTCACCGCGCCGCAAGGCGGCTTGTTTGTGTGGGCGCGTTTAACGGGGGCGAATGGCGGGCCGAGTGATGCGGCGGCTTTTGCCAAGCAAGCGGTGGCGCAATTGGTGGCCTTTGTGCCGGGCGCGCCGTTTTTCGCGCATGACGCCGATGCGGCCAGTTTCCGCCTGTCTTTTGCCACCGCAGATGAGGCCAAAATCGCCGAAGGCATGGCGCGTATGCGCTTGGCTTTGCAGGCTTCGGCTTAAAGGTTCTGGCCTTCAGTGCCCGTGCGTGGCCAAGGCGGCGGCCAGCAGCACCAAGGCCGCGCCAAAGCTCAGACCTGAGATTTGCTGCAAAGTGTCGGTGCGGCTCCAGCGGCGTTGCAGTTGCGGAATCAAATCGGCCAAGGCCACATAAATAAAACTGCCTGAGGCGATGATGAGCATATAAGGCATCAGCCCCTCAAGGCGGCTCAAAAACAGCAGGCCCAGCACGCCGCCCAAGATGGTGGCGCTGCCCGCGCTCAGCAGCTTGAGCAGGGCGGGGCGCATATTCTTTTGCCCTTTGAGCACCACCAAATCACCGATGTGGTGGGGCACCTCATGCGCGAATACGGCCAAGGCCACCAGCCAGCCCAAAGTGGGGTTGCTCAAGCAAGCGGCGGCAATCAACATGCCATCGCCAATGCAGTGCACCGAGTCGCCCAGCAGCAAAGACAGCTTGTTTTGGCCGTGTTCATGGCTGTGGTGGTGGCCGTGGGCATGGCTGTGCGCCTCGTCGTGGCTGTGGCCGTGATCATGGCCGTGGTGGTAAAGCTCGGCTTTGTTGAGCAAAAAGAAGGCGAGCAGGGCCGCAAACAGGGTGAGGAAAAGGCCGTGCACGCTGCTGCCGTGGGCCACGGCTTCTTCCAGTGCCTCAGGCAGCAGGTGGCTGAAGGCGGTGGCCAGCAAAGCGCCAGCGGCAAAGCTGAGCAAGAAGTCGGTGCTTAAAGCCCGTGCGCGGCGCAGCAAAAAAGCGGCCAGCAAAACGCTGCCCAAGCCCGCCACGGCGGTGGCAAGCAAAGTCGTGGCGATGGGTGAGAAGGGGCTAAAAGGCATGGACTGAAAAGAAAAACGCACCGTGGGGGCAGTGCGTTTTTGGGTAAAAAGCAAAAGCCGTATTGTCAGTCAAAACAGCGGCAGTCGCGGTCGCGCAGGGCGTTGCTCAGTTGGTCGATGAGGATGCTCCACGGCGGCTCGTCGAGTTTTTTCTTCTCGGCAATAAACTGCGCTTGGCCAGCGCTCCAAAAGGGCGCATCTTGCAGCAGCACATCATTGGCCAAAGGGCGGTGTTGGACGATGAAGTCCGCAATGCGTTCGGGCGTGCTGTCCAGCCCCAGTTGGTCGAACAAATCGCTGAAAGTGGTGCTGCGTGCAATGAAGTCAGGGTCGTGGCGACTCATGGCGGCATCTCCTTGGAAAAAAACGAAAGGGCAGATTAGCACGAAATGCACAGGCCCAAAGGCCGTGGCAGTTTAGGCTGGCTTGGCGCTTTGGCTGGCAGGCTGGAGGAAGCGGCCACTGTTGAAGTCTTCCACTGCTTGCAGAATTTCCTCTTGGCTGTTCATGACAAAGGGGCCGTAGCCGACCACGGGCTCATCCAAAGGCTGGCCCGCCATGAACAAAAGCTGCGCCCCTTCAGCACCCGCCTCAAGGCGAATGCCTTGGCCGCGCTGCGAGAGCGTGGCCCACTGCGCTGCTTGCATGGCCTGGCCCTGCACTTGGGCCGTGCCGTGGCGCAGCAAAAGCAGGCTGCTCCAGCCCTCAGGCTGGGGCAAATCGAGCACGGCATGGGGCTGTAGCAGCACATGCGCCACCCGCATGGGGCTAAAGGTTTGTGCTGGGCCCCGCTCGCCTTGCCACTCGCCAGCAATCAGGCGCACTTCCCCTGCGCCATGCGGCAGGGCAATGTGGGGGATGTCTGCGGCGCTGATGTGTTGGTAGCGGGCGGGGTGCATTTTTTGTGCGGCGGGCAAATTCACCCACAGTTGCGCCACCTCGTAAGTGCCGCCTGCGGCGCTGTAGGCGGGGGAGTGGTATTCCTCATGGATGATGCCGCCGCCAGCGGTCATCCACTGCACATCGCCAGGGCCAATCAAACCGCCCGCGCCGGTGGAGTCGTGGTGGGCCAGCTCGCCGCTGAAGACCATGGTGACGGTTTCAAAACCCCGATGCGGGTGTTGGCCTACGCCCCGTGGCGGGCCGCTGGGCTTGGGGCTGAATTCATAGGGCGCGGCGTAGTCCAGTAATAAAAAGGGGCTGCGTTCGGCCACGCCTGCGCCGTTGTAGGCAAACAGGCCGTGGACGGGAAAGCCGTCGCCGACCCAGTGGCGGGGCGGCGCGCTTTGAATGGCGAGAACTTTTTTCATAGCAAACTCCTTTTCTTTATGCCATCTATTGTATGAATGGGACGAAATCTTTTAAAGTGGCGACATTGACCCTGGCTGTTTTGAAATTGGAACAATGAGCGACAAAAATTTGCCCGATTTGAACGATATGCGCCTGTTTGCCACGGTGGTGGAGCAGGGTGGCTTCAGTGCTGCCAGCCGCTTTTTAGATGTGCCCAAGTCCACCCTCAGCCGCCGCATTGCGAGTTTGGAGGAGAGTTTGGGCGTGCGCTTGTTGCAGCGCTCGACCCGCAGCACGGCGGTGACGGCAATTGGGCAGGAGTTTTATGCCCACTGCCGCGCCATGTTGATTGAGGCGCGGGCGGCGCAGGCGGCGGTGGCTTCGGCACAAAGTGCGCCTTGTGGCAGTTTGCACCTATCTTGCCCCATTGCTTTGCTGCACATGCAGGTGGGGGAGGTGTTGGCGGCCTATATGCAGCGCTACCCCGAAGTGCAGTTGCGTGTGTCGGCCCTCAACCGTGCGGTGGATGTGATTGCTGAGGGCGTGGACATTGCCCTGCGCGTGCGGCCTGACCCGCTGGAGAGCAGCGAGTTGGCGTTGCGGCGTTTGGGCAGCAGTGCCCAGGTGCTGGTGGCCAGCCCCAGTTTGCTGGCCGAGTATGGGGCGGTGCAAACGCTGACCGATGTGATGCCTTTGCCCAGCTTGGCCCCGATGGGGCATGAGGGCCGTTGGCTACTCGCCGATGCACAAGGCGCGTGGCATGAGCTGGCGCTGACGCCGCGTTTGGTGTGTAGCGATATGGCCAGCTTGCAGCAGGCGGCGCTAGCGGGGCTGGGTGTGGTGCAGCTGCCGCAGGCTTTGGTGCAGGCCGATATGGCGGCAGGGCGCTTGCTGGCTCTGCTGCCGCAATACCGTTTGGCGCCGCTGAATGTACATGCGGTGTTTGCCTCGCGCCGTGGCTTGCTGCCTGCGATGGCGGCGATGTTGGACATGCTCAGTGCGGCCTTTGCTGCATCGCCGCATTGGTCTTGCCCAGAAAAGGCATAAACTGCTGGGCATGAAGCCCGCCACCGCCCCTGAATTCAGCATCCCTAGCCGCATCCACCATTGCCGTGATTGCGGCAGCAAGGTGCAATTGCGCCTGCCTGATGATGGCGACAAGCGCCCCCGCGCCATTTGCCCCGCCTGCGGCACGGTGCATTATGAAAACCCGCTGCTGGTGGTGGGCACTGTGCCCTATACGGCCGATGGCCGTGTGCTGCTGTGCCAGCGGGGGATTGAGCCGCGCAAGCATTTTTGGACCCTGCCCGCAGGCTTTATGGAGCTGGGCGAGACGGTAGAGGGCGGGGCGCTGCGGGAGACGCAGGAGGAGGCGGGCGCGCAGGTGAGCTTGGGGCCGCTGTTTTCCATGATTAGCGTGCCGCATGTGGGGCAGGTGCATGTGTTTTATTTGGCCCCTTTGCAGAGCGAGGTGTTTGACCCCGACCCGCAAGAGACCCTGGATTTGCGCTTGGTGAGCGAGGCCGAGCTGGATTGGGACAGCATTGCGTTTCGTACCGTTCGCATCACGCTGGAGCGCTTTTTCGCCGATTTCAAGCGCGGCAGCTTTGCCATGCACACGGCACAGGCCACGCCGCCTGCATCTGCTTTGCGGCCTTGAGCGCCCACGGCGCTGGGGCCTTGCGATAATCGCCCCATGGCAATCTTGACACTTTTAAACGCGCAACTGGCTTACGGCCATGTGGCACTGCTCGATCACTGCGATTTCAGCCTGGAAGAAGGCGAACGCGTGGGTTTGATTGGGCGCAATGGGGCGGGCAAATCCTCGCTATTGAAAATACTGGCCGAGCTGGAAAAGCCCGATGACGGCAGCCTGCAATTGCAGGCGGGCAAGCGCGTGGTGTATGTGGCGCAAGAGCCCGATTTGGTGGCCGAGCACAGCATTTTTGAGGCCGTGCAGCAGGGCTTGGGCGGCATCATCGCCCTGATTGAACAGTACAGCGCAGGCGCGGGCGACTTAGAGCAATTGCAAAGCCAGATTGAGGCGCAAGACGGCTGGACTTGGCAGCAGCGTGTGGCCGAGACCTTGCAGCGTTTGGCGCTGGATGGCGAGCGCAAAGTGGGTGAGCTTTCAGGCGGGCTGAAAAAACGCGTCGCCTTGGCGCAGGCTTTGGTGGCCAAGCCCGATGTGCTGCTGCTCGATGAACCGACCAACCACCTCGATTTAGAGGCCATTGTGTGGCTGCAAGACTTGCTGCGCGAGTTCAAAGGCAGCGTCGTCACCATCAGCCACGACCGCGATTTTTTGGATGCCGTGACGACCCGCATTGTGGAGCTCGATCGTGGCCTGCTGCGCAGCTACCCGGGCAACTTTGCCGCCTACCAAACGCAAAAAGCCGAGCAATTGGAGCAAGAGGCCGTTATCAACGCCAAGGCCGATAAGCTGCTGGCGCAAGAGGAGGTGTGGATACGCAAAGGCGTGGAGGCAAGGCGCACCAAGGCCGTGGCCCGCATTGAGCGCCTGCACAAGCTGCGGGCCGAGCACTCTGCCCGCCGCCAAGCGCAAGGCTCAGTCAATTTGCAGCTCGATGCTGGCGAGAAAAGCGGCAAATTGGTGGCCGAGCTGACGGAAGTGAGCAAGGCGTATGGCGACAAAGTGCTGGTGAAAAACTTCAGCACCATTGTGGCGCGGGGCGACAAAATCGCCCTCATGGGCAATAACGGCGTGGGCAAAACCACGCTGCTGAAAATGCTGCTGGGCGAGTTGGCCCCCGATAGCGGGCAGGTCAAGTTGGGCAGCAATTTGCAAATCGCCTATTTCGACCAAATGCGCGAGCAAATGGACATGGATGCCAGCTTGGAGGACTACATCAGCCCGGGGAGCGAGTGGATTGAAATTGGCAGCCAGCGCAAGCATGTGAAAAGCTATCTGGCCGACTTCCTCTTTAGCCCAGCGCGCGCCAATTCGCCCGTGCGCTCACTCAGCGGTGGCGAGCGCAACCGCCTGCTGCTGGCGCGTTTGTTTGCGCGGCCTGCGAATGTGCTGGTGCTTGATGAGCCGACGAATGATTTGGACATCGACACCCTGGAGCTGCTCGAAGAGCTGCTGATGGACTACAAAGGCACGGTGTTTTTGGTCAGCCACGACCGCCGCTTTGTCGATAGCGTGGCCACCAGCATCATCGCTTGGGAAGGCGATGTGCAGCCTGGCCGCTGGACGGAATACGAGGGCAGCGTGCAAGATTGGCTGCTGCAACGCCTGCGCTATGCCGCCGCCCAAGCCAAGGCTGGGGGGGCAGACAAAAGCAGTGCCGCTGGCAAAGACAAAGCCGCCGCGCCTGCGCCCGTGGCCGCCGCAGATGCCGCGCCGAAAAAACGCAAACTCAGCTACAAAGAGCAGCGCGAACTGGAGGCTTTGCCCGACTTGATTGCGGCCCTAGAGGCCGAGCAAGCGCAATTGCAAGCGGCTTTGGCCGACGGCAGTTTGTTTGTGACGGATGCTGCCTTGGCCACCGCCCACGCCCAGCGCATTGCCGCCATTGAAGACGAGCTGATGCACAGCTTGGAGCGCTGGGAGGCATTGGGCAGCGACTGAATGCGTGGTGGCTGTGGCGCGGCTGAGCGATGGGCTTGAAAGCGCCGCCGCCCGCCCCATATAAGCCGCATTGCCCCTTTGAAGGAGAGAGCCGCCATGAGCGACAACCTGCACCTTGTTTGCCCCGCCTGCGGCGGTAAAAATCGCGTGGCCCGCGCCGCCTTGAGCAAGGCCGTGCACTGTGGCCGCTGCCAGCATGATTTGCTGCGCCCCCAGCCCGAAGACTTGAACGACGGCAACATTCAAAAATACTTGGCCGGCACCGAGCTGCCTGTGTTGGTGGACTTCTGGGCCCCGTGGTGCGGGCCTTGCCGCAGTATGGCGCCTGAGTTCGCCAAATCAGCGCAACACATGCCGCAAGTGCGCCATGTCAAGCTCGATACCGATGCCAACCCCTCAGCAGGCGGCTTTTTTAATATCCGCAGCATCCCCACCTTGGCCCTGTTTCAAAATGGACGAGAAATCGCCCGCAGCAGTGGCGCCATGTCTGCGGCGCAATTGCAAACTTGGGTGCAGCAACACATTTAAAGCCAGCGGCGGTAGGGCTTAAAGGCGGCGCAGCACCCAGGTGTTGCCGCCTTCAATGTCGCCCAGGCGCTGCCATTGGCCCGATTCCAGCAACTGTGCTTCCACACGGGGCGCACCGCGTGTGCCGCGCAAGCGCATATTCGAGCACACCAGTAGGCCGCCCGTGGCCATCAATTCGGCCAAATGGCGGATGAGAATCAGCGGCGGCATATGGCCGTCGAAAAAAATCAATTGGTAATGCCGCAAGGGCAGGCCGCCCAAAGTATCGGCAAAAGAGCCCGCCACCAAGCGCACGCGTGCGCCGATGCCGCGTTGCTCAAACAGCGCCTGCGCCTCGGCCATATGGGTCTCATCGCCCTCTAGGGTGTCAATGTTGGCCGCAGGGCAGGCCGCCGCCATCAGTGCCGCCGTATAGCCTACGCCCGTGCCCAGCTCCAAAATCTGCTGGGGCTGCTCCGCCTGCGCCAAGGCAAACAAGGCCGCGCCATCGCCAAAGGGGTGGGCTGAGCAGCCGTGCGTGTGACGGTGGGCTTGGGCCGCCTCAAACAAAGCTTGTAAATCGGCGGGCAATGGAGCGTAGGCGGCTGGCATAAAACGAGAGAAATGTGAAATAAGGGCAGAAAAGCGCAAGCATACATTTTAAAAAAGCCGAAAAAACCTGTGGATTGATGCCGCTACAATGAAGCACCCTTGAAACAGGCTAAGGCTAAAGTCTGCGCGCTTGGCGTGCTGGCTTGAATCGATATAGCCCCCGACTTGGCTGGATGAGCCCAGTATGGGGGCATTTCATTGGAGACACTATGCGACTAGCAATTGGCTTGACCGCCTCCGCCCTTGTGGCAGCGGCTGCCCTTTACGCGTTTTCAGATCGGCACATTCCGCCGCTGGAGGCTTCCCAACCTTATGCGAGCCATATGGCCGTGAGCAATATGAGCCTGTCCGCCGCAGATGTGCTGGTGGTGGCGGGCGAGCAAGGCCACATCTTCTACAGCAGCGATGACGGTGCCACTTGGTCGCCCGCGCAACTGCCAGAAAAACGCCGCTACGCACAAGTGAATGACATCGTCTTCTCTGCCGATGGCAAAGAAGGCTTGGCCCTGGGCCATGAAGGTTTGCTCATGCGCTCGACCGATGGCGGCAAATCTTGGGAAGAAATCCGCTTCACCGATGACGGCATGGGCGAAGCCCTGCAAAGCGCCATCCAACTCAACGATGGCCGCTGGCTGGCTGTGGGCGCTTTCGGTATGGCGCTTGAAAGCAGCGATGGCGGCAAGAGCTGGCAGCGCTTTGACTTTGGCGTTGAAGAAGTGAGCGATCGCCACTTGAACAAACTGATTGCCAGCGCCGATAAAAACAATCTGCTGCTTTTGGCCGAATCAGGCAGCGTGCTGCAATCCACCGATGGCGGCACAAGCTGGGCCTTGGTGCCCCATTTCTACGATGGCTCGCTCTACGGCGGCCTGAGCTTGGGCGATGGCGCATGGCTGGTTTACGGTATGCGAGGTAACGCCTTTAGCACGCAAGACGGCGGCCAAACTTGGCGTCGTGCGGCTCTGTCGCATCAGTTCTCTTTGCTCAACCACTACCGTGGCGCTGAGGGCGAAATCTACCTGCTGGGCTTGAACGGCTCCATCGTCAAGAGCACAGACGGTGGCCGCAGCTTTGCAGAAGTGCGCCGTGGCCCACAAGCGGCTTTGCTGGGCATGGTGCCCGCCAAAGACGGTGGTTGGTTGGTGGCCACTGAGTCAGGTATGCGCCATTACAGCGCCGAGTTTTTGCTGGATGGCGAAACAGAAATCCCTGTGGATCCTGCAGCCGGCGCGGCTGTAACCGAGGCCGCCCCAGATGAGGTGGCAGCCCCAGAGATGAGTGAGGAATCAGTAGAAGAAAGCACCGAAGCCGTAGCCGATGATGCTTTGCTGCTGCGTAGGGTGGATGACATGCCCCAAATTGAGGCAAGCGAAACAGGAGCTGAGGAATGAGCGATACCGTCACCGAACCAAAAAACGCCTTAGAGCGCTACATCGCCTGGACGGCCAGGCAATTGATTGCTTGGCGCTGGATTTTGGGCGTGGCCTTTATGTTGGTCACCATTGGCTTGGGCTATTCCCTCAAAGACTTGCGCTTTGATACCAGCTTCACCAAATTCATTCCGCAAAACCACCCGCATATGGCGGCGTTTTTGAAGAATTTCGACACCTTCTCAGGTGCCAACCGCCTCATGGTGAATGTGCGCTGGAAGGGTGAAGGCGACATCTTCAACCCCGAATACATGAAGGTGCTCAGCCATGTTACTGATGATGTGTTCTACCTCGATGACCAAGGGGTGAACCGCGCCTCAGTCACTTCTTTGTTCACGCCCAATGTGTTCTATGTGGAAGTGACCGAGCACGGCTTTCAAGGCGAGGTGGTGATTCCATCTAACTTTGATGCCGACAGCCAAGACGCCATGGATCAAGTGCGGGCCAATGTGCAGCGCTCCGGTCGCATCGGCACTTTGGTGGCCAACAACATCAAAGGCTCAATGGTGCAAGCCGAGCTGATGAGCAAAACCAGCGAAGGCAATGAAATTGACTACCTCAAGCTGGCCGACAGCTTGGAGAAAATGCGCGAGAAATACGAGGGTGAGAACCCCAATATCGCCATTGAAATGGTGGGCTTTACCAATATCGTGGGTGCAGTTGCCACCGGCATTGGTGGCGAGAACGGCACGAAAATGTCGCTGCTGGCCAACGACCCCAATTTGAGCAAAGCCGACAAAATCAAAGAGTCGCTCAAGCTCTTTGGTGAAGGCTTGATCAACCCCATCAAGCTCGGCGTGATTGGCTTCTTTATCACCGCCTTCTTGATTACCACCATTTTGTTGTGGGCCTACTCGCGCTCACTCAAACTGACCATGCTGGCGCTGCTGGTGGCCATGCTGCCCGTGATGTGGCTGCTGGGCATTCTGCCGCTGCTGGGCATGGGCGTGGATCCCATGTCGATACTCGTGCCCTTCTTGATTTTCTCGATTGGGGTCTCCCATGCGGTGCAAATGACCAACGCTTGGAAGCATGAAATCGCCTTGGGCCGCACTTCCAAAATGGCCTCTGAAAATGCCTTCCGTATGCTGGCCATTCCGGGCACGCTGGCTTTGTTGATGAACGCTTTGGGCTTTGCCGTGATCATGTTCATCAAGATTCCCGTGGTGCGTGAGCTGGGTATCACCGCTTGCTTGGGCGTGTCTTTGATGATTGTGACCAACAAGGCCATCTTGCCGATTGCCCTGTCTCACTTGAAGTTGGAAAAAGTCGCCCGTGACGGCAACCCGAAAAAAGAAGGCCGTCACCCCCTGTGGTGGTGGGTGTCTGGCTTTGCCGACCGCAAGCTGGCTACCGTGGCTTTGGTGGGCGCAGGTTTGCTCTTGGCCTTTGGCACTTACAACGCCCGCCATTTGCTCACTGGCGATATTGGCTCGGGCGCACCTGAGCTGCACGCCAACTCGCGTTACAACATCGACAACGATTCCATCGTGAGCAACTACTCCATTGGTATGGATGTGCTGTCGGTTTATCTCAACACCAATGTGCCTGAGCAAGACGGCATGACGGCCGATGCCTGCTTGAACTGGAATGTGATGAACGCCGTCGATCAGTTTGACCTGCACATGCGCCATGTGGATGGCGTGCAGTCTGTGCTGACCACGGCTTGGATTGCAAAAATCGCGCTGGCGGCCAACAACGAGGGCAACCCCCGTTGGAGCAACCTGCCCCGCGACGAACGCGCACTGGCCACAGGTGTGAAGGTGTCTGTGCCTGATATGGGCATGAACAACGAAAACTGCGAAACCTTGAACATGATGGTTTTCTTGAAAGACCACCAAGCCGACACCTTGAAACATGTGATGGGCGAGGCCGAGAAGTTCATTGCCGACTACAACAAGCGCAACCCTGAGCTGGTCGATCCGAAAAACGGCCTGCTGCGCTTCGAGCTGGCTGGCGGTAACGCGGGCGTGGCTGCGGCCACCAACGAGGCGGTAGAGCAAGACGAGAAAAACATGCTCGGCTATCTCTTTATCACCATTATCGTGTTGTGCTTCTTGACCTTCCGCTCTTGGAAGGCCGTGCTGTGCATCATGGTGCCCCTCATCATCGTGTCCATCATGTGTAACGGCCTGATGGCGGTGATGGGCATTGGCCTGAAAGTGGCGACCCTGCCCGTGGTGGCCTTGGGTGTGGGCGTTGGGGTGGATTACGGCATCTACCTGTTCGAACGCATCCAGCACGAGATGAACGAAAACGGCTCCGATTTGCGCGCAGCGATTTACGAATCCATGCGTCAGCGCGGCACGGCAGCGGTGTTCACGGCAGTGACCATGACCATTGGTGTGGCAACTTGGGCCTTCTCAGCGCTCAAATTCCAAGCCGACATGGGCATTTTGCTGGCCTTTATGTTCCTCGTGAATGTATTGGGCGCCATCTTCCTCTTGCCCGCCATGGCCTATTGGCTGCGTGTGGGCCACAAAGGTGAGGCGGCCTAAGCGCTAAGCCCGCCTGAGGCGAAAGCCGCTGAATGCCTTGGTCGGTGTTTGGCGGCTTTTTCTTGCCCTAGTGCAAATAAAAGCCTTGGCTTTTGGCGCACAATGGGCCTTCCCCATATCCACAATATATATAGGAGAACACACATGACTATGGATATTCGCGCTTTGGCCTATTTGGTGGCCGAAACCACAGATGTTGCCGCTTGGAAGACTTTTGCCGAGCAAGTGGTGGGTGCCATGACAGAGCCCACCGCTGAGGGTGGCCTGCTGGTGAAAATTGACGAGCGCCAGCAGCGCATGATTGTGCGCCCCGGCAGTGCCGATCGCCTGCAAGCCTCAGGCTGGGAGACTTTGGGCAAAAAAGAATTTGAAGACGCCAAAGCCGTGTTGAACAAACACGGTGTGGCCTTTACTGAGGGCAGTAAAGAAGACTGCGCCCTGCGTTGGGTGACAGAAATGATCACCTTCAAAGACCCCGCAGGCAATACGCACGAGCTGGTATGGGGCTTCAAGTCTGACTTCATCCGCTTTGCCTCCCCTGTGGGCGTGCGCCGCTTCATCACCGATGACCAAGGCATGGGCCATGTGGTGCTGCCTTTGGGTGCGCAGTTTGCTGAAGGCAAGCAGTTCTTGCAAGAGGTCATGGGCTTTGAGATGTCCGACATCATGAACTTCATGCCCGCTGGCCCTGAAGGCCCTGTATTGCCCATTCACTTCATGCACTGCAAAAACCGCCGCCACCACAGCTTGGCCATTGCCGCCATGCCTGACCCCAGCGGCTGCGTGCACATGATGTTTGAGGTGGAAGACATGCCCGAAGTGGGCCGCGCTTATGACCGCATGCAGCAGCACGGCATCAAGCTCATGGCCACTTTGGGCCAGCACACCAATGACCGCATGATCAGCTTCTACATGAAAACCCCCTCGGGCTTCTCGCTGGAGTTCGGCTACAACGGCCACACCCCAGACTGGAGCGAACACGCCGTGCACGAATTCACCAAAGTCAGCCTCTGGGGGCATGACTTCTCAGTTGGCTTCCAGCAATAAGCTGCGGCGCTGGCACAGGGGCTTGGCCTTGGGGTCAGGCCCTTTTTTGTATCCGAGGCGGGCTGTTAGAATGCAGCCCTTGCTATCCCTTGCCCTCTCATCGTTCGCATTTGACGGCGGCGATCCGTTTTTTTAGGAGAAGAAATTGGCAAATAAAGTCATGACCGCGCAAGATGTGGTTGCGCAAATCAAAGACGGCATGACCATCGGTATCGGTGGTTGGGGCCCTCGTCGTAAACCCATGGCCCTCGTCCGCGAGCTGCTGCGCAGCGATGTCAAAGACCTGACTGTGGTGGCCTATGGCGGTGCCGATGTCGGTATGCTGTGCGCGGCAGGCAAAGTGAAGAAAGTGATTTTCGCTTTCGTGACTTTGGATGCCATCCCACTGGAGCCTTACTTCCGCAAAGCGCGTCAAGCGGGCGCGATTGAAGTGAGCGAAATCGACGAAGGCCATATGCTGCTGGGCTTGCGTGCTGCGGCTTGGGGCTTGCCCTTTATCCCCAGCAAAATCGGCAACGGCACAGACTTGCTCAAAGTCAGCCCCGATTTGAAAATCGTCACTTCACCCTTTGATGACAAAGAGTGGGTGGCCATGCCTGCACTGAAACTGGATGTGGCTTTGGTTCACGCCGATCGCGCCGACAGCCGTGGCATCTGCCAAATCAAAGGCCCCGACCTCTATATGGACGAGTGGATGGTGCGCGCCGCAGACAAAGCCTTTGTGAGCTGCGAAGAAATCGTAGAAACCAGCCACTTCCACAATGAAGTGGAAGCCCGCGCTGTGTACTGGGAGCGCAATATGACGACTGGTGTGGTGCCCATTCAAGGCGGCGCTCACCCTGCCTCTTGTATGCCTGAATACGGCGTGGACATGGGCCACTTCAAAGCCTATGCCGCCAGCGCCAAAGACGAAGGCGGCTGGGACAACTACTTCCAAGAATTCGTGGCCATCAGCCAAGAAGCCTATCTTGAAAAAATCGGCGGCATGGCGGCCCTCAAAGCCCTGCCCCGCAAGTCTTACTAAGCGCAAAGGAGTAACACCGCATGACTACTGAAATCACTTTGGTTGATCGCATCATTTGCGCCGCTGCGCTGGCTTGGAAAGACGACGGCGAAGTGCTGGCCACTGGCATCGGCGTGGTGCCCCGTCTGGCTGCCTCACTGTGCATGAAAACCATCAACACCGACTTGATGATGACCGACAGCGAAAGCTGGATGCTCTCTGAGCCCGTGCCCCTGACCAATAGCTGCGACTCGGCCAACATCCCCCGCGAAGGCTGGATGGGCTTCACCCGCATTTTTGACAATGTGTGGTCAGGCAAGCGCCACGCCATGGTCGGCCCCACGCAAATCGACAAATACGGCCAAGCCAATATCTCCATGATTGGTTCTGACTACAACAAGCCCAAAGTGCAAATGCTGGGCGCGCGCGGCTTCCCCGGCAACTCCATCAGCCATGCCAACTCCTTCTTTGTGCCCAAACACAGCAAAAATGTGTTTGTGGAAAAAGAAGAAGTCGATATGGTCGCCTCTGTGGGCTACAACCCCGCTCGCCAACTGCGTGGCCACAGCATTGAAGATGTGGATGTGCGCATGGTTTACACCAACCTCGGCGTGTTCGACTGGAAAGGCGCCAACCACGGCCTGCGCTTGGTGGCTCTGCACCCTGGCGTAACGGCGCAAGATGTGATTGACAACACCGGCTTTGCGGTGGAAATCCCGGCCGATGTGCCTGTGACTGCCGACCCCACGCCTGAGCAACTGGCGATTTTGAATGCCTTGGACCCCAAAGGCTTCCGCAATTTTGCTTTGGGTTAAGCCCTTGGCCTAATGGCAAACCTCAGCCCTGCTTGGCAGGGCTTTTTTATGGGCGCATGGGCGATAATCAAGCCCTGCAATTTTTAAAAACCGAAATGGAGTGGCTTTATGCAAGAGGAATTGGCGCCGGTGCTGGCCGGCTGGTTCACCACGGGCGATCAGCCCCAATTGCTGGGCACGCGCTGCACCTGCTGCGGCACTTATTACTTTCCCAAGCTCAACACCTTCTGTAAAAACCCTGATTGCGATGGCGAGACTTTTGAAGAAGTGCCGCTGTCGCGCACGGGCAAGCTGTGGTCATTCACCAATGCCAGCTACAAACCGCCAGAGCCTTATGTGGCGGCCGAGCCGTTTGAGCCTTATGCCATTGCCGCCGTTGAGCTGGATGCCGAAAAAATGATTGTGCTGGGCCAAGTGGTGCGTGGCGTGGGCGTGGATGCGCTCAAAGCAGGCATGGACATGGAGCTGGTGCTGGAGCCGATTTTGAAAGAAGGCGGCGGCGAAGTCCTCACTTGGAAGTGGAAACCCACAGGCGCATAAGGCGCAGGCGGTTTGAATGCACTGGCAACGATTGAATTGAGATTCTTATGAGCACAAATACAGAAATCGCCATCATTGGCGTGGGGATGCACCCTTGGGGCAAATGGGGCAAAAACTTTGTTGAATACGGCGTGGTCGCCGCCCGTGCGGCGTTGGCCGATGCGGGCATTCCTTGGCAAGATGTGCGCTTTGTCTCTGGCGCAGCCACCATCCGCAACGGCTACCCTGGCCAAGTGGCGGGCGCGACTTTTGCCCAAGCCTTGGGCTGGAACGGCGCACAGGTGAACACCAGCTACGCCGCCTGCGCTTCAGGCTCGCAAGCCTTGGCAGCGGCCCGCAGCAAAATTTTGAGTGGCGAAACCGAAGTGGCGCTGGTGATTGGTTCTGACACCACGCCCAAAGGCTTTTTGGCCCCCGCCAAAGGTGAGCGCCCAGACGACCCCGACTGGGTGCGCTTCCGCTTGGGCATCACCAACCCCACTTACTTTGCGCTCTACGCCCGCCGCCGCATGGAGGTCTATGGCGACAGCCTAGAAGACTTTGCCCAAGTGAAGGTGAAAAACGCCGCCCACGGCTTTACCAACCCCTATGCCCGCTACCGCAAGCAGTTTTCTGCGGCCGATGTGGCGGCCAGCCCCATGGTGGCAGACCCCCTGCGCTTGATGGATGTCTGCGCCACCTCAGACGGCGCGGCGGCGCTGATTGTGTGCAGTCTCGACTACGCCAAAAAGCTGGGCAAAGCGGACGCGGTGAAAGTGGCGGCGATTTCCACCGTCACCCCCACCTTCCCCTCTGCGATTGTGGAAATGCCCGATTTGGCCACCGACTCGGCCGTGATTGGCAACCCGCAATCCTTCCGTGCCGCGCTGCCCCGCAAGGCCTATGAGGAAGCGGGCATCAGCCCCAAAGATGTGAGCGTGGTGGAGTGCTACGACCTCTCTACGGCGCTGGAACTCGATTGGATGGAAGACCTGCAATTGTGCGAGCGCGGTGAAGCGGCCAAGCTGCTGCGTGCGGGCGAGACCAAAATCGGTGGCCGCATTCCTGTCAATCCATCAGGCGGCTTGGCCTGCTTTGGTGAGGCTGTGCCAGCGCAAGCCTTGGCGCAGGTGTGCGAGCTCACTTGGCAGTTGCGCGGCCAAGCCGGTGAGCGCCAAGTGGCGGGCGCCAAAGTCGGCATCACCGCCAACCAAGGCTTGTTCGGCCACGGCTCTAGCGTGATTGTGAAACGCTAAGGTGCTTGAGCAACAGAAAAAGCGGCTCTTGCTGGGCCGCTTTTTTTGTGCCGGACGGCAGGCTCAAAGGCGACCAAAGTAATGGGTGGCAAAGTCCAGCAAGATGAGGGTGAGCATACTGGCCGAAAGACCTGCCGCTGCGGCCTGCCAAGCCGTCCAAGGGCGGCGCGGGCTTTCATCCATCAGGCTGTAAATGGGAAAGCCGACCAAGAAATACAAGGCATAAAACGCCGAGCCATAGCGCAACATGGCTTCCATGTTTTTGTAATAGAACAGGTCGCTCATGAGCGGATTGGCCATGGCCTTGGTCTCGGCCCAAGCCCACAAATAACCCACCACAAACACCGCAATGGCAAACACAATGGCCGGCGCGGGCAGGCCCAAGCGCTGCACTTGGCGCAGGGCAATATTGGCCGTGGCGTGGTAAGTCATAAAGTAGGCATGGGTGTAGAAATACATGATGAGGGGCACGGGCTGCTCGCCGCTGCCCAGCAGCGCAGAGTCCAGCGTGGTGCTGGCATTGCTGAAGCCATAGACCATGCCCAGCACATCGAAAAAGTATTCGCTACCAAAGTAATTGCCCACAAAGCTGAAAATGGCCAGAAACACATTGGCCTTGAACCAATAGCGTTGGTAGAAGGGCTGGCCTGTGGCGTGCTGGCTCGCCATCAACATGGGGACGATGAAGATGGGCAAGGCCACCAACAGGCTGTGCAGCAACAAGGCCGTGTTGCCCCAAGTGTTGGCCCAGCCAGTGAACATCATCATGCCCATCAGCGCCATCCATACAGGGGTGTAGAGCAAAAAGAATTTTTCAACCCAAGCTTTGTCGGGGTTGTCTGAAAAGAGAGAGGAGCGGGACATGGGTGCGACCAGTAAAGAAGTGAGGAAGCCCGTATTAAACAACAGGGCCCTGCTGTTTCATCTACGGGTTTCCACGGGTTATGGTTGGAAAGTGCCTGCGCTTGGCCCAGATGGGGCGCATGATGAGTGCCATATCTACAGGCGAGATACAGTCGGCAGCACCGTCTGATGTTTTTGTGCTACAATAGAGTTCTTGACGCGGAGTGGAGCAGTCTGGTAGCTCGTTGGGCTCATAACCCAAAGGTCGTTGGTTCAAATCCGGCCTCCGCAACCAAATTGAAAACCGTTGGCTTTGGCCAGCGGTTTTTTTATGCGTATTTGTTGCGTATTCTTCAGGCAAAGCGTAGGGGCATAATGGGCGGCATTGCTGCAAATTTGTGAATGAGAAGGCCCATGCAAACGCCCCGCACCGTGTATTTTGTCTCTGATGGCACAGGCATCACCGCCGAGACTTTTGGCAACGCCATCTTGGCGCAGTTTGATTTGGGTACACGCCATGTGCGCCTGCCTTTTGTGGATGACATCGACAAGGCCGATCAAGCCATTGCCAAAATCAACCACACTGCGCAAATAGAGGGCCGTCGCCCAATTGTGTTCACCACCATTGTGGATAAAGAGGTGCTGGCCACCTTTCGGGACACTTGTAAAGGGCGTTTGCTCGATATGTTTGGCATGTTTGTGCAGCCGCTTGAAGAGGAATTCGGGCAAAAATCGCTGCACCGCGTGGGCCGCTTCAAAGACATCCGCCAGTCGCAGTCTTATCAAAACCGCATTGAGGCCATCAACTACAGCTTGGCCCACGATGATGGCCAATCGCACAAAGACTTGGCCAGCGCCGAAGTGATTTTGGTGGGGGTTTCGCGCAGCGGCAAAACGCCCACCAGTTTGTACTTGGCCATGCAGCACGGCATCAAAGCAGCCAACTATCCTTTGATTCCAGAAGACTTTGAGCGTGGCCAGCTACCACCCGCCTTATTGCCGCATTTGAAAAAAATCTTTGGCTTGACGATTGAGGCGGAACGACTGTCGCAAATTCGCAACGAACGCCGCCCCAACAGCCGCTATGCGGATTTGGCCAATTGCCGCCATGAAGTGCATGAGGCTGAGCGCATGATGCGCCTGCATGGTCTGCCGTATTTATCAACGACCAGCAAGTCGATTGAAGAAATCGCCAGCACTGTTTTGCAGTTGGTGGAGCCTGAGAAAATCCACTTGGCTGGAGCTTGATGCGCCTGAAAGGTCGTTCAGAAAGGCTGGGCGTACGCTTGGAAAACGCAGGTATTTGGTATCATTAACAAGCTAAGTATGCAATAGGTGAATATTGCAACAAGCTCGAACTTCAAGACTAGCGAGGCAAGTAGATGGCTTTGTTTCAATTCGGTAAGAAAGATAGCGCCAAAGAGCCGAGCGCACCACGCACTGAACCTGGTGCGGCTGCGCGCACGCCAGCGGCGGCGGGCCGCCCCGCAGCAGCAGCGGATCAGTCTCAAATCAAAGATCTTTTGCGATTGATTGCCATCGATGCCAGTCGTAAGGTGGATTTAGAGAAGGCCGTTCGTGCGCTCGAAATCGTATCTGCCAGCAAAGGCTTTATTTTGCTGGTCAAGCTGCAAGACCATGTGAATTTGACCGATGCGCAGCTCGTCAACCGCCTGCAAGCCTTTGAGCGCCGTGCCACTTTGGTGACGCACTCGCGCGGCGTGACCTTGCTGGATGTGTACTGGTGTATGCCTTTGAGCTTGCTTGAAGACCAAGCTGAACATGGTGATGCGCCCATGACCCAATTTGCAGTCTCACAAATGGGTGATTTTTCACCTTCACAATACGGCGGCACTGGGGCGCAATCGGCTTTTTACCCCGATGACTCCTTGGTGCAATGGAATGCCCAAGACCTACCGCAGACGGGCGAGGTGCGCAAGGCGCACTCGGCTGAGACGCGCCCAGCGCCTCCTGATTTTTAAACAACGAAAAAGCGGCAGCGCAAAAAACTGTGTTTTGTCGTGCTACAATGCGCAGCTTATCGGAGGAGTGGCCGAGTGGTTAATGGCAGCAGACTGTAAATCTGCCGGTTTACACCTACGCTGGTTCGAATCCAGCCTCCTCCACCAAATGCACAGATATTGTTGGGCGGCTCTGCGCACAAAGGCGGGAGTAGTTCAATGGTAGAACCTTAGCCTTCCAAGCTAATGACGCGGGTTCGATTCCCGTCTCCCGCTCCATTGGGCTGTGCGGCTTGGTGAAATGCCCATGTGGCTCAGTGGTAGAGCACTCCCTTGGTAAGGGAGAGGTCGGCAGTTC
>CAZJBX010000026.1:0-43576 GCA_964544605.1 uncultured Burkholderiaceae bacterium
GGTGCTGCGGCCTTGGCCCCAGTCGATGATGGGGCGTTTGATGGCGCTGGGGTTGTCGAGCAGGAAGGCGTGGGCGCTGGCGGCATCGTGCACGGCAGCTTTGGCGGCGTCGTCCAAGCGGCGCCAAGTGGTGCCAGCGCGGTTGAGGACTTTGTCCCAGCCGTGGGTGGCGATCCATGCTTGCAGTTGTGCGGCGGGCACGCCGTCTTTTTTGTAGTTGTGAAATGTGAAATCTACGCCCTGCTCTTGCAGGTGTTGGCGCGCTTTTTTGACGGTGTCGCAGTTGGGGATGCCGTAGAGGGTGGTCATGGTGGGTTCACTCCGGTAAGAACAAGGATTGCAGTTCGCTGAGGAAGTCAAAGCCTTTGGCGCTGGGGGCAATGCGTTGCCAGCTTCGTTCAATCAGGCCCATGTTTTCGGCCTGCTCTAAGGCCGTTTCAATGCGATTGAGGCCCAGCCCTGTGCGTTCGGTGAAGCGCTGCGGCGGGAAGCCATCGGCCAGACGCAGTTGGTTGAGCATGAATTCAAAGGGCAGTTCATCGCGGCTGACTTCATGTTCCTCGGCCACAAATTGGCCTTGTGCAGCTTGGGCGAGGTAGTGCTCAGGCGTGCGGTGGCGCTGCTGGCGGATGATGCGCTGCGGGAAGCTGATTTTGCCGTGTGCACCTGCGCCCAGGCCGAGGTAGTCGCCAAATTGCCAGTAGTTGAGGTTGTGGCGGCAGATGTGGCCGCGTTGCGCGAAGGCGGATATTTCGTAGCGCTCCATGCCTGCGGCGGCGGTGGCTTGGGTAATGCAGTCGAGCATGTCCCAGGCGCTGTCTTCGTCGGGCAGTTTGGGCGGGTATTTGGCGAAGTAGGTGTTGGGCTCAATGCTGAGGTGGTAGATGGACAGGTGCGGCGGCGCAAAGCTCAGCGCTTTTTGCACATCTTCTTGCAATTGCGCCAAGCTTTGCCCAGGCAGGGCGTACATGAGGTCAAGGTTCCAGGTGCTGAAGTGGGCTGCGGCCTCGGCAATGGCCTCTTGCGCTTGTGCGCCAGTGTGCACGCGGCCCAAGGCTTGCAGCTTGTCGTCAGCAAAGGATTGCACGCCAATGGACAGGCGGGTGACGCCCGCTTGGCGGTAGGCGGCAAAGCGTTGGCGCTCAAAAGTGCTGGGGTTGGCCTCTAGGGTGATTTCGCAATCGGCGTTGAGCATAAAGAGTGCCCGCAGGCCGCTGATGAGGCGGTCGATGGCATCGGGCGAAAAGAGCGAGGGTGTGCCGCCGCCCATGAAGATGCTTTGCACGGTGCGGCCCCAGACCAAGGGCAGGCTGTGCTGGGCATCGAGCAAAAGGGCATCGATGTATTGCGCCTCCAGCGCGGCATCAAGCTGGCTTTGACCTGCGGCGAGGCCGTGGGAGTTGAAGTCGCAATAGGGGCATTTTTTCATGCACCAAGGCAGATGCACATAAATGGCCAAGGGCGGCAAGATCGACAGCATGAGGCTGCCCGGGCGCAGGTAGTGGGTAGTGGGGTCTTGCGCCTGCATGGCCGTCTTTATGCGCCCAGAGGGGTGTTCAGCCACTGGGCCTGCATGAGCTGGCGCATGAGTTGCGCTGAGCGGGCGCGGTGGCTGAGCTGGTTTTTTTGCGCCAGCGGCATTTGGGCAAAGGTCTGGCCCAGTTCAGGCAGGTAAAAAATGGGGTCGATGCCAAAGCCATTGTCGCCACGGCGCTCGGCCAATAATTCGCCGCGCACACGGCCCACGGCCACCAGTGGCTCGGGGTCGTCGGCATGGCGCAAGGCCACCAGCACGCTGACCATGGCGGCGCTGCGGCGGGCTTCGCCTTCTAAGGCGCGCAAAATGGCGTTCACATTGTTGTCATTGCCAGCGGCATCCAGGCCGCGCGGGATGCCATAGCGCTGTTCGCTAAACAGAGCGGTATCGACCCCAGGCAGGCCGCCCCAAGCGTCAATGCACAGGCCGGCATCATCGGCCAGCGCCGCCAGCCCCGTGGCATGGGCGGCGTGGCGGGCTTTGGCCAAGGCGTTTTCAATAAAGGTGTGGTGCGGCTCCTCGGCCTCGCTCACGCCCAGTGGCCCTTGCGCTAGCAGTTCTAAATCAAGGCCCGCAAACATGCTTTGCAGCTCGGCCAGTTTGCCCGCATTGTTCGATGCCAAAACCAGTTGCATGGCGGCTCCTTAGGCGAACAATTGCGCCAGCTCGGCACCCGGCTCTTCGGCGCGCATAAAGGCTTCGCCCACAAGAAAGCTGTGGACATCGGCCTCACGCAGCAGGGCCACATCTTGCGCCGTGGCAATGCCGCTTTCCGCGACGATGATGCGGCTGGCATCCACCATTTGGCGCAGGCGCACGGTGGTGTGGATATCGACCTCAAAAGTGCGTAAATTGCGGTTATTCACGCCAATCAGCGGGGTTTTCAGGCGCAGGGCGCGCTCCATTTCGGCCTCGTCGTGCACCTCGACCAGCACGGCCATATTCAGGTGCAGGGCTTGGGCTTCAAAGTCGGCCATTTGCGCGTCATCCAAACAAGCGGCAATGAGCAAAATGCAATCGGCCCCCATGATGCGGGCTTCGTCAATTTGGGCGCTATCGACCATGAAGTCTTTGCGCAGCACGGGCAGGTGGCAACTGGCGCGGGCTTGTTTGAGGTAGTCGGGCTGGCCTTGGAAGTATTGGCGGTCTGTCAGCACAGACAGGCAGGCCGCGCCGTGGGCGGCATAGCTTTGGGCGATGTCGGCGGGCACAAAATCGGCGCGAATCACGCCCTTGCTGGGCGAGGCTTTTTTCACCTCGGCAATCACGGCCGATTGGCCTTGGGCGTGTTTGGCCTGTATGGCGGCGACAAAATCGCGCGTCATATTGCGGCCCTCGGCCTCTTGGCGCAGGGCGCTGCGGCTGGTTTTTTGCAGCAGGGCGGCGACTTCTTCTTGCTTTGTGGCGCAAATGGTTTGCAAAATATCACTCATGGGGCACTCCTTAGGCCAAGGCTGGTCAGTGGGATTCACGGGCTTGGCGCAGCAAATGCGCCATGATTTGGGGGTGTTGGCGCAAATTGCGGCCATACCAATATTGCACGGCGGCCATCACCAGCATGATTAAAGCGCCAAAGCTGATGATGGTGGCGATGGCGCTGAGGCCGAGCCAGAGCATGAGCACATACACGCCGCCCAGCAGCAAAATACAGGTTTGCTCGTTGAAGTTTTGCACTGCAATGCTGCGGCCTGAACCCATGAGGCTGTGGCCACGGTGTTGCAGCAGGGCATTCATGGGCACGACCAAATAACCGCCCACGCCGCCCAGCACGGCCAGACCCAACCAAGCGCCCCACAAGCGCCAGTCCAGTGGCTCTTGCGGCAGCCAAGCCAAGGCGTTGAGCACAATGAGCAGAAAACCCATGAGGATGCCCAAAGGAATGACTTTATTGGCCTCATCAAGCCGAGCGCGGGCTGAGGCCCAAGTTGCTCCCACCGCCGTGCCCACCGCCACCACGCCGAGCAAGGCCGTGGCCTCAGAGGTGTTGTAACTGAGCACGGCGGCGGCCCAAGCCAGCACCACATATTTGAGGTTGCCGCTCACGCCCCAGAACAGGGTGGTGACGGCCAAGGTGATTTGGCCCAAGCGGTCGCGCCAGAGGCGGCGGTTGCAGGCCATGAATTCGAGCACGCTGTTTTTGCGGATGCGGCGCAGCGCCACATCGGTGCGCGGAATGCGCAAATTGAAGGCGGCAGCGATCAAATACAGCAGGCTGATGAGGGCAATGGCCGCCTGTGAGCCAAATTCAATGCCCGCACGGGTGAAGTCCAAGGCAAAGGCATCAGAGAACAAAATGCCGGTGATGCGATCACCCACCAAAGCGCCGCCCAGCAGCACGCCGAGCAAAATGGAGGCAATCGTCAAGCCCTCCATCCAGCCATTGGCCTTGACCAATTGCGAGGGCGGCAGCAGCTCCGTCAAGATGCCGTATTTGGCGGGCGAATAAGCCGCTGCGCCCAAACCCACCAAGGCATAGCAGGCCAGCACGCTATAAGGATGGGGCGAGAGCAAAATCAAGACGCAGCCCGCCATTTTCAGCATATTGCTCCAGAGCATGACCTGCCCTTTGGGAAAGCGGTCTGCAAATGCGCCCAGCCAAGGGGCCAACAGCACATAAAACAGGGCAAAAATCGGCACCAAAGCAGCCCCCGTCCATTGGGGGGCATCTTTGTCCAGCAGCAGTTTCACCGTGGCCACAAACAAGGCGTTGTCGGCCAAAGACGAAAAAAACTGCGCCGCCATGATGGTGTAAAAACCGGGCTTCATGGCGCTGCTATTGGGGGCGAGTGGGGCGGAAACAGACACTGCAAGAAAAGCACAAAGGGGCAGGCCCAAAGGCGCAGCCCCTTTTATGGGTGAAGGCAGGCGCTGCGCCTCACGCACCCCAACCCAAGGGGGCAGGGGCAGAGGCGGCCATGCACCTGCGCGGCAGCGGCCTTAGTTGGGGAGTTGCCCACTGCCGTTGGCTGCGGCTTGTTGCTCAAGCTGTTGGGCGTAGAGCGAATTGAAGTTGATTTCGCTGAGCATGACGGGCGGGAAGCCAGCACGCACCAAGGTGTCAGACACCTGCGCGCGCACATAGGGGTAGATGATTTGGGGGCAGTTCACGCCCAAAATGGGGCCGACTTGCTCGGCAGGGAAGTTGCTGACTTCAAAAATGCCAGCCTGCTTGCACTCAATTAAAAACAGGGTTTTGTCTTCGATTTTGGCGGTTACCGTGGCAGACAAGGCCACTTCATACACGCCATCGGCGAGTTGGGCTTGCTCGATGCCAATATTGATATCTACGGCGGGCTGGGCTTGCTCCAACAGAATTTGGGGCGAATTGGGCTGCTCCAGCGACAGGTCTTTGAGGTAAATGCGCTGAATCGCGAAATTGGGTTCAGCGGCGGCTTGGTTTGCTTCGTCTGCCATGGGGTTCTCTTTTTGTGGGTCAAAGGACATTCAGGGGAAAGGGCAATTATGCGCCAAGAAAGCGAAGCTGCCTGCCGCCTTGCAGCTTAGGTGTCAAGCAGGGCTTGCAGGCCGCCTTGTTTGTCAAGGGCATACAAATCATCGCAGCCGCCGACATGGGTGTCACCAATGAAAATTTGTGGCACAGTGCGGCGGCCCGTGATGGCCATCATGTGCGTACGCGCATCGGGGTCGGTGTCGATGCGGATTTCCTCAATGGCGCTCACGCCGCGCGCTTTGAGCAAGGCTTTGGCCTTGACGCAATAAGGGCAAAAACCAGTGACATACATTTTGACTGCGGCCATATTTCCTCCGTTTTGCAAGGGCTGCTTTTGGGCTTTTAATGGGTTTTGATTGTAGGGGCGCAGGCCCTTGGCGTGCAGCTTGCCATGCAGATTGCCCCCGATAAGCCAGCGGCTTAGAGCTGTGCGGGCAGCAGGGTCAAAATATCTTGCGGCTGCTGGCAGATGGCATGGGCGGGCCACTGGGCGATGTCTGCGGCAGGCGCATAGCCCCAAGCGGCGGCAATGGCGCAGGGCATGGCGGCGGCATGGGCCGCTTGCATATCGCGGATGTCATCGCCCACATACCAACTGTTTTGCAAATCGACACCAGCCAGTTGTGCGGCCAATTGCATGGGGGCGGCGCTGGGCTTGGGCTGGGCCGCGCTGTCACCGCCCACAATGGCGGCGGCGCTTTGCAACAGTGGCATTTGCGCCACAAGGCAGCGGGCCAAATGCTCGGCCTTATTGGTGATGATGCCCCAAGCGATGCCGCGTGTTTGCAGTGCGGCCAGCAGCTCGGCGATGCCAGCAAAGGCTTGGCTGTGGTCGGCAATATGGGCTTCGTAATAGCGCAAAAAGCCTTGGCGCAGGGGCTCAAACTCGGCATCTTCTGGGCCGATGCCAAAGGCCACGCGCAGCAGGCCCGCAGCGCCGGTGCTGGCGGCAGGGCGGTAGGCCGCAAAACCCAGCGGCGGCAGGCCGCGCTCGGCGCGCAAGAAATCAGCGGCCGCGCCCAAGTCGGGGGCGGAATCGACCAGTGTGCCGTCGAGGTCGAAAAAAACAGCGGCGGGCAAGGCGGGCTTCATGCTTGGGGCTTGGCAAAGGCCAACATATAGTTCACATTGGTATTGGCGCTCAGGCGCATACGGCGCAGCAGGGGCTGGTACTCCACCCCCGCAGCTTGGGTGGCGTGCAGGCCAGCGGCCCGCGCCCAGTGCGCCAACTCGCTGGGCTGAATCAGCTTGTTGTATTCATGCGTGCCTTTGGGCACCAAGCGGGCGATGTATTCGGCCCCAACGATGGCCAGCAACCACGCCTTGGCATTGCGGTTGATGGTGGAAAACACGGCCACACCGCCGGGGCGCAGCAATTGCGCCACGGCCTGCACAATGGCCGCAGGATCGGGCACATGTTCGAGCATTTCCATGCAGGTGACAGCATCGTATTGGCCCGCTTGTTCGGCGGCCAAAGCCTCGGCGCTGATGACTTGGTAGCTGAGGTTTTTGATGCCTGCCTCTAATGCGTGCAGCTTTGCGACTTTGATGGATTTTTCCGCCAAATCAATGCCCAGCACACTGGCTGCGCCTTGGCGGGCCAAGCTTTCAGACAGAATGCCGCCGCCGCAGCCCACATCCAGTATTTTTTTGTCTCTCAAGCCGGCTGCGGCTTGTTCAATCCAAGCCAAGCGCAGGGGGTTGAGCTGGTGCAGGGTGCGCAACTCACCGTTTTCGTCCCACCATTGGTGGGCCAAAGAAGCAAATTTATCGAGTTCGGCAAGATCGTGGTTCATGGCAAAGGGGGGAAAACAGGGCAAAGGCTATTGTAGTCAGGCCAGGCAGATGCTGTGACTGGCGTGAATGAGGGCATAAAAAAACCCGCCTTGCGGCGGGTTCTTAAGGGTGTTTAAACCGTGGCTTATTTTTTGGTGCCAACGAGTTCAACCACTACGCGACGGTTTTGTGCGCGGCCTTCTTTGGTGGCGTTGGTGGCCACAGGCTGGCGTTCGCCTTTGCCTTCAACCAGAACGCGCTCAGACTCAACGCCTTTAGACACCAAGTAAGCTTTAACAGCGTTGGCGCGACGCAGAGAGAGCGCGTCGTTGTAAGCGTCAGAACCGACAGAGTCAGTGTGACCTGTAGCGATCAAAGTCTCAACATTCACCAAGCCCAGTTTGCTGGCCAGGTCGTCGAGTTTGGCTTTGCCTTCAGCTTTCAGAACAGACTTGTCGAAGTCGAAGTAAGCGTCAGCTTGCAGTGTGATTTTTTCAGCAACTACGGCAGGCTTGGCAACAGGGGCGGGAGCGGGAGTAGGAGCGGGTGCTTCTACAACGGGCTTGCCGCAGCCTTCAGCAGCAGTAGCGGGCGTCCAAACGGTGTCGCGCCAGCAGTCGCCAGATGTGTCTTTCCAAACTTGGTTGCCGTGGCCATTGCGCCAGTTGTCGCCAGACACATTAGAAGGCGCAGCGAATGCGGCACCAGCAAAGGCTACAGAAGCCAGCAATACGGTTACTTTGTTGAGCTTAGTCATGTTTTTCCTCGTGATTGAAACTCCAGCCTACGGTGCAAGCTGTGCGGTTGTTCGAGCTATGGATAACCCGTAGGGCGGATTTTGCCATATGAGGCTAGGCACTTGCCTAGCTTCTGCTGTGGACAAAGCATAAGTATAGGCAATATGTTGCGCGTTGGCTACAAAATGCCCCGACATTTGAGCGCAGTCTAGGGGCTAAAATGCCACTTCGCCTGTTTTGACCCCTTTGCTGCGCGCATCCCAGATTCTTGGGCTGCGTTCGGCTGGACTGCTTGCCATGAATGAATTTGCCAAAGAAACACTCCCTATTAGCTTAGAGGAGGAGATGCGACGCTCTTACTTAGATTACGCCATGAGCGTGATTGTGGGGCGGGCGCTGCCAGATGCGCGTGATGGCCTCAAGCCCGTGCATCGGCGCGTGCTTTATGCCATGCATGAGCTGTCCAACGATTACAACAAGCCTTATAAGAAGTCGGCGCGTATTGTGGGTGATGTGATTGGTAAATATCACCCGCACGGCGATTTGGCGGTGTACAACACCATTGTGCGTATGGCGCAGCCGTTTAGCTTGCGCCATATGTTGGTCGATGGTCAGGGTAACTTTGGTTCCGTGGATGGCGATAGCGCGGCGGCCATGCGTTATACCGAAATCCGCCTGAGCAAAATCGCGCATGAAATGCTGGCCGACATCGACAAAGAGACGGTGGATTTCGGGCCCAACTACGATGGCTCTGAGCGCGAGCCCTTGGTGCTGCCCACCCGTTTGCCGAATTTGCTGGTGAATGGCTCGGCCGGTATTGCCGTGGGCATGGCGACCAACATCCCGCCGCACAATTTGAATGAAACCGTGGATGCTTGCTTGCTGATGCTGGAGCGGCCTGAGGTCACGATTGACGAGCTGATGGAGGTGATTCCTGCGCCCGACTTCCCCACGGGCGGCATCATTTACGGCCTGAGCGGTGTGCGCGAGGGCTATCGCACGGGGCGCGGCAAGGTCATCATGCGGGCCAAATGCCATTTTGAAGACATCGACCGAGGCCAACGCCAAGCCATCATCATCGATGAGCTGCCCTATCAGGTGAATAAAAAGAGCTTGATTGAGCGCATGGCCGAGCTGGTGACAGACAAGCGCTTGGAGGGCATCAGCCACATCCAAGACGAGTCCGACAAATCGGGTATGCGTGTGGTGATTGAACTCAAGCGCGGCGAAGTGCCCGAGGTCGTGCTCAACAACCTCTATAAACAAACGCAACTGCAAGATACCTTTGGTATCAATATGGTGGCCTTGATTGACGGCCAGCCCAAGCTGTGCAATTTGCGCGATTTGATTGATGTATTTTTGCAACACCGCCGTGAAGTGGTGACGCGCCGCACGATTTACAACCTACGCAAAGCCCGTGACCGTGGCCATGTGCTCGAAGGCTTGGCCGTGGCGCTGGCCAATATCGACGACTTCATTCGCATCATCCGCGAATCGCCCACGCCGCCCGTGGCCAAGGCCGAGCTGATGGCGCAAAACTGGGACAGCCAGTTGGTGCGTGAAATGCTCACCCGCACACGGGCCGATGGCAGCGCCGTGAATGCCGATGACTACCGGCCCTTGGGCCTTGAGGTTGAGTTTGGCTTGCAAGGCGATGGCCTCTACCGCCTCTCTGACACCCAAGCGCAAGAGATTTTGCAAATGCGCTTGCAGCGTTTGACTGGCCTTGAGCAAGACAAAATCATTGACGAATACAAAAAGGTGATGGCCGAGATTGAGGACTACCTCGACATTCTCGCCCGCCCTGAGCGCGTCTCCGGCATCATCGGCGACGAGCTGCGCACCATCAAAACCGAGTTCGGCCAAGGCAAACTGAGCCAGCGCCGCTCAGAGGTCGAGCACAACGCGCAAGACATGTCCACCGAAGACTTGATTACGCCCACCGATATGGTGGTCACGCTCAGTCACACGGGCTATATCAAGAGCCAGCCTTTGAGCGAATACCGCGCCCAAAAACGCGGCGGGCGCGGCAAGCAGGCCACGGCGACCAAAGAGGACGATTGGATTGACCAACTCTTTATCGCCAACACGCACGATTGGATTTTGTGCTTCTCCAACCGTGGCCGTTTGTATTGGCTCAAAGTCTGGGAAGTGCCCTCTGGCAGCCGTGGCAGCCGTGGTCGCCCGATTGTGAATATGTTCCCCTTGCAAGAGGGCGAAAAAATCAATGTGGTGCTGCCGCTCACAGGCGATATGCGCAGCTTCCCCGATGACCACTACATCTTCATGGCCACCAGCCAAGGCACGGTGAAGAAAACCGCCCTGAGCGAGTTCTCCAACCCGCGCAAGGTCGGCATCATTGCCGTGGGCTTGGATGATGGCGACTTCCTCATTGGCGCGGCCCTGACCGACGGCGCACACGATGTGATGCTGTTCAGCGATGGCGGCAAGGCCGTGCGCTTTGATGAGAACAATGTGCGCCCCATGGGCCGCAATGCGCGTGGTGTGCGCGGCATGAATATTGAAGACGGCCAAAGTGTGATTGCCATGCTGGTGGCCAATGCCGAAGGCGAAGAAGGCAGCGATGGCGAGGGCGCACAAAGCGTGCTCACCGCCACTGAAAACGGCTACGGCAAGCGCACCCACATCAGCGAATACACCCGTCATGGCCGTGGCACCAAGGGCATGATTGCCATCCAGCAATCCGAGCGCAATGGCAAAGTTGTGGCAGCGACTTTGGTCGCCGCCGAAGATGAAATCATGCTGATTACCGACACCGGCGTGCTGGTGCGCACACGGGTGGCTGAAATCCGTGAAATGGGCCGCGCTACCCAAGGCGTGACGCTGATGAATTTGGACCAAGGCGCCAAGCTGATTGGCTTGCAACGCATTGCTGAAAACGATGCCGAAGATGCCGTGGATGAAGATGGCGGCGAGGCCCCCAGCGATGGTGCCGATGGCGCAGCAGGCGCTGGCGACGACGCGCCCCAAGTCTAAAGCCCGCCCAGTGATGCCAAGAGGAGCCAAGACATGAGCCGACCTTATAACTTCAGCGCTGGCCCTGCCACCCTGCCTGAATCGGTGTTGCAGCAAGCTGCTGCCGAAATGCTGGACTGGCAAGGCACTGGCATGGGCGTGATGGAGATGAGCCACCGTGGCAAAGACTTCATCAGCATCTATGAAAAAGCCGTGGCCGATGTGCGCCAGCTTATGGGCCTGCCGCCCGAGTTCAAAGTGCTGCTGCTGCAAGGCGGCGGCAAGGGCCTGAACGCCTTCATTCCCATGAATTTGGCCCGCCCCGAGCAAAAGGCCAACTTTGTGCTCACGGGCAACTGGAGCGCCACCAGCGCCAAAGAAGCGGGCAAATACTGCCAAAGCCATGTGGCGGCCAAGGCCCAGCCCTACACCCACATCCCCGATGCGGCCTCTTGGCAATTGGCCGATGGCGCGGCCTACACCCACATTTGCAGCAATGAAACCGTGTTTGGCGTGGAATTCCAAGAGCTGCCCGACCTCAAAGCCTTGGGCAGTGATGCGCCGCTGGTGGTGGATTTCTCCTCCAATGTGCTCTCGCGCCCTTTCGATTGGTCGCGCGTGGGCTTGGCCTTTGGCGGGGCACAAAAGAACATTGGCGCGGCGGGCGTGAGCTTGGTGCTGGTGCGCGAGGATTTGCTTGGCCCTGTGCAGGCGGTTTGCCCTGAAATTTTTGACTTTGCGGCGCAGGCCAAGGCCGATTCCATGCTCAACACCCCACCCACTTACAGCATTTACATTGCGGGCTTGGTGTTTGAATGGCTGCTGGCGCAAGGCGGCGTAGCGGCGATGGAAGCGCGCAACAAGGCCAAGGCTGAGCTGCTCTACAGCGCCATCGATGCCTCGGCCCTCTATACCAACCCCGTGGAGGCCAGCGTGCGCTCGCGCATGAATGTGCCCTTTTTGCTGCGCGATGAAAGCCTGAATGCGGCCTTTTTGCAAGCCGCTGAACAAGAGGGTTTGCTGGGCCTGAAGGGGCACAAATCTGTGGGCGGTATGCGTGCCTCGATTTACAACGCCATGCCCTTGGCGGGCGTACAGAAATTGGTGGACTTCATGCGCCACTTTGAAGCGGCCCATTGGCGGGCCTAAAGGACGAAAACAGATGGCAAAGAGCTTGGCCGATTTGCGCGTAGGCATTGATGCGCTGGATCAACAATTGTTGGACTTGCTCAATCAAAGAGCAGCACTGGCCAATGAGGTGGGTGAAATCAAGCGGGTCGAAGGCTCGCCCGTGTACCGGCCCGAACGCGAGGCGCAAGTGATTGCCAGCTTGCAGGCGCAAAACCCTGGCCCGCTAGAGGGCCACAACATCGCCCATATTTGGCGTGAAATCATGTCGGCCTGCCGCAGCTTGGAAGCGGCGCAACGGGTGGCCGTGCTGGGGCCAGCGGGCACATTCACCGAGCAGGCGGCGCTGGAGTTTTTTGGCTCTAGCGTGGAGCTGACTTATTGCAGCAGCTTTGATGAGGTCTTTCACGCCACGGCCGCAGGCAGCACGCAATTTGGCGTGGTGGCGGTGGAAAACTCGACCGAAGGCCCGGTCACGCGCTCACTCGATTTGCTGCTGCACTCGCCCTTGAAAGTGGTGGGCGAAATCAGCCTGTTGGTGCGGCACCACGGCCTGCGCGCCGTGGAGGGCTTGGATGGCGTGGAGGTGGTTGTGGCACACCCGCAAGCCTTGGCGCAATGCCAGCACTGGCTCAGCCAACACCTGCCCCATGCAGAGCGCCGCGCCGTGAGCAGCAATGCTGAGGGCGCGCGCTTGGCGCAAGCCAACTCCAGTTATTTGGCCCTGGGCAGCGAACGCGCGGGCAGCAGCTATGGCCTGCATGTGGTGGCGCACGCCGTGCAAGATGAGGCGCACAACAAAACCCGCTTTATCGTGCTGTGCTTGCCTGGCACTTTGCCTGAGCCTGAGCCCACGGGCCAAGACCGCAGCAGCCTGATTGTGAGCGTGCCCAACCGCCCTGGGGCCATGCACGATTTGCTGCTGCCTTTGAAAAAACACGGTGTCTCGATGACGCGTTTTGAATCCCGCCCTGCGAAAACAGGCCAGTGGGAGTATTACTTCTACATTGATCTCGACGGCCACCCTGCACAGCCCCATGTGGCGCAGGCACTGGAGGAGCTGCGCCACATGTGCGCCTTCTACCAGTTCTTGGGCGCGTATTCGGCGGTTTTATAAGGTCAGACATGCCTCGTTCCGTTTTCAATAATTCCATGTTTGAAGGGGGCCGCAATGTCGAGCGTCCCCCCGCCATGTTTGAGCAATTGGGGCTGATAGGTTGCGGCTTGATGGGGGGCTCTTTTGCCTTGGCCATGAAGCGCACAGGCTTGGCCCGCCGTGTGGTGGGCTACAGCAAATCGCCCTCCACCACCCGCCGCGCCTTAGAGCTGGGCGTGATTGATGTCGAAGCGCCATCGGCTTTGTTGGCCGCCTCAGGCGCTGATTTGATTTTGCTGGCCGTGCCTGTGGGGGCGATGGAAACCACCTTCAAAACCATCCATCATTTGATTGCGCCCAATGCCTTGGTGATTGATGTTGGCTCGACCAAGCAAGATGTGGTGGCCGCCGCCAAAGCGCAATTGGGCAGCCGCCAAGCCAATTTTGTGCCCTGCCACCCCATTGCCGGCAGCGAGCGCTCGGGCGTGGAGGCCGCACGCTTTGATCTCTACCAAGGCAAGCATGTGGTTATCACGCCGACGGAGCAGACTGGCTCGGCCTTTTTAGAGCGGGCGCAGACCTTGTGGCAGGAGCTGGAGGCCCGCGTGACGGTGATGGCACCGCACACGCACGATGCGGCTTTTGCCGCCGTCAGCCACCTGCCGCATATGCTGGCTTATGCCTATATCAACGGCCTCATGCAGCAAGACGAGGCGCGGCAATTGCTGCGTTTGGCGGGTTCAGGCTTTGGCGATTTCAGCCGCATTGCGGCCTCTGAGCCCAAGCTGTGGACGGATGTGCTGTTGGCCAATCGCCACGGCGTGCTGGAGCAATTGCAGCATTTTCAGCAGGCTTTGCAGCACTTGGAGCTGTGCGTGCGAGCGGGCGATGCCCAAGGCTTGCAAGAGCTGATTGCCAAGGCCAGCATGGCGCGGGCGCAGTGGCGGCCCTATAACGGCAAATAAAGGCCGCCAATAAAAGCAGCCAATAACGGTAGGCCGCTTGCTTCGCTTTACATCTTGTCGATGGCCTGGCCGCTGAGGGCTTGGCTCAGGCTGTGGCTCATGCGACGGGCGGCAAAATCATCGGTGGCTTGCACCAAGGCCACGGTCGCCGCCTCCACCACGGCGGGGTCTTGGCTGCCCTCCAGCGCCGCTTCCAAATCTTCAATATAGAGCTGGATGTCGCTCAGTTCGCGGTCTTGCAGCAAATGGGCATCTGCGCCCAAAGCATGGCGCAGCGATTGCAGCAGTTGAATGCCGCCCAGCTTGGCCTCGGCCACGGCGCGGGCGCGTTGGTCTTCTTTGGCGTGGCGCAGGCTGTCGTGCAGCATGTGGCTGACCTCTTTGTCGCTCAGGCCGTAGCTGGGCTTGACGCTGATTTCCGCCTCGATGCCGGTCGATAGCTCTTGCGCGCGCACTTGCAGCAGGCCGTTGGCATCCACGCTGAAGCCCACTTTGATTTCAGCCGCACCTGCGGCCATGGGCGGAATGCCGCGCAGCTCAAAACGCGCCAAGCTGCGGCAGTCGGGCACCAAATCGCGCTCGCCTTGCAGCACATGAATGGCCATGGCCGTTTGCCCGTCTTTGAAGGTGGTGAACTCCTGCGCCATCTCGCATGGGATGGGGCTGTTGCGCGGGATGATGCGCTCAACCAAGCCGCCCATGGTTTCCAGGCCCAAAGACAGGGGCGTGACATCGAGCAGCAGCAGCTCTTGGCCCAAATCTTGGCCGCTGAGCTGGTGGGCTGAAATCGCCGCACCCAAGGCCACCACTTCATCGGGGTTGAGGCTGCACAGGGGCTGGCGGTCAAAAAAAGCGGCCACGGCGGCTTGCAAAGACAGCAAGCGGGTGGAGCCGCCCACCAGCACCACGCCGTCCAAGTCTTGCGCTTGCAGGCCCGCATCGCGCAGAGCGCGGCGCACAATGCTCAGGCTGCGCTCGACAATGGGGCGGGCGATATCGGCCAATTGCTCACGGCCAATAGAAACGGGGCGCATTTGCCCGCCCAGCACCAAATGAAATTGTGCGCCTGGGTGCTGCGACATCACCTCTTTGGCGCGTTTGGCCATGTGCAGCAAAGCGGCTTTTTCTTGTGCATTGGCAGGGGCCACGCCTGCTTGGGCGCTGAGCCAATCAGCGACAGCTAAATCAATGTCGTCGCCGCCCAAAGCGGTATCGCCCGCCGTGGCCAGCACCTGAAACACGCCGTCGCTCAGGCGCAAAATCGACACATCAAAAGTGCCGCCGCCCAAGTCATACACGGCGTAATCGCCACGGGTGTTTTCATCCAAGCCATAGGCCACTGCCGCCGCTGTCGGCTCGTTAATCAGGCGCAACACGCCCAAGCCCGCCAGCTCGGCGGCGTCTTTGGTGGCTTGGCGCTGGGCATCGTCAAAATAAGCGGGCACGGTAATCACCGCATCCAAATCTTCTGTGCCCATATGCTGCACGGCGCGTTGGCGCAGGCTGCGCAGAATGTCGGCAGAGACTTCTAGCGGTGTTTTCAGTCCGCCCGCAGGCGTGTGCACGGCCAAACCGCCGGGCCCGTCCTGCACTTGGTTGCTGCTGCTTTGCACCACGGCATCACTCAGGCTGCGGCCCATCAAGCGCTTGATGGAGCGCACTGTGTTGGTGCTGTCGTTTTGGGCTTGGGCCACAGCCTCCCAGCCCACTGTGGTTTTGCCCGCAGCGCCGTAGTGCACCACAGAGGGCAGCAGCAAGCGGCCTTGTGCATCGGGCAGGCATTCGCTCAGGCCCAAGCGCCGTGCCGCCACCAAGGAATGGGTGGTGCCTAAATCAATGCCAATGGCCAAGCGGCGGGGGGATGTTTGGGGTTGGTCTGCCATAAAGCTCTTTCTTGCAGGGCGCAGGGCTTGCGCATGGAAAGGGGCATTGTAGAAAAGACGGCCACCTTTGCGCAGCGCTGGGCCGCAATGGGCTGCGCTTGATGGGTGCAAACGGGGTTTTGCTGGGGCCAAAAAAAACCCCGAACACTGAAGTTCGGGGTGTCAAAGCCTATGAGAGGCTCCTGCTCAGGGAGGAAAAGCAGGGGATGGCTAGCATCCAGTTGCAGATTATAGTGACTTTTGGGTCATTTGTGTGTCTGTAAAGTAAAGCCAGCCACTGTGCTACCGTGATTTTTTGCCTTGTTGGGGGATTGGGGCCAGTTTTTGCAGGCGGGCCGAGTTGCCCAGCACCACCAAAGAGCTGATGGCCATGCCCAAGCCCGCAATCCACGGCGTGATGAGGCCCGTCATGGCAATCGGTATGGCAATGGCGTTGTAAAGCACGGCCCACCACAGGTTTTGGCGCACGATACCCAGGGTGCGCCGCGCCGTGTGCAGCACCGTGGGTACGGCTTGCAAATCGTCTTGCAAAAGCAGCACATCGGCCTGCACTTGCGCCAGCGGTGCCGCACCCGCCATGGCCATAGAGACTTGCGCGCCAGCCAGCACGGGGCCGTCGTTGATGCCGTCGCCCACCATCAGCGCGGGGCCGTGGGCAGCTTGCAAATCATGCAGTTTTTGCAATTTGTCCTCAGGCTGCATCGCGGCCTGCCATTGCCTCGCTTGCAGGCCCAAGGCCGTGGCCACGGCTTGCGCCGCAGCGGGGCCGTCGCCCGTGAGCATGTGCAGGCCATAGCCCTGCTGCGCCAGCGTGTGCACACTGGGCTGGGCGCTGGGGCGCAGGCTTTCTGCCAAAGCAAAGACGGCCAGCGTTTGCACGGGGCCGGCGGCGCTGTGCAAGGTCAGCCACACTTGCATACCGCCCGCATATTGCGCCGCCAGCTCAGGCGCTGCGCCGCACCAAGTGGCGCGGCCCAAGCGCAGGCTTTGGCCTTGGGGCAGCTCGGCCTCTAGGCCCATGCCCGCCAGTTCACGCACGCTCAGGCCATTTTGGGCGCTGATGTTTGCGGGCAAAGCCTGCACGATGGCGCGAGAGGCTGGGTGCAAAGACTGCGCCGCCATGCCCGCTGCTGCGGCCCAAATTTGCGTTGCGTCCCAGTCGCCCAAGGCGTGCATCTGCTGCACTTGAATGCGGTCTTCGCTCAAAGTCCCCGTTTTATCAAACAGCACTTGGCGCACAGTCTCTAGGCGCTCCAGCGCCCCAATATGGCGCAGCAAAATGCCCGATTTGGCCAAGGCTGCGGTGGATGACAGCAGGGCCGCAGGCGCAGCCAAGGCCAAGGCGCAGGGGCAGGTGATGACCAAGATATTGATGGCCGTGACCATGCCGCGTGTGGGCACACCTTGCGCCGCCCACCACGCCCAAGTGCCAGCGGCCAACAGCAAGATGAACAGCAAAAAAGGCTGGGCCATGCGGTCGGCAAACTGCACCAGGCGGGGTTTGTGCTCAGCCGCCGCCTCCATCAAGGCCACAATTTGGGCGTAGCGGGTATCGGCGCCCACGCGCTGCACCTGCACCGTCAGGGCTTGGCTTTGGTTCATGCTGCCCGCCACCACGGCGCTACCCGTTTGTTTTTCAATCGGTTTGCTCTCTCCCGTCAGCAGGGCTTCATCGACCCAGCTTTGGCCATGCAGCACCACGCCGTCGGCAGGCAGGGCCTCGCCTGCCAGCACGCGCACGCTATCGCCCACTTGCAGTTGGCTCAAAGGGATGTTTTGCACGCTGCCGTCAGCGGCCAAGCGGTTGGCGCGTTGCGGCGCTTGGGTGGTGATGGCATCGAGCGCGCCCGCTGTTTTGACGCGCAAATGGGCCTCCAGCCAGCGGCCCGATAGCAAGATGAAGACAAACATCAGCAGGGAATCAAAATACAGCAGCGGCCCCCAGTGGCTGTTGGGGTAGGCCGTCGCCATGCAGCTCACGGCAAAGGTCAGGCCAATGCCGATGGCCACGGGCAAATCCATGCTGATGCGCTTGAGGCGCAAATCGCGCCATGCGGCTTGAAAAAAACCAGCCGAAGAAAAAATCATGACGGGGATGCTGAGCATGAGCAAACCCCAGCGCAGCAGCATGGCGCTTTGCGGGTCCAAGTCGGTGCCGCCCCAAGCGCCGGGCAGCTCGTAAAACGGCCACATCAGGGTCATGCCCTGCATCATGCAAAAGGCCGCCACCAACCAGCGCCACAGCGCCAAGCGGCGCTCTTTGCGGCTGATTTCCAGCCAATCGGTGCCCGCAATCGGGGCCATGGTGTAGCCGCCTTTTTCCACCGCCTGCATCCAGCGGGTGGGCGCGGTTTGGCCCGCTTGCCACACCACGCGCGCGCGCCCTGTGCTGCTATTGACCTGCACGGCCTCTACGCCCGCTTGTTTCACCAAGCTTTCAATCGTGCCCGCACAAGCGGCGCAATGGATGCCCGCCACCCGCACGCGTGAGGCAAAGCGGCCTTCGCCCAAGTCCTCGCTATAGCTGAGGAAGTCTTCCTTTGCTTCGACGGCGGCAGTGGCTGACTCGCTCATGGCTGGGGCTGTTCGCTGCGCAGCGGCGGCACTTGGGCCAAGCGCAGCTCGGCGGCGCGGGCATGGGCGGGCAGGCCCTCGCCCCAAGCCAGCTCGCTGGCAATATGGCCCAGTCGCTCGGCCCCCGTTTGGCTCACTTCAATCAAGCTGCTGCGCTTTTGGAAGTCATACACCCCCAACGGCGATGAAAAGCGCGCCGTGCTCGATGTCGGCAGCACATGGTTCGGCCCAGCGCAGTAATCGCCCAAGCTCTCGCTGGTGTAAGCGCCCATAAAAATCGCCCCCGCGTGTTTGAGCAAAGGCTCCAGGCGCTCGGGCTGTTCGCACATGATTTCAAGGTGCTCAGGCGCAATGCGGTTGCTGATGTCGCAGGCTTCTTCCAAGCTTTGCGTCAGCACAAACAGGCCACGGTCGGCCAAAGAACGGGCGATGATGTCTCGGCGCGGCATACTCGGCAGCAGGCGAGTGATGGCCGCTTGCACGGCCTCCAAATAAGCGGCATCGGGGCTGAGCAAAATGCTTTGCGCCAGCTCATCGTGCTCGGCTTGGCTGAACAAATCCATGGCCACCCAGTCGGCATCTACACTGCCATCGGCAATCACCAAAATCTCGCTCGGCCCGGCAATCATGTCGATGCCCACCGTGCCAAACACGCGGCGCTTGGCGGCGGCCACATAGGCATTGCCGGGGCCGGTGATTTTGTCCACCTGCGGTATGGTTTGCGTGCCATAGGCCAGCGCCGCCACCGCCTGCGCCCCGCCCAAAGTAAAGGCGCGGTGCACGCCTGCAATATGGGCGGCGGCCAGCACCATGGGGTTTTTGATCCCTTGCGGGGTCGGCACCACCATGATGATGTCTTGCACGCCTGCCACATGGGCGGGGATGGCGTTCATCAAGACGCTAGAGGGATAGGCTGCTTTGCCGCCGGGCACATAAATGCCCACGCGATCGAGTGGCGTGACCTTTTGCCCCAGCAGCGTGCCTTCGGCATCGCGGTAGCTCCAGCTCTCGCCGCTGGCCTTTTTTTGCGCCTCGTGGTAGCTGCGCACACGGGTGGCGGCCTCGGTCAAAGCCTCGCGCTGGGCGGCGGGCAAGCCGTCATAGGCCGCTTTCAGCTCGGCGGCGCTCAGTTCCAGATCGGCCACGCTTTGTGCGGGCAGGCCATCAAAGCGGGCGGTGTATTCCAGTACGGCGGCGTCGCCACGGCTTTGCACGGCGGCCAAAATCTCGGCCACACGGCCTTCAATGGCGCTGTCCTCAGCGGCCGACCAATGCAGACGGGCCTTCAAAGCGGCAGCAAAATCAGGGGCGCTGCTGTGCAGCGTGAAGACAGGAGCAGGGGCAGAATGTGTCATGCGGGCAATTATCGCAGCGCCAGCGGCTCTGCAAGCGCCCTACCCAGCCATGCCATGGTTGGCCGTGTTGGCTTGCGTTTCTGTAGAGAAAAACGGGCATTTTTTGGCGTTTGCTCGATTGGAGCAGAGCCAAGGCAGACAAAAGCAGAAAGGGCTTCTTATAATTCTTGAGCTGCGCCAAGCACTTTGCTTGTTTTGATTTTTTGCCCGCCTGAAAGAACGCCATGCTATTACTGAAAACACTGCGCGCTCACGATGCCCTGAAAACAAGGGGGCCAGGCTTGAGCCCCCGACAGCGGCAAGTGCTGATTCTGGCTGACGGCAAACGCAGCTCAGATGACATCACCCATCTCATGGGCCCCGCTGTTGGCGCTGATATTGAGAAGCTGCTGGGCGAGCGCTATTTGGTCAGCGTGGAAGAGGTCGAGTCGGCTGAAAGCGGCTTTGGCCCCACCGCCATGGGCGAGATGTGGGATGTGAGCCAATACAACAACGATTTGGGCCAGACCTCTGGCTTTTGAACGCGGCTTTTTTCAGCTGACTGCCCGTCCAAGCGCCTTGGTTTGGGCTTTTTTTGTGCTTTTGCGTGAGCGATCTGTGGGTGCAAAAAGAGGGTGTCTCGTCGTTGGTGAGGGGAGGGTTAAAATGACGAACACATGTGATTGCTCACATTTTTTGAGAAAGTGAAGTGCGCCGTTGCGTGGCCGATTCTTTTCTTATCAGAGTACATATTTGAGCATGGAGGCAAGGGATAAATGGAAGAAATAAAATTCGTATCGCACTCTTGCGTCAATATAAAGGTAGGTGAGAAATCTATACTGTGCGACCCTTGGCTTTTTGGTCGGGCTTTTGATGATAGTTGGTGTCACATATTACCCCCTGAGTTGGATTCAATTGATTTGGAGTCAGTTGCGTATATTTGGGTGTCGCACGAGCATCCAGACCATTTTAGTATTCCAAGCTTGAAGTGGCTGAAGGCCAAGCTAGGTGACGATGTTGTTTTTATATATAGAAGGCAAAAAAATAAAAATGTCGTGAATTTCGTGAGAAATTTGGGCTTTTCCGTTCTTGAGGTTGGAGAGGGCGAGAGGGTTTGTTTAGATGGGGTTGGTTATCTTACCATTTATAATAAGAAGGATGACTCGGCATTGCTTCTTGAAACGGCGAACAGTACGATGCTGAATTTAAATGATTGCATGTTAGGGAAAAAGGAGTGCGATAAAATTCGAAAAAATGTTAAGAGCATTGACTTCCTCTTGTGTCAATTCTCTATTGCTGGCTACAGTGGTGGGTGGAGTGATGATAGACAATTATCAAAGAGTGTTGATTTTCATATGAGGAAGATTAAGCACTATTTTGATTTCTTCTCTCCTCGCTATTTTGTACCATTTGCAAGCTTTGTGACTTTTTGTACGGAACACAACGAATTTTTAAATAACTATAGGGCAACCGTTGCAGATGTGGCAAAAGTAATTCCAGGGCAGCGCTTGCAAATTGTTTTTAACGGCGACCTGATTCTTGGCGATGATGATGTGGTCTCAGTTAGAAATAGCACTAATTTGACGCGGTGGGCAGAGGCTATTGATGGCCAAGTGATTGATGTGGTCAAGAGGCCAGCGGTTCGTGATGATGATTTGTTGGTGGTTGCAGAAAATTTGGCTGGTATTTTTAAGGAGTGGCCTAGATTTAGCTATCCAAATGACATGGCAATTGAATTGTTGGATAAGCCATATGGATTTTTGTTTGATTTTGGAAGTATGACTTTTGCCAAGTTTGGTTCGGGCGAGGTGTCTGCTGATGCAAGAGTCTCCTCTTACAGTCTGGCTTCTTTTGTGAAGAATGAATGGGGGGCGGATACTCTAAATATATCTGGTGAAGCAGATGTTTTGGATTTGGGTAAGTGGCGGTGGTTTTTGTTTTGTCGACACTGGTTGTATAAGCCTGCATTTAATACAAAACTATCAAAATATATTCCTAGGGTTTATGCATTTCTGAAGCGATGGCTGTAAAACTAATGGCGTGTTACAGAGTGGCTGCGGATCTGCTTTTCTGTGGGTGATGGGGCTAGTTCGGGCGATTTATTGAGGTTACACACTTCCATCGCACGATTTTTTGCCCGAGGGCGTGACAAAGTGTGCAAGTGCGGCGTGGCTTTGCGGGTTAGCCGCAGTGCCCAAGCCTTTGGCCTTGGGCTGCAATGGCAAGGGTGTGTTCTGCCCCCAAGGACTTGCCCATGAGCCGTTTGAGCCAATTGCCTCCCGATGCCCGCCCGCGCGAGAAGATGCTGGCCCGTGGCCCTGCCGCCTTGGCCGATAGCGAGTTGCTGGCGCTGATTTTGCGCACTGGCATTGCGGGCAAAGATGTGCTGAGTTTGGCCGAGGAATTGCTGCGCAATCACGGCGGCGTGCGCGGCTTGCTGCACGCACAAATGGCCGAGTTGGGCGGCATCAAAGGCTTAGGCGCGGCCAAGTTGAGCCAATTGCAAGCGGTGTTGGAATTGGCACGCCGCGCGCTGGCGCAAGAGCTGGCAGAAAGCCCCGCGCTGCAATCGCCGCAGGCGGTGCGGCAGTATTTGCAGTTGCATTTGCAGCAAAAAACGCATGAGGTGTTTTGTGTGATGTTTTTGAACACCCAGCACCATTTGATTGCTTTTGAGGAAATGTTTCGCGGCACGCTCGATAGCGCCCAAGTACACCCGCGTGAGATTGCCAGCCGCGCCCTGCAACTCTCGGCGCGCTCCATCATTTTGGCGCACAACCACCCCAGCGGTTTGGCCCAGCCCAGCGCCAGCGATATACAGATTACGCAGCGCATTTCGCAGGCTTTGCAGTTGCTCGATATTCGGCTGCTGGATCACTTCATCATTGCTGGGCCGCAGGCTTATTCTTTGGCCGAGCACGGCGAGCTTTAGGCCCGTATTTGCGTTTGGCAGTGGGCCAGCAGGCCACGGCAGCCATCTTCTATCAAATCAAGCACTTGTGCAAAGCCATCTTCACCGCCGTAATAGGGGTCGGGCACTTCTTTGCGCTTGTGCTGGCTGCAAAAATCGGTGAAGTAGCGCAGTTTGTGCGCCAGCTCAGGCGGCGCAATGGCCAGTGCGTTGGCGTGGTTGCTTGTGTCCATGGCCAGCAGCAAATCGTATTGGGCAAAGTGTTCGGGGCGCAATTGCATGGCGCGCAAATCGCTCAGGTCATAGCCTCGGCGCAGGGCGTGGGCTTGGCTGCGGGCATCGGGGGCTTTGCCGGCGTGCCAGTTTTGCGTGCCGGCCGACTCCACTTCGATGGCGTGGCTCAGGCCAGCGTCCTGCACCATCTGCCGCATGACACCGTGGGCGGTGGGGCTGCGGCAGATATTGCCCAAGCAAAAGAACAAAATTTTCATGGGCTTAGGCTTTCTTGGTACTGTTGTCGAGGGCTTGCTTTTCCTCGTAGTCTTCAATTTGTTTGTCGATGGTGTCATCGGCGCGGTTGTCGTCGTGGCTGTGCTTTTCTTCTGCGGCTGCTGGGCTGCTGCTGGGCGTGCGGCTGACGATGTTGTAGGTGGTGGTGGCGGTATCTACGCCGCTTTCGGCATAGCTGATTTTGATGCGGCGGATGCACTCGCTGCGCACTTTGAGGTAGTCGTGTTGGGTTTGATCGACCCAGGCCAGAAACTTCAGCTCAGTGCCTGCGGGGGTGTCTTTTTCAACCCACCAATTGGGCGCGGGGTCTTGCAGCACGCCGGGCACTTGTTTGATTTCTTGCAAAGCCAGCGTTTGGGCATCGCGAATGGATGCGCCACGGGCGATGCTGAGGATGAAGTCAAAGCGGCGTTTGTCGTTGCGCGAGTAGTTGAACATGACGGCTTTGAAGACCAAGGCATTGGGCAGTTGCAGCTCTGTGCCCTCTAGTGTCATCAGCACGGTGGTGCGGGCATTGAGGGCGATGACTTTGCCCTCATAGCTGTCGATGCGGACAAAATCACGGGGCGCAAAGGGGCGGCGCAGCGAGAGCAAAATGCCCGCAAGGTAGTTTTCCACAATATCGCGGAAGGCAAAACCCACGGCCAAGCCCATGAGTCCTGCCGAACCCATGAGTGCGCCCGCCAGTTTGCTGGCACCGAGCAAATCAAGCGCAATCAGCACCCCAATCAGGCTGAGAATGCCCTGCACGCTGCGGCGCATGAGGTTGCCCAGATAGGGGTTTTGTTCGCTGCCCGCCAAGCGCAGCCATGATCGCCCTGCCAGCCAACGGCCCACAAAAAAGAAGGCCCACACAATGCCAAAGGCCACCAGCAGCAGGGGCAGAAACAGCACAAAGCGCCAACTGCGCTCCAGGCCATCGTGCAGTGCCGCGTCCATGCGCTGCTGCAAGCTGGGCGAGAGGCGCAGGCGGTTTTGCACGGCAATCACGCCATCCATGTCTTGTGCCAAGGTGGCGGCGATGTCGCGGTTGTCGGCTTTGATGACGCTGCCTTCCAAGCGCACCACGCCGCCTTGCTCACTCACTTGCACCTGCTCCAGACCGGGCACCAGGCTGATGCGGTTTTGAATTTGCACGGCCAAGCTGGGTGCAGCGGCAGCGTCGCTTTGGCTGTGTGCCAGCAGGGGCAGCAGCATCAAGGTTGAGAGCAAAAGGGCAAAGAATTGTTGGGGCTTCATGATGCAAGAAAGCCGCTGGGTAGCGGCTGTGTGGTTCAAAAGAAAGGGGCTTATACCGCGTCGAGGGCTTGCTGCAAATCGGCCATGAGGTCGTCAATGTGCTCAATGCCAATGGACAGGCGCACCATGCCCTCGGTCACGCCAGCCTTGGCCAGCTCTTCTGGGTTGAGCTGGCGGTGGGTGGTGGAGGCGGGGTGGGTGGCCAGTGATTTGGCGTCGCCAATATTCACCAAGCGCAAGAACAGTTGCAGGGCGTCAAGGAAGCGTGCGCCAGCGGCCCGTGCGTCTTCGCCCGCAGCGGTTTTCAGGCTGAAGGAGAGAATGCCTGAAGCGCGACCACCCATTTGGCGCTGCGCCAAGGCGTGGTCGGGGTGGTCGGGCAGGCCCGCATAGCGCACCCACTCTACTTTGGGGTGGCTTTGCAGGTATTCGGCAATTTTTTGGCTGTTCTCGCAAATGCGGTCCATGCGCAGGGGCAGGGTTTCCAGCCCTTGCAGGCAGAGCCAGGCGTTGAAGGGCGAGATGGCCGCGCCCATATTGCGCAGGGGTACCACGCGGCAGCGGGTGATGTAGGCGGCAGGGCCAGCGGCCTCGGTATAAACCACGCCGTGGTAGCTCACATCGGGCTCGTTCAGGCGTTTGAAGCGGGCTTTGTGCTCGGCCCAAGGGAATTTGCCGCTGTCCACAATCACGCCCGCAATGCTGTTGCCGTGGCCGTTCATGTATTTCGTTACGGCGTGTACCACGATGTCTGCGCCCAGCTCAAAGGGGCGGGTGAGGTAGGGCGTGGGCACGGTGTTGTCCACAATCAGGGGCACGCCCGCTGCGTGGGCGATGTCGGCCAAGGCGCGGATGTCGGTCACATTGCCCAAGGGGTTGCCGACTGATTCGCAGAACACCAGCTTGGTTTTTTCGTCAATCAGGGCGGCAAAACTGGCGGGGTCATTGGGGTCGGCAAAGCGCACTTCAATGCCCTGCTGCGGCAGGGTGTGGGCAAAGAGGTTGTAAGTGCCGCCGTACAGGGTGCTGGCCGATACGATGTTGTCGCCCGCTTCGGTGATGGTTTGAATTGCCGCCGTAATGGCCGCCATGCCTGAGGCCATGGCCAGTGCGCCGACGCCGCCTTCCAGCGCGGCTACGCGCTGCTCCAAAATGGCGGTGGTGGGGTTCATGATGCGGGTGTAGATATTGCCCGCCACTTTCAAGTCGAACAAATCTGCGCCATGCTGGGCGCTGTCAAAGGTGTAGGAGGTGGTTTGGTAGAGGGGCGCAGCGGCGGAGCGATCGGGGGCGGCGGCTTTGTAGCCCGCGTGAACGGCCAAGGTGTCAAATTTCCAATTGGGTGTGGACATGGGGTTTCCCTTTCAAATGAAGTAGGTGTTGGGGCGTGAGAGCCTGATTGTGGCGGCTTTGTTGATAACTATTGCTTATGGCGCAGTGTCGATTTCTGCGTCAGTTGAGCTGATGTCGCGGATGCGCAGCAGCTCGGCTTCTTGGCTTTCGCCATTGGGGTAATCGCTGCGGATGCGCATGGGCAAAAAGCCCGTGCTGCTATACCAAATGGTGATTGTAGGCTCCCATTCCCGCTGGGCGCGGTATTGCACTTGCAGCCATTGCTCTTGCCCACGGCTGCTTGGTGGTGCGGCTTGGTAGCCCATGATGTGCCAGCGCCAGTCGCTCACTTGGCTGAGGCTGCTCACGCGCAGGTCGATGTAGTCGGTCAGGGCTTGCGACTCCACCTGAGCTGCCAGCAGGCCGCCCATTTGCAGCAGCAAAGACAGGCGGTCTTGCGTGCCCAAAAGCAAAGGCGCGGGCGCACTGTTGTTGCTGTAGATGAGGGTGTGCTGGTCGTACACAAAATGCACGGCGCGCTCGCTGCTGGTGTTGCTGCGTTCGCTGTAGCGTTCAGGCTGCAAACCTGCTGGCCCCAAGCGGCCATAAGAGCGCTGGATTTTGCTTTTGCCATCGTGCCAATCTTGTTGCCAGATGAGGCTGTAGCGGCTATCGGCCAAATTGCGCCACTGCAAATTGGCCAAGCCACGGCCCTGCACTGCCCCGTGTTGCAGCAGGCGCAGGTTGTATTCCAGCGCCACAGATTCGGGCGCGGCCATTTCGCTGAGCGATGCGCTGGGGTCTTGCGCTGGGGTGGCCGCTTGCGCTTGTGCGCCGCTGGCGGCCTCGGTGTCGGCTTCAGCCGCTGCCGCGTCTGGCTCAGCTTCGGCCTGCGCTGTGGGCGTGGGGCGGCTGGGGGCGTGTGCGTCTGGGCTGCTCAGTGGTGCGGGCGGCGGGGTGGGGGCGGCTTCTGCCGCAGCGGGGCTGTCGGCGCTATCGGCTTCTTGTGCAGGGCTTAAAGCCTCTTGCGCACTCGGCGCAGCAGGCAGCACTTGCGCCCACAGGCGGGTGCGCTCAGCGGGCGGCTGCCAAGGCCGCCAACGCCAATACGGGTGGAAAAGGCTGATGGCGTGCCATGCCACGGCCAAAAGCAGGGCCAATAAAAAACCACGCCGCTGCCAAAGGCGCGGGCCTTGCAAATAGCTGGGCGTGGTGGGGCGGTCTTGAGGGCGTGGCACGCCCGTATTTTAGAGACGCACGGGGATGCCGCGAGCGGCCATGAATTCCTTGGCTTGGCGGATGCTGTAAGTGCCAAAGTGGAAGATGCTGGCAGCCAGCACCGCATCGGCGCCGCCGATTTCCACACCGTCGGCCAAGTGCTCAAGGCTGCCCACGCCGCCTGAGGCGATGACGGGGATGCCCGCCGCGTCGCTCACGGCGCGGGTCAGCTCCAGGTCAAAGCCGTTTTGCTTGCCGTCGCGGTCCACGCTGGTGAGCAAAATCTCGCCTGCGCCATAGTCGGCCATTTGGCGCGCCCAAGCGAGCACATCCATCTCTGTGTTTTTCTGGCCGCCGTGACTCATCACATCCCAGCCTGGGCCAACGGGCTGGCCATTGGCCCCCAAGCGGGCTTCTTCAGTGGCGGTGCGGCGTTTGCCGTCGATGCCCACAATGATGCGTTCGCGGCCAAAGGCTTGGCTGGCCTCGCGAATCAGCTCTGGCGTGGCAATGGCGGCTGAGCCAATGCTGGCTTTGCTGGCGCCGCTGGCGAACAGGCGCTCAATATCGGCCACGCTGCGGATGCCGCCGCCCATGATGAGGGGGATGGCAATGCTTTGACTGACGGCTTGCACCACGGGGAAGATGGCTTCGCGGCCATCGGTGGTGGCGGTGATGTCGAGCAAAGTCAGCTCATCCGCCCCTTGTTCGGCATAGCGCATGGCCAGCTCAACGGGGTCGCCCGCGTCACGAAGTTCAACAAAATTGACGCCTTTGACCACGCGGCCATTGGCGACATCGAGGCAGGGGATGATGCGTTTGATGTTCATAGAGGGCAAATTATAAAAACGCCGTGGGTTTTTGTGCAGATTTTTTTTGCAGTGCAGCAAAAAAATACAGAGGGCGATGTGCGTGCGCAGGGCAATGCCCTATGCCTCTGTGCGGGCATTCGGCGGTTGCACTGCAAACCTAGGGTAAACCCTAGGATAATGTGAACATCCCTTGGCGATTCAAGGCTTTTCGCTCAGAGGATTGCATCTGAAAGCCTGTGTTTTAGGAGTTGGCTATGTCTGCTTTGTCTGCCCCTCAAATTGGTCTTTTGGTTTTGGCTGCCCCCGTCTTGTTGTGGGCCATGGGCGTGCTTGCTGCCTCATGGTTGGAACCCAAAGAAGCCCAATAAGCACCACCGCTGCAGCCCGCTGTTCAGGCGGGTTTTTTTGTGCCTAAAAATGGGCCTGAGGACAAAAGAAAAGCTAGGGTTTAAAATGCGAGGTTTGCAGCGGTTTGGCTGTGCTGCGGCAGCCGCCGCAAAGAGGTCGCATCGCGCAAGGCGTTTGGCCCATGGGCTCAGGTGCTTTACGCAATTCGATTTTTATCTTTAGAGGAGTCTCTTTCATGAGCATCAATATCAATACCCCCGAGTATGTGAAGCACGCCAAGCTGGTGGCATGGGTGCAAGAAGTGGCTGATTTGACCAAGCCCGACCAAGTGGTCTGGTGCGATGGCGGCCAAGAGGAATACGATCGCCTGTGCGCTCAAATGGTGGCCGCTGGCACGCTGAAAAAACTTAACCCCGCCAAGCGCCCCAACTCTTACTTGGCTTGGTCTGACCCTTCTGATGTGGCCCGCGTTGAAGACCGCACCTACATCTGCTCTGAGAAAAAAGAAGACGCTGGCCCCACCAACAACTGGATGGCCCCCGCTGAAATGCGCGCCACTTTGCAGCCGCTGTTTGACGGCTCCATGAAGGGCCGCACCATGTATGTGATTCCCTTCAGCATGGGCCCCTTGGGTAGCGATATCGCCCACATTGGCGTGGAGCTGACCGACAGCGCCTATGTGGTGACCAATATGAAAATCATGACCCGCATGGGCCGTGCAGTGTTTGATGTGCTGGGCGCAGATGGCGACTTCGTGCCCTGCGTTCACACCGTGGGTGCGCCTTTGCAAGCGGGCCAGCAAGATGTGTCTTGGCCTTGCAACCCCGACACAAAATACATCGTGCACTACCCTGAAACGCGTGAAATCTGGTCTTACGGCTCAGGCTACGGCGGCAACGCCCTGCTGGGTAAAAAATGCTTGGCCCTGCGCATTGCCTCCGTTATGGGCCGTGATCAAGGGTGGTTGGCTGAGCACATGCTGATTTTGGGCGTGACCAACCCCGCAGGCAAAAAATACCATGTGGCCGCCGCTTTCCCTTCTGCTTGCGGTAAAACCAACTTCTCTATGTTGGTTCCCCCTGCTGCGTTTGAAGGCTGGAAAGTCACCACCATCGGTGACGACATCGCTTGGGTGAAACCACAGGCCGACGGCTCATTGCGTGCCATCAACCCTGAGGCGGGCTATTTCGGCGTGGCTCCTGGCACCAATATGGAGACCAACCCCAACTGCATGAAGTCTTTGAACCAAGATGTCATCTTCACCAATGTGGCCTTGACCGACGACGGCGATGTGTGGTGGGAAGGCATGGAAAAAGACACGGGCTTTATCCCTGAGCACCTGATTGACTGGCAAGGCAATGACTGGACGCCCGAAGACGGCAAAAACGGCCGCAAAGCCGCCCACCCCAATGCCCGCTTCACTGTGGCCGCGACCAACAACCCCGTGCTGGATCCCGCTTGGGACGACCCCAAAGGCGTGAAGATTGATGCCTTTATCTTCGGTGGCCGTCGCTCTACCACCGTGCCTTTGGTGACTGAGGCGCGCAACTGGGCCGAAGGCGTTTACATGGCTGCCACCATGGGCTCTGAGACCACCGCTGCCGCCTTTGGCGCACAAGGCGTGGTGCGCCGCGATCCCTTCGCCATGCTGCCCTTTATGGGCTACAACATGAGCGAGTACTTCCAGCACTGGCTCAATATGGGCGAAAAGCTCAAAGGCCAAGGCGCTACCCTGCCCGCCATCTACTGCGTCAACTGGTTCCGCAAAAACGCCGACGGCAAATTCGTATGGCCCGGCTTTGGCGACAATATGCGCGTGCTCAAGTGGATGCTTGACCGCATTGAAGGCCAAGCCGCTGGTGCGGAAAACATCTTTGGTATCTCTGCCCAGTATGGCGAAATCAACTGGGACGGCCTGAACTTCTCAGAAGAAGAGTTCAACACCGTGATCAGCATCGACAAAGCCGCTTGGATTGAGGAGTTGGAACTGCACGACGAGCTGTTTGAAAAACTCAAATACAAGCTGCCGCAAGAGCTGGTGGCCATCAAAGAGCAATTGGCCAAAGCACTGGCTTAATTGACCCCCATTCAGAGCGCGGCCTAGCGCCATGTTTTGAAGTCCAAAAGCCCGCCATGTTTGCGGGCTTTTTTATTGTTGAAGAAAAGGACGGCATGATGAAACGATGGATATTGAAGCTGTTGGCGGCCACTTTGGGCTTGGGCGCAGCATTCGCACAGGCGCATGAGGGCCATGCGCACGGCCTTACCTCCGCAGCGCCACACGCCCCTGCTGCACCAGCGCAGGCGCTGCTGCAAGTGCAAGAGGCGTGGGTGCGCAGCACGGTGCCAGGGCAAAAAGTGGCTGCGGCCTATATGCAGCTCAAAGCGCAAGAGGCGGGCTGGGCCGTGGTGGGGGCCAGCAGCCCTGCGGCCGCTCGCCTTGAATTGCACGATATGCGCATGGACAAAGATGTGATGCGCATGTTTGCCATCGACAGCCTGCCTCTGCCGCTGGGCCAAACCGTGGCCTTGCAGCCAGCGGGCAAGCACATCATGCTCATGGGCCTGCACGCGCCTTTGGCTGAAGGCGACAGTGTGCGTTTGGAGTTGCAACTGCGCCACAGCACAGGCAAAACACAAACAGTGGCTTGGGTGTTGCCTGTGCGGGCCATGCTGCCCGCCTCGCCCTACCAAGCGGGCCAGCACCCACACGGGCATTGAGTGCAGCATCAGCTTGTCAGGTCAGGCTTTACGGCATCTTTACTTGCGCACTGCATGGGCTTTACTTGGGGCCGCCACACTGTAGGCTGTGTTGAATGCAAAGAGATGAAAGGACACGCTGATGAAAACCAAACGCACTTTGAAAACTTTGGCCCTGACGCTTGGCTTGGCTGGCTTGATGGCCGCAGCCCATGCGGCCCCTGGCGGCAAAATGGGCGCGCATGGCGAACACAATGGGCAGGCGCATTTTGAGCGCATGGCCAAAGAATTGAACTTGAGCGCCGAGCAGCAAACGCAAATGAAGGCGCTGCACGAGCAGCGCATGGCCAGCATGAAGGCCCGTGGCGAAGACCAGAAAAAAGCCCGCGATGAGGCGCGCCAAGCTTGGGCCGCCACACCGCCCGATGCGGCCAAGCTCGAAGCCCTGCGCCAAGCGCAAGTGCGCGACTTTGACGCCCGCAGCAAGGCCGATTTGGCGCACCGCTTGGCCGTGGCCAAAATCCTCACGCCTGAGCAACGCCAAAAAATGCAGGAGCGGCGCGGCAAACGCGGCGATGGCCCTATGAAGCGCAAAGAAGGCCCCCGTGGTGAAGGCCAGCGCGGCGGGCAGCCCAAAGCCCAATAATGGCATTGCTTTAAAGACAAGCGAAGAGGGCAGAGCAGATGGAAGAAAAAGCACTGATTTGGATGGCTGATGACGACGATCGCCTCAGCAGCATGGTGGGGGAATACCTCGGCCAAGCGGGCTTTGATTTTGCTGCCCTGCCCTCAGGCGATGCCTTGCTTGAGCGCCTGCAAACGCAAGGCGCTGCGCCGCCCGATGCCCTGATTTTGGACTTGATGATGCCAGGCACAGACGGCTTAGAGACCTGCAAAAAACTGCGCTTGAGCCATCCGCAATTGCCGATTTTGATGCTCACGGCCAAGGGCGATCCGCTCGATCGCATCATTGGCTTGGAGCTGGGCGCAGACGACTATTTGGCCAAGCCTTTTGAGCCGCGCGAGCTGCAAGCGCGTTTGAAAGCCCTGCTGCGCCGCGCCCAATGGCAAGGCAGTGGCAACGGCGATGAAGATGCCGCTGGCCTAGAGGCTGTGCTGCGCTTTGGCAGCCTCAGCATTGACCCCAATACCCGCAGTGTGCAGGTGGGCGAGGCCCCCTGTGAGCTCACGGCCTACCAGTTTGATTTGCTCCACACCTTGGCGCAGCGTGCGGGGCGGGTGATGAGCCGCGAGCAAATCATGGAGGCCGTGCGCGGCCGTGAATTAGAGGCTTTTGATCGCTCGATTGATGTGCACATTGGCCGCATTCGCCAAGCGATTGAGCCTGATGTGAAAAACCCGCAGCGCATTTTGACCGTGCGCGGCGTTGGCTATGTGTTTGCGAAAGAGCAGACTTAAGATGCAGCGCCCGCGTTTTTGGCACCATTTGCACTGGCGCATTTGGCTGGCGGTGATGGCCGCCGTGCTGCTGACCACGGTGTTGGTGAGCAGCCTGATGCACCACTTCAACGAAAGCCTGCGCCAGCCGCGCGTGCTGCAAATTCGTGATGCGGCCGGCCAAGTGCTGGCCGAAACCCAAGTGCAAGCGCCCCGCCCGGGGCAGCGTATGCAAGTGCCGATTGAAACGGTGAATGGGCAAAAACTTGAAATCGTGTGGCTGCGTGCCGATGGTGTGGTGGCCACTGTGCCGCAGCGTGCGGGGCCGCATAAGGGGCCGTATCGCAGTGGCCCAGCGCCGCGTGCCGAGGGCAGCAAAGACGCGCGCCGCCCCATGACTTGGAACCGCATTTGGCCGCCGCGTGGGGTGTGGGGCACGGCGTTTTGGCTCACGATTTTGGCACTCGCCATTGGCGTGGGCGCTTACCCCGTGGCACAGCGCATGAGTACGCGCTTGCAGCGTTTGCAGCGCAGCGTGGAATCCTGGGGCCAAGGGCATTTGGATGTGCGCGTGGAAGTCACTGGTGAGGATGAGGTCGCTTGTTTGGCGCAGCGCTTCAACGAAGCGGCCAGCCGCATTGAGGCTTTGCTACAGAGCCAGAAGAATTTGCTGGCCAATACCTCGCATGAGCTGCGCACGCCCTTGGCGCGTTTGCGCATGGCCTTGGGCTTGGTGGCCGAAGGCGGCATCAACCCCAGCACCCGCGCCGAGATGGAGCGCAATATTGACGAGCTCGACGAGCTGGTGGAGGAGATTTTGCTGCGCAGCCGCCTAGAGGCGCAAAGCCAAGAGGTGCAGGGTGCGTGGCAATCGGTGGATTTGATTGGGCTGGCGGCGCAAGAGGCCGCGCGTGAGGGTGTGGCCATGTCGGTCAGCCTCAGCCCCTGTGAGGTGCCAGGCCACGAGAAGCTGCTGCAACGCCTGATTCGTAATTTGCTGCAAAACGCCAAACGCTATGGCGGTGCGGCCGATGGTTTGGCGCTCGAAATTGGCCCTGCGGCGCAGGCGGGGCAGTGCTGGCTGGATGTGCTCGACCGTGGCCCGGGCGTGCCTGAGGCGCTACGAGAAAAAGTGTTTCAACCCTTCTACCGCCTGCCCCAAGTGGCCGAGCACGAGGGCGGCGTGGGCTTGGGGCTGGCGCTGGTGCGCAGCATTGCCGAGCACCACGGCGGGCAGGTGCAATGCCTGCCCCGTGAGGGCGGTGGCACTTGCTTTAGGGTGAGCCTGCCTTTGCAATCTGCGGCCTGAGTGGGGGCTGAAAGCCTGCGCTCAATAGTGGTAGCGCAGTTGGGCCACCAGCAGGGCATCGGACAGGGGCTTGTAAACCAAGCGGTGCTCGGCATCGATGCGGCGCGACCAGTAGCCCGCTAAAGCGTGCTTGAGCGGCTCGGGTTTGCCCAGCCCTGCGGTGGGCTGGCGCACGGCATCTTGTAATAAGGCATTGATGCGCTTGAGGGTCTTTTTATCTTGGGCCTGCCAGTACAAATAATCTTCCCAAGCTTGGGGCGAAAAAATCAGGCGCATCAGGCGTTTTCTGTATCCAGTTCAAGCTCACGCTCTTGGCCTTGGCCCGCCTCTAGGGTGGCGATGCTGGCGAGCAAGCGCTGGGCATTTTTGGGGCTTCGCAGCAGGTAGGCGGTTTCTTCTAGGGCACGGTAGTCGTGCAAAGACATCATCACCACGGCCGCTTGGCCGCCGCTGCGGGTGATGATGATGGGCTGGTGCTCCTCGCACACGCGGTCCATGGTGTCGGCCAAATTGGCGCGGGCAAAGCTGTAGTTCATGCTGTCCATAGTGCTCTCCTTTGCACAAGAAATGGTACAGCTTTTGCAAAAAGGGTCAAGCCCTAAAGCCTGAGCTGACGGGGAACCGCCACTCTGGCCCAAAGCTGCGTGCGCTCACCCGTGGGCCGGGCGCGGCTTGGGCGCGTTTGTATTCGCTGCCGCGCAGCAGGCGCAGCACTTTTTCGACTGCCTCGGCGGGGTAGCCTGCGGCGAGTAAATCGGCGCGGCTGGCTTGCTGCTGCATATAGGCTTGCAAAATGCCGTCCAGCACTTCATAGGGCGGCAGGCTGTCCAAATCCTCTTGGTCAGGGCGCAGCTCGGCGCTGGGCGGGCGGCTGATGATGCGCTCGGGTATGGGCGCGGCGGCGCAGCCTGCGGGCGTGTGGCGGTTGCGCCAGCGGGCCAGGGCAAAAACTTGGGTTTTCAGCACATCTTTCAGGGGCGCATAGCCGCCGCACATATCGCCATACAGGGTGCAGTAGCCCACGGCGACCTCGCTTTTATTGCTGCACACCAGCACCAAAGCCCCTGTTTTGTTCGACAGGGCCATGAGCATGAGGCCGCGAATGCGCGCTTGCATATTCTCCTCGGTCACATCCTCGGCGCGGCCTTCAAACAAGGGGGCCATATCGTTTTTCAGCAGTGCAAAGGCGGGGCCTATGGGCAGGCTGTCGTAGCGCAGGCCGCAGCGCCGCGCCAGCTCGGCCGCGTCGTGCAGCGAGATGTCGGCGGTGTAGGGCGAGGGCATCATCAGCGCGTGTACGGCCTCTGCGCCCAAGGCATCGGCGGCGAGCACGGCCACCAGCGCCGAATCAATGCCGCCAGACAAGCCCAGCGCCAGGCGTTTGAAGCCGTTTTTGTCGCAGTAATCGCGCAGGGCGCAGCGCAAAGCCTGCCACAGCTCGGCCAGTGCGGCATCGCTCATGGCGGGCTCGGCTGCGGGCAGGGTTTGGCCTGGGGCTTGTAAATCTGCGGCATTGAGCAGCAGGGGCTGGGCGGCAAAGGCGGGGCTGTGTTGCAGCACTTGGCCTTGGGCGTTGAAGGCCCAAAGGCGGCCATCAAACAGCCATTCGTCTTGCCCGCCGAGTAAATTGGCCGCCAGCACGGGCAGGCCGCTGCTTTGCGCCAAGGCTTGCAGCTTTTGCGCCTGCGCCACATGCCCGCCCAAGGCATAGGGCTGGGCTTCTAAGCAAAGCAGGGCTTGGGGCTGGGCCGCCAAAGTCGCTTGCAAGCAGGCGGCATCAGCCGCATCTTGCCCCAGCAGCAGGCCCAAGCGCAGGCCGCCCAGCGTCAGCACATGGGGCTGAATGTGGGCGGCGGCCTCAAAGTAATGGGCATGGCCCAGCAAGCTGTGGGCGGGGCGGTTTTGCACAAATTGCTGGCGCACTTGCCCGCCTTGCAACAGGCTGATGGCATTGCCCACGCCGCCGCTGGCAAGCTGGCAACTGTGGCCCAGCAGCAGGCCCATATTGGGGCAGTCGCGTTCGAGCTCTTGCGCCAATTGCGCCAAGGCTTGCGCTTGTGCGGCGTGGAAGTCGGGGCGTTGCCACCAATCGCCAGCAGGCGCGCCGCAGAGGGAAAACTCGCCGCTGATGAGCCAGCTCGCGCCAGCGGCATGGGCTTGGCGGGCTGCATCAAGTAAATGGGCGGCGTTGCGGGCAAAGTCGCCCAAGCGCGGCGCGGCAGCAACAAGCGCAATGCGGGGCGCAGAAGTATCGATTGGCATAGAGCAAAAAGCAGGATGTGGGCAAAATGGGCGGCGGTACAAGCACCGCTGTATTTAGCGCAGGCCCAAGCCGCGAATGATGGTGTCGTAGGCGGCCAAGCCCAGCTCCAGCACATCATAAACCTCGGGCTCAAGCAGCCATAGGTCGATGATGCCGTCGATTTGTGTGTTCATAATCAGACCCGCTTGCTCGGCGGCAAAGGGCAAGCGACGCTGCTGCCGCTGCGCTTCGCTGGCCAAGGCATTGGTGGTCAGGGCAATAAAGCCCTCACGCGAGCGCGTCAGGCGTTCGCCCGCTGGTGTCATTTCCGCCACATAAGCGGTGCGGCGGCGGGTGATTTCCACCACGCGGCGCACCTGTGGGTCGTCGCGCAATTGCTGCAAAGTGGTTGCCGTCATGGCACGCAAGCCCGCAGCGGGGCCATTCGGGTCGGTGTTGATATTGCTCTCTAGCAATTGCTCCATAGGCAAAATCACGCGCTCAGTCATGGCGTTGAACAAGTCGAGCTTGTCTTTGAAGTGCCAATAAATCGCGCCACGGCTCACGCCCGCCTGCGCCGCGATGTCGGAGAGCGTCGTTTCAGATACGCCTTGCTGATAGAACAAGAGTTCAGCCGCGTCAAGAATGGCGCTGCGGGTCAATTCAGCATCGGCTTTGGTGCGTCTGGCCATAAAAAGACTGCAATGAAAGAAGGGGCAATTTACAAATCTTAACACACATACATTCATGCTTGTATGTAAAATGCGAACACTGTAATTTTGTCTTCAAAGCTTTATGTCTGCCTCATTTTTCACCGCCTCCCGTCGTTTTGTCTCTGCCGCTTCTGTCGCCGCTGTCTTGGTTTTGGCTGCCTGCTCCAAGGGGCCAGATGCGGGTGCAAATGGGACTGACTCAGAGGAGGAGCTGCCCACAGTGGGGGTGATGACGGTGCATTTGGGCGAGGTGGGTTTGGCCACTGAGCTGCCGGGCCGCTTGGAGGCCGCGCAAAGCGCCGATGTGCGCGCCCGCGCCAGTGGCGTGGTGCTTAAACGCCTCTTTACCGAAGGCGCTTGGGTCAAGCAGGGGCAAGCCTTGTATCAGCTCGATGACGCCACTTATGGCGATGCCGTGGCCAGTGCCCGCGCTGATTTGGCCAAGGCCCAAGCGCAGTATGAACTGGCCGTGGCCAAGCGTCGCCGCTACCAGCCTATGGCCGAAAAAATGGTGGTGAGCAAGCAAGACTACGATGTGGTGGTGGCCGATGAGAAGTCGGCGCTGGCCAGCTTGCAAGCGGCCAAAGCAGGCTTGGCGCAGGCGCAAACCAATCAAGCCCGCACCATCATCAGCGCCCCCATTAGTGGCCGCATTGGTCGCGCGCTGGTGAGCGAGGGCGATTTGCTCAATGCTGGCGATGCCACAGTGGTGGCGCAAATCCGTCAGAGCGAGCGCCTGTATATCAACTTCACACAAGATGCGGGCGAGGTTTTGCAACTGCGCCGCGCCTTGGCTGAGGGCGGCGTAGCAGGTGGCAGCGCCGAATCAGCCCCCGTGCGCGTGGTGCTTGATGATGGCACGCTCTACCCCACATTGGGGCGCTTGCTCTTTACCGATATGACGGTGGACCCCGATACGGGCAAGGTGCATTTGCGCGCTGAAGTGCCCAACCCCGATGGCCTGCTGCTGCCTGGCCTCTTTGTCAAAGTGCGTATTGAGCAAGGCAGCGTGCCCCATGCCGTGAAGGTGCCGCATCAAGCCGTCACCCGTGGCTCAGGCGCTGATACCGTGCAAGTGGTGGATGCTGAGGGCCACTTTGCCCCCCGTATGGTGGAAATCGCCAAAGGCATGGGCCAAGACTGGGTGGTGACTGGCGGCTTGAACGAAGGCGAGCAGGTGATGGTGAGCGGACAAATGAAGCTGATGCCTGGTGTGACACAGGTGCAAACCGCCCCGCATGAATTGCTGCAACAGCAAGAGAGCGAGAACTTGGCGAATATGAAGGCAGAAAACGCCGCCAAGAAAAAAGCCCAGGCTGAGGCCGAAGCGGCCTCCGCTGAGACGCCAGCAGGCGCTTGATACGGCTCCTGCCCCCGCGCTTTCGCCGCCCCAGCCTTAATGCAAAGATAGACCGAATATGTTGCCTCGTTTTTTTATTGACCGCCCGATTTTTGCCTGGGTGATTGCCCTCATCATCATGATTGTGGGGGCGTTGGGCCTGAGCCGATTGCCCGTAGAGCAATACCCCACCGTTGCGCCGCCATCCGTCACGGTGAATGTGGCCTACCCTGGCGCGTCGGCGCAGATGATTGAGGAAACCGTGATTGAGCTGCTGGAGCGCGAAATCAACGGCACGCCCAATATGATTTACATGGAGTCCTCCTCCTTGTCCAACGGCACGGCCAGTATTGCCATCAGCTTTGAGCCGGGCACAGATGCCGATGCCGCACAAATTGAAGTGCAAAACCGCATTGCCAGTGTGCAGCCGCGCTTGCCCAGTGTGGTTTCGCAAAACGGCGTGCGCGTGGACCAAGCCCGTACCAACTTGCTGATGGTGGTGGGCATGATGGGGCAAACGCCTGCGGATTTGGAGCGCGTGGCCGACTACGCCTCGCGCACCGTGGTGCCAGAGCTGCAACGCATCAAGGGCATGGGGCAAGTGACCATGTATGCCGCCGAGCGCGCCATGCGGGTTTGGATTGACCCGGCCAAGTTGGAGTCTTACCGCCTCTCTGCGGCGCAGGTGAATGCCGCCATTACCGAGCAAAACGCGCAGATTTCTGCGGGTATTTTGGGCGATACGCCCTTTGTGAAGGGGCAAACCACCAGCGCCACCGTGGTGGTGCCGGGCCAGTTGAAAACGGTTGAGGAATTCGAGCAGATTGTGTTGCGCGATGACGGCCAAGGCGCGACTGTGCGCCTGCGCGATGTGGCGCGTGTCGAGCTGGGTACGCAAAGCTATGCCAACGAGGCCAGCATGAACGGCCAGCCCGCCGTGATGATTGGCCTCATGCTGTCCAACGACGGCAACGCCATTTCCGTGGCCAATGAGGTGCGCAGCCGCATGGCCACTTTGTCCAAATACTTCCCTGAGGGCATCACTTGGAAAGCGCCTTACACCACAGACAAATTCGTCAGCATTTCTATTAAAAAAGTGGGCTTGACTTTGCTGGAGGCCATGGGCTTGGTGTTTTTGGTGATGTTCCTGTTCTTGCAGAACTGGCGCTACACCATCATCCCCACTTTGGTGGTGCCCATTGCCTTGCTCGGCACTTTCGCGGTGTTGCATGTGCTGGGTTATTCGGTGAATGTGCTGACCATGTTCGGCATGGTCTTGGTCATCGGTATCGTGGTGGATGATGCGATTGTGGTGGTGGAGAATGTGGAGCGCGTCATGCGCGAGGAGGGCCTCGGCCCCGTGGAAGCCACACGCAAGGCCATGCAGCAAATTTCAGGCGCGGTGATCGGCATGACTTTGGTGCTGGTATCGGTGTTTGTGCCGCTGACTTTTTTCTCTGGCGCAGTGGGCAATATTTACCGCCAGTTTGCGGTGGTGATGGCCGCATCCATTGGCTTTTCTGGCCTGATGGCTTTGATTTTGACCCCCGCCTTGTGCGCCACCTTGCTCAAGGCGGATGCGCACCACGAAGGCGCTGAGCCCAAAGGCTTCTGGGGCCGCTTTTTTGCAGGTTTTAACCGCGTGTTTGACCGCAATCGTGACCGCTATACGAATGCCATCACGCGCTTTTTGGGCGCATCCATGCGCATGACGATTTTGTATGCCGCTTTGCTGGGTTTGGCGCTGTTCTTGATGCAGCGCCTGCCTTCGGGCTTTATCCCGTCTGAGGACCAAGGCAGCATGTTCATCAACCTGCAATTGCCGCCTGGCGCGACGCTGGAGCGCACGGCCAAAACCTTGGCCCAAGCCGAGCAATTGCTCATGGCTCAACCTGAGGTGGAGAACATCGTCACGGTGCAGGGCTTTAGCTTCTCGGGTCAGGGCCAGAACGCGGCCTTTGGCTTCATTACCCTGAAAGACTGGAGCGAGCGTACAGGCCCTGGCCAAGATGCCGACAGCTTGGCGGGCCGCATGACGGGCGAGCTGGCCAAGCTCTCGGATGGCTTTGCGCTGGCCATGAACCCGCCTGCCATTCCCGCTTTGGGCCGTATTTCAGGCTTTGCCCTGCGCTTGCAAGACCGCAACGCCCAAGGGCATGAGGCATTGCTGGCCGCGCGCGACCAACTGGTGGCCTTGGCCTCACAAAGCCCGATTTTGGCGGGCGTGCGTGCTGAGGGCATTGAAGATGCGCCGCAATTGCAGCTCGATATCAACCGCGACTTGGCCGCCGCGCAAGGCGTGAGCATGGCTTCCATCAACACCGTGCTGTCCACCTCTATGGGTTCGCGCTATGTGAACGACTTTCCCAATGCGGGCCGCTTGCAGCGCGTGATTGTGCAGGCCGCTGACTTTGCCCGTATGGAGGTGGACGACATCATGCGCCTGCCCGTGCTCAACAACAAAGGCGAGCCCGTGCTGCTGGGCACGCTGGCGACGGCGCGCTGGACGACGGGCGCGATGATGTCAGTGCGCTACAACGGCTACCCCACGCAGCGCATCACTGGCGCGGCTGCGCCCGGCTACAGCTCAGGCGATGCCATGGCTGAGATGGAGCGCTTGGTTGAGCAACTGCCGCCGGGTTTTGGCTATGAATGGACGGGCCAGTCGCGTGAGGAAAAAATCGCGGGCAATAGCGCCATCTATGTCTATTTGTTCGCCGTGCTGGCGGTGTTCTTGCTGCTGGCGGCTTTGTATGAGAGCTGGACCATCCCCTTCGCCGTGCTGTTGAGCGTGCCGCTGGGCCTGCTGGGTGTGGCCTTGGGTGTGTGGCTGCGCGGCATGGATAGCGATGTTTACTTCCAAGTCGGCTTGGTCACCATCATCGGCTTGTCGGCCAAAAACGCCATTTTGATTGTGGAGTTTGCCAAAGACTTGCAGGCCGCTGGCATGAGTGCCTTGGATGCGGCGATTGGTGCGGCCCGTCTGCGCTTCCGCCCGATTTTGATGACCAGCTTCGCCTTTATGCTGGGTGTCACGCCACTGTTCTTTGCCTCAGGTGCCAGCTCGGCGGCGCAACGCGCCATCGGCACGGGCGTGCTCTCAGGCATGGCCGTGGGCACGGTGCTGGCGGTATTCTTTGTGCCCACCTTCTATGTCATCGTGCGGCATTTCTTCCCGCCCAGTGAGCGCGAGTTGGCCCTCGCTCGTGCCAACGCGGATGTGGCCAAAGCGGCGCTCAGTTCAGACTAAGCCCCGTTTCTGGCTCAGTGTGCAGGCCACAACGCCTTGCCCCAGCACGGGGCAGGGCGTTTTTTATGGGCGCTTTATAAAGTGTGGCTGCGATCGCCTGCGGCAAAGCCCAGCAGCTCAATGTCGCAGTTTTTGCCCAAGGCGATGACCTTGAACAGCTCGCCCATTTCGTGTTCAAAAATCAGCTTTTGTGCATTCACGCGCTCGGGCAAGCTGGCCTCGGCCAGTAAATCGAGCAGGCCGCATTGAATGAGAAACTGCCCCTGCGTGCTATAGCCCAGCAGCTCGGCCCCAGCCTCTTGCGCGGCCACGGCGATGTCGGTGAAGTTGATGTGGGCGGTGATGTCCTTCAAGCCCACGGCCTCCAGCGGGCGGTCGTCAGCGCGGTGGCCTTGGTGGCACATCAGCGTGCCCATGGCCCGCTGCGGGTGGTAATACTCGCGCTCGCCAAAGCCGTAATCGACCAGCAGCAACATGCCCGCGCTCAAGCGCTCGCACAGGCTACGCACAAAGCCAGCGGCCTGGGGGTGGATTTCCGTCAGGTAATCGTGCCCACCCGCAATCTCTAGGGGCGGGCGCAGGGCCGTGGCGCGCTCCTGCCACATCAGGCTGCCGTCGGCGGCCAAGGCCACGCCGCGCTCCTGCCATTGGCCGCCCTGCCGCAGCAGCAAATCAACGGGCATGGCATCCAGCACCTCATTGCCCAGCACCACGCCGTGCAGGGTCTCGGGCAGGGTATCGGCCCACTGCACGGCAGCGCCAAAAGCAGCCAAGCGCTCGGCCTGCACGCCGCGCAAATGGGGCGAGACTTCCACAATCACATAGCGGCGCAGCAGCCCAGGCTGGGTGCGCTGGAGCTGGCCCAGCACCTGCTCGGCCAAGCGGCCCGTGCCCGCGCCAAACTCATACACCGTATCGGCTTGCACGGCCTGCAAGACCTGCGCCACTTGCGCCGCCACACTGCGCCCAAAATAGGGCGACAGCTCCGGCGCGGTCACGAAGTCGCTGCCATCGGCTGGCCCCAAGCCCAGTTTGGGCAGGCCAGCGGCGTAATAGCCCAAACCCGGCGCATACAAAGCCTCGTGCATAAAAGCACTGAAAGGCAGCCAGCCGCCGGCTGTTTTGATTTTTTCTTGCACATGCCGCAGCATGGCTTGTTCTACACTCTCGCTCATGCAAGCATTGTCTAACAAACCCCGCTGTGTTTTGGTCACGGGCGCGGCCAAAAGATTGGGCCGCGCTATGGCCTTGGACCTCGCCGCCCACGGCTACAGCGTGGCCATCCACTACTTCCGCTCGGCGGCTGAGGCCGAAACCACCCGCGCCGACTGCGAGCAGGCCGCAAAGCAGGCAGGCCACACGGCCACGCAATTTGTCACTTTGGGCGCTGACTTAACAGATGAGGCCGCCACCCAAGCCCTGCTGCCCGCTGCCGTTGCCGCGCTGGGCCAGCTCGATGCCGTGGTCAATAGCGCCTCATTGTTTCAAGACGACAGCGCCGCGCGCTTCAGCTACGCCAGCTTGCAGCGCCACATGGCCAGCAACACCGCCGCCCCCATTGCCTTGGCCGCCGCCCTGCACCAGCACCTGCAAAGCCGCGCCGATGCCCAGCCCGGCGGCGCTTGCGTCGTCAATCTGCTCGATCAAAAACTGTGGAATCAAAACCCCGATTTTTTCAGCTACACCCTGAGCAAAGCTGCGCTGGAAACTGCCACTACCACCCTTGCTATGGCCTTTGCGCCCCTGCTGCGTGTGGTCGGCATCGCCCCTGGCCTTACGCTCACCAGCGACTGGCTCAATGAGGCGCAATTTCAAGCCCTGCACCGCCTCAGTCCGCTGGGGCGATCCTCTGAGCCGCAAGACATCGCCCGCGCCGTGCGCTTTGCGCTGGAAAGCCGCGCCATCACGGGCAGCAGCATCCTGGTCGATGGCGGCCAACACCTCATGGCCTTCGAGCGCGACTTTTCGAAAATGGCCGATTGACAGCGCCGCTTGAGCCAGCCTTTCCCACATCACACACCCTCAACCCACCTGAAAGCCCCTGCCCCATGGTCAGCACCCCACCCAGTACCGGCCCGCAAACCCTCAGCCTCAAAGGTCTGCGCTTCAACGCCAGCTTGGGCATCCTGCCGCAAGAGCGCGCCCAAGCCCAGCCCATACAGGTCGATGCCGAGCTCAACCAAGGCCAGCAACCCCTCTTGCCCGCCGATGACGACATCAGCCATGTACTCGACTACCGCAAAGTGCGGCAAATCATCATGGACGAATGCCAAGCCGAACACACCAACCTGCTTGAAACCTTGATTGGTAAACTCTGCCACCGCCTCATGCAACTGCATGGTGTCATTGGTGTGCGTGTCAAAGTCACGAAATTAGAAATTTTTGACGATTGTGAGGTCGCCATTCACATGCAAGCGGGGCAGTGGTGACTTCAGGGGAAGTGCCAAATCGTGTCGTTTTTTTGTGATTCACAAGCGAAAATCGACAAATTCAGGGAAAACCCCAGTAGTGGCAGAGGCTGAGCAAGAGAAAATGCCTAGGTCTGAAAATGATGGGGCTAGCCCTCCTTATCCAAAACCCATAAAGGATGGAATGATGAAAAAACAATTTATGCTTTCGGCGCTTGCTTTAGGTTCAAGTGCGATGCTCGTCAGCTGCGGTGGTGGCGATGATGCCGCTTGGGACAACCCAGTTGCAACGCCTACGGCAGCCCCAACGGCTGCACCGACAACAGCGCCTACTACGGCCCCAACGGCTGCACCGACAACAGCGCCTACTACGGCCCCAACGGCTGCACC
>CAZJBX010000027.1:0-41507 GCA_964544605.1 uncultured Burkholderiaceae bacterium
GCTTATCGGCTGTAAGTTGTTAAAGAACCGTTTGACTCAGCCGCGATGAGCTGAGCATTGTATTGTAACACACTTTTTGAACTGTGCAACAAAATTTCCTCAGAAAAGTTTTTTCTTTGCCTGGCCAGTGCTTGGCACCGTTTGGCTGAGGAACTTCGTATTCTAGCATGACTTTTTGGAGTTTTGCAAGTTTTCCGAAATTTTTTGCTTGGGCCTCTTTTCAGGGCCTGGTCAGCGTTGGCTGCCCTAAGCAAGGATGCGAACTATATCACAGCTTTTCGCAACTTACAGCTTTTCTGCATGCCTGTTGTTTTATTGCCACTCTCCGGCTTCTTTCTCAGCAGCGCCTATTGCGGCGGGTAGAAGGCTGGGCTGTCGAAGTGCGCTGCTTGATCCAGCATGGTTTCAAGCATGGCCTCTAGCAATGGCAGCAAGATGCGGCAGGCATCTTGCAACTGAGGACGGTTGTGCTGGCTGCCCCAAGTGGCACCGCCATGCACCAGTTGGTTGCGTAGGGTGTAGAGGCGCTCGAACAATGTCTTGAGGGTGTCCGCACTGTCGCTGGTGCCCAGCCATGCGGTGTGTGCTTTTTTTCGCTCTCTTTGAAAACGCGCTTCCCAATCGGCCGCCCCAGGCACACCGTTCTGGCAATCCCAAAAGGGTTGAAAGATGTAGTGGCTATCTAATAAGTTGCGCAAAGCACCTGTGCCGTAGGCGCGAATGACGGCAGTGATGCGCCCCGCTTCATCAAGGCGGCAGACTTTGCCCAAGAAGCCGTGGAAGCTCTCGACCTCGCGCAGCGTGGAGCGCCCATCCATCTGCCCGCCAATGTCGCCCGCATAAGCGGCGTTGAAGCCTATCCACAAAGCCAGAAAACAGGTGTCGGTATCGCCACTGCTTTGCTCGGCTTTGTTCAGCCAGCTCAAGGCGCGGTGGATGCGCAGGCCAAAACGCGGGCCCCATTCTTCGCCGTAGTGCTCGCGCTCAGCACGGTGGCGCGCTTTCAGGCGCTGGTAAATGACCCCATCTTGGCTGCTTTGTGCTTGGGCTTTGTTGGGTTGCGGTGGTTTTGTCTTGCGGGCCATGGCTGTTCTTTTTTTAGCTTGTCATGTGGGGTGCCTTGTTTGCGGCAAAAGCGGGCAAAAGAAAAGCGCCCGCAGGCGCTTTTTTACCAAGCCAGCTCTGGATTCTCTCGAGCCAAGATACTAGCACTGCGTTTATGGATGTGGGTATCGGTGTCCTCACTTGCAGGCAGCAGCCAAAATTTGCCTTGCTTGACACCCTCCAGTGCAAAGGCGGCCACTTCATCTGGCTCAGTCAGTTGCATCTTCAAACCTGTGGCGGCCACCAAGTCTTCCATGCGGGTGTAGGCCACGCCTTTTTCATCCGCACCGCCGAAGGCATCGGGGCGGTTTTTCTTGGAGGCCAAGATGCCAGTGTTCACCACATTGGGGCCAGGGAACAAAGCGCCGACGCGCAGGCGACCATCGGTTTCCTTCAACAACTGTTGGTAGAGCGCCTCGGTCAAGCTGGTGGCTGCGGCTTTGCTGGCTGCATAAATGGGCGTATTGGGGATGGTGCGCAGGCCGCCGTTGTTGCTCAGGGTGTTCACAATGACGCCCTCTTGCCCACCAGCCAACATGCGCGGCACAAAGCTGCGAATGCCGTAGACCAAACCCATCATATTGACGGCCATGCCCCAATCCCAGTCGCTCACGGGCAAGTCCCACAGCTTGCGTTGCGCCTCGCCCAAGCCCACACCCGCATTGTTAAAGAGCAGATGCAACTGGCCCAAGCTTTGGTAAGTGGCTTCGGCCAGCGCTTCAACAGAAGCCTCGCTGGTGACATCGCAGACTTGGGTGTGCAATTGCGCCGCATCAATGCCGTACTCGGCGCAAATTTCGGCTTTGGTTTTTTCAAGCTGGGCCGCGTCGATATCGGCCATCATGACGCGAGCACCCGCCTGAGCCAAGCGCTCGACCAAGCAACGGCCAATGCCGCCTGCAGCGCCTGTCACCAAGGCATTTTTTCCATCAAAGCTTTGCATACTGCGTTCCTTTATGCGATGTCGATACCGGGGTTGGTGGGCGTGTCATCGCGCTGGCACCAGAAGTCACGAATCCACTCGCCAGGCACGGTGCGCAGCAGCTCGCCGCCCGTTTGGGTCGCGCCCTCCACATACTCCATGCTCAGCATTTTGCGAATCGGCACATCGACCAATGGGTCATAGATAGATTCGTTGAATCTGGCCTGGCCGCTGAAAGCATGGCGGGCGGTGTAGTTGCGCTTCCAGTTCAACTGCGTGAGGAAGACATCGCCATCAAACTCACCCAAAGTAGAAATGGACGGCATACCTTTGTAGCAATAGAAGTGCTCAGAGAAAGGCTCGGGCGTGCCCAAATCTTCACCCACCTCGCCCTCCAGCTCAAAGAAGGTGATGCCACGGCGGCTGACAGTGGCTTTGATTTTGTTGCCATCCTTCACGAAGGTCGTTTCGGCAATCTTTTTCGGCTCGCCGTAGCGCTCACGGCCACCGGTCACGACAGACTCGCCCTCCATGGCCATGACATAGACATAGCCGCCGCGCTTGCCTTCGTATTCACACATGATGGCGCAGGTGAGCGCACCCACGGTAATCACATTGCCCTCAGAGATATGCATCTCCACATGGGCAAACTGCATAAAGACCTCAGGGCGCTCAGCCGGCACCAAAGGCTTGGGCAGCATGGCGCGCACCACGGCAGGGTCGGTTTCATACATCATGCGCACGCTTTGCACCACATTGTTAAGGCCAGCAATGCGGTCGGGCATAGGCCCCTGAACGAATCGGAGTTTGCTCATAGGTCGTCTCTTTCTTTTCTAGCTCAACAAAAATCAGGCTTCGGTCTTACCGCCGCCCACACTCACGGCATCCATCTTGTAGCCGATATAAAACTGCTCGAAATATTTGCGGAAGCGATAGACAGGGCCATCGCCATCGCACAACAGGGGTTTGCTGCGGTAAATTTTGTTTTGCCAAATGGGAATGTCGTTTTCAACGCCTTGGTCGGGGCCGCTGGTGATTTTGGCCGCGGCCAATGCCGCTTGATACTGTGGCGAGTCCTCAGCCGCATCGGGCCAAGTGAAGATAAAGCGCAGCTCCACATCGTCTTTTTCAACGGGCGTGGCCAACACCATCATGGCCAAATCAACGGCACCTGTGATGCGGGTGAATTTTTGCCCCGCGCCGTTTTGCACGGTATTGATGGTGCGCTTGATTTCTTTCACAGTGCCATCTGGCAAGGTGTGGTTGCTCAGACCCTCGGCGCTGCTGCGGCGGATGTGGCCATCGTATTCGGTATGGCCTTCGGGCACGGCATTCATTTTGTGCACAAAGCGGAAGTGCGCTACATCCACGCCGTTTTCGGCGATTTCTTGTGGGTTGCTGGCAAAACGCCAATCACGCACATAGGGCTTGCACCAACCAGGCTGGCTGAATTCCTCGTGCTCCATCACTTCAAACCAAGGCTCTAGGCCATCGGGGTGGTACCAAGCCCACACCACGCCGTTTTTCTCGACCACAGGGAAGGTGCGGGCGACTGGGCCTGTTTTGCACTTGGGCGGCATTTGCGTGCCGTAAGGGATGTGGTGGCACCAGCCATCGCCACGGAACTGCCAGCCGTGGAAGGGGCAACGGATGCTGTTGCCATCCACCTCGCCGCCATAACCCAAGTGCGCACCTTGATGCGGGCAGTAGGCGTCGAGCAAAGCGGCCTTGCCGTCTTCCGTGCGGAACAACACCAGCTCTTGCCCAAAGTAGTGCAAGGTTTTCACATCGCCGACCTTGAGGTCGTCACTGAAATGCACATAAAACCAACCGAATGGAATCGGCATGGGAAAGCGTTCAATCTTCATGGGCTTAGCTCCTGAGTAATTGCATGGCCTCTTGCATGGAGGGGCGCAAGCGGCGGTTGCTGAAACGGGTGGTAATGAAATCAATAAAGGCACGGCTGGCTGCCGTGGCGCGGCCTGGGGGGAAACAGGCCCACACCTCTTTGTCGAGGTAGGCCCAATCCTCATCGAGCACGGCCAAACGGCCCGCAGTGACATCTTCAAACACAATGGACAGCGGCACTTGGGCAATGCCCAAACCGTGGCGTGCGCCAGCAGCCAAGCTCACAGCGCTATTGCTCACCCACGGCCCTTGTACGCGCAGCTTTTGCGTGCCGCCAGTGCTGGCGTGGAATTCAAAATGGCCGCTGGGCACACTCAAGCACTGGTGTTTTTTCAAGCCTTCGGTGTCGCTAGGCCAAGGGTTTTGCGCCAAATAACGCGGCGCGGCGCAAAGGCAGTAAGACAGCAGGCCAACTTTGCGAATCTTCAGCTCACTATCGGGCAAATGGCCGTAGCGCACCAGCACATCAAAGTCCTCGTAGCGCAAATCGTCTTCATCCAGATAGACCACCACCTCGGTGCTCACGCCCTCATTGCGGGCGGCAAACTCCGCCACCATGGCCGACATATTGGCCACGCCATACACGGCGCACAAGCCCACGCGCAAGCGCCCTTTGGGCTGGGCTTGTAGCTCACCCAATTCGCGCTCGGCCTCAGAGAAAATGCCGCGCATTTCAACGCAGCGTTGGTAGAACTTCTCTCCAGCCGCCGTCAGCGCCAAGCGCCGCGTGTTGCGAAACAAGAGCTGCACGCCCAAACGGTCTTCAAGATCGCTGACCGTGCGGCTGATGTAGGACTTGGACAAATGCAAAGCTTGCGCGGCACGCGTGAAGCTGCCGCTATCGACCACTTGCACGAACTCATTGATGCCGCGCCAATCGTTGCTCATGCCAGGCTACCTTGCTTTGCTCTTGCTGGGGTTTGCCACAGGGCCAGTTAAGCGGCTTGGTTCAAAAAATCAGATTTTTTGGGGCCGATTTTTGCCGCCAACGCCCACATGGGGTCGGTGTTCACATCGTAGAGTTTCAAGATATTGGTGCCCAGCATTTTCTGCAAATCAGCCTCAGGCAAGCCGCCCAAGCTCTCCATCATCTTCTCGTGCGTGGCGGGCCAAGTGCCCTCGGGGTGGGGGTAGTCCGTGCCCCAAATGATGTTGTCGATGCCGATGTCGTAATAGTCTTTGCGGCTGTCCTCATCAGGCAGGGCCGAGCAGCCCACAAACATGTGCTTGCGGAAGTATTCGCTGGGGGCCATGGTCAAATTGCTGTTGTAGTCGCCCAGCTTGCCGCTGGTGTGCTTCACGCTGGCGCGCACATCCATCAACTGCATCATCCAGGGGAACCAGAACTCGCCGCCCGCTTCCACAAAGCACACATTCAGCTCTTTGAACTCCTCAAACACGCCGCCAAAAATCATTTGCCACATGGGGCGGGTGAGCCAGAAGGGGTATTCGCACAGATAAGAGCCAATCCAGCCCGCTTGCGTGGGATCCATTTGGGGCGAGGCACCTGAGTGGAAGTTCACGGGCATTTTCAAATCTTGCAGCAGCTTCCACATCGGCCACCAGTCTTTGTGGTTGTAAGCCTTGTGGCCTGCGCCGTCGGTCAGGCTGGGCAGGAACACGCCCTTCAAACCATTGTCTTTGGCCCATTGAATCTCTTTGAGATTGGCCTCCATGTCGTACATGGCGGGAATCACGGCCAAACCAATGCGGCGCACGGGGTCGTCTTGGCAGAACTCGGCCAACCAGCGGTTGTGCGCGCGCGCACCCGCCCATTGCAGCTCAGGCTCAACGCCGTAAGGTTTCAGACCCACATCCGCACCAAAAGGCGGCGCATTGCGCTCGGTGATGCCATCGGGGAAGAGCACCTCGGCCACCACGCCATCGGTATCGAGCACTTGGTTGCGGATTTTGCCGTCCCATGCGCCCTCCAAGCCAATACCCGCCTTGGCGCGCCATTTGTTGTTGAAGTCGTCGAGCAAAAACTGCTTTTCATGTTCCTCGCGTTTGAGGATTTCTGCCTCAATCACCGCGTCAAAGCGCTCGCGATACTGCGCATCCAGATACTCACGGTAGCGCTCAGGGGGCAGGCCAGCATGGCCGTCTGATGACACAACAAGGTAGCGATCGATGTTTTGCATGGGGAAATCTCCTCTGCCAGATTCAGTTAGACAAACAAAGCCCCAAGCCCGCACCCAGCCCACACAGGGCCGCAGCACAAACCCACTTGGGGCGACATGCATTGCATTCTAATCAGCAACAGAGGGGCAACAAAACAACGGATTGTTGCGGGTCAAGACCTATTTAGGCGACGCACAACAGGCCCACTTTTCAAATGACATGGGGGGCCAAATACACAAAAGGCGCAAAGGGGATGTTGCGCAGCACCCAATAAAGAAGCAAAACGCCCAAGGCCAGATGCGCCACCCCTGGTCGCAGCAGATATTGGGGCCTGAAGGCCCACACGCCCAGCACCACAGGGCCAAGCAGCAAGGCCACACCGTTATAGGCCATGGCCTGCGCCACATCGCCGTGCAGCAACGCATGCAGAGCGCGGGTGATGCCGCAACCCGGGCAGAAAGTGCCCGTCAGCCACAAAGATGGACAGCGCGGATAAATGCTGCCTGGGGCCGATGGGTCGAAGTGGTAGAGCAAATACAGGCCAGCAGCACAAACCACGGCCAACGGCACCCACACCACCGGCTTGCGCCACAGAGCAGCGGGCTGGCCTGGGCTGCTGGGCTTAAAAGTCTGCGGCACCAGCAGCCACCGCCGCAATTTGCACCAATACGGCCAGCACATTCACGATCAGGCCAATGCCCAAGCCCCACCAAAACCACATCTTGGCTTTGCGTGCAGACTCATATGCACCTTCCACATCGCCAGCGGCGTATTTGCCATTCACCTGCGCCGCATACACGATGGAGGCAATACCAAATGGTAGACAGCAGCACAAAGTCACCAAAATGGCCTGCACCAAGTAATTACTGGGCGCTGGTGGTGTGTAGGCCGCGCGCGTGCTGCGCTGTGCGGCAGAGGCCGCAGGCCCAGAACGCTGTGGCGCAGATGCAGGGCGCTGCGCAGCAAAAGCAGTGGGCTCGGGTTCAGCCGCAGCAGCAGGTGGGGGTTCGGGCAGGGGTTCGAGCGCCAGCTCAAAATCTGCACCTAGTTTTGCAGCGGCAGGCGGCAGCGCCGCATGGCACTGGCTGCAAGTGGTGTTGAGGTCGTCGTTGTGGCTTCCGCATTGAGGACAGAACATGGTGGCTTCCCCTTTTTCCTTTGTTCATTTGTTTGATCAGCGCAAGCCGCAGCCGCCTTGCTGCGCCGCATCTTAGCAGCGCCCAAGGCCCGCATCGCCTCAATCCACACCACCGCACACAAAAAAAGCCAAGGGCCGCAGCGCCTTGGCTTTCTCGCGTGCTTGCGCTCTGCGCTTACAGGGCTTTGAGCACCGCATCGCCCATTTCGCTGGTCGATACCTTGGTCGTGCCTTCGCTGTAGATGTCCACCGTGCGCAGACCTTGGGCCAGCACTTTTTTCACGGCCGTTTCAATGCGGTCGGCGGCCTCGGCTTGGTCGAGCGAGAAGCGCAGCATCATGGCAGCGCTGAGGATGGTGGCCAAAGGGTTGGCCAAGCCTTTGCCTGCAATATCGGGGGCGCTGCCGTGGCTGGGTTCATACAAGCCTTGTTTGGCATCGTTCAAACTGGCCGATGGCAACATGCCAATCGAGCCTGTGAGCATAGAGGCTTCATCGCTGAGGATGTCGCCAAACATATTGCCCGTTACCAGCACATCAAATTTTTTCGGCTCTTTCACCAATTGCATGGCGGCGTTGTCCACCAGCATGTGCTCCAGCGTCACATCGGGGTATTGCTGGCCCACTTCGCTCATCACATCCTTCCACAGTTGGAAGGTTTCGAGCACATTGTTTTTGTCCACGCTGGTGACATGTTTGCCGCGTTTACGGGCGGCGTTGAAGGCCACATGGGCGATGCGCTCAATCTCGGGGCGGCTATAGCGCATGGTGTCAAAGCCTTCCTCATGGCCGGCAAAGGGGCCATCGGGGGCAATGCGGCGGCCACGGGGCGCACCAAAGTAAATATCGCCTGTCAGCTCGCGGATGATGAGCAAATCAAGGCCAGACACCAGTTCAGGCTTGAGGCTGGAGGCGTGCGTCAGCTCAGGGTAGCAAATGGCGGGGCGGAAGTTGGCAAACAGGCCCATGGCTTTGCGCATACCCAAAATCGCTTGCTCAGGGCGCAGGTGGCGCTCCAAATTGTCGTATTGGAAGTCGCCCACTGCGCCAAACAACACGGCATCGGAGGCTTTGGCCAAAGCCACGGTGCTCTCAGGCAGGGGGTGGCCGTGGGCGGCATAGGCCACACCGCCCACCAAGGCTTCTTCCATTTCAAATTTCAAGTCCAAGGCATTGAGCACGCGCTTGGCTTCATGGATGATTTCTGGGCCGATGCCGTCGCCGGCCAACACTGCAATTTTCATGGGGCTTACCTTAGCTAAAGGGTGAATACAAACCCGCTATTGTGCCCGCTTATTCACGGCCCACGCCGCCGCTCAATGTCCGTCTTCGTCCTCTGCGGCGGGCGCATCGCCTTGGCCTGAAATGGCCTCCAGCACAAACACGGGGATGTCGGCCTCGAACTGTTCGCAATCTGCGGTGATGCACAAAAAGCTGCCGCGCATCATGCCCGTGGGGGTGTTCAATTGGCAGCCTGAGCTGTAGGTAAAGACCTCGCCCGGCTCCAACATGGGCTGGTAGCCCACCACGCCCAAGCCTTTGACGCGCTCGGTCAGGCCATTGGCATGGTGGATGTGCCAAGTGCGGGCAATCACCTGCGTGGGCATATCACCCGTGTTGCGGATGCTGACATGGTAGGCAAACACATACACGCCCTGCTCAGGCGCAGAGCGCTGGGGCAGGTATTCGGGGCGGACTTGGATGGCCATTTGCTTCTTGCTCATACGGCGGCATCATAAATAGACGGCGGCTGTGGGCGGCAAAATCAGCGAAAATGGCCCTTTGGGTCGAATTGACACCCAGCGGCCCGCCCGCCGCCATGCCCAGCACAAGGAGTGACGACATGGACGACATCGTGAAACAAGCTTTGGCCAAATGGCCCAATGTGCCCGCCTGCACCGATTGGCTGGGCCTGGATGCCCGTGGCCAGTGGTGGATGCGCGACGATGCCTGCCAGCAGCGCGGCAGTTTTCAAAGCGGCTGCGCCGAGGGCGACCTCGCCCGCAAAGGCTCGCTTTTGCAGCACGACAAGCTCATCGCCTTCATCCAACGCAATTACGGCGTGGATGCGCAGGGCTTTGCGTGGTTTCAAAATGGCCCGCAGCGGGTTTTTGTCGAGCTAGAAAGCTGCCCCTTTGTGTTGCGCGTGCAAAACGGCGGCCAGCGCATTTACAGCGCCATGGGCCACAGCGGGCATGAGCAGGGTTGGCAAGACTTGGGCGATTTTGCCGCCAGCTATACCGACGAGGCCGGCCACCTGTATTTGCCCTTTGCCAACCGTGGCCAAACCCAATTGGGCCGCGTCCACAGCCAAGACATGATTGACGCGCTGCACGCCATTGAATCGGGCCGCCTGCCGGCCCCCACCGAGGCCGCATTCAGCGCCCTTGAAACACAATTTCACTTCACCCGCAGCCCCCACGCCGCTGGCGCGGCCCGCCTGCCCGAAAGCACCAACACATGAAACCACAAGCCCACACCCCCCTTTTGCCCGGCGCATTGAGCGAAGGCCACATCCCCACCCTCGGCATGATGGGTGGCGGGCAGTTGGGCCGCATGTTTGTACACAAAGCGCAGCAAATGGGCTTTCGCACCGCTGTGCTCGAACCCGCCTCATCCTGCCCTGCGGGTGAGGCTTCTAGCTTGCACATTGCCAGCGCTTACAACGATGCCCAAGGCTTGGCCGAGCTGGCCAAAGTGGCCGATGCCATCAGTTGCGAGTTTGAAAATGTGCCCGCCTTTGCCCTGCGGCAATTGGCGCAGAGCCGCCCCGTCTGGCCTGCGGCCGATTGCATTGCCGTGGCGCAAGACCGCTTGGCGGAAAAAGCCCACTTTGCCCGCAGCGCCGCCGCCTCAGGCGTGGGGCCAGCGCCTTATGCCCCCATCACCACCGAGGCCGAGCTTGAGGCTGCGCCTGAAAGCCTTTTTCCCGCCATTTTGAAAACCGCCCGCATGGGCTATGACGGCAAAGGCCAAGTGCGCCTACAAAGCAAGGCTGAGCTGGCCGCCGCCTGGAAGGAGCTGGGCAAACCCGCCTGCGTGCTGGAGCAAATGCTGCCCCTGCAAGCCGAATACTCCATCCTCATCGCCCGTGGGCAAGATGGCCAAAGCGTGCAACTGCCGCCGCAGCGCAACACCCACCACGAAGGCATTTTGAGCAAAACCGAGGTTTTTGCTGGCAATATGCCACCCGATTTGGCCGCCCGCGCCAGCGCCGCCGCCGAGCACATTGCCGCCGAGCTGAACTATGTGGGCGTGCTCTGCATTGAGTTTTTTGAAGTGCGCCAAGCCGACGGCAGCAGCGGCTTGGTGGTCAATGAAATGGCACCGCGCCCGCACAACAGCGGCCACTGGAGCATGGATGCCAGCAGCATCTGCCAATTTGAGCTACAGGTTCGCACCTTGGCGGGCCTGCCCTTGATGCAGCCGGTGCAGCACAGCGCGGCCATCATGCTCAACATCTTGGGCGATAGCTGGTTTGCCGCCGCCCCCAATGAGGCCAAGCCGCAAAGCCCTGCTTGGGATCAGGTTCTGGCCCTGCCGCAAGCGCATTTGCACCTCTACGGCAAACTAGAGCCCCGCCGTGGCCGCAAAATGGGCCATCTCACCCTCACAGGGCAAGATGTGAACGCGCTGCAAGCCCGTGCCCAAGAAGCGGCCCGCATTCTCAATATTCAAGGAGCCTTCTAATGAGTGACATCACCCTCTACCACTACCCCCAGTGCAGCAAATCGCGCGCAGGTCTGGCCTATTTGCAAGAAAAAGGCGTGAGCATGACCGTGGTTGATTACATGAAAGCGCCCCCCAGCCGCGCCACCTTGCAAGCCTTGGCCGACAAAATGGGCGGCGTGCGTGCCCTGCTGCGTGTGAATGCCGATGCCTATGCCGAAAACGACTTGGCCAACGCCAAATGGACGGACGCGCAACTGCTGGACTTCATGGAGCAACACCCCGTGCTGCTGGAGCGCCCCCTGCTCGACACACCCAAAGGCGCACGCATTGGCCGCCCTGGGCCTGAAGTGCTGGACGACCTGCTGTAAACCACCGCCGCCACCATGATTTTGCAAGCCCACCATTTGAGCAAAAGCTACCAAGAAGGCCCGCTGCACACCGATGTGCTGCGCGGCATTGATTTTGCTGTTGCGGCTGGCGAGGCGCTGGCCATTGTGGGCGTTTCAGGCTCAGGCAAAAGCACCTTGCTGCACCTGCTCGGCGGCCTGGATTCGGCCAGCAGCGGCAAGGTGGAACTCATGGGCCGCGACTGGGCCAGCATGAGCGCCCGCGAGCAAGGCTTGTGGCGCAACCAGCACTTGGGTTTTGTCTATCAATTCCACCACTTACTGCCCGAATTTAGCGCCCTAGAAAACGCCGCCATGCCCCTGCTGATTCGGCGCATGGGCCGCAAAGAGGCTTACGCTCAAGCCGCCGCTGTGCTCGACCGTGTGGGTTTGGGCCAGCGTCTGGCGCACCGCCCCAGCGAGCTCTCAGGCGGCGAGCGCCAGCGCTGCGCCATTGCGCGCGCTTTGGTGAGTCAGCCCGCCTGCATTTTGGCCGATGAGCCCACCGGCAACCTCGACCGCAGCAATGCCGATGCCGCCTTTGGCCTGATGCTGGAGCTGGCCCGTGAGCACGGCAGCGCCATCGTCATCGTCACCCATGATTTAGAGCTTGCCGCCCGCTGCGACCGCCAACTGCATTTGGAGCTGGGCCGCTTTGTCGATGCCCATGCCAGCAACCCCACCCCTTGAAGCCAGCCCCCGCTGGCTGGACAGCCACGCCCATCTGGACTTCCTCAGCGCCGCAACGCAGGCCAATATCGCCCAGCAAAGCCCGCTTTTGGGCCTCGGCCCCGGCATCATTCCCGCCGTTGCGCCCAGCAATTTTGCGGCTGTGCGCCAGCTTGCCCAGCAGCACGGCTGGGCCTATGCCTTGGGCATTCACCCCCTTTATGTGGCCGAAGCTGGCGATGCTGCCTTGGCGCAATTGCAGGCCGCTTTAAACGCCCACAGCGCCGACCCGCGCCTGCTGGCCGTGGGCGAAATTGGGCTGGATTTTTTTGACCCCAAGGTGAACAGCCCCGCCCTGAAACAGCAACAAACCGAGCTGCTGCGCGGGCAACTGCGCTTGGCCCAAAGCCACGGCCTGCCCGTGCTGCTGCATCTGCGGCAATCGGCCGATGCCGTGCTCGCCGAGCTGCGCCGCGCCCGCTTTGCACACGGCGGCATCGCCCACGCCTTCAATGGCTCGCTGCAACAGGCCGAACAATTTTTAAAACTGGGCTTCAAACTGGGCTTTGGTGGCGCGACCACTTATGCCCGCGCCCAGCATTTGCAAAAGCTGCTGCGGCAATTGCCCGCCGAGGCCATCGTGCTCGAAACCGATAGCCCCGACATGCCCCCCGCTTGGCTTTACACCCCCAAGCACGAGCGCGAACAAGGCATGGCGCAAGCGCCCAATACGCCCCTAGAGCTGCCGCGCATTGCGGCCTTTATTGCTGATGTGCGCGGCTGCACTGTGGCCGCATTGCAGACCCAATGCCAGGCCAATACCTTGGCCGCCCTGCCGCGCTTGGCGGCTTTGTTGTAAGCACGCAACGCGGCTTACCAACGGCCCGATGCGCCGCCGCCGCCAAAGCTGCCGCCGCCACCTGAGCCAAAACCGCCACCCCCACCGAAACCGCCACCGCCCAAGCCGCCGCCTCGGTGCGAGCCGCCGCCAATCACTGGCCCCGTGCTCAAGCCGCTGCCCGCCATCAGAGCGAAGATAAACATCATCACCCCGCCCACCACGGCCACGGGCCAAATGGTGAACCAGCTCACCACCAAACCGCCCAAAGCGCCTGTGGCGAGTGAGCCCAGGCCATTGCCCAATATGCGTTTGAGCACCCCCGCCACCATGGGCACAATGAAAAAGCCCAATATCAGCACATTCATCAGGCTGTCGCTCCAATCGGGCTCGCCCTGAGCCCCGCCGGCACGAGGGGGCGGCAGCGGCTCACCATCGACCAAGCCGATGATTTGATCCACGGCGCGGTTCAAGCCCCCCGCGAAATCCCCCGCCCGAAAAGCCGGCGTCATGGTTTCGTTGATGATGCGGTAGGCCGCCAAATCAGGCACAGCCCCCTCCAGCGCGCGCGCCACCTCAATGCGCATGGTGCGGTCGTTTTTTGCCACCAGCAGCAGCAGGCCATCGCCCACCCCTTTGCGGCCTATCTTCCAGCTATCGGCCACGCGGTAGGCGTAGCTGGCAATGTCTTCTGGCGCAGTGGTGGCCACCAGCAGCAGCACAATCTGGCTGCCCTTGGTTTTTTCAAAAGCCTCTAGCTTGGCCTCCAGCGCCGCTTGCTCGGCGGCGCTCAGGGTCTGGGTTTGGTCGATGACGCGGGCCGTGAGTGCCGGCACCGCCTGCACCCCGCCCGTGGCCGCTTGTGGCGCAGCCGCAACCGTGCCCCAAGCCAAGCCCAAGCTCAGGCAAAAGCCCGCCAGCAGCCAGCGCCAAAACACCATGAGCAAGCCCTCGGCCCTCTTCAACGCTTATTGGCCGAAGTCGAATTCAACCGCTGGCGGGGCCGAGATTTGCGCCTCATTCGCCACCGTAAAACCAGGCTTGGCTTTGTAGCCCAGCACCATGGCCGTGAGGTTGGTGGGGAAGCTGCGCGCCAAGATGTTGTATTGCTTGGTCACTTCAATGAATTTATTGCGCGCCACGGTGATGCGGTTTTCTGTGCCCTCCAAGCTCACGCGCAGCTCTTGAAAACCTTGGTTGGCCTGCAATTGGGGGTAGTTCTCGGCCACGGCCATGAGGCGGCTCAAAGCGCCGCTCAAATTGCCCTGCGCTTGCTCAAAGCGGGCCATGGCGTCGGGGTCATTCAAAGCCTCGGGCGTGAGCGTCACTTGCGTGGCGCTGGCGCGGGCCTGAATCACCTGCGTCAAAGTCTCTTGCTCAAAATTGGCCTGCCCTTTGACGGTGCTGACCAAATTCGGAATCAAATCCGCGCGGCGTTGGTATTGGTTGAGCACTTCGGCCCAAGCGCTTTTGCTTTCTTCATCCAGGCGCTGGAAGTCGTTGTAGCCGCAGCCGGTCAAGCCCAGCAGCATGAAGAAGCCCAGCAGGGCAGAGAAGAATTTTTTCATCGTGTGGTGTCCTTTTGAGGTGAGATTTTGTGCACCCACATGCCCACAGGGGCATCGGGCCTGTCATTGAATTGCTTCCAATAATAACGCTGCTGCAACTGCGGTTTGAGGCGCTCCAAAGCCTGCACATCGGTTTCGCGGTTGCTCCACAGCACATAGCGGATGTTGTTCTTCTCCAGCCAAGCCACGGGGTCGGCCATCTCGCCTTGGTAAAAGGCTTTCATCTCATCGCGGCGTTTGACCAACATGCCCCAGTCAATGCCCCAAGTGAGCAAATGCATGGGCCAGCCCACAAACACAGGTTTGAGTGCAAAAGAAGACATGGCCCCGCCAGGGGTGAAGTTGTCGGCCTCTAGGCGCTCGAGCACCACACCATCAGGGGCATCTTTCAGGTATTGCAACATGTCCTTCATGCCCGCCTCACGGGTGAGCCAAGCCGTGCCTTCCCAATCACCCCGATGCTGGCCCGCCATATAAAAGGCTTTGAAGTGCGGGCCGATGTAATACAACTGCGCCGCCGTCGGAATCAGCATGGCCGCATACAAAAGGCCGCGCACCACTTTGTTTTCAATCTCATAGGCCAACCAAGCGGCCAGCAAAAAACCAAAGAGGTAAATCCACGCCATCCACTTCATGCCGGTGTTGATACGCAGGTTCTCACCGCCCATGCCGTCCTTCACATAAAGCAGCTCAGAGACCAACATCAAGGCCACATAAGCGCCCATGACATACCACGCAAAGTGGCGGTATTTCTTCTGCCAAGCCAGCAAGCCCACCATCAGCATCACGGGCCAGTGCTGCAACACAATCAGCAAAAGAGGGCTGCGCATGGCACTGGGCACATATTTAATCGGCGTGCCCAAAGAATTGACGGCGAAATAGCTGAGGAAGGGGTAGGCCAAGAAAAAGCCCAGTGCGCCACTGCCAATCAATGCGCCCCAAGCGATGGCTTGCTTGCTGCGCCAGCAGTAAAGCAACCAGCCGGCTGAGGTCAGCACAATCAGCGGAAAAATCCACGCATTCGTCAGCAAAGACAGGGGCACGCACAAGCCCATGATGAAGACATAAATGCCCTTATTGCTCTCGCGCAGCCACAGCAGCATGGCCGAGGCATAGACCATCAGCACCAGCAGGGCCGAGACGGGCGGGTGGTAGTCCCCAATCATCAAGGTGTAGCCAAAGCTCTCAATGGGGTAGCTCATCACCTCACGGCCTTCGCCAGCAAAAAACGGCGCCACCGTGGTGCGCAATTCAGCCGAGCCGATAAAGCGCATGGAGGCAATAATCGGCCAGTCATTGAATTCAGGCGTACGCAGCAGCTCGATAAAAGGAATCACCCCTGTGGCCCCCACCAGCACCGCCACCAACACCGCATAGGCATAGGGGCGCGAGCGCGTGTGGTAGTGCGTGGTTTCCCACACCACGCCAGCGGCATAGCCAAACACCAAGGCAAAGGCCAGGTTGTAAGCAAAGCCCGGCCCTACGCTAAAAATGCGCGCCAACAGCGCCGCCGCATAGTGCTGGAAGGCGTAATAGCAATCGAACACAAAAGGCGGCAGCCACAAATTGGGCGGCGGCAGGGTTTGGCCTTTGGCGTAATTGGCAATAAAGAACATATCGGTGATGTGTTCCGTGCCCGTATCGATATCGGGCTTGAAATAGCGCCAAATCAAAGCCCAAGCAAAGCCGATGAGAAAAGCGTGGTCTTGCCACGCCCAGCGCAGCACATGCTGGCGCTGCCAAATCAACACCACCACGGCCAGCACAAACAGCGTCGGGTAGGCCAAGCGCAAACTGCCCAAGCCCACAAAATGCTCAATGAAAAAGGCCGTCAGCAGCACCAAGGCCACCACAGTCGCCTTGGCCAGGCCAAACACGGGAATGCGCTTGGCCAGCAAAGCGCCAGCGGCCAAGTTCACCACATAGAGCCAGCTCAGCATCAAAGCAAGGTAAATCAGCTTCATGGCATCACTTCCTTGTCCAAATGCCAATCAAAGGCTCGTTGTGGAACTCTGTCCACGCATAGGCTTCGCCAATTTGGGCCTGTATTTTTTGCTGCGTCGCCGCATCCATGGGCTTGCGGTCGGTCACCAGCACATAGCGCACTTCCTCGTGCAGCAGCCACTCTTGCGCATTGGGCAAATTGCCTTGGTAAAACAGCTCAATGTTCTCGCGCATACGGTGCAAAAACGCTGGGCTGCCGCGCCACAGGCTCTCATGGCTGACCCAGCCCACCAAGCTCGGCTGCTCGGCCAGCAAAGCCATGCCAGATTGGTTCACATAAGCCTCAAAACCCACATTCTCCAAAACCTTGCCCTTGGGCGCGCTTTTCAAATACTCGAAGGCATTCTTCTGCCACCACGGTATCCAGCCCGTGCCCTGCAATTTGCCCCAATGCTGGCGGTCCATTTTGTAAGCGGCCTGAAACAAATCCAAGCTGTGCGTGCTCAGCAGCACCATCACCGCCACCGTCGCCCAACGCATCCACGCCTTGGGCGCAGCCACCACCAAGCGCCCGCCTATGCCCACCAAGACCAGCACAAAAGTCCACGACCACCACTTGAGCACGGTGTTAAAGCGCGAGGGCGTGCCGCCATTGCTGTCGTCGAACACAAAAAACTCGGTAAACACCAGCACAAACACCGCAAACAAAGCCAGCAGCTTGAGCAAGCCCGTTTTGTCTTTGGCCAGCAAGCCGAGCGCAATCAGGGCCAGCATGGGCCACATCAAAATCAAAAACTGCGGCAGCGGCGTGTGCTGGCCCGTTTGCACCAGCTTCAAACCCACGCCCTGCGAGGTCGGCAAGAAATAGCTGAAAAAGGGTTGCAACAACAAAGTCACCGCCACCACGCCCAAGGCCATATACAGCCACTGACCCTGCAAACGCTGGCGGTACACATAGGCAAAGGCCGCCACCAACAGCACCACAGGCGGCAGCACCCACATATTCAGGGCAATGGGCAGCACCAAAATGCCCCCCAGCAACACAGGGACCAAGCGCGGCACGGCGAAATCATGGCGCACTTGGTAGGCAAACAAAAGCAGCAGCAGCGCCGCCAGCAAAAAGCCGCCCAGCACGGCGTGGTAATCGCCAATGTGCATGAAGTAGCCCATCACCTCCATCGGCAAATCGAGCTTGCCCTCGCCAAAAGGCGTGAACAAATACTGGCGCGAGAACTCACCCGCTTGGTTTTCATAGGCGCCAATAAAGCGCACATTGGCCCAAGAGCGCATGACCCCATCAAAGTGCGGAAAAATCACCCGCGCCAAAGGCGCCACGCCCGTGCCACCCGCAATCAGGGCGAACACCACCGTCGCACGGGGCCAAAAGCCCTCGCCCTCTTGCTGCCCATGCACGGCCTGCCATTGGCGCATCACGGCCCAAGCCACCATGCCAATCAAACCCAGCACGGTGGCAAAGGCAAAGTGGTAGTTGAAGCCCACATCCAAGCCCAATATGCGGCCCATCAGCGCCGCCGCATAGTGTTGCAAGCCGTAATACATATCCAGCGCATGGCCGCTCAGCCACACATCATTGGGTGGCAGCATCTCGCCGCTGCGGTAGCTGGCAATCAGGCTCACATTCATCAGCTTTTCGGTGCCGCCATCCAAATTCGGGAAGACATAGCGCCAGCCCAGCGCCCAAGCAAAGCTGGCGGCAAAGGCCAAAGCCTCACTGCTGGCCTCTTGCCAATAAGGGCGGCGCCAAGCCACCACACCCAGCGCGGCCAGCAGCGCCACAGGCAGCCAAGCCCGCAAACTGCCCAAGCCGACAAAGTGCTCGATAAAAAACAGGGCCAACACCGCCGCCAGCATGACGCTGATGGCGGACAAGGCAAAGCTTTTAAGCCGAGGGAAAAGCGCCAAACCCGCCCCCGCAATCAAAGTGAACCAAATCCCGATGGTCAGGAGCAAATAAAGCTGCTTCATGGTGCGCTACTTCAAAAAATCAACGGTGGGCGTAGTGGTTGTTGGCGGCCAAAAAGCCTTTTTTATTGCCGCAGTCAAAGCGTTGGCCGTGAAAGGCAAAGCCAAAGCTGGGCGTGCGCTCTAAGCTGCGAGAAATCGCATCCGTGAGCTGAATCTCGCCTCCTGCGCCTTTGGTCGAGCGCGTCAGCTCATCCATCACGCTCGGCATCAAGATATAGCGGCCCACCACCGTCCAATTGCTCGGCGCTTCTTCACGGGCGGGTTTTTCTACGATGCCCTCAATCGGCATGGCGCGCGGCAGGGCGTGGGCGGCATCGTCGTGCTTGGGCGCAATCACGCCATATTGGTTGACCTGCTCCCAATCCACCTGCTCCACCGCCAGCACATTGCCGGGCTGGCTGGCATAGGCATCCAGCATTTGGCTGAGCACGCCTTGGCTCTTGCCGTCAATCAGGTCATCGGGCAGCAGCACGGCAAAGGGCTCGTCATCGGCCAACAAAGGCTTGGCCTGTAAGACCGCATGGCCCAAACCCAGCGGCTCAGGCTGGCGGATATACACGCAATTGACATGGGGCGGAATGATGTTTTGCACCCGCTCCAGCGCCTCTATTTTGTTTTTCGCCGTCAATTCGGCTTCCAGCTCTCGGTCTTTATCGAAGTAATCCTCAATCGCGCGTTTGTGCCGACCCGTGATGAAAATCAAGGTCTCGCAACCCGCCTCAATCGCCTCTTGCACGGCGTAATCGATGATGGGCCGGTCCACAATCGTCAGCATCTCTTTGGGGATGGACTTGGTGGCTGGCAAAAAGCGGGTACCAAGACCCGCCACAGGGAAAATCGCTTTTTTAATCGGTTTCATTAGGGTTGTCCTCTCAAGGGCATCAAGGATACTGCAAACCCCAAGCGCCCCAGCGCCACCAGCTAAGGGTTTTTACTAGGGCATTCCGCCAGCAGGCGCTGCAAATACGCCGCCAGCGCCGTCTGCGGCTGGGCCGCGCAGACGGCCCGCACTTGCGCCGCATCAATCCAGCCTTGGCGAAAGGCGATTTCCTCCAGGCAGGCCACTTGCAAACCTTGGCGGCTTTGCACCGTCTCTACAAACAGACCCGCTTGCAGCAAAGACTCAGGCGTGCCCGTATCAAGCCAAGCAAAGCCCCGCCCCAGCACCTGCACGCGCAAATCCCCCCGCGCCATATACGCCTGATGCAAGCTGGTGATTTCCAGCTCGCCACGGGCGCTGGGCTGCACCTGCCGCGCCAGCGCCAGCACATCGTTGTCGTAGAAATACAAGCCCGTGAGCGCATAGGGCGATTGCGGCTGGGCGGGCTTTTCTTCAATGTGCACAGGCCGCTGCTGCGCGTCCAAAGTCACCACGCCAAAGCGCTGGGGGTCTTTCACCGCATAGGCAAACACCGTTGCACCTTGGCTTTGGCGCGCCGCCGCTTGCAGCATGGGCACAAAGCCTTGGCCGTAAAAAATGTTATCGCCCAACACCAAGCACACCGCATCGTCGCCCACAAAATCGGCCCCAATCACAAAGGCTTGGGCAATGCCTTTGGGCTTGGGCTGCACCGCATACTGCAAGCGCATACCCAGCGCCGCACCATCGCCGAGCAAGCGCACAAAGGCCGCTTGGTCTTCTGGCGTGGTGATGATGAGCACCTCACGGATGCCCGCCAGCATCAGCACGCTCAGCGGGTAATACAACATGGGCTTGTCGTAAATGGGCAGCAGTTGTTTCGATACCGCCCGCGTCATGGGGTAGAGGCGGCTGCCCGTGCCGCCCGCCAAAAGAATGCCCTTCATGCCTGTGCCACCCCGCGTCGTTTTCTGGCCTCACCCGCAGCGCCTGCGGCATTGTCGGCCTGCACTTGGCGGCACCAATCGCCGTGGGCCAAATACCAAGCCACCGTCTTGCGCAAGCCTGTTTCAAAACTCTCTTGTGGCCGCCAGCCCAGCTCGCGCTCAATTTTGCTAGCATCAATGGCATAGCGCCTGTCATGGCCAGGGCGGTCTGCGACATGGGCAATCAAGCTGGCATAAGGCGTATCACGGCGCGGCCCCAGCTCATCGAGCAAAGCACACACCTGCTGCGCCACCTCGATATTGCGCACTTCGTTGTGCCCCCCTATGTTGTAAGTGCCGCCCACCGCGCCATTTTGCAGCAGCAGCCACAGCGCCCGCGCATGGTCTTCCACAAACAGCCAATCGCGTATCTGCTGGCCGCCGCCATATACAGGTAGGGACTGGCCCTCCAAGGCATTCAAAATCAGCAGCGGAATGAATTTTTCTGGGTAGTGGTAGGGGCCGTAATTGTTCGAGCAATGGCTCACCAAAGTCGGCAAGCCATAGCTGCGCTGCCAAGCCCGCGCCAAGTGGTCAGAGGCCGCTTTGCTGGCCGAATACGGGCTGCTGGGCGCATACGGCGTTTCTTCCGTAAACAGCACATGCGCATCGCCGCCCTCATCAGGGTGGGGCAAATCGCCATACACCTCATCCGTGCTCACATGCAAAAAACGAAACGCCGCCTGCCGCGCCGCAGGCAAAGCCTGCCAATAGGCGCGCGCCGCCTCCAGCAAGGTAAAAGTGCCCAACACATTGGTGTCCATAAAAGCGCGCGGCCCATCGAGCGAGCGGTCCACATGGCTCTCCGCCGCCAAATGCGCCACCGCATCAGGCTGGTGCGTGGCAAAAATCTGCGCCGTCGCCGCCGCATCGCACACATCGGCCTGCACAAACACATGGCGCGGGTGCTGCAAAGCATCGCCCAAATTCGCCAAATGCCCTGCATAAGTGAGCTTGTCCACAGTCACCACGCTGGCCTCGCTTTGCGCCAAGATATGGCGCACCAAGGCCGAGCCAATAAAACCTGCACCGCCTGTTAGCAAAATTTTCATACCACCCCAGCCGCAAATAAAAAGGCAATGTAGCAAATGCCCAAGGCAAAGGCGGCCCAGCCTGCCCAAAAATGGCACAAGAGGGCTTGGCGCTCAGCCCCCACGCCGTGCCGTGTCGTAGGCATCCACAATGCGGGCCACCAGCGGGTGCCGCACCACATCGCTACTGACAAAATGGCAATGCGCCACACCCGCCACTTGGCGCAGCACGCGCTGGGCATCCACCAAGCCACTCAGTTGCTCGGGCGGCAGGTCAATCTGGCTCACATCGCCCGTAATCACGGCGCGGCTGCCAAAGCCCATGCGGGTTAAAAACATCTTCATCTGCTCGGGCGTGGTGTTTTGTGCCTCGTCCAAAATCACAAAAGCATGGTTGAGCGTGCGCCCGCGCATAAAGGCCAGCGGCGCAATCTCAATCTGCCCGCGCTCAAACGCCTTATTCACCCGTTCATGGCCCAGCAGGTCATACAGCGCGTCATACAAAGGGCGCAAATACGGATCCACCTTCTGCACCAAATCGCCCGGCAAAAAACCCAGGCGCTCGCCCGCCTCCACCAAAGGCCGCGTCAGCACAATGCGTTGCACTTGATGGCGCTCCAGCGCCTCCACCGCCGCCGCCACGGCCAAATAGGTTTTGCCCGTGCCCGCTGGCCCCACGCCAAACACAATATCGTGGCTGCCCATGGCCTCAAGGTAATGGTTTTGATTCGGCGTGCGGCCCTGCACCTGCTTGCGCCCCGTGCGCAGCACCGTCGCGCTCTCGCCCATATCGCCATCGCCCGCCAGCATCAATTGCAAAGTCTCAGGCGCTACAGTTTTATCGGCCAGCTCATAGGCCGCTTGCAGCAACTCCATCGCCTGCGTCGCCATCGCCTTGGGGCCTTCCACCTTAAATTGCTCATGGCGGCGGGCCAGCTTCACGCCCAAAGCCCGCTCAATCGTGCGGAGGTTCTCATCCAATGGGCCGCACAAATTCGCCAGTCTTTTGTTATTCGGCGGGCTAAAAATATGGGTCAATCGCATGGCTGGTTTGCGCTCACTGTCTTTGTTTGCTTTTATTTATGGGGTTTGGGTCAGGCGCGCCAGCGCCTCCTCATACTTGGCCACCGTGCCCGCAATCACCTCAGGCGGCAGGGTTGGCGCAGGTGGGTTTTTATCCCAAGGCTGACCATTCACTGTCGCCGTCTCCAGCCAATCGCGCAAAAACTGCTTGTCAAAACTCGGCGGATTCTCGCCCTTGGCCAAGGCATCGGCATAGGCATTGGCCGGCCAAAAGCGCGAGGAATCGGGTGTCAGCACCTCATCCATCAGCGTCAAAGTGCCGTTTTCATCTAAGCCAAACTCAAACTTCGTATCGGCAATGATGATGCCGCGCGTCGCCGCATAATCCGCCGCCGCCGTGTACAACGCAATGCTCACCGCCTTCACCTGCTCGGCCAGCTCCGCGCCAATCAAATCGCGCATCTTCGCAAAGCTGATGTTCTCATCGTGATCGCCCACCTCGGCCTTGGTCGATGGTGTAAAAATCGGCTCAGGCAACTTCGCCGCATTTGTCAAACCCGCAGGCAAAGCCTCACCACACACCGTGCCGCTCTTTTGGTACTCGGCCCAGCCGCTGCCGGCCAAATAACCGCGCACCACCGCCTCCACAGGCACAGGTTTCAGGCGCTTGACCAACATCGCACGGCCCCCACTCACCTGCACGCGCTCGGCCTCGCTCACCACACTCTCAGGCGCATCGCCCGTCAAATGATTCGGGCAAATATGGCCCAGCTTGCCAAACCAAAACAGCGCCATGCGCGTGAGCAAAGCCCCCTTGCCGGGAATCGGCTCGGCCATCATCACATCAAAGGCGCTGATGCGATCTGACGCCACCATCAAAATCCGATCCTCGCCCACGGCGTAATTGTCTCGAACCTTGCCCCGTGCCAACAAAGGCAAGCTGGTGATGCTAGAAGTGTGTAGAGCTGTTGTATTCATCACGCCATTTTAGAGCCTGATGGGGCCAAGGCCAGCGCCAACACTTGCCCAAAAAAGCCCCAGCCCCTACAATCGCCCGCTTGGGGCTGCATTTGGTTTCGACGCGGGTTCGGACACAGTGCGGTGCATGCCGAGTTCAGGTTACTCGTTAAACAGCTTGAAAAAAAGTAACTGCAAACGACGAACGTTTCGCACTCGCGGCTTAATCCCCGCGAGCCTTGCAACAGTTGGCCCATGGGCTGGATGAGGGTGTAAATCCTCATTGCAAGGTCATTTCACATGGGATCGCGCACACTCGGGCAACTTGAGTAGGCGCTAAATTTAAGGTTGCTGGCGGTAACAACAGCGTGGGCTTGCGCGGTTGTTATGGCGAGACCCAAACCAAGCACCTAAGCATGTAGATCTGCCTGAACAAGGCTTGCGGACGGCGGTTCAACTCCGCCCAGCTCCACCACTTAATAGAACAAAGGCCGCCAAGGACGAACATCCAGCGGCCTTTTTCATTGGTAAATCAAGGGCTTATCATTACAATGCGGTGCAAGTTAGACCAGCACCAGCCAGGCCAAAGCGGGGGAACAAACGGGGGAACAACTCGGGATTTTCCAAAAAAGCGGGGGAACAACTCCCAAAAATGGGGGCACGCCATAGGGGAATCGCCACTTGGCTAAGGGCACTGCTGGGGGAACAAGCCACACACAAAGCGGGGGAACAGAACCATGCTGACCGATGCCCAATGCCGAAATGCAAAATGCCCACCTGATAAGAAAAGGGCACGGTTTGCCGATGCGGGCGGCCTGTATTTAGAAGTAAGCCCAGCGGGTTCTAAGCGTTGGTTTCTCAAAATCAGACAGGACGGCAAGGAAACCCGCCTAGCCTTTGGCGCTTACCCTGCGGTAAGCCTGACCGATGCCAGAAAGAAAAGAGACACGGCAAAGCTGCAAAAGGCTGGGGGCGTTAATCTGGTGCAAGCCCGCAAGATAGAAAAGCTCAAAGCGGCTGTGCCTATGGGGGACACCTTTGGCGCAGTGGCGCAAGAGTGGATAGACAAGCAGCAAGACCAATGGAGCGCAGGGCACACCAAACGAATGCAAGCACTCTTGGACAAAGACCTATTGCCTTGGCTGGGCAGCCGCAAGCTGGCCGATATTGAGCCAGTCGAACTATTGGCGGCATTGCAAAAAGTTGAGGACAGAAGCCCTTTTTTATGGGCAAACAACAGCTTAACGCGCCATATGGTTTAAGGTTTCCCGGCCGCCCAAGACAAGGTGAGTAAACAAACGGGGAACGACTCCAGATGGCGGCACTACGCGTTAAACATCTTTTTGGTTGTATCTAAATAAGGAATCTTGAATGTCAGGTGAGTACGAAAAGGCCATTTCTATCAGCAAAGCAATCGAGAATATTGTCTCGCGCCGGTATCTCCTGCCCGCGATACAACGGAAGTTCACATGGAATACATCCCAGATCGAAGTGCTATTCGATTCGATCATGCGCGGCTACCCGATCAACACCTTCATGTTCTGGGAGGTGACAAATGCAGAGGTCAAAAGCAGCTTCCGCTTCTACCAGTTCCTTGAAAAATACTGTCAACGCTTCGGCGAGAACAATCCTGACTTCGATACTAAGGGACACGGAGACTTCCACGCCGTCATTGATGGCCAGCAGCGACTGACCTCGCTGTACATTGGCCTAAAAGGAACCTACGCGTACAGGTTGCCGCGTAAGTGGTGGCCAAAGACCCAAGACGATTCCGTTTTACCCCCAAGGCGACTTTATCTGAATATCGCTGCGCCCTTGGACGAAGAGCGCAACGAGGAGATGATGTCTTATGAGTTCTCCTTCCTGACAAAACAAGAGCATGAGAAGGCCATCGACAGGAAATGCTGGTTTCTTGTCGGTGATGTGCTGGATCTAGAAGAGGCGGAGACGGCCGATCAGGTGCTGGATGTAGTCATGGCCCACCTTGAGAAAGTTGGTATGTCGTCAAACGCTTATGCTAGAAAAACACTGACACGGCTCTATTTCGCCGTTCGGCGCGACACCCTGATTCACTACTACAACGAGACCAGTCAGAAGATCGACCACGTCCTGGATATCTTTATTCGCACCAACCACGGAGGTACGCCACTGTCCTTCTCCGATTTGTTGATGTCGATTGCCATCGCAAACTGGAAGAAGGATGCTCGACAGCAGATCGACGATCTGGTGGACAAAGTCAGGATCGGCTCAGATATGGAGTTTTCCATTGATCGCGACTGGATTCTGAAGGCAGCGCTGGCTTTGACGGATGCCGACATCCGCTTCAAGGTCGAGAACTTCGCTGGTGCGCAAGTTGCCCGAATCGAGAGCGAATGGGACGAGATCAGCTCCGGCATCTTGGAAACGTTCCGATTAATCCGATCTTTCGGCCTCAACGACGCATCTCTACGTGCAAAGAATGCAGCTATCCCCATTGCCTATTACCTGTATCACAAGGGACGCGACGCCTCCGCTGGCAAGAAGGGCGTGTTCTCAAGCATCAACAAGCAGGCATTTCACATACAAGATCGAAAACTGATTCGACAGTGGTTACACATGTCGTTGCTCAAGGGAGCTTTCGGAGGCCAAGGTGATGCACTGCTGACGAACTTGCGCAAGATCATTAAGGCCAATATATCGGCAGAGTCATTCCCGCTGACGAAGATCATCGAAGACTATCGAGGGCATAGCAAGGATCTGCTTTTCGATGATGACTTCATCAGCCGATTGCTCAAAACCCAGAAGGATGATTCGTCATGCTTTTCGATATTGGCGTTGCTCATGCCGGATCTTGACTACACGCGGGCACTACAGAAAGACCATATCCATCCTGCAGCAGCATTCAGTCAGGAAAAGCTGGCTCAGTGCGAGTTCTTGAAAGAAAAACCGGATAAGCTGGAATTTTTCCAAAACTGCGAAAATTGGAACAGCATCGTCAACCTCCACCTCCTAGACGAGTCCAGAAACAAGTCAAAGCAAGACCGGCCATTCGCTGATTGGCTTAAGGAGCAAGAGGGTCTTAGCCTTGACGGACTATTGATCCCCGCAGACGCACCGCTGGATTTTGCGTCATTTCAAACCTTCGTTGAAAAGCGATCCCTGCACTTAATCAACATCTTTAAGGAACTAGGTAAAGCATGATAAGTCTTGGCTGCACTCAGTGCTGCGAAGGTGCTCTGGAGGCATTCTCCACCAAACCAACACACTAAGAATTAGTGCCTGAGGTCAAGCGAACCATGCCCTCCCGCGCCGCCTTGGTGTTTGAGGATGGCGGGCCGGCCACCAAGCGCTAAACCACCAAACGCTGCGCCAGCAGGCCGTGGCGCTCAAGGCGGTGTTGCAGGGCGGTTTGCAGTGAGGTGTCGTCGCTCCAAATCGCCACTTTTTGCTTGGCGCGCGAGAGCGCGGTGTAGAGGCTTTGCTGGGTGAGCAGGGGGGAGTGGCCGCCCGGCGGCAGCAGCACGGCGACTTGGCCGTATTCCGAGCCTTGGCTTTTGTGAATGGTGAGGGCGTAGGCGGGCGCAAAGGCGGGCAGGCTGGCGGGTTCGAGCAGGCGCGGGCCGTGGCCTTGGGCGGCTTGCTCAGGCGTGGGCGCAAAGGCAACGCGCAGGGCGTGGCCGCCGCTGGGCAGGCGCAGGCTGATGCACAGGCCAATGTCGCCATTGAAGAGGCCGAGGCTGGCGTGGTTTTGCGCCACCATGATGCTGCGGCCCGCAAACCACGGCCCTTGCGCCGCCGCGCCGTGGGCCAGCAGGTGTTGGCGCAGGGCGGCTTCAATGTCGGCATTGCAGGCTTCGGCCCCAAAGGGGCCAATCTTCATGGCGCACAGCAGTTGCTGCTGGCTTTGCGCGGCCAGGGCGGCGCTGATGCCTGCGGCATCGTCAGCGGCAAAGGGCTGAGCCAAGCCCGCTTGCAGCCGCAACTGCGCCAAGGCTTGCGCCCAAGGCTGGAGCTGGGCCTGCAAATCAGCCGCTGTGCTGATGGGCTGGCGCTGGGCCACGGCGGGGCCAGCGGCCTGCCAAGCCTGCTGAAACTGCGCCCAGTGGCCGCCACGCACGGCTTGCAACAGGGGTTGCAAGCCCGCATCGGCGCGGAAGCAGTGCTTCAAGCGCAGCAGGGCGGGGCTGGCGCTGCCGTCTAGGGCCTGCACCAAGTTCATCAGCACCGAGCCTGTGCCGACGGAGCTGAGCTGATCGGCATCGCCCACCAGCAGCAGCACAGCCTGCGGCGGCAGGGCCAAGAGCAGGGCTTGCAGCAGTTCAAGGTCAAGCATGGAAGCCTCATCCACCACCAGCACATCAGTGGGCAGGGGGGCATCAGCATGGTATTGCCAGCCCTGCGGCCCAGCGCCGAGCAAGCGGTGCACGGTGGCGGGCAGGGCCTGCTGCACGGCGGCGCTGTGCGGCTGCCAAGCGGCGGGCAGTTGTTGCGCTTGCAGGGCGGCGGCGCCTTGGCGCAAAGATTCACCCAAGCGCTGCGCCGCCTTGCCCGTGGGCGCGGCCAAGTGCAGGCGCGGCAGCTGGCCGTGGCGGGCGAGGTGCTCGCGGCTGAGGGCCAGCAAGATACGCAGCACAGTGGTGGTTTTGCCCGTGCCCGGCCCACCCGTGAGCACCAGCAGGCGCTGGCCCACGGCGGCTTGCACGGCGCGGCGTTGGTCGCCATCGTGGCCGGCGGCATCGGGCGCAAAGAGCTGGGCCAAGTCTTCTGCCGTGACGGGGCAAAGCGGCGGGCCATATGCACCCTCTGCACTGGCTTGCAAGCGGGCTTGCAAAAGCTGGGCAATGTGCTGCTCGTGCAGGGCATTGCGGCGCAGGTAAAAGTGCTGGCCTTGCAGCACAAAGGGGGTGGCGGCGGCTTGGGGCGGGGCGGTGTTTGCCGAGACCGCCAGCCACGGGCCTTGCTCGGCAGTCAGGCGCTCGGCCCAGTCCGTGGGCGCATCGTCGGCATTCAAGGGCGGCATTTGAAAGCGGCCCAAATCCAGTGCGGTATGGCCTTGGCCCTCGGCCCAACTGGCCCATGCCGCCGCCCAAGCCAGCACGGGGCTGCCGCCATGCGCCCGCACCCAGCGCCAAATGCTGGCATCCAGCGCGCGCCATTCAGCGGGGTAGCCATTGGGCGGCGGGCTGGGGTTTTGCCCATAGGCCCAGCCTGCGGCGTGGGCGATGGTGGTGTTGGTGTCGGTAGCGGTGTTGCTGATTTCAGTGTGGCGATCAAACATGTTGCGGCCCTCCTATGGCGGCTTGCACGGCATCGAGCAGGGCATCGCTAAAGCGGTGGTGCCACACGCCGTTTTGCGTGGGCAAGAGTTGGGGCTGGGCCGCATCTTGCACACCCACGGCCCGCACAAAAAGGTAGTAGCAATCGCCCAAATGCTGCGCCCGCACATAGGCCGCGCCGTGGCGTTGGCGCAAATAGCGCTCCAGCGCCACGGTGTAGAGCAAAGCCTGAAAGCGGTAGTGGTGGGCCTGCATGGCCGTGTGCAGGGCCGCGCCGTTGTAGTCGGCCAAGCTGGGGCCAAGGCGGTTGCTTTTCCAGTCCAGCACATGCACGCGGCCCTCGTGCACAAAAAGCAGGTCAATCAAGCCCTTGAGCCGCCCCGCCAACTCGCGGTGCAAATGGGCCTGCGGCGGCAGCAAATGGGGCTCGCCGTGGGCTTGGCAGGCCGCTTGCACGGCGCTCAGGCGCAGGCTGTCGAGGTGGATGTTGAACTCCATTTCTGCCAGCCAATCTTGCGGCGCAATGCGGGCCAGCACGGGGCCGTTGGGCGCAGCCAGTGGGGTGTCAAGCATGGTTTGCAGGCGCTGCGCCAATTGCTGCGCCAGCGGGCTGCGGTCTTCGTCAGGCCGCTGGCGGTAAACGCTGTGCTGCTTGAGCTGGGCGGTGATGAGGGCGGTTTGCTCATGCAGCGGGCGGCTGCGATCGGCCTCTTCCAGTATGGCGTGCACGGCATCACCAAAGTGAGCGCCCGCTATGTCATAAAGCGCTAGTAACTCAGGGTGTTCGGCACACTCTAGGCTGAACTCAAGCTGGGGCTCAGGCTGGGGCAGCAGGGTATTTTCTGCCACGGTCTCATCGCTGGCGGGGCCTTCTTCGGCCTCGGCCTGCACCGCCAGTTTGGGCTGGGCGGCCTGCTGCTGGCTGATGGCGCTGAAGCTGTGCGTCATGCGCCAAGGTGCCGTGCTGCGCGGCGGCATGGACAGGGCTTGCAAGTGCAGCGCGACCTCGGCCTGCGGCTGGTAAGGCGGTGCGGGCTCGGCGCTGGGCCAGTCATCGTGCAGGGCCAAGCTGGGCGCAGCTTGCAGGGCGGCCCAAGCGCCCTCTTTTTGCAGCAGGGCATTCAGCGGCACGGCCTCAGGCTGCTTCTCGGTTTCAGGGGCCAGGGCAAACACATGGCAGGCGTGTACGGCGCGGGTCAGGGCCACATACAAAATGCGGTAGCGCTCGGCCAGCTCCTGCTCGGCCACGGCGGCCAGGCCGGCTGCCTTGTCCAGCATCAAATACTTCTCAGGGCCAACTTGCTCGGCATCGGCCAGCAGGCCCATGCTGCGGCTTTTGCCTGCGCCGTGCTTCCACAGCAGCGGCAAATACACGATGTCAAATTCCAGCCCTTTGCTGGCGTGCAAGCTCATGAGCTTGATGCGCTGGCCGTCAGATTCCAAGCGCAGGCTGCGGCTATCGCTGGCTTGGTCCTCGCTCTCGCCCAAGCCCTCGCATTGCAGCGCCAGCCAACGCGCCAGCGCCTGCCCGCCGCCCTCTTGGGTTTGCGCCTCTTGCAGCAGCTCGGCCAAGTGGCGCAGGTCGGTCAGTAGGCGCTCACCTTCTTGGTGGGCCAGCAGCCGTGGGGCCTGCTCGTCCATCAACTGCGTCAGCCAAGCCAGCGGCCCAAGTTCTAGCAGCAGGCGCTGCCAAGCGTAAAAGCCCTGCACCACGGCGGCCCAGGCGGCCTCGTCCTCTTGCCCCGCTTGCACTTGCGCCATGCTGTGGCCCAGCAGGGGCGTGAGCAAAGCGGCCCGCAGTGCGCCCGCATCTTGCGGCTGCAACACGGCGTGCAGCAGCAGGCGCAAATACTGCGCCGCCTCGCCCTCAAACACACTGCTGCGCGAGCCCATGACGACGGGCAAATTCAAGCGCCGCAGCTTGGCCGCCATGTTTTGCATTTGGGCATGGGTGGGCAGCAGCACGGCAATTTGGCCTGGGTGCAGGCGCTGGCCTTGGATGCGGCGGCCCTGTGGCGATAAGTCGCGGGCAATGGCGGCGGCGCAGCGCGCCAGCGCTGTGTCCTCATCGGCCTCGGTTTCGGCATCGGCAGGGCGCACGAGCAGGTGCAGGGCTTGGCGCAGGGGCTGACCGCTGGCATCGCTCAAGTCGCTGGCATCGGCTTCGCTTTTGGGCCGCACCATTTGGTATGCAATGGCGGCATGGCTGGCCGATTCAGGCGGGGCCAAGGCCGTGCCGGTGGCGGCGTAAAAGGCGTTCATGCCATCCACAAAATCTTTGCTGGAGCGGTAGTTGGTGTCCAAGCTCAAATGCGCAGGGCCGCCCTTCAAATGGGCCACGGCCTGCAAATAGGCCGCAATATCGCCGCCACGGAAGCGGTAAATCGCCTGCTTGGGGTCGCCAATCATGACCAAGCGGCCCCGCTCTTGGCCTGCTGCTGCGCCCTGCTCTGCGCCGTGCTGGGGCTGGCGGTAGATGGCATCCAAAATGCCAAATTGCAGCGGGTCAGTGTCTTGGAATTCATCAACCAAGCACACCGGCCAGGCTTGAAACAAGGCATCGGCCAAGGCGCTGCCGGGCTGGTGCAGGCTGTCGTACACGCGCTCAATCAGGGCATCAAAAGTGCTTTGCTGCGCGGCATCCAAGCGCGCTTGCAATTGCTGCAAACACCAGTTTTGCGCCAGCCGCAAAAAGCCGCGCAGGGCGGGCTGGGTGTGCAAGTCCACCACCAAAGGCTGCCGCGCAATGAGCTGCTGCACAGCCTCGGCAATGGCCTCAGAGGCGGCGCAAATGCCCTGCATGGTGGCGTTCTCTTTGCCCGCTTTTACTAGGCCGTTTTGCGCTTTGGCCAAGCGCTCCCAGACTTCGGCCTTCAAGCAAAACACGCTGGCCGCCGCCTCGCCTTGCGCGATGGCCTGCGCCAGCCCACGCCAGATGTCTCTTTGCTTGCGGCCTTTGAAAAAGAAGCGGTCTTCATCAAGCACGCTGGCCAAGTCTTGCGCCAGCCCTTGGGCATCCACGCCCGCCTCGGCCAGCACACGGGGCGGTGGCGCAGCAGCGGCCACCCGCACATGGCTTTGCAATAAATACGGCACATAGGCCAGCACTTTTTTGCTTTCTGCGCCCAAGCCCGCCGCCAGCGCAACTTGCTCTAGGGCCGTGCCGCCGTCGCCTTGGTCAATGAGGCGGCGCAGGTCTTGCCCAATGGCCACTTGCAGGGGCTGGGCATCCACCAGTTTGCGGCCTTTGAACAAAGCGCCCGCCGCAAAGGGGTGCTCGGCCAGAATGCGGCTGCACAGGCTGTGCAAGGTGGTAATGGGCGCGGCATCCAGCTCGGCCAAGGCCGCTTGCAGGCGTTGCTGGTCGTGCTGGCGCTGCGTTTGGCCCGCCTCGCTTTCAGGCCAGCGGCTTTGCAGCCAAAGGGTGTCGGGCTGGCCCACATCGCCCTGATTTGCCGCCATACCCAGCGCCAAGCGCAAGGCCCAATGCAGGCGCTGGCGCAGGCGCAAGCTCAGCTCGGCCGCCGCCGCATTGGTGAAGGTGCTGACGATGACTTGCTTGGGGCTGAGGCCCTGCTCCAGCAGCAGGCGCAAATAGAGCACGCCAATGGTCCAGGTTTTGCCCGTGCCGGCGCTGGCTTCCACCAAGCTGCGGCCTGCGGCCTCGCCCGTGTGCGCCAAGGGCAGGTTTTGCCAAGTGATGCGGGCGCTCATGCTTGGGCCTCCTTGCTGTTGTTGGTTTTGCCCGCCGCGCCTGCCTCACTCGCGTGGGGCGTGGGCAGGTGTAGCAGGGCTTGCAGTTGCAAAGCCTCTTGCAGCAGGGCGTGCAGGGCGTGGTGCTGGGGGTCGGTGCTGGCTTGGCCAAAAATCAAGCGGCCTTCGAGCAAGCGGGCGTAGCCGGGGCTGTAGTCGCGCTCGCCCGTGCTTTGCGCCGTGCCCGCCCAAGCGACCATCACCTTGCCGCCCTGCAGCACGGTGTTGAAGGCTTGGGCCTCGTCGCCTTGGCATTTTTTCAGCACCGCCTGCCATTCTTGCAGCAGCACGCTGGCGGTTCTGGGGTGGAAGTAGCTGCCGCCGCGCAAGCCTTTTTGTTGCAGCGCAATCAGGCCCAGCAGGCGTTGCTGCAAATCTTGCTTCAGCGCCGCTTGCTCGGTGGGGCCAGCTTGGCCGTAGCGGGCATCCCATGCGGCCCAGTTGTGCGAGAAGTCGCTCACGCCATCGGGCAGCCATTGGCACACATGCAGGGCAGTTTCAGGCGGCAGGTGCAGGCGCAGCATGAGCCAGGGCAGCCAGTCGCCCAGCGCTTCACGCAGGCCCAGTTCATGGCGCTTTTTATTGGGGTAGGGCCGCAGCCACTGCCAACCTTGGCGGCCCGTGTCGGCGCAGGTATAGGGGTAGAGGCCGCGCGCTTGCGCGTTCACTTGCAGCGCCCCGCCTTCGGCCTGCGGGCAGGGCAAATGCAGGCTGTAGCTGATGCTGTGCTGCGGCAGGGCAGCGCCATCGGCCAGCGCCGCGCCCAAGCTGAGCAAACTGGGCTGGCCAGCGGCGGCAGCCAGCATGGCGCGCAGGCTTTCTTCTTCTTTTTGCCACAGGGTTTGGCCCGCATGGCCCAGCGGCAGCAGGCCGCCCAAGCGCAGCCAATCGGGCTGGGTCAAGGGCAGCGCTTTTGCCGCCGCCTCATCTGCGCCAGCGGCCAACCACGCCGGCAGCGCCAGCTCCAGCAGCAGGCGCTGGCTCACGCGCTCAATGGCGGGGAAGGCCGCATCCAAAGGCTCGTCTTCTGCCGCCTGCTCATGGGCATCCATGGCGTTCAAGTGCGCGTGCAGGCTTTGCTTGAACAGGGCCTCGGCGGGGCTTTTGAACCAACGCGCCACATCCTGCCCCTGCACTTGGCTGGGCCAAGGCCCCTCTTGCGGCAGCAGGCCCATGCTGCGCAAATTGGGCAGGGGCGGGGTTTCGGCGCTGGTCAGGCCGCCCAGCTCGGCCCACTGTGCCGCATAGGCATACAGGGCGGGGTCTTGGCCGTCAAAGTAGCGCGCATCAAAGGCTTGCAGCGGGTGCTGCACCAGCCAAGGCTGGGCTTGGCGTGGCGGCGCATTGCTGGGCGGCGGGTTTTGCTTTTGCAGCTCGGCCAGCAGCTCGGCCAAGGGCGCGGCGGGGTTGCGCTCTTTGTCATCTTGCACGCCACGGCCCATGTAAGACAGGTGCAGGCGTTGGCGTGCCGACATCAGGGTTTCTAAAAACAAATAGCGGTCGTCGGTGGGTTCATCGCGGTCGCCCAAGCGCCGCAGGCGGGCCATCAAATCCACACCCCCATCGGGGCGGCGGCGCGGGAATTCGCCTTCATTCAAACCCAGCACGGCGACGAACTGAAACGGAATCGCCCGCTGCGGCACCATGCCGCAAAAGGTGATGCCGCCGCCCAAAAAGCGCTGCTGCTGCGGCGGCGCATTCAGGCTCTCTTCCACCAGCTCACGCACCACGGCCAAGCGCAGCTCGGGGCCTTGGCCGCTGGCATCGCCTAGGGCGGCGCTGTTGTGCTGCGGCTCGTTTTCTAGCTGGGCCAAGGCGCGTTCAATCGCCGCCCAAGCCGCCGTGGTGTCGGCATCTTGCCCTTGGCTTGGCGCAAATAAAGCCGCGAGCAAGCTGCGTAATTTGGCCGCCCAAGCCGCGCCCGTGCGGGCCTTTTGCCCCAGCTTGCGCCACTGCTGCAATTGCTGCAACAGGCGCTCCAGTGCGCCCAAGGCTTCAGCCTGCCCAGCCGCCCACGGGCCAGCGGGCAGCAGCTCAGTGCCATCAGGCAAATGCAGGGCCGCAGGCGCTGGCCCACCCATCACATAGGCGGCCAACATGCGGTCCAAACCCCAGGCCAGGCTGAACTCGCTGCGTGGCGGCAAGCCCCTATCGGCCTTGTGCTGGGCATCAAAACCCCAAGCCACACGGGCCTGCTGCAAGCGCTGGCACAGCAGCTCGGCCTCCTCAGCGGCCAAGCCCAAACCCTGGGCCAAAACAGGCGTTCGCAGCCACTGCTGCAACTGCGGCAGGCCCAAGCGCGAGCCGCCCAAAGCCAGCAGGCTTTGAAACATTTGCAGCAAGGCATGCTGGCCCGCCTGCGGCAAATCGGCCAAACGGTAGGGCAGCAGTTGGCGCAGGCGTTCACTGCCAAACACGGCCGGAATCAGCGGCGCATAGGCCGCAATATTGGGCGCCATCACCACCATCTCATCAGGGGCCACGCCCGCATCCAGCGCACTGAGCAAGGCATCGCGCAGCACCTCCAACTCGCGCAGCGGCGTGTGGCAGGCGTGGATGCGCAGGCTGGCATCGGCGCGGCGCTCGGCATCGCCGAACTCGCTCTCTTGTATTCGGCCCACATCCAGCTCGCGCAGGCTTTGCTGCAAGCGCTCCAGGCGGTTTTGCGGCGCAGCATCAGGGCTTTCGTCAGCGCCGTGACGCATGTCCTCTTGCGCGTGCAGCTCGGCCAAGCTGGCAAAAAAATGCTGCCCCATGCGGCCCCACTGCGCCAGCAGGGGGTGGCCCTGCTCGGCAAAAGCACTGCTGCCCAGCGCAAGCCGCTGGCCTTCCTCGGCCCGAAACTGCGCCCACAAATCCGCCGCCTGCGCGTCCGCCTTGTGCAAGCCGCCCCAGTACTCGCGACAGGGGTCAGGCACATACAAAAACACGGGCGCTTTGCGGGCGTAATGCGCCAACAAATCCAGCTCCTGCGGCGGCAAATGCGCCAAGCCAAAAGCATGTAGCGGCGGCAAATCAGCCGTGTGCGCCGCCAGCGCCTCTTGCAACTGCTGCATCAGCGCACTGCGGTAGGCCCCCAAACGGCTTTGCAAAGCCCGCCACAGCGGGGCCAGCAGCTCGGCCTCAAGGCCATGCCAAGCCCCTTCGGGCGGCAAACCCGCCGTGGCCGGCAAGCGGCCCGCCTCCCAGCCCGCCAGCCAATCGGGGCGGTAAATCATGTATTGCGAAAACACCACCGCCAAGCGATCGGCCAACTGAAAACGCCGCAGCGCCAGCTCGTCAGCGCTCAAGCCTTGGCCTGCATCGGTACCGCTTTCAGTTCCGCCCTGCTGCAAATAATGCAAAGCCTGCGCGCTGCGAATGCCCTGCTGCTCGGCATCTTGCAGCAGCGCGTCAATGCTCCAGCGCAAATGCTGGCGGCGGTAATTCGGCAGCGCCGTGGCGCGTTGCCCCAGCAAGCGCTGCGTCAGCTCATCGAGCCAAGCACTCGCCAACTTTACCTGCACATTCGCCAGCACCCCGCCTTGGCCCTCGGCCTCGGCCAAACTGCGGCTGAGCCAAGGCCGCATACCCGGGTGCGCCGCCACCACCGTCTGCGGCGCCAGCACATGCGGCGGCGGATACTGCGCCAACAAAAGGCGCAAAGGCAAGAGCAAGCCCTCTAAACGGCTGGCACGGTAAATGATGAGTTGCGGCGTGGACATGGGGCACAAGTATGCGGCAAAGCGGGGGTCGCTTGCGGTGGGCTGCGTCGCAGCGCGTCTTTGTGCGTCATGGCGGGCTTGATCCGCCATCTCTGCCGCCCGTCAGGCCACCAAAACCAAGATTGCGGCTCGGGGGCCGCAATGACGAGAGGGGAAAAGATGCCCCCCTCACCGCCCCGTGCGGGCAAAGACCCAAGCGCTGACGGAGGCCACACCTGCGGCCTGGAGCGCTTGGGCGGCGCTGTAGAGGGTGGCGCCCGTGGTCATGACATCGTCAATGAGCAGCAGGTGCTGGCCTTGCAAGGCGGCGGCGTGTTGCGGGTGCAGCATGAAGGCGCGGCGCATGGCTTTGAAGCGTTCGGCGCGGCGGCGTTTGGCCTGCTGCGCGGCTTGGCCTTGGGGCTGGGGCAGGCGCAGCAGGGCATGGGGCATGACGGCCCAGCCGTGGGCGCGGGCCAGGCTTTGCGCCAAGAGCAGGCTGTGGTGGTGGCCGCGTTGTTGCAGGCGGCTGGGTTCGGGCGGTATGGGCAAAAGGATGGGCCGCAGGCCGAGAGCGGCGTAGCTGTGCTGCACGGCGCTGCCTTGCCAGCCGAGCATGAGCTGGGCCAGGCTGTGGGCCAATGCAGGCTCTTGCTTGAACTTCCACTGCGCAATGAGGTTGCGCCACGGCGGGGCGTAATCCACACTGGCCCAGCAGCGCAGCAGGGGCGGTGGCGTATTCAGGCAAGTGCCGCAGATGAGGCTGTCCGCATGGGGCAGGCGCATGGCGCAGTGCAGGCAGCGCGGCAGGGTGTCAGCTTGCGGGCCGCTGCTGGGGTGGTGCAGGTGTTGGCAGGCGGCGCAAATGGGGCTGGCGCAGGGCCAGCCGTCGCACAGCCAGCAGCGCGTGGGCAGTGGCGGCAGGCTGCGGCGCAGGGGCTGCCATGCTGTTTGCAGCAGGCGGGCCAATGGCGGCGGCGATTTTCGGCTGGCAGGTTGGGGCATGGCAAGCTGGGGTGTGCAGGCAATGGCTGCATGGGCTTATGGTGCCATGCAGCGTGGGGCAGCACCACTACAATCTTCGCCACATGCTGCGCGGCGTGTGTTGCTGGCCCTGAGCCTAGCCCAATGCAGCACAACGCGCCTATGGCGTTTAACCCTAAGAGGCCCAAGATGATGAGAACTTTGCGCTGGTGGCTGCCGCTGGCTTTTGCCCTGCTGATGGCGGGTTGTTTTACCCGCGCCCCTTTGCCTGAGCCCAAACCCACGCCGCCTGTGCCCAGCACTTACCCCGCGCTCGATGGCAGCAGCCGCTGGGTGGCGGCGCAGTGGCAAGATTTGCCCGGTTTTGCACAAGACCGCGTGGGCGAGGCTTGGCCCGCTTGGGTGCAAAGCTGCCAGCGGCCTTTGCCCAGTTTTGCCGCCTTTTGCGGGCAGATTAAGGCCCTGAGCATTGCCGATGAAGCGCAGCAGCGCCAGTGGCTGCTGGCGAATTTGCGCCCCTACCGGGTGGAGAACACGCGCGGCGATACCCGTGGTTTGCTCACCAGTTATTACGAACCCGTGTTTGTCGCCAGCGCCACGCAGGGCGGGCCTTACCAATACCCGCTTTACCAAGCGCCTGCGGGTTTTAACGCCAAAGCAGGTTGGTATAGCCGCCAAGAGGCCGATACCTTGGCGCAGGCCAAAACCGCATTGGCTGGCAAGGCGCTGGCGTGGTTTGATAACCCGATTGACCCGCTGATTTTGCAGGTGCAAGGCTCAGGCCAAGTGCAAATGCAGGCCGCAGGCGGCGGCACGCGCACAGTGCGTTTGGCCTTTGCGGGCACCAACCAAAAGCCCTACCAATCTGTGGCCCGTTGGCTGCAAGCGAATACGAATTTGCGCAGCTTCTCTTGGGTGGCGATTAAAGAATGGGCGCGCACGGCCCCGCCCGCGCAAGTGCAGCAAATGCTGTGGAGCAACCCGCGCTTGGTCTTCTTCCAACTGCAACATGTGCCCGATAACGGCGAAGGCCCAAAAGGGGCGCAAGGCGTGCCGCTGACGGCGGGGCGCTCGATTGCGGTGGACCCGGGCAGCATTCCTTACGGCGCGCCCGTGTGGTTGGCCTCTGAGGGCGCAGACACTTTGCAGCGCTTGGTGCTGGCGCAAGATACGGGCAGCGCCATCCGTGGTGCAGTGCGGGCCGATTACTTTGCGGGCACAGGCCATGAGGCAGGCGTGTTTGCCAACCGCATCAAGCAGCCACTGTGGCTGTGGGTGCTGTGGCCCAAAAACGCCGCCCTGCCGCATTGATGTGCTGCGCTGAAAGCCCCCTTAAAAGCCCTTAAAAACCATGAGCTACGCCCTGACTCTGTTTAATCATGCGGTGAATTTTTTTGTGCTGCCGCTGCTGTGGGCCGTCTTGCTCAGTGGGCTGGCGGGTCTGCTGTTTCGCCGCCATGCCCAGCAATGCGGCACAGCGTGGTGGCGGCGCATGGCTTGGGCCGCGCTGTGGGCCTTGCCGCTCACGCTGGCGGCTTTGTTTGCCACGCGGGGGCAAAGCAGCATCTTGTATTACGCCCTGCTGGGCGGCGGCTTGCTGACAGTAGAGGCCGTGCAACTGCGCCTGTGGCGCTAAGTCACTAAACGGGCTGGCCCAAAACTTGACCCAGGGGGATGGCGCTCATCTCGCGCAGCATCTCGCCCAGCAAAACCACGCTGGCCTCAAACCACTGCTGGCCTTGCTCGGCCGTAGCCAAATGCGCCTGCCCCATCGCCCCCTGCGGGTTGTAATCTTGCGCCAGCCAGCCGAGTTTGGCGCTTTTGCCATTGCCCAAAATCGGCCACTGTGCGGCGCGCGCCTGTGAACTAGACGCAAAATTTTGCGCCTGCGGCATCTGCACCAAATGCGGCGCCAGGTGCAGCATCAGCGCCGTTTCAATCTGCCCCGCATGGGCGCCAAAGCGGTGCTCATCGGCACTGGCCAAACCCAGCGTTGCCGCATCAAACGGCAAATTGAACCAAGAGCTGTGCCACACCGCCATGCCCTGCTGCTGGCGGATTTGCCGCGCCGCCACATCCATCAGGCCCACATTGCCGCCGTGGGTGTTGAAGATGAGCAGCTTGCGCACACCCGCTGCGGCCACGCCTGCGGCCATGTCTTGCCACAGGGCCAGCGCCGTTTCAGGCCGCAAGCTCAGGCTGCCGCTGTAGCTGGCGTGCTCAGGGCTGAGGCCCACGCTTTGCAGCGGCAAAAACAAAATCGGCTCCTCTGCGCCCAAGCCCGCTTGCACGGCGGCGCACAGGCGCTCGGCAATCAGGGCATCCACCCCCAGCGGCAAATGCGGCCCGTGCTGCTCCAGCGCGGCAATCGGCAGCACGGCCAAAGGCGCATCGCCTCGGCCCGCATCCGCCCACGCCTTGAGCCAAGCCGCCAGCTGCGGGCTGGCCCAATCTTGCCAAGCGTGGGAATGCGTGTGTAGGGCAGGGGCCGTCATGGCTTCAAACCTTGGCCTGCTTGCAACGCGGGCACAGCATGGCGGCCAGCAGCACGGCCATGCTGGCGGCAAAGGCCAAGAAAGACCAGTTGGCGATGCTCAGGCCCAAAAAGGCCCAATCCACAGCCGTGCAATCGCCCTGCCCCGCAAACACCTTGGGCAGCACCTCGGCCAAGCCGATTTGATTGACCATGCTGAAAGGATCACGCCCGCAACTGAAGAACTCAGGCGGATACCACTGCAACCAACTCTGGCGGCCCGCCGTAAACAGGCCAAAAGCCGCCAGCGCCACCGCCAGCCAGCCAGCCGCCACATGCACACAGCGCTTGGGCGTGAGGCCCGCCAGCAGCAGCACCACAGCCATCAGCACATACACATAGCGCTGCACCACGCACATGGGGCAAGGCACTAGGCCCAAATGCATTTGCAAATAAAAAGTGCCGAACAGCAACATGCCAAACAGCAGCAGGCTCAAAGCCAGCAGCACACGGCGCAGAGAAAAAAGAGAGCAGGCATTCATAAAAGGGGGCGGCTCAATAAGGGCAAGGCCAAAAAAGGATAATCGCCTATCGTATCGCAAGCAGACTACAGGAGAAAACACCGATGACACGCATGGTCAAATGCATCAAATTAGGACGCGAGGCCGAGGGCCTGCCCTTTCAAACCGTACCCGGCGAGCTGGGCAAAAAGATTTTTGAGAATGTGAGCAAAGAGGCATGGGCCGAATGGATGAATTTGCAAACCATGCTGGTCAATGAAAACCGCCTGAACCTGGCCGACGCCCGCGCGCGGGACTACCTCAAGCGCCAGATGGAAAAGCACTTTTTTGGCGAAGGCGCAGACCAAGTGGCGGGCTATGTGGCCCCCAGCGCCTGAGCTTGCAACGGTTAGACGGCGGCGAATCGATTGCTGCGGCTAGATGGCTACGGATAGATTGCGGGTCAAGCCCGCAATGACGAAATAGCCAGATGCTGCGACCATTGCGCAGCAGGGCAAGCTGGGCCGAAGTCATGCCGCTGAATGGATGAAGCCGCCACAAGAAACGCGCCCTAGGGCGCGTTTTTCGCTTGGGCCTCTCAACCATGCTTACGGCTGCGCCTCAAAGGGCGGCATGGTCGCCGTATTGCCCTCTTGCGCCAACAGCCACTGCATACCCACATTGGGCTCAACGCCGCAAGCGCGGCACCAATCCACATAAAGCAGCAAATCCACATAGCGCTCACCGCGCTCGATCTTCGAAATGTAGGACTGCTCATCGCCCAACTTGGCCGCCAAATCCACTTGCGTCAAATTCGCATCCTTGCGCAATTTCTTCAGATGTTGGCGTAACGCGACATAGCGCGGGTGGTGAATAGAGACAACCATCGCGGCAAGATAAAGGTCATCTTGGAATAGGTCAGTTCGGCCTTTTTAAAGTATGATGAGGTGCAGCAAAGCAGCCCTAGATGCGCTTTGCGTTTCTTCAGTCCTTCCCACTTGCCATGTCTGCGTAGATGGGTGGCCAAATTCATATTTTTGTAAGGAGTTATTTCATGAGAGTTCGCAGCTTGTTTGGATTTTTGCTAATTTGTGCCGTGTCGTCTGTGTATGCAGGGACTTTAAACGCTAAATTAAAAGGCAATGTGATTTATGGGGAGGAGTCTGTTCAGCTACCAACAGACAAAGGAAATGTCTCCATCTATGCTGGCAGCATCAGTGGCAAAGGCCAAAAACAATTAGATGCCCTCAAAAAAGGACAATGCATTCAAATTTCTGCTGGCGATACGACCTTTGCCAAAAGCCATGGATTCATCAGCATTGATGACTTTCGCTCAGTAAAAGTGGTTGATTGTGTGCCAGCGGTTTCGACACCATCCGATGCGAAAAAAACCGTCAAATGTGCCATTGAAAGTGCTGGATCCCCAGCTTTTCGCGGCTCATGCCTGTTTCGGCGTGAAAAAGGCGGCTCTTTTAGTTTGGCGTCAGCCCAGAAAGGCAAGAATTTATTCCCAGAAATTACTGATGTCTCTGTATACATTGTTGCCAAAGATGTGGCTGAGGTGCGTGGTTTGACCATTTATGGCAACAACTCTCGCTGGGGAGAGGCTCGGCGTTCGACGAAAGATCGTGCCTGCTGGGTGGGTCAGGATTTCCGAATCTGTGCTTGGTAACTCACTCCGCCCCATTGAAGTCTCGGCTTTGCCGATTTGTCGTCGATTTTCGAATGATAGATTGCGGGTCAAGCCC
>CAZJBX010000028.1:0-36976 GCA_964544605.1 uncultured Burkholderiaceae bacterium
ACCACCCCGCCCTACGGGCACCCCTCCGTGGGAGGGGAATAGGCGCTACTTCTTTGGCTGAGTGCCTTGCTACAGCCATGAACCCAAATTCCCCTCCGTGGAAGGGAAATATGGCACCGCTTCTAGGTTCCCGAATTCTGCACTGCTAGCCCCACAGCAAGCGCAAGGCCAAGGCCGCCATGACGAGCGCCGTTGTTTGTTGCAAGCGGCGTTCGGCTTGGGGGCGGGCGGCCAGCCAGGGGCCGAGGCCATCGGCAGCCCAGGCAATGGCGCACAAAATTGAGGCGGCCACCAGCATAAAGACCCAGCCCAATACGGCCAGTTGCGCCGCCATATTGCCCCATTCAGGCCGCGCAAAGGGCGGCAAGAAGGCCAAGAAGAAGAGCCCGACTTTGGGGTTGCTCAGGTTCATGATGATGCCGCGCCGATAGAGGCTGCGCAGCAAAGCCCAATTGGGGCGGCGCTGTTTGGGCGGCTGGGCCGCAGTGGGCCTTGTCGCCTCAGCTACTGCGGGGGGCGCTGATGCGTACCAAGCCTGCCAAGCCAGATACAGCAAATAGGCCGCGCCGAGGATGCGCAGTAGGTGAAAGCCCAGCGGCCAAGCCGCAAGCAGGGCGGCCACGCCCAGCGCTAGGGCGGCAATGTGTACTTGCAGGCCCGTGCACAGGCCCAAGATGAAGACAAAGCCAGCGCGCCGCCCATGCAGGGCCGATTGGCTCAGGGTGTAGAGGTTGTCTGGCCCCGGCGCGGCGGCCAAGGCGGCTGAGGCGGCCACAAACAGGCCCAGCTCGCTCCAAGGCATCATGGCGCGGCCTTTGGGGTTTTAGGCGGCGGCCATGTGGGCGGCGATGACCTCGCGCACCAGCTCAGGCTCGGCTTGGCGCACGCAGGCGCGGCCCAGTGTCTCAATCAGTACATATTTGATGCGACCACCTTCGGCTTTTTTGTCCACCATCATGTGCTGCATGAATTCGTCCATGGGTATGGCGGGCGCTTGGGTGGGCAGGCCCGCTTTTTGCAGCAGGGTTTGCAGGCGCGGCAGCAAGCTGGCATCGGCCAAGCCCAGGCGCTGCGACAAGTCCGCCGCCATGACCATGCCAGCGGCCACGGCTTCGCCATGCAGCCAAGCGCCGTAGCCCATGCCGGCTTCAATGGCGTGGCCGAAGGTGTGGCCAAAGTTGAGGATGGCGCGCAGGCCGCTTTCTTTCTCGTCTTGGGCCACCACTTCGGCCTTGATTTGGCAGGAGCGTTCGACGGCATAAGTGAGTGCCTGCTTATCCAGCGCCACCAGTGCCTCGATATTCGCCTCCAGCCAAGTGAAAAACGCGGCATCGGCAATGGGGCCGTATTTGATGACCTCGGCCAAGCCTGCCGCCACCTCGCGCTCAGGCAAAGTGCGCAGGCTGTGCAAATCGCACACCACCAACTGCGGCTGGTAGAAGGCGCCAATCATGTTTTTGCCCAAGGGGTGGTTGATGGCGGTTTTGCCGCCAACGCTGGAATCGACTTGCGAGAGCAAGGTGGTGGGCACTTGCACAAAGGGCACGCCACGCATATAGCAGGCGGCGGCAAAGCCCGTCATATCGCCCACCACGCCGCCGCCCAGCGCAAAGAGCACGGTTTTGCGGTCGCAGGCTTGGCCCAGCAGGGCATCAAAAATCAGGTTCAGGCTTTCCCAGTTTTTGTGCGCTTCGCCGTCAGGCAGGGCCAGTAGCTCGACCCGTGGGTAGTGCGCGGCCAAGGCTGCTTGCAATTGCGCCGCATAGAGGGGGGCCACGGTGGTGTTGCTGATGATGTAGGCGGTGCTGGCCTTGGGCAAGGCGGCGTAAGTGCTCACTTGCCCCAGCAAGTCGCCGCCAATCAAAATGGGGTAGCTGCGCTCGCCCAATTCAACGGTGAAGGTGCTGGCCTTGGTGTTTGTATTGGCGTTGGTGTCGGCATTCGTGCGGGTGCTCATGGCGGTTTCTAGGCTTTCTCAAAGGGGCAGTGCAAGCGCCAATTTTAGTGGCCGCAGGCGTTTGGCGGCTGGCCCATGCGGCCAAGCACCTAAAATGGCGAGCACCCTCACATTGACTGAAAGAGATGAACCCCATGAGCGATATTTTGAGCCACCTTGAAAACGGCGTGCTGACCCTGAGCTTCAAGCGCGAGAGCCGTAAAAATTCCATCTTGCGCCAGATGTATAGCGATTTGGCCGAGGCCCTAGAGCAAGCTGCCGATAACGCTGATGTGCGCGTGGCCGTGATACAAGGCTCCGACACTGTATTTACCGCTGGCAATGACATTGGCGATTTTTTAGAGCACCCGCCCACCAGTTCAGATGCGCCCGTGTTCCGCTTTATGCGCGCCTTGTCGCAGTTCCCTAAGCCAGTGGTGGCCGCCGTGTGCGGCCCCGCCGTGGGCATAGGCACCACTTTGCTGCTGCATTGCGAGCTGGTGTTTGCGGGTGATAACGCCGCTTTTGCCATGCCTTTTATCAATTTGGGGGTGTGCCCTGAGTTCGCCTCCAGCCTGCTGTTGGCACAAGTGGCGGGCTACCCCCGTGCCGCCGAGTTGCTGCTGCTGGGCGAGCCCTTCAATGCCGATACCGCCCTTGATTTGGGCCTGGTGAACAAGGTGCTGCCGCCACAAGAGGTGGCCGCCCATGCCCAAGCTGTGGCGCAGCGTTTGGCGGCCAAGCCGCTCAGCTCTTTGCTGGCGACCAAAGCCTTGATGAAGAAATCACAAGCGCGTTTGGTGCAAGAGGTGATTGCCGATGAAGCCGATACCTTTGGCCAAATGCTGGGCCAGCCTGCGGCCAAAGAGGCCATGAGCGCCTTTATGGAAAAACGCAAGCCCAACTTCAGCGGCATGTAAGCCCTACAGCGCACAGGCACAAAAAAACGGGAGGCTGTGGCCTCCCGTTTTGCTTTGGGGTCAATAAAACCTAGGCTTTATTTACCCTGGCGGCGGGCGTAGTCAGGCGTGAACATGGCTGGCGTGAGGCCAGTTTTATTGCCATATTTGGGCTGCTGCTTGGCCTCGTTGGTCATGCGGTCAATCACATATGCGCCGCTGAGCACATCGTTATAAGTGACCACGCGGGTCATATAGCTTTGCGCGTCATACACATATTTCAGGTTGACTTGGTTCACACGCCAGAGCTGGCCACGGCTGTCGTAGTTGTCAGCCATCACCATTTGCCAAGTGTCTTCGTCCACATACATCACGCGCTTGGCGTATTTGTGGCGGAAGTTTTTCTTCAGCGTGGCTTCCAAAACCCAAACACGGTGCATTTCATAGCGGGTGTGTGCGGGGTTCATGTGGTTGGCCATGATGAGGTCTTTGTATTTGACGCTGGTGTCATCCAAACCATAGGCGTTGTAAGGCACGATCATGCTTTGCTTGCCCACAATTTTCCAGTCATAGCGTTCAAGCGAGCCGTTAAAGAGGCGGTCCTCATCAATGGTGCGGAAGCCGCTGGTGGCGGGGTCGGGCGAGTCAAAACCAAAGGCTGGGAATTGGCGCACGCGGCGGGTACCAGGGTCGTAGCCAAAGGTGATGCGGGGCGCGGTTTTGGTGTTGAAGCCATCGGCTGTGACAAAGCTGGCACCGGCATCCCGTAAGGGCAAGATGGTGGCGATATTGGCCTGCGAGTAAGAAGTGCCTACCGTGGTTTTGGGCTGGGATTTCTCATCGCCGTGGTAGTTGATGATGCGGTAGTCTTGGCGGCCCCAAGAGATGCGATCGAGCGAGTGCACCACCGCCGCATCGTAATAGCCCCATTCGCTGGGGCGCTGGGTCAAGACGGCATTGGTGGCCAGCTCCAAGCCCGTTTTCGGGAAGGGGAAGAAGGCCAAAGCGCCACGCACGCCCTCTACGCCCAAGCCATCATCGACCAGTTTGGCGATTTTGGCGTTCTCTTTGCTGCGCTCACAAACCCAATCAGGGTAGCGGAAGTCGCGGTGGCTCTGATACACAGGGATTTGGTAGGTCGGGTATTTTTTCAGCATGGCTTGCAGGCCAGGGCTCAAAAACTTGGCGTATTGCGCCATATTCGCAGGCGTGACGGTGTAGAGCGGCTTCTCAGCGGCGTAAGGGCTTTTCAGCGGCTCGGTTGTGCCAAAGCCTTGGGGCGCGCCCAACCATTTGCCAGTGAATTCGGCCACACCATCGCTATTGCCTGCTTTTTCAGCGCCAAAGCAGGTGAGGTCTTTGCCCAAGCGGTCGATTTCGGCAGGGGTGGCCGCAGCCATGGCCGATCCCGCAAAGGCCAAAGCAGCGGCCAAGGCGGTGGTTTTCATCAAGGTTTTCATTTCTCTTGCTCCTTCAAGTTCAAGCTCGGGTCAATCAGAAGTTGTATTTCACATTGAACGCGATGTTGTCGCGATCACCAACGGGGTTGCGCACATAGTCAGGGCGGCCCATAAAGCGGGTGTAGTTCAAGCCCACTTGCAAATTGCTGAGGTAGGTGAAGTTGGCACCCAAGCTCAGGCGTTTTTCTTTGTCGCCCAGCAGGGTGAGTGAGTCACCATTGGGGAAGGTGGCGTGGCAGCTCATTTCGCAGCCTTCAGTGCGGGCGCGTTTGCCAGTGATGGCTTGCATATAGCTGACAGGCACGGCCAAGTCCCAGCCTTCAAACACATTGGGGTAAGAAGGGATGGCCATGACAGAAATCGCCGCAGCATCGCGCGAGTTGGCCCAAGCCAAGTTGGTTTTCTTGCTCTTGGCGTGCTGGTAAGCCACCTCACCAAGCAAGGTGATGCCGCCATAGGCCAGAGGATTGGGGCCCATGATGTAAGTGCTGTTCACTTGCGCCTGCACCACATTGCCACGGGCTTGGCCCATGCCCATGCCATCGATGTAGTTGGTCGGGCCAGCAGCGCCGGGCAACATCACCCACACAGGGGTGTTTTGCTTGTAGCTGACTTCACCCGCCACAGCCACATCACCCGCACGGGCGCTGATGCTGGCACCCGTGAGTTTGATGTTATCTTGGTAACGCACTTGATAGCCGACAGGCGCAAAAGTGGTGGGGTCCACATTCACCTGCAAAGAGGGGCCACGGCTGTGGTAGCGCAGGTGGTAGAGACCGAACTCAGTTGCGGCATCGGTGATGTAGCGCGCGCCAATACCCCACTGGCCACTCTTGCGGGGTTCAATATCATCGCCTCGGGGGCACAGACCCATAGGGCAACTGCCGCCGAGGAACATGTTCTCAGCGCCTGGGCCAAGGAAGTCGGCCACAGACCAGAAGCTGCCCGCCGCAGGAATTTTGGACTCGCGGAATTCATACTGCCAATAGGCCATCAGGCTGGTTTTGTGGTTGAGGCTGTAGTTGGCCGAAACTTGGCCGACGGGCAACAAGAAGTCTTTCACCTGTGAGCCAGGCACATTGATTTTGTTCACATCCACTGGGGCTTGTGCGCCAGCGATGTTGGCGAAGAACAAGCCCTCACCCCATTGCACCACATGGCGGCCCACATTCAGGTTGATGGCCGATTCATCACTGAGTTGGAAGTCGCCATACCAGTACACATCCAGGAATTCAGCCTCACCGCCTGCAGCACGGCGCGTGCCTTTGGCAAACTCCCTTTGCCCTGGTGCATGGTTGTCGGTAAAGCCTTTGTTATCGGTTTTGCCGTGGTAGGCATCGTCGTAAAAAGCCTGTGCTCGCACAAACACGCCTTGGTTGGCGGCGTAGCGGATATCGGCTTCACCGAGCACGCTGATGCGGTTGTTGATGATGGCGTTCTTTTTGAAGTTGAGGTTGCCATCGTCCGCATTCGGCACATTGGGGTTGATGGCGGTATCGGTCAAGCGCGCATGTGGCGCTTCAAGGCGTTGCGCCAAAGCGTAGTTGGCGGTGAAGTTGTAGCGGATTTCGCCGTCCTCACCCAAAGGCATGGTACGGGCATGGGCACTGGCTGCGGTCAATGCAGCAGCCGCAGCCACCAAAGTCAGCCCAAAACGGGCTTGAAAACGAGCTGACATGTTTGTCTCCTAGTGTTTGAAATATAGGCACGCCGCAAAGCGTGTGCCCCAATCTAACACCGTTTTCTAGGGCCACCTCTTGCGGCATATCAATTCGTTTCATCAACCTAGGGAAAACCCCCAGCGCCACCCGCCTTCAACCCTACGCATTGCGGATTTTTGTCCATAAAAAAGCCCCTCCGCAGAGGGGCTGGCACAGCGCAACAGGGATTTAACGCCCCATGCGGCGGATGTATTCTGGCGTGAACATGGATGCATCCAAGCCCGCCTCTTTGCCGTATTTCGGCTTTTGCGGCACTTCATTCATGAGGCGATCTGCGACATACAAATCACGCAAGAAGTCGTTGTAAGTGCTGATGCGCGAGACATACATTTGCGCACCATAGTCATACTTCAAATTCGCTTGGTTGAAGCGCCAGAGCTGACCACGGGTGTCGTAGATTTCCGTCATCACAGCCTGCCAAGTGTCCTCATCAATATAGATGACGCGCTTGGCGTATTTGTGGCGGAAGCCAGGCTTGACCGTGGCCTCCAGCACCCAAACACGGTGCATCTCATAGCGGGCTTTCTCAGGGCTGAGGTGGCCGGGCGTGAGCAGCTCTTTGTAAGTGACTTTGCTGTCGTCCATATCGTAGGCGTTGTACGGAATCAGCATACTTTGCTTGCCCACAATCTTCCAGTCGTAGCGCTCAGGTGAGCCGTTGAAGATGCGGTCTTCGTCAATCGTGCGCACGCCCGTGGTCGAGTCAGGCGAGTCAAAACCAAAGGCGGGGTTTTGACGCACACGGCGCGTGCCGGGGTCATAGCCATAGGCCAAGCGGGGGTGGGTTTTGATGTTGAAGTAGTCATGCGCCACATAAGCCACACCTGCTGAGCGCAGGGGCAGCACCAAAGACACATTGGCCTGCATGGACATGGTGCCGACAGTGCTGATGGGCGTGGCCTCGCGCTCGCTCAAATGCGCCAAGATTTTGAAGCTCTGCCGCGACCAAGCAATTTTGTCGCCCGGGTAAACCGTGGCCACATCGTAGGTGGCGGACTCTGTGGCACGGAAGGAGAACATCATGTTGGTGGCCAGCTCCAAGCCCGTTTTCGGGAAGGGGAAGAAGGCCAAAGAGCCGCGCACGCCTTCAACCCCCAGCCCCCCATCGACCAAGACCGCATTTTTGGCGTTCTCTTTGGTGCGCTCACAGACCCAGTCGGCGTAACGGAAGTCACGGTGGCTGGTGTAAACAGGCATTTTGTAGCTGGGGTATTTTTTGAACATGGCCTGCTGACCAGGGCTCAAAAACTTGGCGTATTGCGCCATATTGGCTGGGGTGATGGTGTAAATCGGCTTTTCACCGGCGTAGGGGTTTTGCAGCGGCTCACTCAAGCCCGTGATGCCCGCAGGCGCACCCAGCCATTTGCCAGTGTAGTCGGCCACGCCATCGCTATTGCCTTTTTTCTCGGCCCCAGCGCAGGTGAGCTCGCCCCCCAGCTTGGCGATTTCTTCAGGGGTGGATTTGGCCCAAGCGCCGCTGGCCAGAATCAAACAGGCCGTGGCCAAGGCTGTTTTCCAAATTTGCTTTGTCATACTCTTGTCTCCTTAGAAGTTGTAGGAGGCGCTAAAGGCCAAGTTATCGCGATCACCCATGGGGCTGCGGGTGTAATCCGGTGTACCCATGAAGCGGTTGTAGCTCAAGCCGAACTTGAGGTTGTTCATATAGGTCATTTGCGCCCCAATGCTCAGGCGTTTGTCTTTTTCACCCGATAGGCTCATGGAGTCCCCACTGGGGAAGTTGGAGTGGCAGTTGACACCACAGGCGGCGACATTTTTGCCGCTGATGACCTGCATATAGCTGATGGGCACACTCAAGTCCCAGCCATTGGCGATGCTGGGATAAGAGGGCGCAGCCATGAGTGCGATGGTGCTGACATCACGGGTGCTGGTGCGCTGCAAAGGCGTTTTCTTGCTGCCCGCGTGTTGGTAGGCCACTTCACCCACCAAAGAGATGCCGCCTGTTGCCAAGGCATTGGGGCTGGTGACATAAATGCTGCTGACCTGTGCCTGCCAGACATTGCCTCTGGCCTTGCCGTTGGCGGGGTTGTAGCCAATCATGCCGTCTTCAGGCAGGAGGTTGGTCGGGCTGCCATTGTTGATGACCCAAATGGGGAGGTTTTGTTTGTAGCTCAATTCACCGGCCACCACGGCATCACCCGCACGGGTGCTAAAGCTCATGCCCGTGAGTTTGATGTCCTCTTGATAGCGGGCTTGGTAGCTGCCCACTGAAACAAAGGGGGCGACGGGAATGCCCACCAAATTCACCCGAGCCGATGGCGCGCGGCTGTGGTAGCGCAGGTGGTAAAGCCCCAATTCGGTGCCATCGTCCGTCATATAGCGCCCACCAATACCCCATTGGCCACTCTTGCGGGCTTTGATGTCATCACCCCGTGCAGCCGCAACGCCATTGGGGTTGCCAGGTGTGGGCGGCTGCAACCACATGCGCTCGCCGCCTGGGCCAAGCAAATCGGTGGTGGACCAGAAGCTGCCGACAGCAGGAATTTTGATGGGGCGGTGCTCATACTGCACATAGCCCATCAGGGTGGTTTTGTTGTTCAGCACATAAGTGGCCGAGACTTGGCCCACTGGCAGCAAAAAGTCTTTCACCTGAGCGCCAGGCACATTCACCTTGTTCACATCCACAGGGGCTTGCGCGCCCGCAATGTTGGCAAAAAACACACCTTCACCCCATTGCACCACATGGCGGCCCACTTTCAGGTTCAGGGCCGACTCATCGCCCAAGCGGAAGTCCCCATACCAGTAGGCATCTAGGAATTCAGCCTCGCCACCAGAGGCGCGGCGTGTGCCTTTGGCAAAGCGATCGCTGGGCAAATTGTTGCTGGTGTAGGCCAAAGCGCCACGGTTGTCGGTTTTGCCTCGGTAGGCGGCGTCATAAAAAACCTGCCCACGCAAAAAGACGCCTTGTGAGGCGTTGTAACGGAAATCGGCTTCGCCCAGCAAGCTCAGGCGGTTGTTGATGATGGCATTCTTTTTGAAGTTAAGGTTGCCGTCGTTGGCGTTCAAGTTGCCGCCATTCACCAAGGGGTCGGTCAAATTGGCGTGGGGCGCTTCAAGGCGCTGTGCCAAAGAGTAGGTGGCGGTGAAGTTGTAACGCAACTCGCCATCTTCACCCACGGGCATGGTGCGGGCCGCTGCTGGGCCGCTGGCCAATAGCAAGGCGGCAAGGGCCAGCGCTCCGACTTGGAAGGGTGGCTGTGAGGTGTGCTGTCTGGGCATAAGGTCTCCTGGTTTTTTCTTGAACTGCTTTATGGCGGGGAGCCCACAAACCACAAAGGCAGTACAAGAATAGCCGCCACACAAGGAAAAATCGGAGCGCGGAAAACAGGAAAACCCCTAAGGGTTATTGCCCACTAGACAAAAAAAGCCCCTCATGCATGAGGGGCTTTGTCTGGGCGGCAGATAGAGTGCCGCTTAGGGGATGTCGCGGCGGGGTGAGCCGGTGTAGAGCTGACGGGGGCGGCCGATTTTGTATTCGGGGTCGCTGATCATTTCATTGAGCTGGGCAATCCAGCCGACGGTGCGGGCCAAGGCAAAGATGCCTGTAAAGAGCTTGACGGGGATGCCAATGGCGCGCTGCACGATGCCAGAGTAGAAGTCCACATTGGGGTAGAGCTTGCGCTGCACGAAGTAGTCGTCTTCCAGGGCGATGCGTTCGAGCTCCATGGCCAGTTTGAACAGGGGGTCGTTCTCTAGGCCCAACTCGGCCAAGACCTCTTTGCAAGTCTCTTGCATGAGTTTGGCGCGGGGATCGTAATTTTTGTAAACACGGTGGCCAAAACCCATGAGGCGCACGCCAGAGTTTTTGTCTTTGACCTGCTCCATGAATTGGCCCACTTTGGCAATGCCGCCGTTGGCTTGGATGTCTTCGAGCATGTTCAAGCAAGCTTCGTTGGCACCGCCGTGTGAGGGGCCCCAGAGGCAGGCCACGCCAGCAGCAATGGCGGCGAAGGGGTTGGTGCCAGAGGAGCCGCACAAACGCACGGTGGAGGTGGAGGCGTTTTGCTCGTGGTCGGCGTGCAGGATGAAGATGCGATCCAGCGCGCGTTCGAGCACGGGGTTCACTTTGTAGGGCTCGCAAGGTGTGGCGAACATCATGCGCAGGAAGTTGCCCGCATAGCTGAGGCTGTTATCGGGGTACATATAGGGTTCGCCAATGCCGTATTTGTAGGTCATGGCCACCAGTGTGGGCAGCTTGGCAATCAGGCGGATGGCGGAAATCTCGCGGTGCTCAGGGTTGTTGATGTCCGTGCTGTCATGGTAGAAGGAGGACATGGCGCCGACCAAACCCGTGAGGATGGACATGGGGTGGGCATCGCGGCGGAAGCCACGCATAAAGAACTGCATTTGGTCGTTGACCATGGTGTGTTGCAGCACCAGTTTGTGGAAGTCATCGCGTTTGTCCTCAGCAGGCAATTCACCGTTGAGTAGCAAATAAGAGACATCGAGAAAGTCGAATTTGCCGGATGCCAACTGTTCAATGGGGTAACCACGGTAAAGGAGCTCGCCTTTGTCGCCATCGATATAGGTGATGGCCGACTGGCAAGAAGCAGTGGACATGAAGCCAGGGTCATAGGTGAACATTTCCGTTTGCGCATAGAGCTTGCGGATATCGAGCACCTCAGGGCCAATACTGCCCTGATAGACGGGGAGCTCTACACTGGGTTTGCCATTCGAAAAAGAGAGCGTGGCTTGGTAGTCTGCTGCTTTCATGGAGCGTTCACTTTCAATGGGGGGGTTGTTTTAAATGCCAAGGGGCTATTTTATGCGAGAGAGCCGTCACGGTTTTTGAGCCAGCTCAGCAGCCGCTGCGTGATGGGCGTATCCAACTCGGGCGCAACGGCGGCCAAGTCTTTGCGCCCAAGGTGCAAATCCAGCAGGTCGTTGTCGCTCAAATCCATGAGTGCCAGCAAAGCCACAGCATCGTCACGCTTGAGCTGCTTGGCGTATTGCTCAAAGAAGCGTTCAATAAAGAGGTCGTTCTCCAGCAGGCCACGGCGGCAGCGCCAGCGAATGCGATTGATATCGGCCTCGGTCAATGGGGGGTTGTCTGCATCACTCATAGTGGCCGCTATTGTGCCCAAACTTGGCCTTTTGCGCCGCCCTCAATCGGCCTATACACCCACAGTGTGCTCACCGTTCAAATCGGCCAATGGTCTTCTAACGCTGCTTGAAACTTTTGCACAAAGCCCAGCTCACGCACGCGCAGGGCTGCCGCCGCCGCATCTTGCTGGGCATCGAGCAGTTGCGCCACTTCGGCCAAGGCAGCCTGCTGCCAAGCCTGAGCCTCGTCCCACAGGCTTTGCAGGGCTGCCTCATCTTGGCCCGCCGCGTCCAAGGCTTCGCGCCACTGCATTTGCTGCATTAAAAAGCTGGGACTCATGGGCTGGCGCGCCATTTGCGCCACATCATGCCCAGCCAAAGCGCACAAATACGCCGCCCGCTGCACGGGTTGGCGCAGGCGTTGGTGCGCCTCGTTCACACGCACGCTCCACTGCATGGCCAGACGCTGCGCTTGCTCGCCTTGGGCGGCAAATTTGTCAGGGTGAACTTGCGCCAGCAGGCGCTTCCAAATGGTGTCCAGCTCAGCCTCGTTTTGGGCAAAGCGGCGCGGCAGGCCAAAGAGGGCGAAGTCATCGCTGCGCAAGTCAAGGGCGGGCAAGGTGTGGGGCTGGGTCGTCATAGGCTGTGGTGTTGCGTTGGGCGGGCGCAGGTGGGTGGGTTTTCGATGCAGGGGCCAGGCCGGCCAAGCCCAGCTCAGAATGCCAAGCTTTGGGCCGTGCCCATTCAGGGTGCAGGGCCGTGCCGCCGAGCACCCGCTTTTGCGCCAGCAGCACAAAACATGCGCCCAAATGCGGCAACAGGCGTTGGCCCCAGCGCTCTATGGTTTGCACAGGCCCGTAGCCCGCTTGCGGCGCACGCAGAGGCTGCCAAACGCCGTATTCTGCGTGCAAAACCTCCAGCCCCAAGGCTTGAAGCTGCTGGCGCAAGGCCGGCAAAGTGGGCAATTGCGCCGCAGCAGGTAGGCCCAGCGCTTGGCGGCGGCGGCTCAGGCCCAAGGCATACCAAGCACTTTGCGCATGAAAGCCGCTGATGAGCACATGGCCTTGGGGCCGCAGGGCGCGGGCGGCATCGCGCAGGGTGGCCGCAGGCTGGGCCGACTGCTCCAGGGTGTGCGGCAGCAGCAGCAAATCCACACTGCCCTCTTGCAGCGGCAGTTGGTGGAAGTCGCCCCACAATTGCGCTTGGCCTGCATTCGCTTGGCCCTGCGGCGTTTGCAGCATCAGCCAGCGGTGCGGCATACGGCAGGCGGCCAAGCCTGGGCATTCAGGCAGGCCCAGTTGCAGGGCGTAATAGCCAAAAATGCCTTCAAGCAAGGCGGCGTAGCGCTCGGCCTGCCACGCCAACACATAAGCCCCCGCTGGGCTTTGCGGCCAGCTTGGGGCGGGCAGTGGGGGGGCTATCGGGTCGGTGTTCTGCGGCATCTGGCGGCTTACGCATAATGGGCGGCTCATCAAAAGAGGCCAACAGCATGTTAGACATCATCCCTTTGAGCGCCTTCAGCGACAACTATATCTGGCTTTTGCACGATGGCCGTGAGGCCCTGGTGGTGGACCCCGGCGAGGCTGCCCCCGTATTGCACTACCTTGCGGCGCAGAATTTGCGCTTGGCCGGCATCTTCCTCACCCACCACCATGCCGACCACATTGGCGGCGTGGCCGAGATTTTGACCCAGCACCCCGCCCCCGTTTGGGGCGCAGCCCACCCCAGTATCGCCAGCTTGGGCGCGGTACACGCCGTGTATGGCGGCGAGCACATCCGCTGCTTGGGCCAAAACTGGCAAGTGCTGGCCGCACCTGGCCACACCCTCAGCCATGTGCTGTTCTATAGCCCCAACTTGGCCCTTCAATCTGGCCCTGAGCCAGCCCTATTCAGTGGCGACACCTTGTTCTCCCTCGGCTGTGGCCGTTTGTTTGAAGGCAGCCCCGCACAAATGCTGGCCAGCCTAGAGCGCATTGCCGCCCTGCCCGATGACTGCGGCATCTACTGCGCCCATGAATACACCCTCACCAATCTGCGCTTTGCCCTGAGCCTGCAAGCTGAACGCCGCGATTTGCTTCAATACCAAGCGCACTGCCTCAGCCTGCGGGCTGAAAACCGCCCTACCCTGCCCACCCGCCTGAAGCTGGAAAAGCAGCTCAACCCCTTCTTACAAACCCTGCAAGCCGATTTCTGCAAAACAATGGCGCTACACTTGAGCCCGCCTCCCAGCACGGCTGGCGCCCTGAGCGTCTTCACCGCCCTGCGCGAGCAGCGCAACCACTTCAGTTAAAGCGCCGCTTGTTTTCTGCCCTGCATAACTGCCCTGCCCCTTATGCCCCGCCTGCCTCGCCTCATTCTCCGCGCCCTCTTTGCCTTGGCTGTTCTCAGCTTGGCCGCCTGCGCCCAACTGCCCCAGTCAGGCAGCACACACACCGCCACACCCCGTGTTGATAGCACACACGAATACGGCTCATTGAGCCACCTTTTACAAGAGCGCGGTGTCAAACAAAACGACCAAGACCTGTGGCAGCGCATCCGCCGTGGCTACGCCATCCCCGATCTCCACACCGACTTGGCCGAGCGCCAAACCGACTGGTATGTGCAGCGCCCCGACTACATCAACCGCATGACCAACCGCTCGCGCCGCTACCTCTATTACATCGTTGAGGAGCTGGAAAAGCGCAACATGCCCACCGAACTGGCCCTGCTGCCCTTTGTTGAAAGCGCCTACAACCCCACCGCCTACTCCAGCGCCAGGGCCTCAGGCATCTGGCAATTCATCCCCTCTACGGGCCGCTACTTTGCGCTCAAGCAAAACAGCTTCCACGACGACCGCAACGATGTGCAAGCCTCCACCCGCGCCGCCCTCGACTACCTGCAAAAACTGCACAATATGTTTGGCGACTGGCACTTGGCCTTGGCCGCTTACAACTGGGGCGAAGGCTCGGTGCAACGCGCCATGCGGCGCAATGAGGCCGAGGGCCTGAGCACGGCCTACACCGACCTTACCATGCCAGCAGAAACCCGCCTTTATGTGCCCAAACTGCAAGCCATCAAAAACATCATCACCCAGCCTGGGCTCTACGGCATCGAACTGCCCTACGCGCCCAACCACCCCTTCTTCCGCGCTGTGCCCATCCAGCGCGATATCGATGTCGAACTGGCCGCCCAATTGGCTGAAGTCGGGATTGAATCCTTCAGAGAACTCAACCCCTCGGCGAAAAAATCCCTCATCGTCGCCAGCCACACACCACAAATTTTGCTGCCTTGGGACAAGGCCGAAACCTTTGAGCGCAACCTGCGTCGCCACACTGGCCCCTTGGCCAGCCACACCGCTTGGGTCGTGCCCCACACCATGAGCTTGGCCGATGCCGCTGACCGCTCTGGCACCAATGCCGAATCCCTGCGCAGCCTCAACAACATCCCCGGCGGCATGCTCATCCGCAGCGGCTCCACCCTGCTCATTGAGCGCCTGAGCCACCTGCCGCATGAGGACATCAGCCTCGATGTCGCCCAAGGTGCCAACCTCAGCCTCACCCCTGTGGCCCAGCCCAAACCACCCGCCGCTCGCACGCGTGAAGTCTGCACAGGCAAAGGCAAAAAGCGCCGCTGCAAGCAAGTCGCCATCAGCAGCGCCAAAGCCAACAGCAAAACCGAAACAACCAGCAAAGGCAGGGCCACAAACAGCGGCAAAACCAAAGGCAAAGCTGCGCCGAAAGCCACAGCGAAAACCGCCGCCAAAGCAAGCAAAAACACAGCCCCAAAGAAAAAACGCTAAAGCAGTACCTACAGAAAAGCAAAAACCCGCTGCGGCCTCGGCCCAAGCGGGTTTTTCTGTGTAGCAATGGCGCCCCCGCTAGGAATCGAACCTAGATCTAGCGCTTAGGAGGCGCTCGTTCTATCCATTGAACTACGGCGGCGAGCCAAGCTGCTGATTGTAACGGTGGGCCAAGGCACTATCGGCCTTGGCTACTCTGGGTTTTAAGCCTGCTCGTCACGCTTTTCTACAGCGCGTTCGGCATATTTGTTGAAGCGCCAGGCCGTGCCCTCTTGCGTGATGCGGCGCCAGACCATGCGCTTGGCCACGGGGTTGATGGCCTGCCAGTCTTGCACCTCCCACTCGCTGCGGCCACAGCCTTTGCAAATGCTGTCGCCTTGGGCGGTTGAGCAAATGGCGATGCAAGGGGTGTCGGGTGTGGTGTCATACCAGTCGAGCCAATAAGTCATGGCCGCTTCAGGCACGCTGCGGGCAGGCAGCCAGGCTTGGCCCTGATAGACCATGAGGGCATAAATTTCAGCCCACAGGCGCAGCGGCGCTTGCAGGCGGATGCCGTCAGGCGATGGGTATTGCTGGCGCAGCCAGTTGATAGCGGCCTCCACATCGGTGATGTGGATGGCATCCTCCTCAGCCCACGCCATGACCTACCTCCTGCCAATCCAGCGGCAATAAACCCGCCTGCCAGCGCGCCAAATAATAGGCACAACTGAGGGTTTTGGCATCGGTGATGGCTTGCGCATCGCAGGCGGCAAAGAACTCAGGCAGAGGCATTTCAAACACTTCGAGGAACTCCCCTTCATCGAGCTGCTGACCCTGCTGACGCAGGCCACGGGCAAAGTAGATGTGGATGATTTCATCGGAATAGCCCACGGCCAAGTGCATGAGGCCCGCATAGGCCCAAGTTTGGGCTTGGTAGCCCGTTTCTTCCAGCAGCTCTCTTTGGCCGCAGTGCAACGGTGCTTCACCTGCGTCAAGCTTGCCAGCGGGCAGCTCCAGCAGCGTCAGACCAACGGGGTAGCGGTATTGGCGTTCCATGATGATGCCGCCGGCTTCCGTTAAGGCCAGCACCACCACGGCACCAGGGTGTTGCACATATTCGCGGCTGGCGCTGCGGCCATCGGGCAGACGCACTTGATCGCGCTTGAGGGTCAAAAAGCCATCGGCGTGCAAGGTTTCACTGCGGATGAGGCTTTCAGTCAAAGGGGACAAAGGTTCAAGCATGGCTGGGGCAAAAAGGGCAAAGCAAAAAGGCTTGCCTGGCTGTGTTCAGCGCGGGCAAGCCTCGTTCGGGCTGGGCCTATTGTGGCTTATCGGGTGTGCTGAGGTTTGGAGCTGACCATCAAGTCCACCCAGTGGATGGTTTTTTTGCTTTCTTCCTGTGCTTCACCAAAGGAGTGCAAGGCTTGGAAAACGGCAGGGTTGATGCGGTAGCTCGGCACTTGGCTGATGATGACTTGCAAACCCAGCTCTGAAACGAAATTGGGCAAATCGTCGGCGTTGAGCACATCAGAGACGATTTTGGTGGCTGCGTTTTCCATGAATTTGGCATTCACTCGCTCAGTCACCAAAGCCGTGAAGCAACCCCTTTGCACACGGGCAATGCTGGAAGTCTCAGGCAGGGTTTGTTTGATGGAAGCGGCCAAACGCACTTCAACCGAGTTGCTGATGGTTTGCCCGTATTCTTCGCTCTCTTGGTGCTCAATCACGGGCAGGCGGCACATCAGAACGGTGAAAACAGGGGCCAAATCACGGCGTTGGCCCGCAGCCAGTACAGCCAAGGACAGGCTTTGCTCAAAGCCTTTGCTGTTTTGCAAGCCCGTGAGTTGATCAAGCTGGGCGTTCACATGCAGGCGATCGCCCAAAGCGGTAAAGCCATATTGGAATTTGCCATAGGCGGCGGCAAATAAGCCCAAAATCGCCACCACCCAACTGACAGCGGAGACCACGCCCCAAATATCGCTGGGCTCCACCAAGTAATAGCTGTAAGTTTGCGCCCCAGTACTGACCACAATGGCCATGATGGCCATGCTCACCCAAGAGGCCACGCGATCGCCTTTGGCAAAAGCCAAAATAGCAGGCACGACCAAACACAGCAGCATCACGACGCCCATTTGAATGCGGAACAAGGCATTCGCCACGGGGTAGCTCAATACGGTGAGGCTCAATAACGCCAGCAGCAGGCCCAAAGCAGCCACAATCCGATAGACAAAACGCGCCAAGCGAATGCCACGGAAGCTGGCGATCAAATAGCTCACCACCATGACCAGGCTAGAGCCTGTGAGCGAACCAAAAAAGACCAAGGCGGAATTGTTAAAGGCCAAGTGATCCGTCCAGATGCCGATCAAGCCCACACCCGTTCGGACGAAGTACAAGAAAAAAGAGGCCAGCGACATGAGGGAGAGCCAGTAGAACTCTGGGCGGCCAACCCATAAGGTGAGCAGGCAGACCAAAGTCACCGCCCCCAGCAAGCCCAAACTGGCCCCCGTCCCATTGCCGTAAAGACTGCGCTGCTGTTGGTAGTGGTGGTTGTGCTGTGCGTAGGCTTGCATGAACAAAGCCTCTTGGTTATGGAAGGCCATGACCACATCAGCCTCCTCCAACGCGCCCGGCACGATAAAGGTGGGGTAGGGTGTGCGCATGGCTTTATCGGCTTGTAACACCATATCGCCAGCTTGGGCGTATTGCCAGCCAGTGCCGCCATCGCTGGCGCGCCACCAAAACTCCACTTGATCCAATTGGGGCGAGGGAACAACGACAAAAGCCCCATAATCTGAACGGGCCTTACTGAGGCGGAAACGGGCGACATAGCTGCGCTCGGGGCCCAAATGCATCCATGCCGAAGGGTCGGCTTCGGTCAAGTTTTTAGATTGCCAGATGGCCTCTGGATCAAGGGCATCCCCCGCAGAGGGCCGATGGATGTAGGCATATTGCCAATGCTGGCGCAAGGAAACATCTTGCCCTGCAGCATCCAGCGGGCCGATTTGGGCCATACCCAAAGCAGCGGTGGCCGCAGCACTTGCCCCAGTTTGGCTTTGCTGCGCCTGCGCCGATGCCGCACCGAAAGCCGTCAGGCAAAAAACCCAGGCAACGCAAAAAAACGCAAACAGATGCTTGCGTTGCGAGGCGAGGCGAGGGCTAAATTTGATGGCGACTCCCAATCGGTTGTTTTTGTCTCTTTAATATCCAAGTCATTCTAAGAGTTGCGACTGTATTTCGCTCAAAAAACACCTGCAATATCAAGGTTTTTGAGAAAAAGGTCTCACATCCCCCATCTTCCTTTGCCCCTTGTGGGCCAAGCTGCTGTGTCCATGCCGCAGTGTGGCAGGGAAATCTGGCTATGATAGAAGCCCTCACTTTTCCACCCCCAGCAAATCGTGCCTGAAAAACAACGCCGCAAAGGCATTTACATCCTGCCCAATCTCATCACCTTGGCCGCCCTGTTTGGCGGCTTTTATGCCATTGTGATGGCCATGAATGGCGCTTTTGATCAGGCCGCCATCGGTATTTTTGCGGCCATGGTTTTTGACGGCTTGGATGGCCGCGTGGCCCGCCTCACGGGCACGCAAAGCGCCTTTGGCGAGCAAATGGACTCCCTCTCTGACATGGTCAGCTTTGGCATTGCGCCAGCCTTGGTGGCCTACACTTGGGCTCTCAAACCCTTGGGCCGCTGGGGTTGGATTGCCGCCTTTATTTATGCTGCCTGCGCCGCGCTGCGCTTGGCCCGCTTCAATGTGAATACAGGCGTGGTGGATCGCCGCTTTTTTCAAGGTTTACCCAGCCCTGCTTCGGCGGCTTTGCTCATCGGCTTTATCTGGCTGATGGTGGATTTGGGCATCGGCCCCAAGGCCCACGGCCTATGGTTGGGCATCGACTGGCAAATGCAGTGGCTGGTGTTTGGCGTGGCGCTTTTTTCTGGCCTGACTATGGTCACCAATCTGCCCTATTTCAGCTTCAAAGACATTGACTTCAAAAAGTCCGTGCCCTTCATCGTCATGGTGCTCATTGCCTTGGGCATTGCCGCCATCAGCATCCATGCGCCCAGCGTGCTTTTTGCCGTTTTCAGCGTTTACGCCATCAGCGGCTATTTGGTCTATGCCTGGCGCAAGGCCAAGGGCATTCCCACCAGCGTTGTCGCTTTGTCCATTGACGAGCCCGACGAGCAAAACCTGCATTCGCAGTATTGAGGGCAAGCGCCGTGGCCTCCAGCAAAGAAATTGACGATTTTCTGCAATCAGCGCAGCAACAAAGCTTCAAGCGCGTGCTCTACAGCGTGCGCGATGAAGCCGCCGCCCTCGACATCGTGCAAGACAGCATGATCAAGCTGGTGACCCGCTATGGCGACAAACCCGCCGCCGAGCTGGCACCGCTGTTCTACCGCATCGTGCAAACGACGACCCTGGACTGGTTCCGCCGCCAAAAAACCCGCAGCGGCGTGTTGGTGAACTTCTCGGATATCGGCCCTGCCGATGCCGAAGGCGATGATTTCGATTTCCTCGAAATCTTCCAAAGCCTGCAAACCGAAGACGAAAGCGCCTCGCCTGATCAGCAGCTCTACCAAAAGCAAGTGCTGGCCACCATTGAAGCGGCCATTGCCGAGCTGCCCGCGCGTCAACGCGAAGCCTTTATGCTGCGTTACTGGGAAGAATACGACACCAACGAAACCGCTGAACTCATGGGCTGCTCCGCTGGCAGCGTCAAAACCCACTGCTCTCGGGCCGTGGCTGCGCTGGCCAAAAGCCTTGCCGCCCTGCGTCCAGCCTCCCCAGCTCAGGTATAGCCATGTCTGCACAGCCGCACACCCCCGCCCACAACGATGCCGTTGACGCCTTTGGCCAGCACTTGGCCCGGCGCCTGAAAACCCAATCTGCCCCTTTGAACACGGCGCAAATGCAGGCGCTCGACCAAGCCCGCCAACGCGCCTTGGCCGCCCATGCCAGCCGCAGCTTAGAGGCCGCGCCCGTGCTCAGCACGGCGGGCGCTCGCGGCAGCTTCAATACAGGTGACGGTGCCAAAACCCACTGGCTCTACTGGGCCTTGCCCGCCCTGCTGGTGCTGGCGGCGCTGCTGTGGCTGCAAGGCCAAAACCGCAGCACCCAGCACGAGGCTTGGCCGCAAAGCTTGGCCCAGCTTGATACCAATACCGTGGCCGCTTTTGATGAGTTGGACTTGCTCGACGACGACATCCCCCTTGCCGCCTACACCGATGCGGGCTTTTTGCAGTATCTGGAGCAAGCCGCCGCCCAAACCGCCACCGCCCCTGCGGGCGCGGCCAGTTGATGCGCCGCCTGCCCGCCCCTTGGAGTTCTTTTGTGTTTGCCCCTCTTCGCGCCCTTGCCCTCAGCCTCAGCCTCAGCCTGGCCCTCTCTGCTGGGGCCGCACCTCTTGCTTGGGATGCCCTCAAGCCTGAGGAACAAGCCCTGCTGGCCCCGCTCAAAGAGCAATGGCCCCAACTCAGTGAAGCACGCCAACAACGCTGGCGCGGCGTGGCCGCTGACTACAGCCAAAAACCCGCCGCAGACCAGCAGCGCCTACAACAGCGCCTAAAAGAATGGGGGCAACTCAGCCCTGAAGAACGCCATAAAGCGCGCGCCAACTACCGCGCCGCGCGTGAGCAGCACCCTGAGCACGCCGAGCGCAACCAGCGCTGGAGCGAATACCAAAAGCTCAGCCCTGAAGAAAAAGCCCGCTTGCGCCACGAAAACACCCAGCGCAAAAAGCCCTAAGCCGCAGCAAACTGCCGCTGTGCTGGCCCTTGGCGGCCCTATACTTGCCAGCCATGCTTTCCACCGCCTCGCCCCGCCCTCCGCGTCAGTCCGTCTGGCGCCGCAGCCTTTGGCTGGCCGTGCTTTTGCACGCCGCCGTGTTGCTGCTTTTTATCGGGGCGCAATGGTGGCAACGCAGCCAAAAAGTGGAAGACGATGCCGCCCCCGCCACTGTGGGCCTGTGGACGGCGCAAGACCTGCAAGCCTATACCCAGCCTGAGCGCCCGCAAGCGAGCAAGCCCAAGCCCCCCAAACCCCAACCCACCCTGCCGCCTCAGCCCAAAGAGGACGACAGCCCGCGCCTGCAAGAAAAACCCGCCGATATTGAGCTGGGCAAAGACAAGAGAAAGCCCAAGCCCACACCCAAGCCAACGGAAAAACCCACTCCCAAGCCCACGCCTGAGCCTACGGCAAAACCGACAGCCAAGCCCACGGCCAAGCCCGAACCGACCGCCAAACCTGCACCCACGGCCAAACCCAGCAACAAGCCAGCGCCCGCACAAAAGCCTGCCGCAGCCCAATCTAGCGCCACCAACACCGCCAGCGACCCCTTGGCCGAGCAGGCTGGCACAGCAGGGCCACGCGGCGGCAGCAGCACCTCGCGCTACGGCGGCCAAGGCAAGGCACAATACCAGCCCAGCAATGCCTATTTGGCCCGCGTCGGCGCCATCATCAAGCGCAATACGATTTTTGATGCTGATGAGGTTTACGGCAATCCATCGGTTGAAATTGAAATCCGCTTGGCCCCCGATGGCACGATTTTGGGTCGCCCACGCATCATCCGCCCCAGTGGCAATGCCGACTGGGATGCCGCAGCCGTGGCGGGCATTGAGCGCGCTGGCGTGCTGCCCCGCGACCCCGATTTGGGCACAGCGCCGCCAGAAATGCGCATCACCCGCCGCCCCAAAGACTGAGCACCGCAGGCCGCACGGCGGCGCAAGGCCGCCACCCAGCCCTTTACAATGCCCTGTATGAATACACAGAGCCATGCCCCCGTGGACGAGGACTTCCCGCCCTTTGACGCCCTGCCCCCTGCGGCCCTACCCAACACCGATGCCCTATTAACGGGCCTGAACCCTGAGCAAAACCAAGCCGTCACCCTGCCCGCCCAAAGCGCCTTGATTTTGGCGGGTGCAGGTTCAGGCAAAACCCGCGTGCTCACTACCCGCATTGCTTGGCTGCTGCAAACAGGGCAATGCTGGCCCAGCAACATCTTGGCCGTGACCTTTACCAACAAAGCCGCCAAAGAAATGCTGGCGCGCCTGAGCGCCATGATGCCCAGCAGCGTGCGCGGCATGTGGGTGGGCACTTTTCACGGCCTCTGCCACCGCCTGCTGCGGGCGCATTGGCAATTGGTGGGCCTGCCGCAAGCCTTTCAAATCATGGACATGCAAGACCAGCTCTCGGCCATCAAACGCCTGATGAAAGCCCACAATGTGGACGAGCAGCGCTTTCCGGCCAAGCAATTGCAGTGGTTCATCAACAACTGCAAAGAGGAGGGCGAGCGCCCCCATGATTTGGCCACGCATGACGACGACAGCCGCCGCAAGGCCGAGTTCTACAGCCTGTATGAAGCGCAATGCCAGCGCGAGGGCTCGGTGGATTTTGCCGAGCTGCTGCTGCGCAGCTACGAGCTGCTGCGCGATCAACCCTTGGTGCGCCAGCACTACCAGCGCCGTTTTATGCACATCTTGGTCGATGAGTTCCAAGACACCAACAAGCTGCAATACCTCTGGCTCAAGCTCTTGGCTGGCCTGCCGGGGCAAGTGCCGCAGCCCGCTGCCGTGTTTGCCGTGGGCGATGATGACCAGAGCATCTACGCCTTCAGGGGTGCGCGGGTGGGCAATATGCATGATTTCGTGCGCGAGTTCGCCGTGCAAGCGCAAATCAAGCTGGAAGAAAACTACCGCAGCCACAGCCATATTCTGGACACGGCCAACGCCCTGATTGAACACAACAGCGGCCGCTTGGGCAAAAACCTGCGCACCAGTGCAGGCGCGGGCGAGCCCGTGCGCATTGCCGAGCTGGCCAGCGACTTTGAAGAAGCGCAATGGATGGTGGACGAAATCCGCCAATTGCTGCGCGAAGGCACAAACGCCCAAGGCCAGCCCACGCCCGCCTTGGCCCGCAGCCAAATTGCCCTGCTCTACCGCAGCAATGCCCAATCGCGGATTTTGGAGCACGCCCTGCTCAGCGCCCAATTGCCCTACCGCGTCTACGGCGGCCTGCGCTTTTTTGAACGCGCCGAGGTCAAACATGCGCTGGCCTATTTGCGCCTGATTGAAAACCCGCATGACGACAACAGCTTTTTGCGGGTGGTGAACTTTCCACCCCGTGGCATTGGCGCGCGCAGCGTGGAGCAATTGCAAGACTTGGCCCGTGTCCATGCCTGCTCTTTGCAGCAGGCCGCTGGCGGCCTAGAAGGGCGGGCTGGCGCAGCGGTGCAAAAATTCAGCCAGCTCATGCAGGCCATGCGGCAAGAGTGCGCGGGCCTGAGCCTGCGCGAAACCATTGAAGTCATGCTGGAGCGCAGCGATCTGCTGGCCCACTACCGCGCCGAGCGCGATGGTGCGGATCGCGTGGAAAACCTGCAAGAGCTGGTCAGCGCCGCCGAAGCCTTTTTGCTGATGGAAGGCTTTGAACGCCAAACCACGGCCCTGCCGATTGATGAAGTGGGCCAAGCCGACACCGAGGCGGGCCGCCTGCATGATTTGCCGCCCTTGGCCGCCCTGCTGGGCGATGCCCCGCCCCCTGCGCCTGTTGCTGCGCCACTTGCCGCACCTGTGGCACAGGCCGCAGATGCGCCCTTGGTCTTTAGCAACCAAGACACAGGCGAAGTCATCTCCCCCTTGCAAGCCTTTTTAAGCCACGCCGCGCTAGAGGCGGGCGACAACCAAGCCCAAGCGGGGCAAGACGCGATACAACTGATGACGGTACACGCGGCCAAGGGGCTGGAGTTCGACGCCGTGTTTGTCTCTGGCCTTGAGGAAGGTTTGTTCCCACACGAGAACTCCAGCTACGACGCCAAGGCGCTGGAGGAAGAGCGCCGCCTGATGTATGTGGCCATCACCCGCGCGCGCCAGCGGCTTTACATCAGCTATGCCCAAACCCGCATGTTGCACGGCCAAACCCGCTACGGCATGCGCAGCCGCTTTTTAGACGAACTGCCCGAGCACAGCACCAAATGGCTCAGCCCCAAAAGCAACCCCTGGCAAACCCCACCCAGCGCAGGCCGCAGCTATAGCAGCAGTGGCCGCAGCGAGGCGGGCCACACACGCAAAAGCTATTCAGGCGGCTATGCCAGCAAAGATGCGGCCGATTTTGGCTCTGCCGATGTGCCCTTTAAACCCAAGGCGCAGGCCAGTGGCAATGCCTTGCAAGTGGGCGATGCCGTGTTTCACACCAAGTTTGGCGAGGGCCAAGTGCTGGCCTTGCAAGGCGATGGCGAGGCCGCCACCGCCAAAATCAAATTCAGGCGCGCGGGCGAGAAATGGCTGGCCTTGGCCGTGGCCAAGCTGCAAAAAATCGACGCCTAAACACCGTTTGTCTCGGCATTCAAAGCCGCCAGGCGCTCGGGCGTGCCCACATCCGTCCATGCGCCCGCATACAGGCTGGCACTCACCCAACCTGCTTGCGCCGCCTGCCGCAGCAAGGGTGCTAAGGGCGCGGCCTCGCCTTGCGGATTGCCCACGGGCAGGCTGCAATAGGGCGCGGCGAACAGGGCTTTTTTATACAAAGCAATGGTGCTGAAGGTGTAGCTGGGCTGGCCAGCGGCTGCCGCATCCAAAGTTTGCAGCAAGCCTTGCTCACTCAGGCCAAAATCGCCCTTGGGGTTGTGCGCTGGGTTGGGCACCAAAAACACATGGGCCAAGGCGCTGCTGGCGGCAAATTGCGCCATCAGCTCAGGCGCAAACACAAAATCAGGCGCATACACATCGCCCGCCACCACCCAAAAGCAATCGGCCAAATGCGGCAAGGCCCGCAGCACGCCGCCCAAGGTCTCTAGAGCGTGGCCAAAATCGGCCACCTCGTCGCTCAAGTGGATGCGCCGCCCGCCGCTTTGCGCCCAATCTTGCGCCACATAGTCGGCGATTTGCTCATGCAGCCAGCCCGCATTCACCACTTGCAGGCCAAAACCCTGCGCCGCCAGCGCATCGCTGTGCCAGCGCAGCAAGGGCTTGCCCTGCACCGTCAGCAGGGGCTTGGGGCAGGTGTCGGTCAAGGGGCGCATGCGGCTGCCACGGCCTGCGGCCAAAATCATGGCTTGGGCGGCAAAGGGGCGCTCAGTCATAGGGGGCTTTCAAGAAAACACGGGCAAGAAAAAAGCGCCGCAAAAGCAGCGCTTTTTCCATCAGTTTAAAGTGGGCAATTAGCGCTCAGCGGCCACAAATTTGTAGACCAAAGCGCCGATGATACCGCCCACAATGGGAGCCAACCAGAACAGCCACAGCTGGCCCACATAGGCACTGCCTGCGAACAAGGCCACGCCAGTGGAGCGGGCGGGGTTCACAGAAGTGTTGGACACAGGAATGCTGATGAGGTGAATCAGCGTCAAGCACAGGCCAATGGCCACAGGTGCAAAGCCCGCAGGGGCGCGGCCATCGGTGGCACCCATGATGACAAAGAGGAAGAAGGCCGTCATCACCACCTCACACACCAGCACCGCCGCCATGCTGTAGCCACCAGGTGACAGCTCGGCAAAGCCGTTGGAGGCAAAGCCGCCCACTTCAAAACCGGGCTTGCCCGTGGCAATGGCGTAAATCACCGCCGCACCAGCAATCGCGCCCAGCACTTGGGCCACGATATAGAGCACCGCTTTGCCCGCAGGGAAGCGACCGCCCGCCACCAAGCCCAGAGTGACGGCAGGGTTGAGGTGGCAGCCTGAGATGTGGCCAATGGCGTAAGCCATGGTCAGCACGGTCAAACCAAAGGCCAAGGCCACGCCCGCAAAGCCAATGCCCAGCTCAGGAAAGGCCGCCGCCAAGACCGCCGCACCACAGCCGCCAATCACCAGCCAAGCCGTGCCAAAAAATTCTGCAACACAAGGTTTCATTTTTATCTTCCTCCGAAAAGCCAACGGCACGGGCACCACGCACTGGCCGCTGGGGTGGAAGTATCCCCGACAAACTCGGCTCAGTCCCTAGGGCTTCGCCCGTGGTTTCGTGAAGAAATGCACAGTTTCAAGCCACTAAAAGCCCAGTGACACAGGGTAGGCCCGCCAAATCCATCTGCGGGTAGCGGCCCGGGGCCTCGCCCTCTTTGATGCCGTGGAAGTCGCTGCCGCAAGAATGCGCCAGCCCCAAGCGCTGCGCCAGCGCCGCGTAATGCGGCAATTCGTGCTCGCGGTGGCTGCCTGTCATCACCTCCACGGCTTGGCCGCCAGCGGCGATGAAGTCGGCAAACAGGGCTTCTTCTTGCAAGGGCGAAAAGTCATAACGCCCTGGGTGGGCCATGACGGCCACGCCGCCCGCCGCGCGAATCCAAGCCACGGCATCGCCCAACTTGGCCCACTGCATGGGCACGCAAGCGGGCTGGCCATCGGCCAAATAGCGGTCAAACGCGGCCTGCACGCTGGGCACATGCCCCGCCTGCACCAAAAAACGCGCCAAATGCGTGCGCGAGAGCAGCTCAGGGTTGCCCGCCAAGGCCAAAGCGCCTTCATACGCGCCCGCTATGCCCATGTCGCCCAAGCGATCGGCCATGGCCTGCATACGGCCATCGCGCCCGCTGCGGGTGGCCAGCAAATGGGCCTGCAAATCGGCCTGGTTTTCATCCACGCCCAAGCCCACAATGTGCACGGTTTTGCCCATATAGGTGACGGAGATTTCCACCCCAGCCACAAAGCGCAGGCCCAGTTTGTGCGCGGCGGCTCTGGCCTCAGCAATGCCGTCCACGGTGTCGTGGTCGGTCAAGGCCCAGCAGCCCACGCCAGCTTGCGCCATCAGCGCCGCCAGCTCGCTGGGGCGGTAGAGGCCGTCTGAAACAGTGGAGTGGGAATGCAAATCGAGCAACATGGCGCTTATTCTAGGTCTTGGCCTTTTTTGCCGCTGTTTTCTTGCTGGCCGCTTTTTTCGCCCCAGTTTTTTTGGCGGCGGCTTTGGCCCGCAAATAGGGCTTGAGGTAGTGGCCAGTGTAGCTGGCTGGCACCTGCACGATGTCCTCGGGGCGGCCTTGCGCCACCACGGTGCCGCCACCGCCGCCACCTTCTGGCCCCATGTCCACAATCCAGTCGGCGGTTTTAATCACATCGAGGTTGTGCTCAATGATGACGATGGTGTTGCCCGCATCGCGCAGGCGGGTGAGCACGCTCAGCAGCATCTCAATATCGGCAAAGTGCAGGCCCGTGGTCGGCTCATCGAGCACATAAAGGGTGCGGCCCGTGTCGCGCCGACTCAGCTCCAGCGCCAGCTTCACGCGCTGCGCCTCACCGCCTGATAAGGTGGTCGCCGATTGCCCCAAGTTGATATAGGACAGGCCCACATCCATCAGGGTTTGCAGTTTGCGTTCGAGCTGCGGCACGGCCTTGAAAAAGCCATGCGCCTCTTCCACCGTCATGCGCAAAATCTCGGCAATGTTTTTGCCTTTGTAGAGCACCTCCAGTGTCTCGCGGTTGTAGCGCTCGCCCATGCACACATCGCAGGGCACATAGACATCGGGCAGAAAGTGCATTTCCACCTTCACCACGCCGTCGCCCTGGCAAGCCTCGCAGCGGCCACCGCCTGCGGTTTGCGCCACATTGAAGCTGAAACGCCCCGGCCCATAGCCGCGCTCGCGGGCGGTGGGCACTTCGGCCATGAGCTCACGAATGGGCGTGAACAAGCCCGTGTAAGTGGCGGGGTTGCTGCGCGGCGTGCGGCCTATGGGCGATTGATCGACGCTGATGACTTTGTCAAAGTGCTCCAGCCCCAGCAAATCCTCATGCGGCGCAGCCGTTTGCTGGCTGCGGTTGAGGGCGCGGGATGCCGCCACTTGCAGAGTGTCGTTAATCAGGGTCGATTTGCCCGAACCCGATACGCCCGTCACGCAAGTCATCAGCCCCACGGGGAAGTCCACCGTCACATTTTTCAAGTTATGGCCCTTGGCCCCGACCAAGCGCAGCAGCTTGGTTTGCGCTTGCTCGTCTGCTTCGGCCTGCGCCAGCGCCGCACGGTTTTTGCCTTTTTGCTGGGCCGCTTGGGCAAAGGCATTGGCCTGCGGCGGCGGGCTGAGGCTGGGCGCGCGCTGCGGCACAAAGCTTTGCAGCGGCATACGCTGGGCCGGCAGGGCAATGCGGCGCTCGCCGCGCAAATACTGGCCGGTGATGCTGTTGGGGTCGGCGGCGACCTCATCGGGGCTGCCTTGGGCCAGCACTTGGCCGCCGTGTACGCCTGCGCCGGGGCCAAGGTCGAGCACATGGTCGGCGGCGCGAATCATGTCCTCGTCATGCTCCACCACCAGCACGCTATTGCCCAAATCACGCAAACGCCGCAGGGTGGCAATGAGGCGGTCGTTGTCGCGCTGGTGCAGGCCAATGGAAGGCTCATCGAGCACATACATCACCCCCGTCAGGCCGCTGCCAATTTGACTGGCCAAGCGGATGCGCTGGGCCTCGCCGCCGCTCAGGGTATCGGCGCTGCGCGCCAGGCTGAGGTAGTTCAGGCCCACATCGTTCAAAAACTGCAAGCGGCTGGCAATCTCATGCACGATTTTGCTGGCAATTTCGGCCTTGGCCCCTTGCAGCTTGAGCTGGCTGAAATAGGCATGGCAATCGCCCAAAGTCATGGCGCTGATGGCCTGCAAACTGCGGCTTTGCTCACCGTGGCCGATGAGCACATGGCGGGCCTCTTCACGCAGGCGCGCGCCACCACAATCACGGCAAATTTGCTGCGTGCGCAAGCGGCTCAGCTCCTCACGCACCACTGTGCTGTCCGTCTCGCGCCAGCGCCGCTCCATATTCGGGATGATGCCCTCGAACACATGGCTTTGCGTTTGGCGACTGCCATCCTCTTGCATGTAGTCAAAATCCATCACCACATCGCCGCTGCCGTGCAGCACCAGCGCCTGTTGCTCTGGCGCCAATGCTTCAAAAGCGGTTTCCAAATCGAAGCCCGCATGGGCGGCCACGCCTTCCAGCAGCTTGTAGTAATAGGCATTGCGCTTGTCCCAGCCTTTGATGGCACCGCTGGCCAAAGACAGCTCCGGGAAGGTCACCACCCGCTGCGGGTCAAAGTCTTGCGTGTGCCCCAAGCCATCGCAAGTGGGGCAAGCGCCCATCGGCGCGTTGAAGGAGAACAAGCGCGGCTCCAGCTCGGGCAAGCTGTAATTGCACTGCGGGCAGGCAAATTTGGCGTTGTAGAGCAGCTCTTCGCCCGTGTCCATGTCCAGCACAATGGCGCGTTGGCCGCCTATACGCAAGGCGGTTTCAAAGCTCTCAGCCAAGCGTTGCATTTGCTGGCGGCGCTCCTCGGCATCGCCATCGCCATCGCCATCGCCTTTGATTTTCAGGCGGTCGACCACCACATCAATGTCGTGCTTTTCGTTCTTTTGCAAATCGGGCAGGTCTTCATAAGCCAGCACCTGCGCCGCCGCGCCACGGCCCAAGCGAAAGCGCACAAAGCCCTGCGCTTGCAGCAGCTCAAATTCACGCACGAACTCGCCTTTTTTCTCCCGCGCAATCGGGGCCATGAGCATGATTTTGCGGCCCGCAGGCAAGGCCATGACGCTATCGACCATCTGGCTCACGGTCTGCGCCGCCAAAGCATCGCCATGCGTGGGGCAGTGCGGCGTGCCAGCGCGGGCAAAGAGCAGGCGCAGGTAGTCGTGAATTTCCGTCACCGTGCCCACAGTAGAGCGGGGGTTGTGGCTGGTGGCTTTTTGCTCAATGGAAATGGCGGGCGAGAGGCCCTCAATCACATCCACATCGGGCTTGCTCATGAGCTGCAAAAACTGCCGCGCATAGGCCGATAGGCTTTCCACATAGCGGCGCTGGCCCTCGGCATACAGGGTGTCAAAAGCCAATGAGGACTTGCCCGAACCTGACAAACCCGTAATCACCACCAATTGCTGACGCGGGATATCGACATCGATGTTCTTCAGGTTATGCGTGCGCGCGCCTCGCACACTGATAAAGCCCTGCCCCAAAGCTTGGCTCAGGTGAAGGCTGGGGGCAGCGGCGGCGGTTTTTTTGGCGGGCATGGCAGGGCAGAAATCAAAAGGGAAACCCGCCATCATAAATCGCCGCCTAAAATCAGCCCCAATCCAAGCCAAGGAAACGCCATGAAAGTCTTTTTAACCGGCGGCATGGGCTATATCGGCAGCCATACCGCCGTGGCCCTGCTGCAAACGGGGCACGAAGTCCTGCTCTACGACAACCTCTGCAACAGCAAAGCCAGCGTGCTCGATCGCATTGAGCGCATCGCCGGCCAGCGCCCCGATTTTGTGCAGGGCGATATCCGCGACACCGCCTTGCTTGAAGCGAGCTTGCGCCAGCACGGCAGCCAAGCCGTCATCCACTTTGCCGGGCTGAAGGCCGTGGGCGAGTCCGTGGCCCAGCCCACCCTCTATTACGCCAACAATGTGCAAGGCAGCATCAGCCTGCTGCAAGCCATGCAAGCGGCGGGCGTTGCGCAACTGGTATTCAGCTCCAGCGCCACGGTCTATGGCCAGCCGCAATACCTGCCGCTGGACGAGGCCCACCCCACCGCCGCCACCAACCCCTATGGCCGCAGCAAGCTGCACATTGAAGAAATCTTGCACGATGTCGCCGCATCCGACCCGCGCTGGCGCTTTGCCTGCCTGCGCTACTTCAACCCCGTGGGCGCACACGAAAGCGGCTTGCTGGGCGAAGACCCCAATGGCATCCCCAACAACCTCATGCCCTTTATTGCCAAAGTCGCCACCGGCCAATTGCCCGAATTGGGCGTGTTTGGCAGCGATTACGACACGCCCGACGGCACTGGCGTGCGCGACTACATCCATGTGCTCGATTTGGCCCAAGGCCATGTGGCGGCGCTGAACTTTTTGCAAAGTGAGGGCGGCTGGCACGCCATCAACCTCGGCACAGGCCAAGGCTATAGCGTGCTAGAGATGCTGCACGCTTTTGAAGCCGCCAGTGGCCGGCGCATTCCCTACCGCTTGGCCGAGCGCCGCCCCGGCGATGTGGCCGCCTGCTACGCCAAAACCGACAAAGCCGCGCAAGTGCTGGGCTGGCGTGCCGAGCGCGACCAAAGCGCCATGTGCGCCGACACCTGGCGCTGGCAGCAGTATGCGGCGCAGCACCTGCAAGACTGAAGCGCCGCCATGCCCACACGCCTACACGCCCAAGCCACGGCCCTGCCCGGCGTGCTGCTGCTGCGGCCGCAGCGCCATGCCGATGCACGGGGGTTTTTCAGCGAAAGCTTCAACGCCCGCGACTTTGCCGCCGCCACAGGCTTTGACGGCGTGTTGGTGCAAGACAACCTCAGCAGCTCGGCCACAGGCGTTTTGCGCGGCCTGCACTACCAAAGCGCGCCCAAGGCGCAGGGCAAGCTGGTGCAAGTTTTGGCGGGCCGCATTTGGGATGTCGCCGTGGATTTGCGCCGCAGCAGCCCCAGCTTTGGACTATGGCTGGGCCAAGAATTAAGCGCCGAGCTGGGCCAACAACTGTGGCTGCCGCCGGGCTTGGCGCACGGCTTTTTGGTTTTAGAAGGCCCAGCCCAAGTGCTGTATAAAACCAGCGACTACTATGCGCCTGAGCACGAGCGCTGCATCCGCTGGGACGACCCCGATTTGGCCATCAACTGGCCCTTGGCGGCGGCGCAAAGCCCTCTGCTCTCGGCCAAAGATTCCCAAGGCTTGGCCTTTGCCGCCGCGCCCTATTTCGATTAAAGCCCCAAGGAGAAACCCATGGCAGCCAATTTAGACGGACAACTGGTGGTGGCCATTTCATCGCGCGCTCTGTTTGCGCTAGAGAAAGAAAACGAAGTTTTTATGCAGGGCGACGACAAGGCGTATATGGCCATGCAAAAGCAGCAAATTGATGTGCCTGCCGAGCCTGGGGTCGCCTTCTCCTTGGTGAAAAAGCTGCTGCGCTTCAATGAGGACGGCCAGCAGCGCGTGGAAGTCGTCATCCTCAGCCGCAACGACCCCGTCAGCGGCCTGCGCGTGATGAAGTCTTGCCAGCACTACGGCCTGCCCATCACGCGTGGCAGTTTCAGCCGTGGCCGTGAGCCGTGGCGCTACCTCAAGCCCCTGCAAGCGAATTTGTTTTTATCGGCACATTTGCCCGATGTGCGTGCCGCCCTGCAAGCCGGCGTGCCCGCCGCACAGGTGTGGCCGCAATCGCGCCAAGCCTCTGACCGCTACCCCGACGAGGTGCGCATTGCCTTTGATGGCGATGCGGTTTTATTCAGCGATGAGGCCGAGCGCGTGTATCAAAGCCAAGGACTGGATGCCTTCCAGCAGCACGAGGTCGAAAAAGCCTTTTTGCCGCTGGAGGCTGGCCCCTTCAAGCCCCTGCTCACGGCCCTGCACCATTTGCAGCAAAGCGCGCACAAGCCCATACAGGTGCGCACGGCCTTGGTGACGGCCCGCAGTGCGCCCGCGCACGAACGCGCCATCCGCACCCTGATGGATTGGGAGATTGAGGTCGATGAGGCTTTGTTTTTGGGCGGTTTGCCCAAGGGCGAGTTTTTGGCCGAATTCAAGCCCGATTTCTTTTTTGACGACCAAAGCAGCCACATTGCCTCAGCCGCCCAGCATGTGCCCGCCGGCCATGTGGCCAGCGGCGTGGCCAATGAAGGCATGGATGCCGAATAAAAACGCGGCTTAGCGGCCCGCCAACAGCCACTGCAAAAGCAGCAACACAAAAGCTGTGACAGCCAGGCCCGCGTGAATCAAGACGAAAACAGGCGGTGGCACTTTGCCACGCAAATGGAATGAGGCCAAAAAGAAACCTGCGAACGCCACAAACAAAAACAAAGACAGGGCCAGCAAAGTCCATGCGCTCACGCCCACTGTCATGGTGATATAGACATAAAGCAGCACCAAACCCGTGGCACCAAAAAGGGCGTGGGTGAGGGAGTAAAGCCAAGGCACCATGCGGCCACGCAGCACTTGCAGGGCCAAAGTCACACCAATCGTGGCGGTGATGGCAAAAACCAGAATCGGGGCACTCAATTGTGAAAACATGACGCAAGCTCAGTCAAAGAAAACCAAGCCAAGGAATCTACTGCTTCATCGGCTCAGTTCAGAGATGGCCTTGTGTCAGTTCGGCTGAAAGTGTGACTTCTTCAACATTGACGGCATTCAAAGCGCCGCCAGCCTTTGCAGGGTGGCCGCCACGATGCGGTCACAACGCGCCCCATCAAAGCTGTGGGCCTGCGTCAAATACAGCTCGCCCGCCTCGCTCAAATGCTGTTGCAGCAATTGCCGTGCGCGGTGGGCGCGGCTGCGCACCGTCGGCTCCGCCACTTCCAGCATTTGCGCCACTTCTTCCACGCTGCGGCCTTCCACCTCACGCAGCACAAAGGCGCTGCGAAAGTGCTCAGGCAGCGCGTCAATCGCCGCTTCCAGCAAGCGCCGCAATTGGCTTTGGCTCAGTTGCCCCTCAGGGCCGTGGGCCACATCTGTGAGCAAGGCAGCCAAGGCAGGCTGGACTTCTTCTTCCATCAAAGCATCCAGCGATTCGCTGGGCGGCGCAGCGCGGCGCACACGGCCCAAGCATTCATTGCGCACAATGCGCACCAGCCAAGTCGCCAATTGGCTCTCGCCGCGCCAATTCGGCAGAGCACGCCAGGCGCTGATATAGGCTTCTTGCACGGCATCCTCGGCTTCCTCATCTCGCCCCAAAATACTACGGGCCGTGCGAAACAACAATTGGTTGTGGCGGCGCATGATGGGCTCAAATGCGGCCAACTGGCCCGCCTGCACCTGCGCCACCAGTTGCGCATCATCAAGGGAAGCAAAATCTACAGCCGACATAAGCACACACACCAAGAGAAAAACCGAGGCATTCTGGCACAAAGCCGCACGGCCTCGGCCCAGCTATGCCCTTGCCGATTCAGGTCTTTGCCACAGGTGGCCCCTCGCTGGGCTTGACCTCGCCCTCTGGCGCGGCGGCATCGGGGGCGGCATCGGGGCTTGCGGCCAAGTGCGCCAAGACCCGCGCCACCATGCGCTCGCAACGCGCGCCATCAAAGGCGTGCACCTGCGGCGTTTGCGCCAACACCTGCTCGGCCCAAGCTTGAGCCTGGGTTGAGCTGGGGCGGCGTTCGGGTGCAGTGTTGGGCATGGCGTTCTCGGCGGCGCAGGCTTTAGCCGCGCTTCATCAGGCTGAGGAATTCGCGGCGCAAATCGGGGTTTTGCAAAAAAGCGCCACGCATGACGGAATTGCCCATGACCGAGCCCATGTCCTTCACGCCGCGCCAGTGCACGCAGAAGTGGTCGGCCTCCATGACGACGGCCAAACCATCAGGGCGAATGCGCTGCTCCAGCTCATTGGCCAGCATCACAATCGCTTCTTCCTGAATTTGTGGGCGGCTCAAAATCCAATCGGCCAGGCGAGCGAATTTGGACAGACCAATCAAATCTGAATCCGCATTGGGCAACACACCCACCCACACTTTGCCGATGATGGGGCAAAAGTGGTGCGAGCAAGCACTGCGCACGGTTATCGGCCCCACCACCATCAGCTCATTGAGCTGGCCCACATTGGGGAATTGCGTGGCCGCAGGCGGCGGCTGATAACGGCCCCGAAAGACCTCATCGACAAACATCTTGGCCACGCGCTTGGCTGTGTCTTGGGTGTTGTGGTCATGCTCGGTATCAATCACCAAGGCATCGAGCACAGCTTGCATGTGCTGCCGCACCTCGGCGCGTAGGGCATCGAGCTCGCCCTCACGCACAAATTCAGCAATATTGTCATTCGCATGAAAGCGCTGGCCCGCCGCCTGCAAACGCTCGCGGATGCGTGCGCTGGCCAAAGCCGCCATCGGCGTGCGGCTGCCCGCATGGGGCATGTATCGGTCTTCGTCCCTTTTCATTTTTCATCCTTTGTGTTGCGGCGCATCAGCGCCCAATACCATGTTCATACACCAAGCGCCCGCCCACATAGGCCCCCGCCAGCAGGGTCACAAAACCCAGCACACTGGTGGCAATGGCCCACACATCAGGCGCTTGCGGTTGCCAATAGCCTTGGCTCAAATCCAAGCCCAGCAGCAGACGCACCACATACAGGGTAAAGGCCATAAAGACCAAGCCCATATGCCAATAAGCGTGCTCCAGCGGGCGGCCTTCGGGCACACGGGCCAGCTCATACAGGCCCGCCATCATGGCCAATAAAGCCATGCCACAGCCCACCGCCAGCAAGCCTGCCGACCACTGCCATGCGGCCTGCCCAAAGTAAAGGCTGGCGCAATCGGCCACCGTGGCCAAAGACCAGCAGGCCACAGGAAAGTGCACCAAAGCGGGGTGAAGGGGGTGTCGCGCCATGGCCAAGGCTCCTTTAAATGATTTGCGCCAGCAAGGTGAGCACACCCGCTACGGCAAAACCTGCGTGAACAAAGACAAATAATTTCGGGGGGATTTTGCCCCGCAAGTGGAAGGAAGCGAGAAAGAAGCCACCAAAAGCGGCCAAAAGCAAGGCCAATAGCGCCAAAAGCACAGTCTGGCTCACATTCGCCGTGGAAAAGATAAAGACACACAACAGCACCAAACCAGTGGCACCGAACAAGGCGTGCAGCAAAGAATACAGCCAAGGCACCATCTTGCCGCGCAAGACTTTGAGCGCCAAAGTCAGGCCAATCACGGCGGCCAGGGCAAAAGCGATGAGGGGGTGAATCAAACTCATGGTCAAACTCCTTTTTTAAGCCAAGCCCGCAGCCGCCGCAAAGTGCGGCGCTGGGGCGGGCGGGTGGTATCAGTGGCTGAATTTCTCAGGGAAGGCGGCGACCAAACCCGCCGTCAGGGCATCGGCCAGCATCATCATGTGGGCCTCGGCCTCGGAATACTGGGCAATGCTGTCCGCGTGCTTACCCTGCAAGCTGGAAGTGGCGTAAACCAAAGTGGTGTCAATGTGCGCTTTGAGCATGTCGCGCACCACGGCCTTGGGCCAGTGGCTGTTGGCTGCGGCCAAAAAGTCAGCAATCTCTTGGGCATTCGCATAAGCGGCTTGAATGGCCGCTTGCGTGGCCTTGTCATCGCCTGCCTTCGCACCCTTGAGCACGGCCACAGCGCCGCCAATGTGCTCTTGCAGTAATTTGCCCAAGGCATCGCCCGCCGCATCGCCATAGAAGGGCTTGATGGCAGCGCCAATATCGAGCTGGTTTTGCATCAAACGAGCGGCCGTGGCATCAAAGGCTGGGGAATCGGTGGCGTAGGCGGTCACAGCGGCATATGTCCACTCCATATGCTGGGCCCACAACTCGCGCATGGCATTGTTCAAAGCCAAGGCGCTGGGCGTGGTGCAGGCCACGGCAGCAGCGGCTGGGGCGCTGTGATCCACACCGTTGTGGGCCAAGGCAGGATTGGCCAGCCCCAAAGACAGGCCCAAGGCCAAAGAAGCAGCGGCCACTTGCAGGCTGCGACGCAAAGCGGGAACAGATGACTGAGACATAAAACACTCCTAAAACGGGTTTGCGAGGCAGGCCCAAGGGGAAAGCCCTTGGCAAAAACACCGCCTCATGCCCCTTTAGATGCAACTGGGCCGCATGGCGTTCCCGTTTCTGGCAAAAAATCTTCATTGTTTTTTTCTTGCTGTTTCTTACAGCAATAGCCTCCATCTATATCAGATATAGCTAATATTCACCCTTTCTACATTAGATGATGCTAATATACAAAGCACTGGAGGCCACAAACCTTCAGCCGAGTCCCCTCTTTATCTTGTCCTTTTAGGAGTTCCACCATGGATCAAAGCACCGCCCCCGCCATCAGCTTCCCCCGCTTGAATGAGCCTGCCCCCGACTTCCATGCCCGCACCACCCACGGCGATAAAAAACTGGCCGACTACCGTGGCAAATGGTTGGTCTTGTTCTCACACCCAGCCGATTTCACCCCCGTTTGCACCACCGAGTTCATCGGCTTTGCCAAGGCTGCGCCCAAGTTCGCTGAAATGAACTGTGAATTGCTCGGCCTCTCGATTGACAGCCTGTTCTCGCATTTGGCCTGGACGCGTAACATCAAAGAGAAGTTTGGCCAAGAGATTCCCTTCCCCATCATTGAAGACATCAGCATGAAGGTTGCCAGCGCCTACGGCATGGTGCATCCTGGCGCCGCTGACACGCAGGCCGTTCGTGCCACATTCTTCATTGACCCCGAGGGCATTTTGCGCGCCATGGTGTATTACCCCATGAGCAATGGCCGCAGCATTGACGAGTTTGTGCGTCTGCTCGAAGCCCTGCAAAC
>CAZJBX010000029.1:0-24067 GCA_964544605.1 uncultured Burkholderiaceae bacterium
CCCAGCCGTTGAGCACCATGTCGTAGGCCTTGGCCAGGCACTTGCCAGGATCGGTGTCCATGAGGTCCTCGTGGCCGTCCTTCGGGGACGTGAAGGGGTGGTGCACGGCCACCCAGCGGTCCTCGTCCTCGTCGTGCTCGAACATGGGGAAGTCCACCACCCACAGCGGCGCCCAGCGGTCTTCAAACAGGCCATTGGCACGGCCAAACTCGCTGTGGCCGATTTTGTTGCGCAAATGGCCGATGGCGTCGTTCACCACTTTGGCTTTGTCGGCGCCAAAGAAGAGGATGTCGCCGTTTTCTGCGCCGCTGCGCGCCAGAATTTCGTCCAAGGCGGCATCATGCAGGTTTTTCACGATGGGCGATTGCAGACCATCGCGGCCTTGGGTCTTGTCGTTCACCTTGATCCAGGCCAAGCCCTTGGCGCCGTAAATCTTCACGAACTCGGTGTAGCCGTCAATCTCGCCACGGCTGATGCTGCCGCCTTGCGGCACGCGCAGGGCCACCACACGGCCTTTGGGGTCGTTGGCGGGGCCAGAGAAGACTTTGAAGTCCACATCTTTCATCACATCGGTCAGCTCGGTGAACTCAAGCTGCACGCGCAAATCGGGCTTGTCTGAGCCAAAGCGGGCCATGGCTTCGGCATAAGGCATGACGGGGAAGTCGCCCAAATCAGCGCCCATGGTGCTGGCAAACACCTCGCGCACCATGCGCTCGAACAGGCTGCGGATGTCGCCCTCGCTCATGAAGCTGGTTTCAATATCGATTTGCGTGAATTCAGGCTGGCGATCGGCACGCAAGTCTTCGTCACGGAAACATTTGGTGATTTGGTAATAGCGGTCGTAACCGGCCACCATCAGCAATTGCTTGAACAATTGCGGCGATTGCGGCAGGGCGAAAAAGTGGCCGTCGTGCACACGGCTGGGCACGAGGTAGTCGCGCGCGCCTTCGGGCGTGCTTTTCGTCAGCATGGGGGTTTCGATGTCGATAAAGCCGTGGCCATCGAGGAATTGGCGCACGGCCATGGCGACGCGGTAACGCAGCATGAGGTTGCGCTGCATATAGGGGCGGCGCAGGTCAATCACGCGGTGCGTCAGGCGTGTGGTTTCGCTCAGGTTGTCTTCATCGAGCTGGAAAGGCGGCGGCACAGCGGCTGACAAAATGGTGAGTTCGTGGCAGAGGATTTCCACCTTGCCGCTGGTGATTTGTTCGTTCTCCGTCCCCTCAGGGCGGGCGCGCACCTTGCCTTTGATTTGCAGGCAGAACTCATTGCGTGCTTCTTCGGCCAGGGCAAACATCTCGGGGCGATCGGGGTCGCAGACCACTTGCACAAAGCCCTCGCGGTCGCGCAGGTCGATAAAAATCACGCCACCGTGGTCGCGGCGGCGGTTGACCCAGCCGGAAAGAAGAACTTCTTCGCCCATCAGGGCGTCGGTCACTTGGCCGCAATAATGGCTGCGGTAGGCGGTGCTGCTTTGGCTCATGGTTGGTCGATCTTTCAAAAGCAATAACGATAAATTAAGGGAGTTGCTGGGGGCTAACCACCCCCATGCTGATGATGTATTTGAGGGCTTGGTCCACGCTCATGTCGAGCTCGCGGCAGCGGCTGCGCGGCACCATAATGAAATAGCCGCCCGTGGGGTTGGGCGTGGTCGGCACATAGAGGCTGAGGCAGTCTTCTGCGCCCAGCTCTTGCAACTGGGCGGCGGTGCGGGCATCGGGTTCACCGGTTAAAAAAGCAATGGTCCAGCAGCCCTCATGCGGCCACTGCACCAGCATGGCCTGCCGAAAGGCATTGCCGCTGCCTGAGAACAGGGTGTCAGAAACTTGCTTGACGCTGTTGTAAATGCTGTTGACGACTGGAATGCGGCCCAGCAGCAAATCCCAATATTCCAGCAATTTGCGGCCCACAAAATTGCTGACCACTGCACCCAACACAAGCAGCAGCAAAGCCGCCGCAATCAGGCCCAAACCAGGAATGTGCAGACCCAGCAAAGCATCGGGGTGCCAACGCTCGGGCAGGATGTCAAAAATGCTATCGAGTAAGCCCACCACCCAGCGCAACACCAAAATAGTGATGGCCGCAGGCACGACGACCAAGAGGCCAGCGAGCAACCATTTCTTCAGGGCGTTAATCAGGGCTTGCATGATGAGGTGAGGGCAATCGGTGGCCCCGCGCAAGCAGGGCAAAGACAAAACCCCGCATTATAGAAGGGCGCTTGGCTGGCCCACACTCAGGCTGTGGGCTGGGGCAGGCTCAGGCGGCAGGCATCTTGCATCCCATCGCGCCAGACCCGCACCTCAGAGAGCTGGGCTTGGCTATTGGGGGCGCTGAAGCTGGCAAAGTGCGCGGCAATAAAGCGGCAGAGGTTTTCCAGCGTCGGCGTGCCCAGCTCGGGCACTTCATCGAGCAGGCGGTGGTCGAGCTTGTCGCGCAGCTCGGCCACGCGCTGGCGCACCCAGCCCAAATCCACCACCATGCCAGTGTGGCTGCTGATGGGGCCGCTGAAGCTGACCTCAGCGCGGTAGGTGTGGCCGTGCACGCGGGCGCTGCCCTCGGCCTCAATTTGGCGCTTGAGGGTGTGGGCGGCATCGAAGAAAAAGCCTTGGCTGACGGTGTAAATGGGCTGCTGCATAAGCGCCGTATTATCGCCGCAGGCGCAGCCAAGCGGTGGCGTGGGCCTAGCGGATGTTCAGGCTTTTGTGCGTTTGCACGCTCAACTTCCAGCGTGGGCGGCGCAAACACAGGGCGATGGCGCTTTGCACATGGGCCGCTTGATGTGGGCCGTCCATGGCCTGCACATAAAAATGCTCAAACGGCAATTGCTCGATTTCGGCCAATTGAAAGCCCGCATGGCTGGGCGCTTGGGCCGTGGCTTGCGGCCAAACCAGCTTCAGCTCATGGCCTTGTTTGAGCACCCAGCCTGCGCCTGAGAGCTTGGGGCTGACGCAGATCCAATCAATGCCGCCGCTTTCCCCCACGGGGGCCGCCTGCGTGCCATTGGTTTCCACGGCAATGTAAAAGCCAGCTGCGTGCAGCGCGTCAATCAAAGCGCCATCGACTTGCAGCAGCGGCTCGCCGCCAGTGAGCACGACAAAGCGCTCGGCCTCAAAGCCCGCTGGCCAAAGGCTGGCGATTTGCGCCACCAGTGCCTCGGCGCTGTCGTAGCGGCCTCCCAGCGTGCCGTCGGTGCCGACAAAATTGGTATCGCAAAACTGGCATTGCGCCTTGGCGCGGTCTTGCTCGCGGCCACTCCACAAATTACAGCCCGTAAAACGGCAAAATACGGCGGAGCGGCCTGTATGGCGGCCTTCGCCTTGCAGGGTGTAGAAAATTTCTTTGACTTGGTAGGGCATATCCATCTCGTGTGTGCTTTAAGCGCTCAAAGCGTCGATCACCCAGCCTGCCGCGACCATGCCAAAGGTGGCGGTGACGCTGACGGCCGAGCCATAACCCGCGCAGTTGAGGGCGTGGCCGCCAGCGCCGGGGGCGGTGTTGCCATCAAGGCCGCAAGAGGGGTGGGGCGGGGCCACGGGCTCGCGGCTGAAAACGCAATTCACGCCGAATTTTTTGGCGCTGGGCTTGCTCTGCTGTGTGGCGCTTTGCGGGGCCGCAGCTTGGCCCGCACGCTGTTGGCGGCGCCATTGCGCCCGCAGCCCAGCCAGCAGCGGGTCGTGGCTGACATCGCGCAAATCGGCCACCTCCACCTTGTCGGCGCGGCGCTTGCCGCCCGCCGCCCCCACGCTGATGAAAAGGCATTGCCCGCGCACGGCCTTGTGGCGCGACCAAGTGGCCAGAGCCAGCTTGGTTTTGAGCTGATCGCAGCAATCGATGACGGCTTGCAAAGGCTGGGCCGCTTGCGCTTGGGCGCAGATGGTGGGCCAGTTCTCAGGCTCCACAAAATCATCCACCACATCCACTTGGCAATGGGGCGCATAGCTGGCAATACGCTGGCGCATGGCCTCGACCTTGGCCATGCCCAAGCTGGCATCGGTGGCGTGAATTTGGCGGTTGATATTGGACTCGGCCACATGGTCCATATCGACCAAAGTGATGCGGCCCACGCCGCTGCGGGCCAGAGCCTCAGCCGCCCAAGAGCCTACGCCGCCAATGCCAATGACCATGGCATGGGCGGCCTGCAAGCGGGCCGCGCCCTCTAGGCCGTAGAGGCGCTCAAGGCTGGCAAAGCGGCGGCGGCTCATGGGCTTGCAGGCTGGCTTTGTTTAGGCTTGCACGCCTTGGGCATGCAAGGCTTCGCAATGGGCCTTGAGGCCAGCGAGCAGCTTTTTAAAGGTGTTGCTGTGGGCCGAATTCCCCGCGATGGCAAAAATAATTTTGAAAAACCAGCCTGTGGCATTGACTTGGCAGAGGTAGTTGGCCGTGGTCACGCCGTTTTCTTCCTCAAAAGTCCAAACGCCTTTGCCCGTCATGCTGCCGCGATCATAGGTTTCTTCAATGCGTTCATTGGGCTGCACTTTTTGGATGATGCGGACAAAATCTGACAGGGTGATGCCCATGTTTTTCAGCGTGTGGCGCACCTCCACCCCAGGGGCAATGGCGCTGGCACCGTTGAGGTATTCGCAGCTATAGCCTGGAAACCACTGGCTGATGCCAGGGTAGTCCGACAGCACGCGATAGACCAGCGCTTTGGGCGCGTTGATTTGGATGGTGTCGGTGACATCGATGGCGTATTTCATAAGGCAAATGCTAAAAGTGGGTAATGAGCGAGATTGTAGGCGGGAGGGTTGGGCGCTCACACATCAATGGCCACGGCATCGCCATGCAGCTCCATGAGCTCACGGCGGGCGGCGGCTTCGCCTTTGCCCATGAGGCGGCCCATGAGGTCGATGGTGGGTTCGAGCTCGCCGTGCGGAATTTGCACGGGCAAGAGGCGGCGGGTGTCGGGGTTGAGGGTGGTTTCCCACAGTTGTTCGGCGTTCATTTCGCCCAAGCCTTTGAAGCGGCTGATGCTGCATTTTTCGGGCGGCACGCCTTCTTGGGCGAGTTTGTCGAGGGTGCGTTGCATTTCGCCTTCATCTAAGGCGTAGAACTTGGCCGCAGGTTTTTTGCCCCGTGCGGGCGCGTCAATGCGGAACAGCGGCGGCTGTGCCACAAAGATGTGGCCGGCCTCAATGAGTTTGGGAAAGTGGCGGAAAAATAGGGTGAGCAGCAGCACTTGAATGTGGGAGCCGTCCACATCGGCATCGCTCAAGATGCAGATTTTGCCGTAGCGCAGGCTGCTCAAATCAATGTCGTCATCGGGGCCGTGGGGGTCGATGCCAATGGCCACAGAGATGTCGTGGATTTCGTTGTTGGCAAAGAGGCGGTCGCGCTCGACCTCCCAGGTGTTGAGCACTTTGCCGCGCAGGGGCAAGATGGCTTGCAGGGCTTTGTTGCGGCCCATTTTGGCGCTGCCGCCAGCGGAGTCGCCCTCGACCAGAAAGAGTTCGTTGTAGAGGGTGTCTTGGCTTTCGCAGTCGGTGAGTTTGCCGGGCAGCACGGCCACGCCTGAGCTTTTGCGTTTTTCAATTTTTTGTCCTGCGCGTTGGCGGCTTTGGGCGGTGCGAATGACGAGTTCGGCGAGTTTTTTGCCGTATTCCACATGGCTGTTGAGCCAGAGTTCAAGGGCGGGGCGGACAAAGCCGCTGACGAGGCGCACGGCGTCGCGGCTATTGAGTTTTTCTTTGATTTGGCCTTGAAACTGCGGGTCCAGCACTTTGGCCGAGAGGATGAAGCTGGCGCGGGTGAAGACATCTTCGGGTTGCAGTTTCACGCCTTTGGGCAGCAGGCTGTGCAGCTCAATAAAGGATTTGACGGCTTGAAAGAGGCCGTCGCGCAAGCCCGCCTCGTGCGTGCCACCCGCTGTGGTGGGAATGAGGTTGACAAAGCTCTGGCGCAGGGGGCTGCCTTCTTCGCTAAAAATCACGGCCCAAGCTGCGCCTTCACCCTCGGCAAAGCTGTCGTGGTGTTTGTCGGCGTAGCCGCTGCCTTCAAACAGGGGGATGAGCGGCTCGCTGTGGCTGCTTTGGCTGAGGTAGTCGGCCAGGCCGCCTTGGTATTGCCAGTGTTGGCTGTCTTTGGTTTTTTCATTCACCAAGCTCACTTGCACGCCGGGCATGAGCACAGCCTTGCTGCGCAGCAGGTGTTGCAGCTCGGCCATGGGCAGGTTCAGGCTGTCGAAGTATTGGCCATCGGGCCAAACGCGCACGGTGCTGCCTTGGCGGCGGTCGCCGTCTTGCACGCCTTTGCCAAAGCTGTTTTCGCGCAGGCTCAGGGGCTCGATGACATCGCCGCCCGCAAAGACGATGCGGGCGACTTGGCCATCGCGGTAGCTGGTGGCTTCCATGCGTTTGGATAGGGCGTTGGTCACGCTCACGCCCACGCCGTGCAAGCCGCCAGAGAAGTTGTAAGCGCCGCCTTGGCCTTTGTCGAATTTGCCGCCGGCGTGCAGGCGGGTGAAGACGAGTTCGATGACGGGGGCGTTTTCTTCGGGGTGCAGGCCAAAGGGGATGCCACGGCCATCGTCTTCGACGCTGACCGAGCCGTCGCTGTGCAGGGTGAATTTGATTTTTTTGCAAAAGCCAGCCAGCGCCTCGTCGGCGGCGTTGTCGAGCACCTCTTGCAAGATGTGCAAGGGGGTGTCGGTGCGGGTGTACATGCCGGGGCGCTGCTTGACAGGTTCCAAGCCCTTGAGCACGCGGATGGCGCTTTCGCCGTAGGAATTTTTTGTGGTTTCACTCATGGGCGCATATTTTAGACCCGAGTGCGGGTCGCCCCTGTATAGAATGCCAGTGCGAAACAAGATGAAGGGGATGTGTGATGCGACGATGGAATTCTTTGTCCTTTGTGGTGGCTTTGGTGCTGCTGATGTTGGCTGCGCCTTGGCTGCATGGGCAGTTGGGCGATTGGGCCTATTTTTTTGATTTGCTGCTGTTTGTGTGCAGCTTTGTGGTGCTGCGTTATTTGTTTGGTTTATTGGATTGAGGCGGCAGATGGCCAAAGAGAAAACCCAGTTTGTGTGCGCCGAATGCGGCGGCTCTACGCCGCGCTGGCAGGGGCAGTGCCCCAGTTGTCAGGCGTGGAATAGCCTGAGTGAAACCGTGGCTGCGGCGGCAGCAGGGCCGAGTAAAAACCGCTTTAGCGGCCTTGCGCCTGCTGCGCCTGTGCAGGCGATTCAAGACATTGCGGCGCAAGATGTGCAGCGCCAGCCCACTGGCCATGCCGAGCTTGATCGCGTGCTGGGCGGCGGCGTGGTGGCTGGCGGTGTGATTTTGATTGGCGGCGACCCCGGCATTGGTAAATCGACCCTGCTGCTGCAAGCCATGCACAGTTTGCAAGAGGCGGGTTTGAGCACCCTGTATGTGACGGGGGAGGAGAGCACGGCGCAGGTGGCGCTGCGGGCGCAGCGCTTGGCGCTGGGGGCCAGTGGCGTGAAGGTGCTGGCGCAAACGCAATTGGAGGTGATTCAATCGACCTTGGCGCAAGAGCAGCCGCAGATTGCGGTGATTGATTCGATACAGACCCTGTATTCAGACCAACTGAGCAGTGCGCCGGGCAGTGTGGCGCAGGTGCGCGAGTGCGCGGCCCACCTCACACGCATGGCAAAAACGCAGGGCATCACCATTATTTTGGTCGGCCATGTGACCAAAGAGGGCGCTTTGGCTGGCCCCCGCGTGCTGGAGCATATGGTGGATACGGTGCTGTATTTTGAGGGCGATACGCACAGCAACTTCCGCCTCATTCGGGCCATTAAAAACCGCTTTGGTGCCGTCAATGAGATTGGCGTATTCGCCATGACGGAGGCGGGCTTGCGCGGCGTGAGCAACCCCAGCGCCATCTTTTTGTCGACACATGAGGAGCCCGTGCCTGGCTCCTGCGTGCTGGTGACGCTGGAGGGCACGCGGCCTTTGCTGGTCGAAATCCAAGCCTTGGTCGATAGCGGCGGCCCTAGCCCACGGCGCTTGTCTGTGGGCCTGGAGCGCGATCGCTTGGCCATGTTGCTGGCGGTGCTGCACCGCCATGCGGGGGTGAGCTGCTTTGACCAAGATGTGTTCATCAACGCCGTGGGCGGCGTGCGCATCAGCGAGCCAGCAGCGGACTTGGCCGTGCTGCTGTCGATTTATTCCAGCTTGCGCGGACGCGCTCTGCCCAAGGGCTTTATGGCCTTTGGCGAGGTCGGCTTGGCGGGCGAGGTGCGGCCTGCGCCCCGTGGCCAAGAGCGCCTGAAAGAAGCGGCCAAGCTGGGCTTTACGCACGCCATCGTGCCGCAGGCGAATTTGCCGAAAAAAGGCAGCAAGGGCTTTGCGGGCCTGACGGTGCACGGCGTCTCGCGCATGGAGGAGGCGATTGATTTGGTGCGGCGCTGGGAATAAAGCACCGCAGTGGCTGAAAGCGGCTGAGGCGTTGGCTTAGGCCGCTGTCCAGCTCGTGCCCTCTGGCCCATCTTTGAGGGCAATGCCTTGGCCCAGCAGCTCTTGGCGGATGGCATCAGCACGGGCGTAATCTTTGGCGGCTTTGGCCGCTTGGCGCTCGGCAATTTTCGCTTCAATGGCAGCGGCATCCAGCCCTGCGCCGCTTTGTAAAAAGCCTTGGGCATCGCCTTGCAGCAGGCCCAGCACGCCACCCAGTTGGCGCAGCAGTGCGGCCAGTTCAGGCGCTTTGCTGCGGTTGATTTCTGCGGCCAGCTCAAACAACACGGCCACGGCCTCTGGCGTGGCAAAGTCGTTGTCCATTGCGGTTTTAAAGCCAGCGGCAAAGGGCAGTGTCCAGTCAATGGCTGCATCGGCGGCGGGCAGGGCGTGCGGCACGGCGGCCAGTGCGGTGTAAAGGCGTTTGAGGCCGCTTTGCGCATCTTGCAAATGTGCATCAGAGTAATTGAGCGGGCTGCGGTAGTGGGTGCGGGCCACAAAAAAGCGGATGGTTTCGCCGTCGAATTGCTGCAAGACATCGCGGATGGTGAAGAAATTGCCCAAGCTTTTGGACATCTTTTCGTTGTCCACATTCACAAAGCCGTTGTGAAGCCAGTATTTGGCCAAAGGCTGGCCGTGCGCGCCCTCGCTTTGGGCGATTTCGTTCTCGTGGTGCGGAAACTGCAAATCCGCGCCGCCGCCGTGGATGTCAAAAGACTCGCCCAGCAAAGCGCAGCCCATGGCCGAGCACTCAATGTGCCAGCCGGGGCGGCCCGTGCTGTAGCCGTGGCTGCTGGCATCCCATTTCGCGTCCTGCGGCTCGTCGGCTTTGGCCGCCTTCCACAGCACAAAATCCAGCGGATCTTGTTTGCCGTCATTTACGGCCACACGCTCGCCCGCCTGCAATTCATCAAGCGATTTGCCTGAGAGCTTGCCGTAGCCTTCAAAACGGCGCACGGCAAAATTCACATCGCCGCTGGGGCTGGTGTAGGCCAGTTTTTTGTCTTCTAGGGTTTTAATCAAGCCCAGCATCTGCGGCACATAGTCGGTGGCGCGGGGGTCGTGGTCGGGGCGGGCAATGCCCAGCGCATCGGCATCACGGTACATCTCGGCAATCATGCGATCGGTCAGGGCCTTGATGGGCTCGCCGTTTTTCAGCGCACGCTGAATGATTTTGTCGTCGATATCGGTGATGTTGCGCACATAAGTGAGAGCATAACCGCTTTGGCGCAACCAGCGCTGCACCACATCAAAAGTCACCATGCTGCGGGCGTGCCCAATATGGCAGAGGTCATACACCGTCATGCCGCACACATACATGCGCACGGTGTTGGGCACCAAGGGCACAAAAGGCTCAATTTGGCGGCTGAGGGTGTTGAAAACTTGCAAACTCATGGTTTTGGGCTGGGTGTAAAAACAGAAACGGCAAAGTATAGCGACAGCGCCAAATTCACGCCTTCAGCGGTGAAAACTGGGGCGTATGAGGGCACAAATCGGCCAAAAGGCACAAAAGTCAGGCTTTTCTGTGTTCGGGGCAAATGCCTGCACTAAAATGCCCGCTTACTTTAATGGAAGTGCGTTGGGCGCAGGCCCAGTTGGGGCGTGGCCTTCAACGCTTTTGCATGTGGTGTGCAAAGGCAGACACTTTTGACATCTGATTTTTTTTGAGCAGGACAGCCAGAATTGGCTCTCTTTATGACGGGGAATTGCATGCGTCTTACAACTTCAATATTTCAGCGTCGCACTTGGACGGCAGTGGCTTTGGCTGCGGCATGTGCGTTCAGCGCAGGCAGCGTGTGGGCGGATGATTACAGCGAGGTCAGCCGCCTGATGCGTGCGGGCCAAGTGAAAGAGGCCAGCGCCAAGGTCGATCAGCTCTTGGCGGCCAAGCCCAAAGACCCGCAACTGCGTTTCTTCAAAGGCGTGCTGCAAAGCGAGCAAGGCCGCACGCAAGAGGCCATCCAAACCTTCAGCAAGCTCAGCCAAGACTACCCTGAGCTGCCTGAGCCTTACAACAACTTGGCCGTGCTCTACGCTGGCCAAAGCCAGTTTGACAAGGCCCGTGCCTCGCTTGAAATGGCGATTCGCACCAACCCCAGCTATGCCACGGCCCATGAGAACCTGGGCGATGTTTACGCCAAACTCGCCAGCCAAGCCTATAGCAAGGCTTTGCAATTGGATGGCGGCAATGCCGCCGTGCAGCCCAAACTGGCTTTGATTAAAGAGATGTTTGCCCCTGGCACGCGCACTGTGCGCACGGCAGCGCCTCGCCCTGCGGCAACGCAAGCGCCTGTAGCCGTTGCGCCCACGCGTGTTGTGACCGCAGTGCCCGCCACAGCCGCCCCTGCGGTGGCGGTGAAGGCCACGGCCACATCAACCCCTGCTGTTGCCGCAACCACCGCCCCTGTGGCCGTGCAGGCCACAGCCACCCCAGCGCCCACGGCACAGCCCACAGTTGCCCCCCAAAGCGCTGATGTGGCCGCCGCCGAAGCCGCTGTGCGTGCTTGGGCCAAAGCATGGGCTGCCAAAGACATGAATGCCTATTACGCCGCCTATGGCAAAGGCTTTCAGCCCGCTGGAGGCATGAGCCGCAAAGCGTGGGAAGACGAGCGGAAAGCGCGCATCGTGAGCAAAAAGAACATCCGCGTGGACATCAGCAATGTGCGTGTGAATATGGAAGGTGCGGATAAAGCCACTGTGCGCTTCCACCAAGACTACCAAGGCGATGCCCTGCGTGCCCGTGCCAACAAGTCTTTGGCCATGGCCAAAGAGGGGGGCCGCTGGGTGATTGTGCGTGAGCTGGTGGGCCGCTAAGCTCTTGATGGCCCCCACCCAGCCTCCGTGTCTGTTCGCTTGAGTCCACACATGGCCGCCTCTGTTTGGGGGCGGCTGGCTTTTCGTCCTGTGGCCAAGAGCGCCCCACTACAGAAGGCAGCGCCCCTTGGCCTGCCTTCTTTTTGTTTTGATTGAGTTGGCCCGCATGCTAAGGACGCTTTGTAAAACCCTTTCCGCCTTGTGTTTGAGCCTGATGGTGGCTGCTTTTGTGCCCTGCACAGTGGCCGCACAAGGCATAGACAGCGCGCAAATGGAAGCGCGACTGGCAGAGATTTACACCGCCATTGCCGAAGCCCGCAGCCGTGATGCCTTGAACTTGGCCGAGCGCCTGAGCCAAGAGCAGCCCAACTTCCAACTGGGGCAAATGCTGTATGCCGATTTGCTGCTGGCGCAAACCCGCCCTGTGGCCGTGCCTGGCAGTGCGCCCGAGGCCCTGACCCGCGCCGCGCCCGGCGTCATCACCGATTTGCGCGCCGAGGCCAAGCTGCGCATCAAAGCCCTGCAAGAGCGCCCACCTGCGGGCAGTCTGCCTGAAAACTTCACCGCCTTGAGTGCCTGGAGCCCGCAGGCCATTGCCATCGATATCAGCAAATCGCGCTTGTATCTGTTCACCCGCAACAGTCAAGGCGTGTTCCAGCTTGAAAATGATTACTACATTTCCATTGCCCGTTTGGGTGCGGTGAAAGAGAGCGAGGGCGATTTGCGCACCCCGCTGGGGCCTTACTTCATCACCTCCTATCTCTCACCCAAGCAGCTCACGCCGTTTTATGGGGCGGGCGCTTTGCCCTTGAACTACCCCAATCCCTACGATTTGCGCCGAGGCAAAACGGGCAGCGGCATCTGGCTGCATGGCTCGCCGCCTGAGCAATACTCGCGCCCGCCGCTGGCCTCAGAGGGCTGTGTGGTCTTGCCTGACCCCGATTTCGTGGACTTGGCGCGGCAGGTCACGCGCCGCACCACGCCTGTGGTCATTGCCAAAGAGCTCAAATGGGTCAAAGCAGGCGATTGGGAACCCAGCTTTGATGCCGCTTGGCTGACTTGGCGCGATACCCGCTTGGCGGGCAAAGCGCCTGCTATGGCACCGTTTTATTACGCCAATTTCTCAGGTTGGCGCAAGCAAAAGTGGCCTGCTTTTTATCGGCAAATCAAGGCCGAAATGCGCAGCACTTTGCGTATGCCCCGCGAAATGAAAGAAGTCAGCCGCGTGTACTGGCGAGAAAGCGCCCGTGAGGAAGTGGTGGTTACCACTTTTGAGCACGGCATGGGCGAGCAGCGCAAAACCCGTCGTCAATATTGGCGGCGCTTGGCGGGCAACCCTTGGCGCATCTTCTACGAAAGCGACATCTAAGGGCGCAGTGCGCGGCTGAAGCCGCCCTGCTTTGGCACAATAGCGGCTTGGCCCAGCCTTAGGGCCGCAAAACGAAAGGATATCTGGATGAAACGCATTGCTTCTACCTTTTTGGGCTTGGGCCTGAGTTTGGCTGCCATGGGCGCTTGGGCGCAAGACTTTGTGCAGCTCAACACCAATATGGGCGACATCGTGCTGGAGCTGAACGCCGAAAAAGCACCCAAAACCGTGGCCAACTTCAAGCAATATGTGCAAGACGGCTTCTACCAAGGCACGGTGTTCCACCGCGTCATCAAAGATTTCATGATTCAAGGCGGTGGCTTTGATGTGAAGATGCAGCAAAAAGAGACCCGTGCGCCCGTGGTCTCTGAGGCCAAAAACGGCTTGAAAAACACGCGCGGTGCAGTGGCCATGGCCCGCACCAATGACCCCAATTCCGCCACGGCGCAGTTCTTTATCAATACCGTGGACAATCCCTTTTTAGACGCGAATTACACCGTGTTTGGCCAGGTGGTGCAGGGCATGGAAGTGGTGGACAAAATCCGCGCCGTGCGCACGGGTGATATCAACCCCTATATGGGTGATGTGCCGCAGCAGCCCGTCATCATCTTCCAAGCCACTTTGCTTGATGCCAAACCCGGCAGCAAGGGCAAAGCAGCGGCGAAATCTGCCGTGAAAAAAGCCGCCCCCAGCAGCAAAAAATAAGCTGTTTTTTTGTTTTCGATTTCTAAAAGATTTTTGCTATGAGCACCCCCCCTATTTCTTATAAAGATGCTGGCGTTGATATTGATGCTGGCGAGGCTTTGGTTGAGCGCATCAAGCCGCTGGCCAAAAAAACCTTGCGGGAGGGCGTGCTGGGCGGCATCGGTGGCTTTGGCGCTTTGTTTGAAGTGCCCAAACGCTACCAAGAGCCGGTGTTGGTAAGCGGCACCGATGGTGTGGGCACCAAGCTCAAACTGGCTTTTGAATGGGGTATGCACGATGGTGTCGGTATCGACTTGGTCGGCATGAGCGTCAATGACATCTTGGTGCAAGGCGCTGAGCCGCTTTTCTTCCTCGATTACTTCGCCTGCGGCAAGCTCGATGTGGACACCGCCGCTGCCGTGGTGGGCGGCATTGCCAAGGGCTGCGAGCTCTCGGGCTGCGCCTTGATTGGTGGCGAAACGGCGGAAATGCCTGGCATGTACCCCGATGGCGAATACGATTTGGCGGGCTTTTGCGTGGGCGTGGTGGAAAAAAGCAAGGCCCTCACGGGGCAAAACATCGCCGCTGGCGATGTGATTTTGGGCCTGAGCAGCCACGGCGTACACAGCAATGGCTTCAGCTTGGTGCGCAAATGCATTGAGCGCGCTGGCGATGCCCTGCCCGCCACACTGGACGGCCAACCCTTCCGCCAAGCCATCATGGCACCCACCCGCCTGTATGTGAAGAATGTGTTGGCGGCTTTGGCCGAGCACCCCATCAAGGCCATGGCCCATATCACTGGCGGCGGCTTGCTGGAAAACATCCCCCGCGTGCTGCCACAAGGTGTGGCCGCAGAAATCAGCAAAGGAAGCTGGCCGCAGAGCGAGCTGTTTGCATGGCTGCAAAGCACCGCTGGCATTGACGATGTGGAGATGAACCGCACCTTCAATAACGGCATTGGCATGGTCTTGATTTTGGCCGCCGACCAAGCCGCCGCCTGCGCCGCTGCATTGCAGGGCATGGGCGAGCAAGTGCACACCATTGGCCGCATTGTGGCGGCTGATGCGGCTGAGGTTCGCCTCGTTTGATGCTGGGACTGAGCTGCTGCTGCCCTGTGACCCGTGGCCCGCTGCAATGGGCGGGCCTTTGGGCTGGGCGCAGTCCCTTGCCAGTCTGATTTGCCGCCCCCTATGTTGAGCCAACACCCCGCCCACCGCCTGCAACGCCCATCGCCTGCGATTGTGTCGCAGTTGGCCGTATGGCGCTTGCCGCGCTGGATGCTGTGGGCCTTGTGCGTGGTGTATAGCGTGGCGGGCCTGTGGGGGCGAGAGCCTTGGCGCAGCCAAGATTTGATGAGCATGGCGTGGATGCAGGCCATAGCCGAAGGGCGCAGCGGTTGGTGGCGCATTGCTTCTGAGGGCTTGCGTGCCGATGGTTTTACTTGGCTGCCGTATTGGTTGGGTGCGCTGAGCATGAAGCTCATGCCCAGCTTTATTGCGCCTGAATGGGCGGCCCGTCTGCCTTTTGTTTTGCTGCTGCTGCTGAGCTTTGCAGCGGTGTGGTATGCCACCTATGCCTTGGCGCGTGAGCCTGCGGCCCAGCCCCTGCCTTTTGCCTTGGGCGGTGAGGCCAAGCCCAAGGACTATGCCCGCACCGTGGCCGATGGCAGTGTGTTGGCGCTGATGGCCACTTTGGGCTTGGCGCAACTGGGGCATGAAACCACGCCCGATGCAGCCCGCTTGGCTTTTGTGGCCCTGTGGTTTTACGCCGTGGCGGTGCAGCGCTTGGCACCGAGGAAGTCTTTGTTATTGGGCTTGATGGCGGCCGTGGGGCTGGCCTTCTCAGGTGCGCCAGGCTTGTTGTTTGTGCTGGCCCTATTGCATTTGTTGCTGCCCACTTGGCTGTGCTACAAGGGCACGAAAGATTGGCCCTGTTTGCAGCGCGACCAAGGTCTGCCACTGGTGGCGGCAGCCATGGCCTTGAGCCTGCTGAGCGTGCTCTTGCAGATTGTGCTGGGTGGCTGGGAGGGGATGCAGGCGGCTTGGCTGGCCAGTTTTGATGGCCATAAAAGTGCCAGCTCTTTGCTGCGTTTGCTCGCTTGGTTCACTTGGCCCACGGGCGTGCTGGCTGTGCTGGCGCTGTGGGCGTGGCGGGCGTGGTGGCGCAGCCCACATATTTTGCTGCCTGCGGCTTTGAGCGCAGTTTTGCTGCTGCCCGTGCTCTGGAGCAGCAGCCCAGACCGCAGCTTGCTGCTGGCCTTGCCAGTTTTGGCGAGTTTGGCGGCCATGTTTTTACCCACCATGCAGCGCACGGTATCGGCTTGGATTGATTGGTTTACCCTCATTTTCTTCACCGTTTGCGGCTTGGTGATTTGGGTCATTTGGCTGTCTTTGAGCACGGGGTGGCCCGCCAAACCAGCGCAGAATGCGGCCAAACTTTTGCCCAGCCTCGAATTCAGTTGGAGCTATGGCGCCCTATTGCTGGCCGTGGTTGCCAGTGTGCTGTGGGTGCTCTTGATTGCCTGGCGTGTGGGCCGTGATCGTTCGGCCCTGTGGAAGAGCTTGGCCCTGCCTGCCGGTGGTGCGGCCATGTGTTGGGTGCTGCTGATGAGCTTGTGGCTGCCCATGCTCGATGAGGGCCGCAGCGCGCAAGCTTGGGTGCAACCCTTGCGGGTGGCGCATGATGCGGCGACCACAGCAGCAGCGCCTCAAGAGCCAGCCTCCCCAGTGCCCCATTGTGTCTGGTTGCATGATTTGGGTGCAGAACAATGGGCCGCCTTGCATTGGTACCGCCCTTTCGCCGCAGCGCCCATGTTGCCTTGGCGGGCGCAGAGCAAACGAGAGTGCGATTGGCTGCTGATGAAGGCCGATGCGGCTGGCCGCCTGCCCGAGATGGTGGGCGAGCAGCGCTGGGATTTGCAAGTGCAGGCGCAGGGCTATGCCCACCGCAGCGATGTCTTGCAGCTCTACCGCCGCCAGCGGCATTGATGGCTTAGAAGGCATCGGGCCTTTGGGGGCGCAGTGGTTTTGGAGTGCGGGTGGGCAGGACTGGGCAGGGATGGCCACAGGCCCTAGCGGGCCTTCGCCATGACGGAATTTGGAGGGCCGCATTTGTAGGGGCGTTGCATGCAACGCCCCTACGACCGCCAGCACAGCACACAGTAGGGGCACGGCGTGCCGTGCCCGCAATGCCGCCACTACCCCCACTTCGTCATTGCGGCCTCCGAGCCGCAATCTCGACTTTTCAGCCGCCTTATTTGCAACAGAGATTGCGGGTCAAGCCCGATGCCGCCATCTTGGGCTGCAAGGCCGTGGTTTTGGAGTGCGCCGTTTTACGGCGCTTTGGGCTTCCCGCACGCATTGTTCGGCTTTGATCTAAAGCGGCGCAGAGCGCCGCACGCCATAGGCCGAGCGACCATCCCATGCTGCAAGGCGGTGGTTTTGCACTCTAGGTGGGCAGGGTTCGTAGGGGATGGCCACAGGCTCTAAAGAGCCTTCGCCATGACGGAATTTGGAAGGCCGCATTTGTAGGGGCCTTGCATGCAACGCCCCTACGAGAATCCTCGCAGCCCATCCACCACCCTCGTCATGCTGAACTTGATTTCAGCATCTCGGTTTTTCGGTTGAGTGCTTGGCAGCAGAGATTGCGGGTCTCAAGCCCGCAATGACGAGGTGTGGCAATGACGCGTTTTGTGGGCAGTAATAGATGGGTAGGGGCAGCTTGTGCCTGCCCATGGGCAGGCGATCGCAAGGCTCGCCCCTGCTAGCAGGGGTTTTCTTTTGCTTTATTTGAAGCGGGGGTCGTCTGCTTCGGGTTGATAACTCAACTCGTCTTCAGCCAGGCTGGTGTCGGGGATGGGGCTGGCCGCTTGCTCGGCAGCCTGCACGCGGCTGACATGGGTTTGAATGTGCTGAATCAGGGTTTCGCAGCCTTGGCGTGTGAGGGCGGAGATTTCAAACACGGGTGGCAGCTCGGCGAGTTTCAACTTCATGGCGCGGGCATAGCGTTTTTTGAAGTCGTGTACCACAGTGGCGCGTTCGTCCTCGGGCAGCATATCGAGCTTGTTGAGCACCAGCCAGCGCGGGCGTGCATAGAGGCCCTCATCGTATTTTTTCAGCTCGCCGACGATGGCCTTGGCCTGCGCCACAGGGTCCACGGCTTCGTCAAAGGGGGCAATGTCGATGATGTGCAGCAGCAAACGGGTGCGCTGCAAATGGCGCAAAAACTGGTGGCCCAAGCCCGCGCCGTCACTCGCGCCTTCAATCAGGCCAGGGATGTCGGCGACGACAAAGCTTTGCTCTGGGCCGACGCGCACCACACCCAAATTGGGGTAGAGGGTGGTGAAGGGGTAGTCGGCAATTTTGGGGCGGGCATTGCTGACGGCGCTGATGAAGGTGGATTTGCCTGCATTGGGCATACCCAGCAGGCCCACATCGGCCAGCACTTTGAGTTCGAGCTTGAGGCTTTTGCGCTCGCCAGGCCAGCCTGGGGTTTTTTGCCTAGGGGCGCGGTTGATGGCGGATTTGAAGCGCAAATTGCCAAAGCCACCGTCGCCGCCTTTGGCGATTAGGATTTTCTCGCCCGCTTGCAGCAGTTCATAGAGTTGTTCGCCTGTTTCGGCATCGCTGATGATGGTGCCAACGGGGAGTTTGAGCGTGATGTCTTTGCCGGCTGCGCCAAACATATCGCTGCCCATACCGTGTTGGCCCTTCTCGGCCTCGTGGCGTTTGCTGTAGCGGAAATCGACCAAGGTGTTGAGGTTGACATCGGCCACGGCCCAGACATGGCCGCCACGGCCACCGTCGCCCCCATCGGGGCCGCCAAACTCACGGTATTTCTCATGGCGGAAGGAGACGCAGCCATTGCCCCCATCGCCAGCGGCAATTTCGATATAGGCTTCATCGACGAATTTCATGGGGCGGCTCCTGGCGCAAGATTGAGAACGACAAAGCCCCGCATAGGGCGGGGCTTGGTTTGAAGAGTCAGCGGTTGCTTTAGGCTTCAATAGGGGTGATGACCACCATTTTCTTGTTCAAACGACCTTGCTGACGGAAAGAAACTGTGCCGTCAACCAGGGCGTACAAGCTGTGATCGCGGCCGCAGCCGACATTGTCACCGGGGTGGAATTTGGTGCCGCGCTGGCGCACGATGATAGAGCCAGCAGAGACCGTTTGGCCGCCGAACGCCTTCACACCCAACATCTTGGGGTTGGAGTCGCGACCGTTTCGCGTGGAGCCGCCGCCTTTTTTCTGTGCCATGGTGTTTACTCCTTACAGGGCTTTACTTGCCGCCGTTGATGCTGGCAATTTCCAATTCGGTATAGCCTTGGCGATGGCCTTGGCTCTTTTTGTAGTGTTTGCGGCGGCGCATTTTGAAGATGTGAATCTTCTCGCCACGGCCATGGGCCACCACTTTGGCTACAACAGAAGCGCCAGATACGAGTGGTGTGCCCATAACCAAGCCTTCGCCGTTACCTACGGCCAAAACTTCGGTCAGAGTCACTTCGCCACCCACATCCGCAGCAATCTGTTCTACTTTCAATTTATCGCCAGCGGCAACGCGATACTGCTTGCCACCAGTTTTTATGACTGCGTACATGTGTTTAATTCCTAGTGAAATTGAAGGAAAACGAAAAATTCCCTTTTCTATAAAAAGAGAACTGCGCATTCTAACCCATCTTCAGTACACGCGCAAGACCTTGAGCTCACGGCGCAGCCAGGCGTAGTAGATGGGGGCGGCCACCAAGCCACCAATGCCAAAGGCTGCTTCCATGAGCAGCATCACGCCCAGCAGCTCGTAGGTGCGCAGTTGCAATTGATGGCCCATGATTTTGGCGTTGATGAAGTATTCGAGCTTGTGGATGGCGATGAGGAAAAGCAGGGCGGCAACGGCCAGCCACGGTGAGATGGTGAGGGCCACGATGGTGATGGCGGTGTTGGAAATGATGTTGCCAATGATGGGCAGGAGGCCAGCGACGAAGGTGATGACGACCAAGGCGGTGCTCAGCGGCATGTTGTAGCCCAGCAAGGGCAGAAATACGAGCAAAAAAGCGGCGGTGAGGATGGTGTTGACGGCGGAAATGCGCAGTTGAGCAGAAACGACATCGCGGAAGGCGTCGAACAATTGCCACATGCGGCCGCGCCAAGCTTGCAGGAAAACGCTGTCTTGCGGCTGGTTTTTACCGATGGGGCTGGCCGCCGCTAAAAAACCAATGACCAAGCCGATGATGAGGTGGGCCACGGCGCGGCCTGCAAATTGGCCCGCATGGGTCAGGCGCTGGGGGTGGGCCTCGGTCCAGTCGCTTAAAAAGGTTTCAAGCTCGGCGGTATCGGTGGGCAAACGCCCTTGCAGGCTGGCAGGTAGCCAAGCGTCAAAGGCTTGCAAGGTGGTGAGGGCGCTTTCAAAAATACGCAGCAGTTTGCCGCTGCGTTGTGCGTCCAGCAGTTCAATGATGCCGATGTAGATGAACCAAGCAAAGGCGGCGGCGCAGATGAGGACAAAGACAAAGGTGATGCTTTGTGCAATGCGGTGGCCAAAGCGGGGGCTCAGGCCCTGTACCAAGGCGCGGTAGATGCCCAAAGTGGCCAAGGCGCTGAGCAAGGCCAGCAGCAAGTGCAGCTTCAAAATCAGCAGCAGCAAAAAAAAGGCCAAGGCGAAAGCCAACCATTGCTGGGTTTGGCTCGATAGGGTAGGGGCAGTGGTGGGGCTGTGCGGCATGGGCAAATTATGCAGCAGGTCGGGGCTTTAGCGCAGGCGAAAAAAGGCTTTATAGAGCAGGGGCGGGCCGTCGGCCCAACTGAGTTTGGGGCGTTGGCTGAGGCTGTTGTAGCCCAAGGCGTGCAGGCGGTCGAGGATGCGCAGGCCGCCGGCCATGACCAGGCGCAGCTCCAAGCCTGAGCGTCCACCGATGCGGCTGGGCAATCGCTGCCCTTGCAGCATGAGGCTGCGGGCGCTGGCGCAGCATTCGGCAATCAGGGCACGGCTGGCGGCGCTGTCTTGCTGGGCCAAGATGTCGGCTGTGCTCAGGCCGTGGGCGGCGATGCGCGCGGTGGGCAGGTAATAGCGGCCACGGGGCAGGTCTTGGCTCAGGTCTTGCCAGAAGTTGATGAGCTGCAAGGCGCTGCAAATGGCGTCGCTCTCGCGCTCGGCGGCCTCGCCACGCACGCCATACAAATGCAGCAGCAGGCGGCCCACGGGGTTGGCCGAGTAGCGGGCGTAGTGCAGCAGCTCATCGTGCTGGGCATACCACAGGCCCTCGGCGGTGCGGCGCACATCTTGCTCGAAGGCGGTGAGCAGGTCTTCTAAGAGGCCCACGGGCAGTTGAAACTGGACGATGGCCTGCGCCAAGGCGGTAAAAGTGCTGGCGTATTCGCCCACCACTGTTTGCCCTTGGGCCGCTTGCTGCAAATGCTGGCGGTATTGCGCCAGGGCGGCCAAGCGCTGGGCTGCGCTGTGCTGGCCCTCGTCGGCGATGTCATCGGCATGGCGGGCAAACCAATAGATGGCGACTACGGCAGGCCGAATGCGGGCGGGGCAAAGCCAGCTGGCGACGGGGAAGTTTTCGTAATGCTCAACGGCCATGGGCAATGAGGGGGGCAAGCCAGATACAGAAAAACCCGCCAAAGGCGGGTTTGCGCAGGGCTATTTTAGGCGCTTATTTTTTCAGGAATTGGCTGGCCAAGCCGCCGACGAGGTTGCCCAAGCCGCCTGCATCTTTGCCGCCCGCACCCATCAGGCCGCCGAGCATACCCATGAGCTCGTCGCTAGAGCCCAAGCCGCTGCTGGGGGCTTCGCCTTTGGGTGTGAGGTGGTCGATGGCCATGGGCAGCAGGCTGGCCAAGCCGCCGGAGACATCGTTATTGCCCAAGCCCGCTTGTTTGGCAATGCTGCCAATCAAGTCGCTGCCGAAGACATTGGTGATTTGCTCGCCAGAGACAGGCAGGCTGGGGCCATTGCCAATCCAAGATTGGATGACATTGCCCAAACCTTGTTTGGCAAACATGCCGACCAAACCATTGAGGCCGCCTTGTTGGCCGTTGTTGGAGAGCATTTTCAGCACCACGGGGGCTAAGGCCGCAATCAAGGCGGGGTTGATGCCGCCGCTTTGTTGCTGTTTGCCGCCAGCCATATTTTTGAGTGCGCCGCCAACGATGGAGTTCAGAAGTGACATGGTTTTTTCCCTTAAATGAAGTGTGTAACAACGGCCCATATTAGCGGAATTCATTGCCTTATGCGGATTCGCCTAGGCTAGAGCCGACGCAAAAATCCGAAGAATGCACGCTTGGGCCGAGTTTTTTCAGGCCAGTGCCAGAGCTTGCAGGCAGGCGCGTTGGTGTTGCGGCCCCCAATCGGGCGGCAGCTCGAATGCACCCAAGCGCAGGCCATAGGGCTGCTGTTGGGCTTCGGCCTTCAGCACCCAAGCGGTGAGGCGAGAGAGTCTGGCCTCGTGCGGCAATTGGCCGCCGCATTGGGCGCTGTCGAGCCACAGCTCATGCTGTTGCAGCTCTTGCGCCTCGCGGCTGATGAGTTCGCCGCTTTTGGCCATTTTCTTCCACACAATTTGCTTTTGCGTATCGCCACGGCGGTAGGGCCGCAGGCCGTCAAATTCACCCGTGGGGGTGGGCGCTGCGGCGGCGCTGCCGCTGGCACTGGCTTGGCCCACGGGCAGGGGCGGGCAGGGCTGCTCGGGTTGGGGGTAGGCCAGCACGCGGCTGTGGGCGCGCCAATAGCTCCATACTTTGAAAGTGCCCAAGGGGTAGCGGGTTTCGATGTCGATGCGGGGCAAGCTGTGCCAGCCGCGCACTGTTGGGGCCCAGCGCAGCTCCAGCGCGGCGCTGCCTTGGGGCGGCACATCCAGCCAAGCCCAGTGGGGCGCATCCGCGTTGGCGCTGTGCATGGCCAGGCCGATGCCGTAGCGGCCACGGCGGCTGGGGTTGTGCAGTTGCATGTGCAGGCGGGCGTCTTGCCCCACAAAGCAGGGCTCAGGCGGCTGCAATTGCAGTTTCAGGCCGCGCAAATTGCCGTGGCAGACATACATGCCGATGGTGGCCGCGCCAGCCAGCATGAAGGTGAGCAAATAGCCGAGGTTGATTTGGTAATTGATGGCCGCCAGCAGCAGCACGGCCAAGGTCAGCAGCAGCATCCAGCCGGCGCGGGTGGGCAAGATGTAAATCTGCCGCTGCGTCAGGCTCAGGCTGTCTTGCGGCGGCAGGCGGGCCATCATCCATGCCGCTATTTGCGCTTGCATGGCTTGCCGAGGCTGGCGCAGCCAGCGGCTGGGGCCTGTTAGGGGCGCAGCAGCCATGTTTTCATGCCCGCTTGCATGGCGCGGTCAAAGCGGCCAAAGTAATCGCGCCCATTGGGGTTGCTGCAAGAGGAGCTGCCGCCGAGCAATTGCCCAATGACATGGTCTTGGCCATCGAACTGGCGCAGCAGAGCGCCGCCGCTGCTGCCTTGGGCGGTCACGCCTTCGGCCCAATGGGTGTAGAACTGCTCGCCATTTTCAGGTTCGGCGCTGTAGCAGGTGTAGGTGCCGTTGCCGCTGCTGTCCACGCAGTTGGCATAGCCGGCAATGCTGCCACGGCTGTATTTGAGCAAGCCGCCATTGGGGTGGTGCAGGCTGTGCGCGGCGCTCAGGCTGGGCGTGCCGAAGTAAGAGCCCGAATAGAGCACGCCAGCGGGCAGGCTGCCGTGCAATTGCAGCAGGCTGCTGTCGCTGGGCTGGTGGGCAAAGAGCAAGGTCGCGCCTTGGCTCAGGCTGCGGCTGTTGCGGTCGGTCAGCGGGCCATCGCAGCGGTTGCTGCGGTAGAACCAAGTGCTTTCAACGGTGGCAGCAACTTCGGCGCTGTGGACGCAGTGGTAGGCGGTGAGGAAGTGCGCCGTGCCGCTGTTGGCGCTGTCGTTGAGCAAAGTGCCCGAGCATTCGTAGGCATTGCCGCCGCTGATGTAGCGCAGGCGCGCCACGGCGCGGCTTTGCGCGCTGGCCTCGGGGCGGCAAACGGCATCGACCATGCAGTCGCCCGCGCGGGCTTGAATTTGCGGCGCATCCTCAGCTTGCGCCCAGGCGATGTGAGAGAGCGCCGGCACGCTCAATTGCAGGGCCTGCGGCGTTTGGCCTGCGGGCAGCCAGACTTCCAAGCTGCTTTGGGCATCGCCGCTGTCAGGGCTCCAGAACCACAGGGCTTGCTCGGCGCTGACGCCTTGCGCCAACAAACGCGCCTGTTGCGCCGCCCAAGCCTCGGCGCTCAGTTCGGCATGGCGCTGGCCTTGGGCGTTGTAAAAGCGCAGGGCGCTGCCAGCGGGCAGGGTGTTGATGTGCAGGCCCAGACGCAGGCCGTGTGCGCCTTCAGCGACAAAGCGCAAAACCGCCGTTTGGCTGCCATCGGCATGGGTCTGCCAGCGCAGCAAGGCGGCAGTGTCGGCGGCACTGGCCGTGGCCTCTAGCGCACGGCGGCTGCCCACGGGCAAGGGCTGGCCCGCGCGGGCTTGCTGTTGCAGGCTTTGGCGCAGCTCCAGCAGGGCGGGCAGGCGGATTTCATGCGCCTGTGGGTGGGCCTGCCCCACAAATTCGGCCTGCACGGCCAAGGCGGGCTCGCCCAAGGCACTGTTGCGGGCTGCAACGCTGGGGTCAAAAGGCGGAATGCGGTCAGGCGTGGGGCTGACGGTGGGTGTTGCCGTGGCCGTAGGTGTTGCCGTGGCCGTAGGTGTTGCTGTGGCCGCAGGTGTTGCTGTGGCCGTAGGTGTTGCTGTGGCCGTAGGTGTTGCTGTGGCCGTAGGTGTTGCTGTGGCCGTA
>CAZJBX010000029.1:24167-32631 GCA_964544605.1 uncultured Burkholderiaceae bacterium
AGGTGTTGCTGTGGCCGTAGGTGTTGCTGTGGCCGTAGGTGTTGCTGTGGCCGTAGGTGTTGCTGTGGCCGAAGGTGTTGCTGTGGCCGTAGGTGTTGCCGTGGCCGCAGGTGTTGCCGTGGCCGAAGGTGTTGCCGTGGCCGAAGGTGTTGCCGTGGCCGCAGGTGTTGCTGTGGCCGCAGGTGTTGCTGTGGCCGCAGGTGTTGCTGTGGCCGTAGGTGTTGCTGTGGCCGTAGGTGTTGCCGTGGCCGTAGGTGTCAGGCTGGGCAGGGCCGTGTCATCGCTGCTGTGGCCACCGCCACCGCCGCAGGCGTTGAGCAAGCCCAAGCTCAGGGCCAAAGCCAAGCTGGGCCATAGGGCGGACTTGGGCTGCCAGTGGCTGGGCGCAGAGCGGGTCAGGCGGGGGGGTGTGGCTTGGGCTTGTCGTTGCGGCATGGGGTATTCGTGTGCAAACAAAAACGGAAGCCGCCAATATAGCCGCGAATGTGCGGCGCGGGTTTAGCGTGCGGCCTCTGTGGGCAGCAGCCAAGTGCGCAAGCCGTCTTGCATGGCGCGGTCGAAGCGGCCAAAGTAATCACGGCCATCGGGGTTGCTGCACGAGCAATTGCCCCCCAGCAATTGCCCAATCACATAGTTTTGGCCGCCTTTTTCCAGCAAAAGCGCCGCGCCACTGCTGCCGCTGGCGGTTGAGCCTTGGCTCCAAATGGTTTGGATGAAGTGGCTGTTGTTGCGCGAGCCCGTCTGGCATTCAAAGCCTTCGCCGTTGGCATTGCTGCTGCAATTGGCATAGCCGGTGATGTCGCCTGAGCTGAGCTTGAGCAAGGCGCCGCTGGGGTGGTGCAGGCTGAATACTTTGTCTTGGGTGCTCCAGTCAGGGCCGAAATAAGAGCCTGCAAACAGGGCCCGGGCTGGTGCCGGCTGGCGCAGGCGCAGCAAGGCGGTGTCGGTGCTGGCATTGCTGTAGAGCAAATCAGCGCCGCCATGCACGGTGCTGGCATCCATGCTGGGCGTGCTGGTGTCGCCGCACTGGGCCGACCAATAAAACCAATAGCTGCTGACGCTATCGGCTGCGTCTTGGTCGGCAATGCAGTGCTGCGCCGTCAAGACATAGGGGGTATAGCTGTTGCGGCCGTCATTGAGCAAAGTGCCGCTGCATTCATAGGTTTTGCCATTGGCTTTGACAAAACGCAGGCGCAGCACTGAGCGCATTTGCGTGGCCTGCTCAGGAAAGCAACTGGCGCAAGTCATGCAACTGGCACGGGCTTGCAGGCGGCCCAGCACTTGGGCTACGGCTTGTTCGCTGTCGTCTTGCTCCAGCGCCAAGCCAATATGGGCGAGCTGGGGCACGGCCAGTTGCAGCGTTTGGCGGGCGCTGGCTGTGGGCAGGCTCAGCTCCAGGTTGATGCGTTCGCCGGGCACTTCGGCGCTCCAGTAATGTTGGGCTTGCGCTGTGCTCAAAGCCTGCCATTGGGCCGCGCTCAAACTGCTGATGAACTGCCCTTGCGCATCGTAAAAACGCAGCACGCTGCCAGCGGGCAAATGCGTCAGGCGCAATTGCAGGCGCAGGGCTTGCGCGCCGCTGGCGGCAAAGCCCATCACGCCCACGCTGCGGCCATCGGCCTGAACATGCCACTGCCACTGGGCGGCGGTGGCGGCCTCATCCGCCGTTTGCGGCAGGGCACGGCCAAGGCCCACCACGCGGCCTTTTTCGGCCTCGGCCTCGGCTTGCAATTGCTCGGCCAAATCAGGCAGGGCGGGCAATTGAAGCTGGGCAGGCAAGTGGGCATAGGCCGATAGCGGCTCAAGGGCGGCCTCGTCTTTGAGGCTGTTATTGGGGAAGGCCAAGCTGTCGAGTGGCTCAATGCGGTCGATGCTGCTGGCCGCAGGGCTGCTGCTGCCACCGCCACCGCCGCCGCCGCAAGCGGCCACAAGGCCGAGCAGAGCCGCAGCGCCCAAGGCCATGCGCAGGTTTTTTGGGTTGGAAAAAGACGAAAACAATGCGGGCAAGAATGTCATGCAAGAACTCATAAAAAACCAGCCCGAACTGCGCTAAGGCAGGGGCGTTGCTTCCAGCATGGCCAGCACTTGTTCGACGGCGCCGCGACCTGAACCCGCCAAGGGTTGCAGGCGGTGGGCCATCACTTGGGGCAAGATGGCCTGCACATCATCAGGGGCGACAAAATCGCGCCCTTGCACCAAGGCCATGGCTTTGGCTGCCCGAAGCAGGGCGATGGCGGCGCGGGGTGAAATGCCTTGCACAAACCACTGCCCATTGCGGCTGGCCGCCACCAAGTCCAGCACATAGTTCAAAAGTGGCTCGGAAGCGTGAATATTTAACACTTTTGATTGTAGCGCTTCCAGCTCACTAGGGGTAATTACGGCTTGCAAAGCATCCGCAGCTTCGCGTTTGCCATTGCCAGCCAGCAGTTCGCGCTCGGCCTCGCGGCTGGGGTAGCCCAGGCTGATGCGCATGAGAAAGCGATCGAGCTGCGACTCAGGCAGGGCGTAAGTGCCCACCTGCTCTTGCGGGTTTTGTGTGGCAATGACGAAAAAAGGCTGCGGCAGGGGGCGGGTTTGGCCCTCCACGCTCACCTGTTGCTCTTCCATGGCTTCGAGCAGGGCGCTCTGGGTTTTGGGGCTGGCGCGGTTGATTTCATCGGCCAGCAGCACTTGGGCAAACAGCGGCCCGGGGTGAAAGACAAAGGCCTCGCTCTGGCGCTCAAACACGGCCACGCCGGTCAAGTCGCTGGGCATGAGGTCGGCGGTGAATTGCACGCGCGAGAATTGCAGGCCAAAGCTGCGTGCCAAGGCGTGCGCCAAAGTGGTTTTGCCCACGCCGGGCACATCTTCCAGCAGCACATGGCCGCCTGCCAGCAGGCAGACCACGGCCTGCTCAATTTGCTGGGGTTTGCCGACAATGGTGCGGTTGAGCTGGGCGAACAGGGCTTTTAGAGCTGGGGGCATGGGCGGCTTTCAGAGCTGGGTGGAACGAGGCGGTGCAAGCGGGGCTGATGGCTTACACATCTTCAAGCAGGGCATAGGGCAGGGCTTGCAGGGCCAAGGCGTGGCCGCGCACTTGCAGGCCGCCCGCCTCAGCCGCTTGGCTGAAGACCGAGGCCAAGGCGTGGTAGCCGCCTGTGGGGGCGGCGGCGCTCATCAGCACCAGGCCGCTGGGCTGGCCCTCGGCGTTGTGCACTTCTTCTGCGGCTTGCAGTGCGGCGGCGCTATGAAACAGAAAAGTGCGGCGCTTGATTTGCCCCCTGAATTGGCTGCGGGCCACCACTTCTTGGCCGGGGTAGCAGCCTTTTTTAAAGTTGATGCCGCCCAGCGATTCGTAATTGAGCATTTGCGGCACCAAGGCTTCGCGCAGGGCGGCATTCACCCAAGCGACGCCACTCATCACTTGCAGCCATTGCCACAGGGCTTGAGCGCCAGCATCACTGGGGGCGGCTGGGGCGGCGCTGGCGGGCTGCACGCTGATGTGGCGCACAAAGCGGCCTTGCGCTGTCGCCACTGTGGGCAGTTGCCAACGCCAGCCTGCGCCATCGGCTTGCAAGGGCAGGGCGGCGGCGCTGTAGTCGCTATCGGGCGCTTGGGGCTGGGGCTGGGGCTGGGGCTGCATATGGCCTTGAATCAGCCAATCGGCGCTGGCATCGCGCAAACTGCATTTGCTGCGCAGCACAAACATCTTCAAGCGCTTGAGCACGAAGTCGAGGTTGTCGGCAGGCAGCAGCAAAAACACCTGCTCGGCGCTGGGCTTGAAGCCGTAAAAACTGCTGATGCTGCGGCCTTGCGGCGTGCACCACAGCGCCAGCCGTGCCGCATCGGGCGGCAGCAGCAAAAAGTCTTGGCTCAATTGGCGGTGGATAAAGTCCGCAGCCTCAGCGCCTTCTATGGCAATCACGCCCCATTCGGGCAGGGGGCAGTGGCTGGGGCGATCAAGGGGGAAAAGTGCAGGTGTCATAAGCGCCTATTGTGTCAAAATGCCCCGCCTATGAAGCGCCTCAGCCCCAATTTCCCTTCTCGCCACAGGCCACGCCAACACGGTGCGGCGCTGTGGTCTGTGCTGCTTTTGGCCCTGTTGCTGCTTGGCGGCACTTGGGCCAGCGTGCAATGGGCCGTGCGCCAGCCTTTGCAATTGCCCGCAGCGACAGAGGACGCAGCGCCGCTTTTGCTGGAGGTGCCGCGCGGCAGTGGCAGCGCCCGCATTGTGCGGGGCTTGCAAGATTTGGGTGTGGGCTTTCAGCCCTTGGCGGCCAAAGTGTGGCTGCGCTGGCATGGCAAAGATTTGAAGGCAGGCACTTACGCCCTAGAGCCGGGCAGCAGTTTGCTCAGCTTGACCGAAGACATCCGCCAAGGCCGCCAAGCTTGGCTGCGCGTGACCTTGCCTGAGGGCTGGACCCTGCGCCAAGTGCGGGCGCGGGTGGATGCCCTGCCCGGCCTGCGCCACGACAGCGCCGCCATGACTGAGGCCGAGCTGGCCGCCGCCTTGGGCGCAGAGCCGAAGCTGGGTTTGGAAGGCCGCTTGGCCCCCGACACCTACCAAGTGGCCATAGGCAGCAGCGATGTGGCGCTCTACCGCCAAGCCCATGCCTTGATGCAAAAAAATTTGGCGGCGGCATGGGCGCAGCGCCCAGCAGACTCGGTGCTAAAAAGCGAAGAAGAAGCGCTGATTCTGGCCAGCATCATTGAAAAAGAAAGCGGCCACCCCGCCGATCGCCCTTTGGTTTCCGCCGTCTTCCACAACCGCCTGCGCATGGGTATGCGCCTGCAAACCGACCCCACCGTGATTTACGGCATGGGCGAGCGCTACCAAGGCCGCATCCGCAAAGTGGATTTGCAAACCGACACGCCCTACAACACCTACACCCGTGCGGGCCTGCCGCCCACGGCCATTGCCATGCCCAGCCAAGCGGCGCTGCTGGCGGCGGTGCAGCCCGCTGATAACCGCCAAGTGCTTTACTTTGTGGCCAAGGGCGATGGCACGGGGCAAAGCCAGTTCAGCCACAATTTGGCCGAGCACAATGCCGCTGTGCGGCGCTATATTTTGCGGCGCTAGGTGTTGGGCCTTAAGCCGCTTGCAGTGCCAAGGCATCAAACGCCTCAGCCTGCGTCATAAAGACTTGGCCTGAGAGCCAGGCGCTCAAATCGGTGTGCTCCAAGCGATCGCGAATCGGGCCTTTGATTTCTGAAAAATGCAGGGCCACCCCTTGGGCCCGCAAATCGCGGTTGAGCAATTGCAGCACCTCCAGGCCCGTGAGGTCGATGCCATTCACGCCGCTCATCATCAGCACCACATGGCGCACGGCAGGGCGCTCGGCCAGCTCGTGGAAGATGGCCTCTGAAATCCAACGCGAATTGGTAAAAACCAAACTCTCATCGACCCGAATGCTCAGCACATGGGCTTGGGTTTGCACCGCAAAGCGCTGCACATTGCGGAACACATCGCTGCCCGCCAAGCGCCCCACCTCGGTCCAGTGCGGGCGGGCCGTGCGTTGCAGCAGCAGACCAATGGCCAGCACCACGCCCACCAGCAGGGCCTGTTGCACGCCGGCAAACACGGTGAGTGCCGTCACCAGCAGCATGAGCAAAAACTCGGTGCGCGAGTGTTTGAAGGCCAGCTTATAGGGCGTGCTATCGACCAAAGACAGCACCGCAATGATGATGGTGGCCGCCAAAATACTGCGCGGCAAATACTGCAACACATCGCCCAGCAGCAGCATGGCCAGGGCCAAAAACCCCGCCGTCCACACGCCCGCTGCGCGGGTGCGCGCGCCGGCATCAAAATTCACGATGCTGCGGGCAAAACCGCCCGTCACGGGCATACCGCCTGAGACACTGGTGGCGGCATTGGCGGCGGCCAAGCCATAGAGTTCTTTGCGGGCAGAAATCTTTTCACCGCGTTTGGCGCCCAGCGCCTCGGCCACGGCCAAGCTCTCCACATAAGCGACCAAGGCCAGCAAAGCGGCTGGGGCCAGCATGGCCTGCCACACCGCTAGCGGCGCTTGCCAAGGCCAAGGAAATTGCAGGCCATCGCCCAAGCTCACGGCCCCCGTCAGGGCCACGCCTTGGCTGGCCTGCGGCCAAAATGCAGCCCAAGCGATGCCCGCCACCACCACCACAATGGGTGCGGCACGCGCCATCAATTGTGCTGTGCGGGTTTTTAAGCCCAGCTTTTGAAACCATGCTGCGCCAAAGCGCCGCAGCAGCCACAGCGCCAGCAGGCCCAGGCCGCCCACCAAGGCCGTGGTGCTGTGCGGCCAAGTTGAGGGCGCTTGCAGCCAGGCGCGGCCCAGCTCTATGGCCGTGCCACCGCCCGCTTGCACGCCCAGCAAAGTGGGCAGTTGGCCCAGCGCAATCATGAGTGAGGCACCCGTGATAAAGCCGTGCAGCACAGGCGCGCCCAGCAGGGTGGCCAAGGTTTCAAGGCGCAGCAAGGCAGCGAGCAAAAAAATCACCGCCATTTCAAAAGCCAAAACCAGGGCCGCCAAATGCGGCGCAATGCCGTGGCTCTCGCCCAAGCCGCCAATGGCCTGCGCCGTCATCATGGAAATCACCGCCACGGGGCCGACGGCCAAGGTGGAGCTGCTGCCAAACAAGGCATAGGCGACGATGGGCAGGGTGCTGGCCATCACCCCCACCACGGGCGGCAGGCCCGCCAGCATGGCGTAGGCCAAGCTTTGCGGCACCAGCAAAATGGTGACGATGAGGGCGGCCAGCACATCATCGCCCAAAGCCTGGCGGCGGTAATGCGGCCAAGCTTGGGTGATGCGGGCCAAGCGGGAAGTTGGGGCGGTGGCGTTCAAAAGAAATTACAGCAAATCAAGGGGAATCTTCAAATAATGCACGCCGTTGTCCTCAGCAGGGGGCAGATGGCCGGCGCGCACATTCACTTGAATGGCGGGCAAAATCAATTGTGGCATGGCCAAAGTGGCATCGCGGGCATCGCGCATGGCCACAAATTCGGCCTCGGTCACGCCATCGCGCACATGGATGTTGCCCGTGCGCTGCTCGGCCACGGTGCACACCCATTTGGGCTCACGGCCTGCGGGCGGGTAGTCGTGGCACAAATGCAGGCGGGTGGCATCGGGCAGGCTCAAAAGCTGGCGGATGGAGCGGAACAAAGTGGCCGAATCACCGCCAGGGAAGTCGCAACGCGCCGTGCCGTAATCGGGCATGAACAAGGTATCGCCGACAAAGACATCCAGCGGCGTGCTGCCGTTTTTATCGCCCACGATATAGCTCAAGCAGGCGGGCGTGTGGCCGGGCGTGTGCATGACCTCAACGGGCAGCTCGCCAATGTGGAAAACCTCGCCCTCTTCAAACAAATGGTCGAATTCCAAGCCCTCGGTGTTCATGTCTTTGGCGTTGAACACTTTTTTGAACACACCCTGCACTTGGCGGATGTGGGCACCGATGGCGATTTTGCCGCCAATGTGTTCGCGCAAATAAGGCGCGGCTGAAAGGTGGTCGGCATGGGCATGGGTTTCCAGCAGCCAATCCACGGTCAAACCCTGCTCGCGCACGGCGGCAATCACTTGGTCGGCGCTGGCGCGGCTACTGCGGCCTGATTTGGGGTCGTAGTCCAGCACGCTGTCAATCACGGCGGCGCGTTGCGTTTTGGGGCAACTGACGATGTGGGTGACAGTGAAGGTGGCGGGGTCAAAAAACGATTGAATCTGGGCGGTGCTCATGGCGCTCTCCTGTGGCTTGGGTGTAAAGGGCGGGGCGGTTGGGGCCAAGTTTAAAAGCTAAAAACCTTGCGTTCGGCTTGCAGCAGGGCTTGGCCCATGGCATCGGGCTTGGCTGGCTGCACACCGTCTTTTAAATCGGCAGCGGTGTGGCCGCTATTGGGCAAATACAGGGCGCAGACTGAGGCTGTTGCGCCTTGCTTCATGGCGCCGTCCAGCATTTGTGCGGGGCTGACATCTTTTGGCTTGAGCTTGGGGCTCTGGCTTTCTTTCAAGGCCAAATCGCCCGCTTGGTCGCAAAGCAAAATATCGACTTGCGCGCCCTGGGCCTGCATTTGCGTGGCCAAAACCATGGCCATGCCTTGGGTCATGGGGCTGGCAGAGCTGAGGATGACGGTGACGGGTTGTGCCAAAGCGGCGGCAGAAGCAAGGGTCATGGCGGCTCCAATTAAAAAATTCTTCATAAGGCAATACGGGGCAATAGGGGGCTGCTGGGTTGAAGTTTGTGGGGGCAGGCAGCCGCAGCCCAAGGGCGGCGGCCACCTCGAAGTTCAAGCACTCAGGCGCTTACAGGGTTTTGGTGGAGAAATACCAATCCACTGTCTCGTAACCTTCGCTGGCGCGTTTGTCGGCATCGGCGTCGGTTTTGGGTGGGGGCACGATAACAGGGCGACCAGGCGTCCAGTTCTCAGGCGTGGCCACGCCGTGCTTGTCGGAAGTTTGCAGGGCTTCGAGCAGACGCACAAACTCGTCAATGCTGCGGCCATTGCTCA
>CAZJBX010000030.1:0-31828 GCA_964544605.1 uncultured Burkholderiaceae bacterium
ACAGGTCGGCCATCTGCGCTTGTGTCAGCCAAACCGTGTCGCCATCCAAGCGCGCTTCGATGGCGGGTTTGCCATCGCGCTGGTAGAGGATGATGGCGCTGGAAGCTTGGCCGCTCAGGGTGTTGCCTTGCTCGCTCATGCTTGCACCCCCATTTTTTGCAGATGCTCTTTGACCTTGGCACTGAGGGCGGCGACATCGTCCTCCAGTGCGGGCAGGGGCGTTTCGTAGCGCTGGGCCAGCTCCCGAATGCGCTGCGCCAAGGTTTGGGAGGTGCGCTCTAGCTCTTGCTGCACGCAGCCGCGCAGGTGGGCCAGCCATTTGTGCTGCACGAGCAGGGTTTGCACATCGGCGGGGGTGAGGCTGGCGTAGTGTGCGTAGGCTTGTTGGTCGAGTGCGGTGTCTTGGGCTTTGATGGTTTTTTTCAGCGCGGCCTCTTGGCTGCTCAGTTGCAGCCATTGCTTGAGGGTGGCGAGTTCTTCGGCGCTGTCGGCATCGTGGCCAATTTCTTTGATGCGGTCTTTGATTTGGGCGGCGTTGATTTTGTCAAAGCCAGCAAAAGCGCCGTCTTCGCCGCTGTGTTCTTCTTCCAGCTCTGTGATTTGGCTGCTGAGGCTCTCCAGCTGGCTTTGCTGGGCATCGATGGCGGCTTGTTGGTCTGCAAAGTAGTGGGCGACGATAAAGGCTTTGGGCAGGAGGTCGCAAGCCCAGCCTTTGTCTTTGGTTTTGCCTTTTTTGTCGGTTTCCACAATGCGGCGGGCTTGGGCCAGCCAGCCGTCAGCGGCGATGAGGTAGGCATCGTCTTGCATGGTGTTGGCCCAGTAGTCCATGAGGTGCTGGTAGATGCCGTAGGGGTCGAGCAGGGGCGCAGCTTGGAAGCTGGCGAGCAGGGTTTCTGACAGGGTGTGAATCAGCGCTTTGGGTTTGTCATGGATTTGAATGCCCATGAGCAGGGGCTGGGCGCTTTGCTGCCATTGCTCAAACAGGGCATTGACTTGGGCGCGAAATTGCAGAAATTGCGGGTGGGCAAGGATGCTGGGGCGGATGTCCGCAATGGGCAGGGCCAATTGGCTGTAGCCGGGGCGGGCGGGTTGAAAGAGGGCGCTGCGCAGGGCGGGCATGGCTTGCCAGTCGGCGCTGAAGGCGTCGATGTCGCGCTCAGGAATGCCGCCGCTGAGGTGGGCGTTAAGGTCGTGCAGGTCTTCGGGCTCGCTGCTGTCGATGTAGCGCGGCAGGTTGAGGTTGTAGTCGTTTTTGTCGCTGGCGATTTCATCAAGCGCCACCATGCGGGCGTAGCGCGGCACATCTGCGCCACGCAAAAAGGTGTCCACAATGCGGTGGATGTCGCGCTCGCGCAGGCGGTTTTTGGGGCCGTCTTTGATAAAGCCTTTGCTGGCATCCATCATGAAAATGCCTTTGCGGGCGGCGGCGTTTTCTTTGTCGAGCACCAAGATGCAGGCAGGGATGCCAGTGCCATAGAAGAGGTTGGCAGGCAGGCCAATGATGCCTTTGAGCATGCCTGAGCGCACCAGTTGGCGGCGAATGGCGGCCTCGGCATTGCCACGAAATAAGACGCCGTGGGGCAGGATGATGGCCCCTTTGCCGCTGCTGGCCTTCATGCTGCGGATGACATGCAGCAGGTAGGCGTAATCGCCTTGTTTGGCGGGTGGCTCGCCCCAGGTGAAGCGCTGGTAGGGGTCGTCAGCAGGGTTGAGGCCAGTGGCCCATTTTTTGTCTGAAAACGGAGGATTGGCAACGACATAGTCGTAACTGCGCAGTTGTTCGCCGTCTTTGAATTTGGGGTTGACCAAGGTGTCGCCGCTCAAGATGGTGGCGCTGGGGAAGTCGTGCAGAATCATGTTCATACGCGCCAGGCCAGCGGTGGTGACATCTTTTTCCTGCCCTTCTAGGGTGATTTGGCGGCCTGCTTGCGCGGCGACTTTGAGCAGCAAAGAGCCTGAGCCGCAAGTGGGGTCGTAGGCGGTGGTAGAGGCTTTGCTGTTGGCGCTAGAGATGCCAATGACTTGGGCAATGATTTGACTGACTTCTGAGGGGGTGTAGAACTGGCCTTTGCTTTTGCCTGAGTCTTGCGCGAAGTGGCGCATGAGGTATTCGTAGGCATCGCCCAGCAGGTCGTCGTTGTCGGCGCGGTTGTTGGCAAAGTTGAGCTCGGGTTTTTCAAAAATGGCAATGAGGTTGCCCAAGCGCTCGACCATGGCCGCGCCTTCACCCAGCTTGTTGGGGTCGTTGAAGTCGGGGAAGTCGCTGCGCGCGAGTTTGGTGTTGGCATCAATGAGCTTTTGAATCACTTGGGTGTTGATGCGGTCGCCAATATCGCTTTTGCCTTTGAGCGCCACCATATCTTGAAACGATGCGCCGGGTGGGATGAGCACGGGCGGGGCAAAGTCGTCGCTGTTGCCGTATTTGTCGCTGATGTATTTGATAAACAGCATGAACAGCACATAGTCTTTGTATTGGCTGGCATCCATGCCGCCGCGCAGTTCGTCGCAAGAGGCCCAGATGGAGCTGTAAAGGTCGGATTTTTTGATGGCCATGGTGGGGTGAATGTGTGGGGCTAAGTGTGTGGCGATTGTGGCATGGACACCGCTAGGAAATGCCTGCGCTGGCACGCATATGCCCCGTCACTGCGGGCTTGACCCGCAGTCTTGAACGAGGCGAAAAGCTGAGATGCTGAATCGAGTTCAGCATGACGAGGCTGCTAAAAAACTGTGTCCAAGTTCAGCATGACGAAGTAGAGGGAGGAGGCGCCGTAATGAAAGAATCGTCACTGCGGGCTTGACCCGCAGTCTTGAACGAGGCGAAAAACCGAGATGCTGAATCGAGTTCAGCATGACGAGGCTGCCAAATGAATCGAGTTCAGCATGACGAAGTAGGGGCACGGTGCGCCGTGCCCCTACACCAGTCGCTCAAAGCCCAAAGGCGTGGTTTTTCAGTTGGGCGAGTTGGTCGCGCACGCGGGCGGCTTGTTCGAATTCCAGGTTTTGCGCATGTTGCAGCATTTGTTTTTCTAGGCGCTGCATTTCTTTGGCCAGTTGTTTTTCGCTCATGGCTTCGACTTGGGCGCGCAGCAAATCGGCTTGTGCGCCGGTGGCGACGGGGCCTTTTTTGCCGCCTTTTTTGGCTTGTTTTTGCGCCGCTTCGCTTTGTACGCCGTCGATGAGGTCTTTGATTTTTTTGTTCAGGCCCTTGGGCGTGATGCCGTGGGCCAGGTTGAAGGCGTGTTGTTTGGCGCGGCGGCGCTCGGTTTCGTCGATGGCCGCTTGCATGGATCGGGTGATGCGGTCGGCATACAAGATGGCTTTGCCGTTGAGGTTGCGGGCGGCGCGGCCTATGGTTTGAATCAGGCTGCGCTCGGCACGCAGGAAGCCCTCTTTGTCGGCATCCAAAATCGCCACCAGTGAGACTTCGGGCAGGTCCAGCCCTTCGCGCAGCAGGTTGATGCCGACGAGCACATCGAAAGTGCCCAAGCGCAAATCGCGCAGAATTTCCACCCTTTCCACGGTGTCGATGTCGCTGTGCAAATAGCGCACTTTGACGCCGTTTTCACTGAGGTAGTCGGTGAGTTGCTCGGCCATTTTTTTCGTCAGCGTGGTGATGAGCACGCGCTCGCCCTCGTTCACGCGCAGGCGGATTTCGCCGAGCACATCGTCCACCTGGCTGGTGGCGGGCCGCACTTCCACCACGGGGTCGAGCAGGCCCGTGGGTCGCACCACTTGTTCCACCACTTTGCCGGCGTGTTCTTTTTCGTAATCGGCAGGCGTGGCCGAGACGAAGATGCATTGGCGCATACGGGTTTCAAATTCGGCAAATTTGAGCGGGCGGTTGTCGAGGGCGCTGGGCAGGCGAAAACCATATTCCACCAAGGTCATTTTGCGGGCACGGTCGCCGTTGTACATGGCGTTGAGCTGGCCAATCATTTGGTGGCTTTCGTCCAAAAACATCAGCGCATCGGCGGGCAGGTAGTCGGTCAAAGTCGGCGGTGATTCGCCTGGTTTGGCCCCAGACAAATGGCGGCTGTAGTTTTCAATGCCTTTGCAGTGGCCGACTTCGCTGAGCATTTCTAGGTCAAAGCGGGTGCGCTGCTCTAGGCGCTGGGCTTCCACCAGTTTGCCCATGCCGGTGAGCTCTTTGAGGCGCTGGGCCAGCTCGATTTTGATGCCTTCAACAGCGGCGAGGACTTGCTCGCGCGGGGTGACATAGTGGCTGCTGGGGTAGATGGTGAAGCGTGGCACTTGCTGCACGACGCGGCCGGTGAGGGGGTCGAGCAGGTACAGGGCTTCGACCTCGTCGTCAAAGAGTTCAATGCGCACGGCCAGCTCGGAGTGCTCGGCAGGAAAGACATCAATGGTGTCACCGCGCACGCGGAATTTGCCGCGCATGAATTCCATGTCGTTGCGCTGGTATTGCATGCGCACCAGTTGGGCGATGGCCTCGCGCTGGCTGATGCGGTCGCCGGGGCGCAAGATGAAGCGCATTTGGGTGTAGCTTTCAGGCGCGCCAATGCCGTAGATGGCGCTGACGGTGGCGACGATGATGGTGTCGCGGCGCTCCAGCACAGATTTGGTGGCCGAGAGGCGCATTTGCTCAATTTGTTCGTTGATGGCCGAGTCTTTTTCAATGAACAAATCGCGCTGCGGCACATAGGCTTCGGGCTGGTAGTAGTCGTAATAGCTGACGAAGTATTCCACCGCATTTTTGGGGAAGAATTCTTTGAACTCGCTGTAGAGCTGGGCCGCCAGGGTTTTATTCGGCGCAAAGACGATGGCAGGCCGCCCTGTGCGGGCGATGACATTGGCCATGGTGTAGGTTTTGCCCGAGCCTGTGACGCCAAGCAGGGTTTGAAAGCGCTCGCCGTCGGCGATGCCTTCGACCAGCTCGGCAATGGCGGTGGGTTGGTCGCCCGCAGGCGGAAAAATCTGCGCCAGTTGGTAGGGCGAATCAGGGAATTGGATGAGTTCAGGGGCGGCGGTGTCAGGCATGGCTGGGCAGGGAGGTGGAGCGCATCAGGCCAGGCGCGTGCCCAGCGGGATATCGCCATCGGGCACGCACAGGCGCACGGCGCCGTTTTCATCGTGGAAGCCCGTGACCAGGCACTCGCTCATCAAACTGCCAATTTGCTTGGGCGGGAAGTTGGTGACGGCGACCACCAAGCGGCCGACCAATTGCTCGGCCTCGTAGTGCTGGGTGATTTGGGCGCTGGATTTTTTGATGCCCAGCTCAGGGCCGAAATCCACCTGCAAGACATAGGCGGGCCGCCGTGCCTTGGGCAAGGGCTGGGCGCTGAGCACACGGCCCACGCGCAGCTCGACTTTTTGGAAATCGGCCCAGTCGATGGGCAGCGGTGCAGCGGCATCCATCAAGCGGCCTCAGGCTCGTTCATGCCTTGGTGGCGCAGCAGTGCATCCAGCTCGGGCGCGCGGCCACGGAAGGCGGCAAAGTTTTCAGCGGCGCTGCGGCTGCCGCCGCGCGAGAGGATTTCTTGCCAATAGCGCTGGCCCACGGCTTGGTTTTGTGAGGGCGGGCAGGCGCTGTCCTCCTCAAAGGCGGCGTAGGCATCGGCGGAGAGCAGCTCGGCCCATTTGTAGCTGTAATAGCCCGCCGCATAGCCGCCCGCAAAAATATGGCTGAAGCTGTGCGCCATGCGGTTGAAGTCGGGCGTGGGCAGCACGGCCACCTCTTGCCGCACAGTTTGCAGGGTGGGCTGCACGGCGGCGTTAGGGTTTTGGTGCAGCAGCATGTCGAACAGGGCAAATTCAATTTGGCGCAAGGTTTGCATGCCGCTTTGGTAGTTTTTGGCGGCCAGCATTTTCTCGAACAAGGGGCGGGGCAGGGGCGCGCCCGTGTCCACATGGGCACTCATGCTTTGCAGCAGCTCCCACTCCCAGCAGAAGTTTTCCATGAATTGGCTGGGCAGCTCCACGGCATCCCATTCCACGCCGTTGATGCCAGCGACATCGGCCTCGTTCACTTCGGTGAGCAAGTGGTGCAGGGCGTGGCCGAATTCGTGGAAGAGGGTGATGATGTCATCATGGCTGAGCAGGGGCGGCTTGCCGTTCACGCCATCGGGGAAGTTGCACACCATATGGGCCACGGGCGTTTGCAATTGCTCGGTATCGGGGCGTTGCCAGCGGCCACGCACATCGTCCATCCAAGCGCCGCCGCGTTTGCCGGGGCGGGCGGGCTGGTCAAGGTAGAACTGGCCCACCAATTGGCCTTGGCGCTCAATGCGGTAGAACTGCACGGCCGTGTGCCACACGGGGGCTTGGTCGGCCTTGATATCGACCCCAAACAGGCGCTGGGCGATGTTGAACAGCCCTTCCATCACCTTGGGCGCGGGGAAGTATTGCCGCACTTCTTGCTCGCTAAAGGCGTAGCGGGCTTCTTTGAGCTTTTCGCTGATAAAAGTCCAGTCCCAAGCTTGCGGCTCGGCCAGGCCCAGCTCTTGCGCGGCAAAGGTGCGCAAATCGGCCACATCCTTTTCGGCAAAGGGGCGGGCGCGGCGGGCCAAATCTCGTAGGAAGTCAATCACCTCTTGCGGGCTGCGGGCCATTTTTTTGGCCAAAGAACGCTGGGCGTAGTTGTCAAAGCCCAAGAGCTGGGCCATCTCAGCGCGCAGGGCCAAAATCTCTTGCATATTGGCGCTGTTGTCCCATTCGGGCTTGGCCCCCAGCTCGGAGGCGCGGGTGGTGTAGGCGCGGTAAAGGGTTTCGCGCAGGGCGGCGTTCTCAGCAAACTGCATGACGGGCAGATAGCTGGGGATGTGGAGGGTGAATTTCAGGCTGTTTTCATCGACCTGCACGCCGTCTTTCTCGGCATCGGCTTGGGCCAGCGCCGCCGCTTGCTCGATGGCGTCGGCGGGCAGGCCAGCGGCATCGGCGCGGCTGCAATAGTGGGCAAAGCCGTCGGTGGCGTCGAGCACATGCTCGCTAAAGCTTTGCGTCAATTCGGCCAAGCGCTCTTGAATGGCGGCAAAGCGGGCTTTGGCCTCGCCTTGCAATTCAGCGCCGCCGAGTACAAAGCCTTGCAAGCTGTTGCCAAGGGCTTTGCCTTGCTCGGCATTGAGGGCGCTGGCATCCAGGGCTTTGTATTTGGCATAGAGGCGTTCATCGGCCCCCAAGCGTGTGTAGAACTCGGCCACTTTGGGCAGCATGGCGTTGTAGGCTGCGCGCAGCTCGGGCGTATCGGCCACCGATTGCAAATGCCCGACCGCGCCCCAAGCCATGCCCAAGCGCTCCAGTGGCACATCAAGCTGGGCCGAGAGCGCCTGCCAACTGGCGGGGAAGGCGGGGGTGACGGCGGCTTCTAGGGCTTGCTCGGCCTCTTGCAGCAGGGCATCTATGGCGGGGGCAATGTGCTCGGGCGCAATGCGGTCAAACAGGGGCAGGGCGGGGGCGTTGAGCAGGGGGTTTTGTGCAGTGTTCATGGCGTTTTAGTTGGGGTTGAAGGCAGAAAAATCAAGCGGCGGCGCAGGGTGGTGGGTTTAAGCCTGCTGCCAAGCGGCGCGGGCGGCGGCCTCGGCCCACAGGCGGTAGGCATTGGCGCCAGGGTGGAAGCCATCGACGGCGGTATCGCTGGGGTGAAACAAGGCCCGCGTGGGCAGGTGCAGGCAGTGCGGGTTTTGCTGGCACAGACCTTGCAGCTCGCGGTCGAGCTGCTGGGCGTGGCAGCCCAAATAGCGGTTGAGCGGAAAGGGCAGGGCGCTCATGTGCTGCATGGCGGGCACGGCGCTGAAAATCAGCCGCTTGGCCTTGCAGCGCTCTTGCAGCAGGTGCATGAGCTGGCGGCAATTGGCGGCAAATTCGCTGGCTTTGCGCTGGGCCGTGGCATCGTTCACGCCCAAGGCAATGAGGACGATGTCGGCCGCTTGCAATTGGCCGCGCCAGTCGTGGTGCAGTTTTTCGAGTGTGTCGTGGCTGCTCAGGCCGCTTTGCGCCAAAAGCTGCCACTGCACGGGGCGTTGGCTCAATTGCGCCAAATGCTGGGCCGTGGGCAGGGCCAGGGCCTCTTGCTGGCGGCCCACACCCACGCCTGCGGCTGAGGAATCGCCCAGCACCAGCAAACGCAAAGGGCTGCTGTGGTGGGCATGGGCGACCAAGCCGCTGCGCGCGCCAGCCGCTTCAGGCAGGCGCATGGTGTGGCGGCGCACGGCCTTGCCTTGGCGCAGCAGAATGGGGGCCAGGCTGTATTTGAGGAAGGTGCAGGCAAGGGACATGGGCGGGGTTTTTCAGTGTTTTTGGCCGTCGGGCACAAAGGGCGGCTTGGTGGTCCAGATGATGGGCAGCAGCACGATAAAAATAATGGTGAGGGCAAAGAACAGCTCATTGAAGGCGATTTGGTAAGCCTGCCGTGTGATGGTGTCGTTCAAGGCGGCCAAAGCGCGGCTGCTGTCGCCGAAAAAAGCCGTCATGCTTTCGAGTGCCTGTACCGAGACATCGCGGTAGGGCGTGATGTGCTCGGTCAAATGCGCGTGCTGGGTGGCGGCGCGCTGCTCCCACATGAAGGAGGTGGTGGAGGTGGCAAAGCTGGCCCCCAAGGTGCGTAAAAAAGTGGTGAGGCCCGCGCCAGAGGCAATGTGCTGCGGCGGCAGGTCAGAGAGGAAGATGGTCATGATGGGCATGAAGAAAAAAGCCACGCCCAAGCCCATGACAAACTGCGTCATGGCGATGTGGTAGAAGTCCAGCTCGGTGAAGTAGAGCGAGCGATACCACGAGGTGGCCGCCATGGTTAAAAAGGCGATGGTGCCGAGCCAGCGCAAATCAAGTTTGCCCGCGTTTTGGCCGACAAAGCGCATCAGCAATACGGGCAAAATGCCAATGGGTGCGGTGGCCAGCCCAGCCCACAAACTGGTGTAGCCCATGACGCGCTGCATCCACAGCGGCACCAATAAGTTGATGGCGAAAAAGGCCGAATAGGCCAGGATGAAGGCGATTGAGCCGTTGCGGTAATTGCGGTAGCGGAACAGGCGCAAATCCACAATTGGGTCGTCGTGCAGCAGCTCCCACACGACAAACACAATCAAGCCAACGGCGGCGACGATGCTGAGTAAAACCACATCGGTGGAGGCAAACCAGTCGGCATCGTTGCCGATGTCGAGCATGATTTGCAGTGCGCCCACGCCCAAAATCAGTGCCGCCAAGCCAATGGTGTCGAGCTTGATGTGCTGCACCCGCCCAATCATGGGGCGCATTTGTCGCAAGATGATGAAGGCCGCTGCAATGCCGATGGGCACATTGATGATGAAAATCCACTTCCAAGCGTAGTTGTCGGTAATCCAGCCGCCCAGCAGCGGCCCGGCAATGGGGCCGATGACGGTGACCAGGCCCATGACGGCCATGGCCATGCCGCGCTTCATGGGCGGAAAGACGGCAATCAGCAGGCTTTGTGCCACGGGGTACATGGGCCCAGCCACAGCCCCTTGCAGGGTACGAAAGAGGATGAGCTGCTCCATGCTGGTGGCCATGCCGCAGAGCAGGGAGGTGAAGGAGAACAGCAGGGTGGCCCAAAAGAACAGCCGCACTTCGCCAAAGCGCCGTGTGAGAAAGCCCGTGAGTGGCAGGGCAATGGCATTGCTGACGGTAAACGAGGTGATGATCCAAGTGCTTTGCGAGAAGCTAGCGCCCAAATTGCCCGCAATGGTGGGCAAGGAGACATTGGCAATGGTGTGGTCGAGCACCTGCATAAAGGTGGCCAGACAGAGGCAAAACACCGTCAGCCCAAAGTTGGCGGGGCTGAATGCGGCGGCTTGCTCAGGGGGCGCAGCCGTGCTGCTGGTAGCTTGGCTCATTGTGCGGCTGTGTTGGCGGCGATGATGCGCTCGACCAGTGCGTCAGCTTGCAGCAGTTGCTGGGCGTAGATGTCGGTTTCTTGCACGGCCTGTTGGCGCGGTGTGTCAGGCAGCAGTGCGCCGCTGCGCTCGTGCGTGTCGGTGGTGACGACGACCGATAGCCCCAAGCGCAGGGGGTGGCTGTGCAGGCTGTCGGTCGGATCGAGGGCGATGCGCACGGGCAGGCGCTGCGTGACTTTGATCCAGTTGCCGGTGGCGTTTTGCGCCGGCAAGATGGAAAACACGCTGCCTGTGCCCATGCCCAGGCTTTCAATGCGGCCCGCATAGACGGCCTCTTTGCCGTAGAGGTCAGAGACGATATGCACGGGCTGGCCGATGCGCAGGTGTTTGAGCTGGGTTTCTTTGTAATTGGCCTCTACCCACACGCTGCCCAAAGCGGCCACGGCCAGCAGGGGCTGGCCCGCTTTGACCAATTGCCCCACCTGTACGCTGCGTTTGGCGACAAAGCCATCCACAGGGCTGAGGATGTGGCTGCGCTGCACGCGCAAATAGGCGGCGCGCACTTGGGCGGCGGCCGCTTCTACGGCGGGTTGCTCAATCAGGGCCGTGCCTTCAATCAGGGTGTGCTGGGCGCTTTGCGCTTCCAGCGCTTGGGCCAAGGCCGATTGCGCCGCCACCAGTTTTTCTTCGGCGTGGTTGAGGTTGGATTTGGTGACCATGCCCTGCCGTGCCAGTGCGCCCAGGCGCTGCAAGTCGGCCTGGGCCGTGCGCACGGCGGCGCGGGCGGCGGTCACGCCTGAGCTGGCGCTGCGCGCTTGGGTGTAAAGCCCTTTCGATTGGCGCAGGGCTTGGGCCAAATTCGCTTGCGCTTGGGCCAGTGCGACTTCGGCATCGGTGCTGTCGAGCGCCAGCAGGGGCGTGCCTGCGGGGACAAAATCGCCGTCTTGTACCAGCACGCGCACCACGGTGGCATCGACCAAGCTGCTGATGGGGGCCAAATCGCCATGCACATAGGCATCATCGGTGTGGATTTGCCAGCGCCCGTGGCTGATATACCAAATGGCCCAGACCACCGCGCCCGCGAGCAGGGCCAGGCCCAACAAAACAAAAAGCAGGCGTTTTTTAGGGCGATTGGTGTCGGGTTGGGCGGCGGGGGCTTGGGGTGAAGACATGGTGTGTGGGTGCGGGGTCTAAAAGACAAAAGGGGCCGCTAGCGGCCCCTCGGTGTGTGGCTCTTGCGCTGGGGGCAAGGCCGTATTGTGGCGCTTATTTGCGGCGCAGTTGGCCCACCAATGTATTGACCACTTGCAGCGAACGCTCCATGCCACGGGCGATTTGCGGGCTGGTGAAGAACTGGCCGTGTACGCCCAGTGCAGGCACGCCATCGACGCGGTAGGCATCTTGCAGTTTGGTGGCGCGGGCGGCTTTGCTGTTGATGGCAAAAGAGCCGTAAAGGGCGTTGAATTTGCTCATGTCCACGCCTTGTTTGCCCATCCAGGTTTTGATTTGGGCTTCGGTGTCCAGGCGCTGGTGTTTTTTGTGGACGGCCTCAAAAATGCTGCTGTGCAGTTTGCCCAGCAAGCCCATGGCCTCAAGGGTGTAGAACATTTTTTGCTGGGGCAAAAAATTCACATTGAAGGCCACTGGCACTTTGCGGAAGACGACATCGGCGGCTAGGGTTTTGACCCATTCGGCCAAGATGGGCTCAAAACTGTGGCAGTGCGGGCAGTTGTACCAAAAGAACTCCACCACTTCAATTTTGCCTTCAGGGGCCTCGTGTGGGGCTGTGGGTTTGAGGACAGCAAAGTCTTTGCCTGCGGCCACGGCAATGGTGCCGCTGGTTTTAGCAGGGCTGGCCGCCACAGCTTGGGCGTGGACAAGGCCGGTGCTCAGGCCGCTCAAGCCCAGCAGGGCGGTTTGGTTCAATTGACGGCGGTTCATCATGGTGTGTATCTCCTAGTGAGTTAGCGGTGCAGGCGAATGAGCACGCCTTGTACGCCGCTGTTTTGCATACGGGCCTGGGCATCATCGGCAGCGTCTTTGCTGTCGAATGGGCCAAGGCGCACACGGTGGATGGTGCGGCCCCCTTGCTCGGCTTCGCTGATGTGGGCAGCCAAGCCTGACAAGGCAGATTGGGCTCTCAGGGCCTCAGCGTCTTGCAGCTTAGAGAAAGCGCCAATTTGCACATAGTAGGTAAACGCTGGGGCGGCTGTATTGGATGACGGCACGGCGGGTGCAAGCGCAGCGGGGGCTTTGGCCTTGTCTTGTTTGCTTTGCAGCAATTGTGCCAAGGGGTCGGCCTCAGTGGGTTTGGCCGTGGGTTGAGCTGTGGCCGTAGGCGTGGCTGTGGGGCGTGGCGTGGGCGTGGCCTGAGCTGGGTCGCTGGTAGGGCGGGGCGTGGGCGTGGCATCTTCCAGTTGCTGCCAAATGCTGGCGGGGCGCTCCTCGTCTTCATCTGCGGGGGCGGCAGTGGGCACTTTCACGGTGTTTTCGCTCAAGTCAATGACTTTGCCCGACAGCGGGGCGTTGGGCTGCCAGTCTTTGTTGCGCTCGCGCTCTTGCTCGGCGCTGCTGCCTGAGTGGTAGCTGCGGGGCGCAAAGGGAATCGGCACTTTGGTGACCCAAATGGCCAAGGCTAAGGCGACAAATAAACCAATGAGCACACCGATGATGAGGCCAAGCACTGTGCTGCCGCGCTGGTGCTGGGCAGAGGAGGGGGCCGTGAGAAGGCGGGGCAGTTGCATGAGAGAGGGCAGTCAGGATGAAAAGGAATGGGGGGTCAGTTGAGCAAACTGTCCACAGGGGAGCGGTTGCTGCGATGGGTGTTGGCATTGCTATTGGTGCTGCGCTGCGGGCGGCTGCTGCCTGTGGCTGCGGCGTTGTCACTGCTGCCCAAGCTGGGTGCTTGGGTGGCGGCGGGCATACCATCGAGCGGGCTGGCTGGCGGCTCGCCGAAGTTGCGCAAAAAGTGCTCCAAGTCGTCATTCGGGTCTTCGTAGGGGCTATCGCCCTCAATCCAAGTGCCAGGGGCGGGGGCCATGCCGGGCGGGTAGAGGTAGCTGTCGGCATCCACACCTTGGGCGCGGGCCAAGGGGCGGCCAAAGTTATCGCCCCAAGAGCCAGGCTTGGGCAGCTCTTGTTTATAGCCCGCCAGCAGGCGGTTGGGATCCCAGCCGCTGTTGGCGCTGGCTTCTTCAGCGGCGCTGCGAATTTGGCTTTGGGCGCGGTTGTTGTAGCCGCCATCGACACCGCGCATGACGAACCAAAAGCCCAAGGCAAAGGCGATGAGCAGCGCAAAGAGCGCAGCAAAGCTGATGATGACGGTGCGGATGGGGTTGGATGCGGGCATGGACGAAAACGGTGGGTCGCAGAGAAGACGAAAGCAGGGAGCGCGAGCGAGCCTTACTTTACATCTTTTCAGGGGCGCTCACGCCCAGCAGGGCCAAGCCGTTTTTCAGCACTTGGGCGCAGGCGCTGATGAGGGCCAAACGCGCCAGCTTGACGGCCTCGTCATCCACCAGAATGCGCTCGGCATCGTAGTAGCTGTGGTAGGCGGCGGCGAGTTCGCGCAGGTAGAAGGCGACATCGTGCGGGGCAAAATCGCGGGCGGCGGCCGTGAGCATATCGGGGTATTTGGCCAGCAGCAGCATGAGGCTGAGGGCGGCAGGGCTGCTCAAGGCGCTTAAATCGGCGCTGGGCAAAGTGGCCGCTTGGCCGCCAGCCTCTTGCCAAGTGCGCAGCACCGAGCAAATGCGGGCATGGGCGTATTGCACATAGTAAACGGGGTTGTCATTGTTCTTTTGCACGGCCAAATCGACATCGAAGGTGTATTCGGTATCGGGTTTGCGGCTGAGCAAGAAAAAGCGCACGGCGTCTTTGTTGGTCCACTCAATCAAATCGCGCAAGGTGACATAGCTGCCCGCGCGTTTGCTGATTTTGACCTCCTCGCCGCCGCGCACCACACGCACCATGGTGTGCAGCACATAGTCGGGGTAGCCTTGCGGAATGCCGACATCAGCGGCTTGCAAGCCCGCCCGCACACGGGCAATGGTGCCGTGGTGGTCTGTGCCTTGGATGTTGATGGCACGGCTGTAGCCGCGTTGGTATTTTTGAATGTGGTAGGCCACATCGGGCACAAAGTAGGTGTAAGTGCCATCGGTTTTGCGCATGACGCGGTCTTTGTCGTCGCCGTAATCGGTGGTTTTCAGCCACAGCGCGCCGTCTTGCTCATAGGTTTGGCCTTGGTCGATGAGGCGCTGCACCGTGGCGGCCACATGGCCGTTGGTGTAGAGGCTGGACTCCAAATAGTATGCGTCAAACTTCAGCGCAAAGGCTTGCAGGTCTTTGTCTTGCTCATTGCGCAAATAGGCCACGGCAAATTGGCGGATGCTGTCCAAGTCATCGGCATCGCCGCTGGCGGTGAATTCGCGGTCATCGGCTTTTACGCTTTGGCCCGCTTTGAAGTCGGCGGCAATGTCGGCAATGTAGTCGCCGTTGTAGGCGGCTTCAGGCCAGTCGGCATCGCCAGGTTTGAGCCCTTTGAGGCGGGCTTGCACAGAGTTCGCCAAGGTTTGAATTTGCACGCCTGCGTCGTTGTAATAGAACTCGCGCTGCACCTGCCAGCCTTGGCTGCTGTAGAGATGGCAAATGGCATCGCCCAAGGCGGCTTGGCGGCCATGCCCCACATGCAGGGGGCCGGTGGGGTTGGCGGAGACGAACTCCACCAAAATCTGCTGTCCATTGCTCGGCTGTTGGCCGTAATTTGCACCGCTTTGCAGAATGCTTTTAACCGTTTGCTGTTTGGCCTCGGGCTTGAGGCGGATGTTGATAAAGCCTGGCCCCGCAATATCAATGCCGGCCACCCATTGCTGATAAGGCGCGGTGGCCTCTAGCGCGGCCTTGATTTGCTCGGCCAAGGCACGGGGCTTGGTTTGCAGGGGTTTGGCCAATTGCATGGCGGCGTTGGTGGCCCAGTCGCCGTGCTCGGCCACTTTGGGGTTTTCAAAAGCGGCCTTGCTGCCCGCGCCCGCTTGCAATGCGTCGAGTGTGTGGGCGAGGGTGTGCAGAAGGTCTTGTTTGATGGCTTGCATGGCAGGGGCTTGCGTAGAGAAAAGAAAACCCGCCATTGTAGCCAAGGCGTTTTAGCTAAGGCGCTTGGGCGCGGGCCAATAAAAAAGGCCCGAAACGGGCCTTTGCGCTGCTGTGCGGGGGCGCTTATTTGTATTCCACCTGCATGATTTCATAGCTGCGCTTGCCGCCAGGGGTTTGCACTTCAACGCTGTCGCCTTCTTCCTTGCCGATGAGGGCGCGGGCAATGGGGCTGCCAATGTTGATGAGGCCGAGTTTGATATTGGCCTCGTCCTCGCCCACGATTTGGTAGCGCACTTCTTGGCCGCTGTCTTCGTCTTCCAGCGTCACGGTGGCGCCAAACACGACGCGGCCACCGGCGTTGAGCTCGGCGGGGTCGATGATTTGCGCGGCAGAGAGCTTGCCTTCAATCTCGGCGATGCGGCCTTCAATAAAACCTTGGCGGTCTTTGGCGGCATCGTACTCAGCGTTTTCGCTCAAATCGCCTTGGGCGCGGGCCTCGGCAATGGCTTGCACGATTTCGGGGCGTTCCACGGTTTTCAGGCGGTGCAGCTCTTCTTTGAGTTGCTCGGCGCCGCGTTGGGTGATGGGTAGGGTGCTCATAATCGAATCGGGGCCTGAAGCGGCCTTATTGCATAGGAAAAAACAAAACCGCCTCAAAAAATTGAGGCGGTCTTGCTAGGAGTCATCTGAAAGGATTGGGGCCGATTATGCCGCAAGTGCGGCGCTTTGGGCCAAACCTAGGGTTAATCCTAGCTTGGCCAGTTTTTCAGGGCTTGGCGCAGGGCGCGCCACTGGGGGCAGTGCTGCTGCACGATGGCCCAAAAGCGCGGGCTGTGGTTCATCTCGTGCAAATGCGCCAGCTCATGCACCACCACATAGTCCAGCAGCTCAGGCGGCATTTGCACCAAGCGCCAATGCAGGCGGATGCTGCCATCGGCCTTGGCCGAACCCCAGCGGCTGCGGGCGCGGCTCAGGCGCAGTTGCCGCCATTGCACGCCCATGCGCGGCGCAAAGTGGTTCAGGCGCTGGCTGAATAGGCTTTGCGCTTGGGCCAGCAGCAGGCGCATGGCGGCGCGCTCTATGGCCTCGGCGCTGGCATCGGCAGGCAGGGCCAGTTGCAAGGCATGGGCGCTGAGGCGATGGCTGCCGCGCGGCAGTTCAGGGCAAAGCTGCAAGCGCAGGGGCTGGCCGTGCAGCAGGTGCTCGGCGCCATCGGCCCACAGTGGGGCGGGGCGGCTGGCGGCGGTTTGTGCCTGCCGATGCAGGTGGCGCAGCACCCACGCGGCTTTCTCTTGCAGGGTCGCTTCAATTTGGGCCAGCGGCAGGTGGCTGGGGGCGTGCACGCTCAGGCCCAGCGCGTTCACGCCAAAGCCCAAAGTGCGGCGGCGGGCGCTGCGTTTGAGGCAATAGGCCACGGTTTGGGCGGGCTGGCCCAGTTGGATGTGGGCATTGGCTTGGGGGTGCTGCCAAGGCGCGGCGGCGTGGGTGGGCGCTGGCACGACAGGCTGGGGCATGGCCCTTAGTCTTTGCTGATGCGGCCCGCGCCGAGAAAAATTTGCGCCAATTGCGCTTGGCGTTGGCTGCGTTCGGCCTCAGGCGCTTGGCGCAAATAGCCATAAGCGCCGTGCAGCATTTTTTGTGACAGGCCACGGGCGAGTTGCTGCATGGCCTGTTCAGGCGATTGGCCACGGGCGAGCAGGCGCAGGGCTTTGTCCAGCTCGGCCTCGCGCCAAGCCTCAGCTTGGGCGTTCAGGCTTTGAATCAAATCGACCTCGCCGCTGCTGCGGCCCTCCAACCATTGCTTGAAGTCCTCCACCTTGCGGCTGACGATGGCCTCGGCCTCGCCGACGGCGGCTTGGCGCTGGGCGTGGCCAGCTTGCACCACCTCGGCCAAATCATCCACGGTGTAGAGGTAGATGTCGTTGAGGGCTTGGATTTCCGCCTCCATATCGCGGGGCACGGCCAAATCCAGCATGAACATGGGCTTGCGGCGGCGGCTTTTGATGGCGCGTTCAACCGCGCCCAAGCCAATGATGGGCAGGGTGGCGGCGGTGCAGCTCACCACCACATCAAATTCACCCAAGCGCAGCGGAATATCGGCCATGCGCATGACATCGGTGCTCAGGCCCTCGGCGGCAAAGCGCTGCATCAGGGCTTGGCCGCGCTCCACCGTGCGGTTGGCCACCACCATATGGGCCGGTTGCTTGGCGGCAAAGTGGGTGGCGGCCAGCTCAATCATCTCGCCCGCGCCGACAAATAAGATTTTGGTTTTGCTCAAATCATCGAACAATTGGCCCGCCAAACGCACGGCGGCGGCCGACATGCTGATGCTGTGCTCACCGATTTCGGTTTCGCTGCGCACCTCTTTGGCGACTTGAAAGGCACGCTGAAAGAGCTGGTGCAAGGTGCGCCCCAGGCTATTGACTTGCTCGGCGGCGTGTACGGCATCTTTGAGCTGGCCGACGATTTGGGTCTCGCCCAAGACCATGCTGTCGAGCCCAGCGGCGACGCGGAAGACATGCTGGGCGGCCTCGGTATCTTGCTTGATGTAGGCGTGCTGGCGCAGGGCCTCCAGGCTGACCCCGCCCGTTTGCGCCAGCCAAGCCAAACCCTGCTCGGCGCTCAGGCCCTCGCCGGCGCAATAGAGCTCGGTGCGGTTGCAGGTGGAAACGATGGCGCTTTCGGCCTCTGGGCCCAATTGGTTTTGCAGGCGCTCCAGCGTGGGCGGCAAATCGTGGGCAGCAATAGCGAAGCGCCCGCGCAAATCCAGCGGTGCGGTGGTGTGGTTAATGCCTAAAGCCCAAACTGCCATAGGGGGGCGATTATAGAAGCAGGGGTAAACCCTAGGCGGCGAAGGCTTGTTGCAAGGCTTGCTCAAGGGCGGGCAATTGCGCTTGCACGGCGGCCAGTTCGGCCTGGGGCGCAGGGCGGCGGGCAGCGGCCCAAACGGGGTCGGGGAAGTGGCTGTCCCATGCAAAGCGGGCGATGATGTGCCAATGCAAATGCGGCACCACATTGCCCAAGCTGGCCACATTCATTTTTTGCGGCTGCAAGTGCTGGCGCATCAGGGTTTCAACTTCGGCCAACGCCTCGCCACAGGCTTGGCGCTCGGCGGCGCTCAAATCGCTCCATTCGGCCATATGGCCCTGCCAAATGAGGCGGTAAAAGGCGGGGAAGCCCGCTTCCTCGGCATGAATCAAGCGCCATTGCGCGGTTTGCACAATCAGGCGGCCACCATCGGTTTGGCATAGGGGGCAGTGGGGGGCGTGCGTCATTGTTATTTATAGGCCCAAAGTGGTGGGGGCAAAGCCTGAGCCAGCGCCACGCAAAATTTCATCGGTGACTTCTTGCAGCTCGCGCACTTGCTGGGCATCGGTGCTGATAAAACCACGGCGGCGGTCGGGGTCAAGCAGGATGAGGCAGGCATGGGGCGAGAGAATGCAGCGCGGCAGTTTGCTGCGTTGCGCCGAGGCCGCCACATGCGCGGCAATGGTGTGCTGCCACTGCACCCGCCAAGCCACCAAACGCGGGCATTCGGCCTGCACATGGTGGTAGCTGGCGGCCAGCAACACGCATTCGCGCCCGCTTTGGCTCCAGCCATCGAGCTGGGCCACGGTCTTCTTCAAACCCAAAGGCCAGAGGCTGAAATCGGGGTCACAAAACAGCAGGCGCTGCCATGCGCCCTGCTTGGCGTGGTCTAAAAACAGGGCCACGGCGGCCTCAAACTCGGCGATGCCGTCAAAACGGTGCGGCTCTAAGGGGGGCAAAGTGCTCATGCTGGGCTTCCTTGTGGGGCGTGCTGGGTGGCCATGCTCAGGCCGTGCTGGTGCAGGCAAATGGCGGCGGCCACGGCCACATTCAAAGACTCTTGGCTGTGCTGCCAAATGCGGATGTGCTGGTTGGCCGCAGTTTGCCACAGGGCGCTCAAACCTTGGCCCTCATGCCCCATCAGCCAAGCACCGACGGCGGGCAGTTGGGCTTGGTGTAAAAAATCGCCTTGGTGCGAGCTGGTGGCCAGCAGCGGCAGTTGCAGGTTTTGCAGTGCGGCCAGCGTGGCCTCGGCCTCCAGCCCTTCACGCAATTGCAGGCCAAAGTGCGCGCCCATGCCTGCCCGCAGCACCTTGGGCGACCACAGCGCCACCGTGCCTTTCAAGGCCAGCACTTGCGTAAAGCCAAAGGCCGCCGCGCTGCGCAAAATCGTGCCCACATTGCCGGCATCTTGCAGGCGGTCTAAAACAATTGTGGGCGCAGCTTGGATGGGCGGCGGCGCAGGCGGCGCTGCCAATAAGAGGCCCATCAGGGCCGGGCTTTCGACCGAGCTGATGGCGGGCCACAGGGCATCGGCCAGCAGCAGCACAGGGCAGGGCGCTTGGCTCAGGCCGTGGGCGGCCAAAATTTGCGGCAATTGCGCAGCGCGGCTCTCGGCCAGCAGCAGCTTGGCGGGCGCGGGCAAGGCCGCCGGCGTGTGCGTCCATTGCTGCAAATAACTGCCCAGCAGGTGCTCGCCCTCTAGCCACACTTGGCCCAGCTTGCGGTAGCTGCCGCCGTCTTTGGCCAGCTTGTGCAATTGCTTGACGAGGGGGTTATCGCGGGAGTGAATGGGCGCGGGCTGCTGCATGGCGGGCCTTCAGTCGCAAAAGACTTCGCCAATGCGATCGAGGCCGCCGCTTTGGATGCTGAGCATGGCCTGCTCGCGCACGGCGGGCTTGGCGTGGTAGGCCACAGACAGGCCCACGCCCGCCATCATGGGCAGGTCGTTGGCGCCATCGCCCACAGCCATGCACTGGCTCAAATCTGCGCCGTGCTCGGCGGCAAAGGCTTCTAGGGCGCGGCGCTTTTCTGCGCCATCGACCACATCGCCCCAGCTTTGCATGGCCACCTTGCCCGTGAGCTGGCCGTTCACAATTTCCAGCTCGTTCGAGCGCATGGCATCCATGCCCAAGCGGGCCTGCACCAAGCGCGCAAAGTAAGTGAAGCCGCCAGACACCAACAGGGTTTTGATGCCCTTGGCCTTGAGCTGGGCCAGCAAAGCCTCAGCGCCGGGGTTGAAGCGCAGGCGCTCGCTCGCCACGGTTTCAAGGGCGCTGGCGGGCAAGCCTTCGAGCAAGGCCAAGCGGCGCATCAGGCTGTCGCGGAAGTCGGTGATTTCGCCCTGCATGGCGGCCTCGGTGATGGCGGCCACTTCCGCCTTTTTGCCTGCCACGGCGGCGATTTCATCGATGCACTCAATGCTGATGAGGGTCGAGTCCATATCAAAAGCGGCCACTTTAATGGCCGACCAAGGCAGGGGCGGGGCAAAACCTTGCACAACAAGGCCGGGGGCAAATTCAGTCGTCATGAAAAAACAAAAACGCCTTGTGGTGCAGGCGTTGAAACAAAAAAGGGGAGAAAAACCCTATTGTAGAGACTGCGCCTTGGGGCTGGATGGGCGGCCCGCCAGCAAAGCCAGCACCTCAGGGTTAAACTTGCCCCCGTTTTTCTTCTTAACAAGGCGTTGCTAAACGCCCATGGCATGAAATTGATTGGCAAACTTTTTTCAACTTTAGTGGGTCTGGGCTGTCTTTTATCGGCGCAGGCCACGCCCATTCCTGCGCCGCAGTTTGACCTGCCCAAAATGCAAGTGCGCATGGGCGGCAAACAAGCGCAAGTGCAAGTGGCTCGCAGCGATGAAGAGCGCGCCATTGGCCTGATGGGGCGGGTGCATTTGGAGCCCAACGAGGGCATGTTGTTCATCTTCCCCAGCCTCGATGTGCAGTGCTTTTGGATGCGCAACACCTTGCTGCCGCTGAGCGCCGCCTTTATCAACGACGCAGGCCGCGTGGTGAATTTGGCCGACATGCAGCCGCTCAGTGATCAAGCCCATTGCTCGGCCCAGCCCGTGCGTTATGTGCTGGAAATGCCGCAGGGCTGGTTTGAGCAGGCGGGCCTGCGTGTGGGATCGCCCATCAAGGGCGAATGGCTGCGGCCTTGAGCTGTGCCAGTGGGCGCGCGCACGCCAGCCATTGAAAAAGCGCCCGTTTAAGGCGCTTTTGTTATTGGGCAGGGCGTTGCGGAGCCTGGCTTTTTGCCTTACTTCAAGGCACGCCAGCCAATGTCTTTGCGGTATTGCATACCCTCAAAGCGGATGTCCTCTATCGCTTTATAGGCTTTTTGCTGGGCTTCACGCAGGTTTTCACCCAAGGCGGTGACGCAGAGCACGCGGCCGCCGTGGGTTTGGATGCCATCGGCATCGCCGCTGGTGCCAGCGTGGAAGGCCATCAACTCGCAGTCTTCATCGGCTTGGGCCAAGTTCACGGCCTCCAGTCCTTCAATCGCATCGCCCTTGCGGGGGCTGGCGGGGTAGCCCGCAGCGGCCAGCACCACGCCCAAGGCGACGCGGCGGTCCCACTCGATTTCGTAATCGGCCAAGCCATTGGGCTGGGTGGCGGCGAGCAGGGCATCCACCAAATCGCACTTCATGCGCATCATGATGGGCTGGGTCTCTGGGTCGCCCATGCGGGCGTTGAATTCCAGGGTTTTCAAGCTGCCATCGGGCGAGACCATGAGGCCCGCATAGAGGAAGCCCGTAAAGGGAATGCCATCTTTGGCCATGCCGCGAATGGTGGGCATGATGACTTCGCGCAGGGCGCGGGCCCGCACCTCAGGCGTGACCACGGGGGCTGGTGAGTAAGCACCCATGCCGCCAGTATTGGGGCCTTCGTCGCCGTCCAGCAGGCGTTTGTGGTCTTGGCTGGAAGCCATGACGGCCACATCCTCGCCGTCTGACATGACGATGAAGCTGGCTTCTTCACCCGTGAGGAATTCCTCAATCACCACGCGCGCGCCGCCTTCGTTGTGCTGCACGCCCAGTTTGTTGTCCAGCAGCATGAAGTCCACGGCCTCATGCGCTTCTTGCAAACCCATGGCCACCACCACGCCTTTGCCTGCGGCCAAGCCATCGGCTTTGACCACAATGGGTGCGCCCATTTGCTCAATATAGGCATGGGCTTGCTCGGCATCGGTGAAGCTGGCGTAGGCGGCCGTGGGGATGCCGTGGCGCTGCATAAAGTCTTTGCTGAAGGCTTTCGAGCTTTCGAGCTGGGCGGCGGCTTGGCTGGGGCCAAAAATACGCAGACCTGCCGCGCGGAAGACATCCACCACACCAGCGGCCAGCGGCGCTTCAGGGCCGACCACAGTCAGCTCGACTTTTTCTTGCTGGGCAAAGTTTTTCAGCGCCTCAATATCGGTGATGGGGACATTGATGAGGCGTTTGTCTTGCGCCGTGCCGCCGTTGCCAGGGGCCACAAAAATTTTGGCGGCTTTGGGGCTTTGTGCCAGCTTCCAGGCGAGGGCGTGTTCGCGGCCGCCTGAGCCGATGACGAGGATGTTCATATTGCAGTGTGATGTCGGTCAAATTGTGTGAATCGGTGGGGGCTTAGTCGAGGTTGAGCTCGGCGTTGTGATAGACCTCTTGGGTGTCGTCCAGGTCTTCCAGCATGTCCAGCAGCTTTTGCATCTTTACGGCATCGTCGCCGCTCAGTTCAATGGTGTTGTCGGCACGCATGGTGATTTCCGCCACCTCAGCAACCAAGCCAGCGGCGCTGAGGGCATCGCGCACGGCCTCAAAATCATTGGGGGCGGTGAGCACTTCCACACCGCCTTCATCGTCGCTGATGATGTCCTCAGCGCCCGCCTCAAGGGCGATTTCCATCACCTTGTCTTCATCCACACCGGGGGCCAGCATGATTTGCCCCACATGGCGGAATTGGAAGGCCACCGAGCCATCGGTGCCGAGATTGCCGCCCATTTTGCTAAAAGCATGGCGCACATCGGCCACGGTGCGCACTTTGTTGTCGGTCATGGTGTCAACCATGACTGCTGCGCCGCCAATGCCATAGCCCTCATAGCGGATTTCCTCATAGGTCACGCCCTCAAGGTTGCCTGTGGCTTTGTCCACATTGCGCTTGATGTTGTCGGCGGGCATATTCGCGGCGCGGGCCTTGTCAATGGCCAAACGCAAACGGGGGTTGGCATTGGCATCGCCGCCGCCAGCGCGGGCGGCCACAATGATTTCACGGGTGATGCGGGTCCAAATCTTGCCGCGCTTTTCGTCTTGGCGGCCTTTGCGATGTTGAATATTGGCCCATTTGGAATGTCCTGCCATCTTGAACCTTTCCGCCGCTCAGGGTTGCGGCTGTAACTTCTTATAAACTTGGCGTGCGCTGCGCCCCTGTGCGCCGCAGCAAAACAGCTATTCTAATCATTGCCAAAGCCCGCCTTATGACTGAGTTGATTCTTGCCAAAAACGCCGAAACCGAAACTGCCTTGCAACTGGACAAGGCCAACCGCCACGGCCTCATCACTGGGGCCACAGGCACGGGCAAAACCGTGACTTTGCAGGCTTTGGCGCAGCAGTTTTCTGCCGCTGGCGTGCCCGTCTTCATGGCCGATGTGAAGGGCGATTTGACCGGCATCAGCCAGCCCGGTGCGCCCAGCGACAAACTCAAGGCCGTGCTGGCCGAGCGCGGCATTGCCCTGCCCACACCGCAGGGCTGCCCCACCACGCTGTGGGATGTCTTTGGCGAGCAAGGCCACCCTGTGCGCGCCACCATCAGCGACATGGGGCCGCTGCTGCTCTCACGAATGCTTGACTTGAACGAGGTGCAAAGCGGCGTGCTGCAATTGGTTTTTAAAATTGCCGACGACCGTGGCCTTTTGCTGCTGGACATGAAAGACCTGCGCGCCATGTGCCAAGCCGTGGCCGACAACGCCCGCGAATTCACCGTGAGCTACGGCAACATCAGCGCCGCCTCCATTGGGGCCATCCAGCGCGCCTTGCTGCGGATTGAAGAGCAGGGCGGCAACCAGTTCTTTGGCGAGCCCATGCTCGATATCGACGACATGATGCAGACCGTGGACGGCCACGGCGTCATCAACATCTTGGCGGCAGAAAAGCTCATGAACTCGCCCCGCCTCTACGCCACCTTTTTGCTGTGGATGCTCTCTGACCTCTACGAGCGCCTGCCCGAAGTGGGCGACCTGCCCAAGCCCAAATTTGTTTTCTTCTTTGACGAAGCGCATCTGCTCTTCAAAGACGCGCCCAAAGTGCTGATTGAGCGCATCGAGCTGGTGGTGCGCCTCTCGCGCTCCAAAGGCGTGGGCGTGTATTTTGTCTCGCAAAACCCGCTGGATGTGCCCGATACCGTACTCGGCCAACTCGGCAACCGCGTGCAACATGCCCTGCGGGCCTTTACGCCGCGCGACCAAAAAGCCGTGAAAACAGCCGCCAGCACCATGCGCCCCAAAGCGGGCTTGAATGTGGAACAAGCCATCAGCGAGCTGGCCGTGGGTGAAGCCTTGGTCAGCTTCCTCGACCCCAAAGGCACACCCGCTGAAACCGAGCGCGTCTTCGTCATGCCGCCCGCCAGCTACATCGGCCCCGTCAGCGATGCCGAACGCCGCCAGCTCATGCGTGAGTCTTTGGTTGCAGGCATCTACGACAGCGCCGAAGACCGCGAATCGGCCTATGAAATCTTGCAAGCCCGTGCCAGCGGCGACCCCAAAGGCGGCGCATACAAAGGCGCACTGGCCGAAGGCTTAGAGCCCAGCGTGGCCGCAGCACAGGCCGCCGCCCAAGCCCAAGCGCAAGCCAGCGCAGTGGCCCCAGCACCCGCCTCAACTGCACCGGCTGCAGCGGGCAAAAACGCGCCTGCTGCCAATACTGGTGGCGGCATCATGGGCACGGTGCAAGAAGCCTTATTTGGCAGCACCGGCCCGCGCGGTGGGCAAAAAGACGGCCTTGTGCAGCAAGTCGTCAAAGGCGAAATGCGCCGTTTGGGGCGTGAAATGCTGCGTGGCGCTTTGGGGAGCTTGATTGGCGGCAAGAAGCGCTGAAGCGCTTGGGTTTCGAGGGGCAGCCCAGCAATTGGGTGGCCCCTGCGCTGCTGGGTTTTAAACCGCGAGCTGCAACTGGCGCAGCACATCGCGCACCATTTGCGCTCTGGCGCTGGCGCTCTCTAGGTTTTTCTCAATCCGCAGTTTGTCATTGCCCGCCAGCCTGATGTGTTTGTTTTTCTGAATCAGGTGGATGATGCTGAGCGGCTCAATCGGCGCATTGGCTTTGAAGCTGATGGTGATGATGCCTGGCGCGGCTTCCACTTTGAGCACACCGTAGGGCTGGGCCAGCACCCGCAGGCGGTGCACTTCAAACAGGGTGAGCGCCTGCTCGGGCAGTTTGCCAAAGCGGTCAATGAGTTCTTCTTGCAGTTGGTCGATGTGCTTTTGGCTCTCGGCTGTGGCCAGTTTTTTGTAAAAGGACAGGCGCAGTTGCACATCGCCGCAATAGGCATCGGGCAGCAGGGCGGGGCTGTGCAAATTGATTTCTGTAACGGCCTGCATGGGGCTGAGTAGGTCGGGTTCGCGCCCCGCTTTGAGGTCTTTGACGGCTTGCGCCAGCATTTCGTTGTAGAGCTGAAAACCGATTTCTTGCATATTGCCGCTTTGGTTTTCGCCCAGCATTTCGCCCGCGCCTCGGATTTCAAGGTCGTGCATGGCCAAGTAAAAGCCGCTGCCCAAGTCCTCCATTTGTTGAATCGCTTCAAGGCGCTGCATGGCCTGCTTGCCCAAGCTCTCGTGCTCAGGCGCGAGCAAATAGGCATAGGCTTGGTGGTGGCTGCGGCCCACGCGGCCGCGCAATTGGTGCAATTGCGCCAGGCCAAATTTATCGGCACGGCTGATGATGATGGTGTTGGCCGTGGGCACATCAATGCCCGTTTCAATGATGGTGGAGCACAGCAGCACATTGAAGCGTTGGGCGACAAAATCGCGCATCACGGCTTCCAGTTCGCGCTCAGGCATTTGGCCGTGGGCCATGGCAATGCGGGCCTCAGGCAGCAGGGCTTGCAGCTCGGTCAGGCGGTGCTCCATGCTGGCCACTTCATTGTGCAAAAAGTAGAGCTGGCCGCCGCGCTTGAGCTCGCGCTGGGCCGCCTCTTTGATGGTGCCGCCGCTTTCCTCACGCACAAAGGTTTTGATGGACAGGCGGCGCTGCGGCGCCGTGGCAATCACGCTCAAATCGCGGATGCCGTCCAGCGCCATGCCCATGGTGCGCGGAATCGGCGTGGCCGTCAGCGTCAGCACATCCACCTCGGCGCGTTTGGCCTTGATGGCCTCTTTGTGGCGCACGCCAAAGCGGTGCTCTTCGTCAATGATGAGCAGGCCCAAATTTTGAAACTGCACCTTGTCAGACAGCAGCTTGTGCGTGCCGACGACGATGTCCACCGTGCCCGCTTCCAGCCCCTGTATGGCGGCATTGATTTCTTTGCTGGTGCGAAAGCGGCTCAGCTCGGCCAGCCGTATCGGCCATTTGGCAAAGCGGTCTGCCAGAGTTTGGTGGTGCTGCTCGGCCAGCAAAGTGGTGGGGGCCAGCAGGGCCACTTGCTTGCCGCCCATGGCCGCCACAAAAGCGGCGCGCAGGGCGACCTCGGTTTTGCCAAAGCCCACATCGCCACAGACCAAGCGGTCCATGGGCTGGGGCGCGAGCATATCGGCGATGACGGCCTCAATTGCGGCTTTTTGGTCGGGCGTTTCCTCATAGCCAAAGTCGGCGGCAAAGGCATCGTAATCGTGCTGGCTGAGGCGGAAAGCATGGCCTTGGCGGGCGGCGCGGCGGGCGTAAATGTTCAGCAGCTCGGCGGCGCTGTCGCGCACTTGCTCGGCGGCCTTGCGCTTGGCTTTTTCCCATTGCGCTGAGCCAAGGCGGTGCAGCGGCGCTTGCTCCTCGCTCATGCCCGAATAGCGGCTGATGAGGTGGAGTTGCGACACGGGCACATAAAGCACCGCTTCTTTGGCGTATTCGAGGTGCAAAAACTCTTGCAAGGCGGGGCTGCCATCGGGGTTCACTTGCCCCGTATCCATGTGCAGCAGGCCACGGTAGCGGCCTATGCCGTGGGCGCTGTGCACCACGGGGTCGCCTACTTTCAGCTCGGCCAAGTCCCGAATCAGGCCATCCACCTGGCTGGCTTGGCTGTGCTTGCGGCGGCGGCGCGTGCTGGCGGGCAGGGCAAACAGCTCGGTTTCCGTCAGCAGGGCAATGCCGTGCTCGGCATCCACAAAGCCCTGGCCCAAAGCGCCCACCACCATGCCCAGCGGTGCATCGCTGGCCTGAAACTCGGCCAAGCTGTCAAAGTTCTGCGGCGACACATCGCTGGCGCGCAAAAAGTCTTGCAGGCTCTGGCGGCGGCCTTCGCTCTCGGCCAAAAACAGGGCGCGGGGTGCGCCCTTGCTGGCCAAATAGCTTTTTAAAGTAGCCAAGGGGTCTTCGGCCTGGCGTTGCGCCGCCAAGGGCGGCAGGGGCAGGGCAAAGGGCTTGGCGCTGCGCTTGGCTTCGGTTTGTGCTTCGGCTTCGGTCGCAGTGGCCTTCAAGCTCAGTTGCGGCAGCGGCTTGGCTTGCAGAAAGAACTGCTCGGTCGTCAAAAACAAATGCTGCGGTGCAAGCGGCGGGTGCTCGGCATCGCCCATGTTCATGCGATAGCGCTGCTCGGTGTCTTGGGCAAACTGCTGAAAGGTGGCATCCAGCTCACCATGCAGCACGGCGGTGCAGTTCTCTGGCCCACCCAAATAATCGAACACCGTGGCGGTTTCTTCAAAAAACAAAGGCAGGTAATACTCAATGCCTGCACTGGCCAGGCCGTGGCCCATGTCTTTGTAAATGCGCGATTTGCTGGGGTCGCCCTCCATCAGCTCGCGCCAGCGTTGACGGAACAAAGTCCGCGCCGCCTCATCCATGGGGAACTCCCGCCCCGGCAACAGGCGAATGCGCTCTACTGGCTCCAGCGTACGCTGGGTGTCGGGGTCAAAAGTGCGAATGGAGTCAATCTCGTCATCGAACAAATCAATGCGCAGCGGCCACTCGGCCCCCATGGGGTAGAGGTCAATCAAAGAGCCGCGCACGGCATATTCGCCGGGGCTGAGGACTTGGCCGACATGGTTGTAGCCCGCCATGGTCAGTTGTTGTTTGAGGGCGCTCTCGTCCAAAGTCTGGCCCACTTCAAAGGCAAAGGTGTAAGCGGCCAAAAACGCAGGCGGAGCCAGTTTATACAGGGCGGTGCTGGCGGGTATCAGCAGCACATCCGCGCCTTCATCGGGGCCGCTGCCCTTGGCTTTGCGGTTCAAAATCCGCCACAGGGTCGCCAGTCGCTCTGAAATCAAATCTTGGTGGGGCGAGAAAGCATCGTAGGGCAAAGTCTCCCAGTCTGGAAACATCAGCGCCGCCAGCTCAGGCGCAAAAAAGCCGATTTCATCTTGCAGGCGGCGGGCATCTTGCGCATCGGCACAAAACACCGCCAGCAGCCGCCCCTCGGCCTTTTCTTTGCGGGCCAGCTCGGCCAGCAGCCAGGCATCGGCATCAGAGATGGGGCGGGGCTGGGCAAAGCGATGGCCAGCTTTCAGGGTGGGCAGTTTCATCAGGCAGAAGGCTTAGGGGCAGGGGGATGGATGGCGGGGGCGGCTTTGCACAAAGGCAGCGCAAACGCCAACACCCTCATCAAGAGGGTGGCAGCGCCAAACAGCGCAGCGGCATTTTATAAGCTGGCCCGCAGCGCCTGCATGGGCGGGCTGGCGCTGATGCGCCGCGCCCGTGTATAGCCGGCCAAACCCAGCAGCAAGGCCAAGCCCAGCGGCGCAGGCCACCACAGTTGCGGAAACAGGCGCAGCGGCAGCTCAAACACCTGCTGCTGCACCGCCAGCAGCACGCACTGCGCCAGCACACTGGCCAGCAGGCCAGAGAGCAGGCCCAGCAGGGCGAACTCCAGCCACAGGGCGCGGCGCAGGCGCTGCTGGCTCAGGCCCAGCGCCCGCAGCACGGTGTTCTCGTACTGGCGCTCGGCCAAGCCGCTTTGCACCGTGCTGATGAACACCAACACACTGCCCAGCAGCACCAAGGCCAGCACCCATTGCAGGGCCAGCGCCACATGCCCCATCAGGCTGCGGATTTGCTGCGTCACTGCTTCCAGGTCAATCACAATGGCGGTGGGGAATTGGCGCAAGAACTCAGCCACTTCGCTTTGGCGCTCAGGCGGCAGGTAAAAGCTGCTCATATAGGTTTTGGGGTAGTCCCACAATTGCTCAGGCGTGAACAGCAAAAAGAAATTGGGCCGCATGGCCTCCCAATCGAGCTGGCGGATGCTGCTGATGCGCGCCGTGATGCGCTGCCCCTCATGGCCCAGCGCCAGCTCATCGCCCAAGCCCACGCCCAGGCGCTCGGCCAAGCGGCTTTCAATCGACACGCCATTGGCACGATTGCCCTCATGCCACCACTGCCCCGCCAGCAAGGTGTTATCGGGCGGCAACTGCTCGGCCCAAGAGAGGTTGAGCTCACGGTTCACGCCCGCCTTATCCAGCTCGGCTTCGCTGAGCAAATCGCCCACGGGCTGGCCGTTGATGGCCACCAGCCGCGCCCGAATGATGGGATACATATCCGTCTCATCCAAGCCCCGCTCTTTCAGCCACTGGTGGGCGGCAGGCAAATGGTCTTCCTCGATATTGAGCACAAAGTAATTCGGCGCATCCTCAGGCAATTGCGTTTGCCACTGGCTAAAAAGCTGCTGCTGCATACCCCATAGCACCAAGGCCAGCATGGCGCTGATGGCAAACAAAGCCATATGCACGGCATTGCTGCGCAAGCGCCGCAGCAAGTTAGACCACGCCAGCCCCCAGGCCGAATGCAGGCGCAAAGGCCGCTGGCGCAAGCGCCCCAGCAGCCAAGCCGTGGGCAGGGCAATGGCCGCCAGCACCCCCAGCAGGCCAGCCAGCAGCAGGCCAGCCAGCAGCGGCGCACGGGTGTAAAGCAGCAGCAGCGCCATCAGGCCCAGCAAGGCCAGCAGCAGCTTGCCTAGGCTGAAATAGCGCAGGCTTTGCTGGCGCTCTTGCAGCAAAAGCAAGGCCGACACCTGCCGCAGCTCAGCCAAAGCGGGGCCGACAAAAGCGGTCAAGCTCAAGGCCGCCACCGCCAGCCCCAGCGCAAAAGGCCACACCGACAGCGGCGGCGGGGGCAGGCCCAAGCTGGCCTCGGCCTTGGCCAAAGCAGCGGCCTGCAAAGCCCAGCCCAGCAGCAAGGCCAGCGCAGCGGCCCCAGCGCCCAGCAGCAGCAAAAAGCGGGCATACAAAGCCTGAATACGGCCACTGCCCGCGCCCAAAGTTTTGAGCACGGCCACCAAACGCATTTGTCTTTGGGCAAATTGCGCCGCCGTCATCGCCAGCGCCACGCCCGCCAGCAGCACCACCACACTGCTGGCCAGCAGCAAAAACTGCTCGGCACGATCCAAACTGCTGGCCAAACGCGGCTGCGCCTCGGCCAAATCTTGCCAGCGCTGGTTCTCACTGGTGCGGGTTTTGAAATAGGCATCGAGCTGCGCCAGCGCCGCCGCATCGGCGCTGAACAAATAGCGGTAATCAATGCGGCTGCCCAATTGCACCACGCCCGTTTGCGGCACATCGTCCCAATGCATCAGCAGGCGCGGGCCCAGGCTAAAACTGCCCGCGCCACGGTCAGGCTCGGCCACCAGCACGGCGCTCACTTTCAGCTCGGCATCGCCCAGCTCGACCACGCTGCCCAGCGCAATGCCCAGTTGTTGCAGCACACGGGCCTCCACCCAAGCCTCGCCCGCTGGCGGGCCATGCGGCGCTTGCAGCAGTGGCCCATTGGGGCTTTGGCGGTATTGCACCTGCCCCAGCAGGGGGTAGGCGCTATCGGCGGCCTTGGCGCTCACCAGCAGGGCCTCATCACTGTCGGCACTGGGGTAAAGCATGGACTGAAACTGCACAAAACGGCTCTGCCGCCCGCTGGCCCCGCTCAGGGCAGCGGCCTCTTGCAGCCAAGCCTCAGGCACAGGGCGCGGCGCTTCCAAAATGCGGTCTGCCGCCAGCATCTGCGCCGCCTCGCCTTGCAGCATGGTGTGCAGGCGCTGGGTGAAGGCCGTTAGGCCACTGACCACCGCCACCGCCAGCACCAGCGCCGCCAGCAGCAAACGCACATCGCCGCTGCGCCACTCGCGCCGCAGCAAATTCGCGGCCAAACGCCAGTCTGCGCTCACCCTCATGCCGCAGCCTCGCTCTGCACACGGCCAGCGTCCAGGCGCAGCAGGCGCTGGCAGCGTTCGGCCAAGCGCATTTCATGCGTGACCAAAATCAAACTCGTGCCGTGCTCGGCATTCAGGGCAAAGAGCAAATCCATGATGTGCGCGCCCGTGGCGGGGTCTAAGTTGCCCGTCGGTTCATCGGCAAACAAATAGGCGGGTTGGCTGGCAAAGGCCCGCGCCAGCGCCACGCGCTGCTGCTCGCCGCCTGAAAGCTGCTGGGGCAAATGGCTGCCGCGCTCGGCCAAGCCCACTTGCTCTAGCAGGGCCTGCGCCTTTTGGCGGCTGTGTTTATGCCCCAGCAAATCCAACGGCAGCGCCACATTCTCCAGCGCCGTCATGCTGGGTATCAGGTGGAAGGACTGAAACACAAAACCCACCCGCTGCGCCCTGAAGGCGGCGCGCTCATCTTCATTCATGGCGCTGATGTTTTGGCCGTCCAGCAGCACCCGCCCGCCTGTGGGCACATCCAGCCCCGCCAACAAACCCAGCAAAGTCGTCTTGCCCGAACCGGATTGGCCCACAATCGCCAAACTCTCGCCAGCGGCCATTTCAAAACTCACGCCCTGCAAAATGGGCAGGCGTTGGCCTGCGTGGCTCACTTCATAACTCAGGTCTTGGCAAACAATCATGGCGGTGGCGCTTTAAAAGAAACAGGCATTGTAGGGAATGCGCTTTGGGGCGGGCGTGGCGCAACAAACCCCGCCGTGGCCTGACTTCGTCATTGCTGTGGCTCAGTAGGGGCGTTGCATGCAACGCCCCTACAAGATGCGCTGCCCAACAAACTCGGCTCTTGATCTAAAGCGGCGCAGAGCACCGCAC
>CAZJBX010000031.1:0-3436 GCA_964544605.1 uncultured Burkholderiaceae bacterium
GTTCTGGTTCTGGTTCTGGTTCTGGTTCTGGTTCTGGTTCTGGTTCTGGTTCTGGCGATGGGCCAGGCTCAGGTGATGGGCCAGGCTCAGGTTCTGGCGATGGGCCAGGCTCAGGTTCTGGCGATGGGCCAGGCTCAGGCGATGGGCCAGGCTCAGGTTCTGGTGATGGGCCGGGCTCAGGTGATGGGCCAGGTTCAGGTTCTGGCGATGGGCCAGGCTCAGGTGATGGGCCAGGCTCAGGTGATGGGCCAGGCTCAGGTGATGGGCCGGGCTCAGGTGATGGGCCGGGTTCAGGCGATGGGCCAGGTTCAGGCGATGGGCCAGGTTCAGGCGATGGGCCAGGTTCAGGCGATGGGCCAGGTTCTGGCGATGGGCCGGGTTCAGGCGATGGGCCAGGTTCGGGCGATGGGCCAGGTTCGGGCGATGGGCCAGGCTCAGGCGATGGGCCAGGTTCAGGCGATGGGCCGGGCTCAGGTGATGGGCCAGGTTCAGGTTCTGGCGATGGGCCGGGGCCAGGTTCAGGCGATGGACTTGAGCCAGAGCCGCCGCCCCCACCGCCACCCAAAGCCACACCGCCCAAGGCAAGGGCAGCCAAAATGCCTTTGTTATTGCCTTCTTGGCTTGCAGCCGTGCCAGCAGCATCAGCCCACAAAGGCAAAGCATGGGCCTCTTGACCCAGCACCTGTTGGGCACTGAGCTGATCGCCTAGGCTGGATACCGTATCGCCAGCCAAGCCGCTTTCAGGTACATAGTTGTAATAAAAGCCATCACGGCCTTTGCCAACCAAGGCCCCCGCATCCGGCTCATCGTAGAAATCGGCGATGATGACATCGGCTTGGTCTGCATCTTCCTTATCAAACGCAATGTGCAGGTGCTTGCCCACGCGTTTGCTGGTGATGGCCTTGGGTGCCACGCCACGGTCAGTCTCAAGGAATTCGTACTTCACATGCTCTTGCGCTTTCAGAAGCAAGGGCTGGCCTTTTTTGCCAGCGCCTTTGGCAAGGATGTGGGATGAAAGCTCTTTGCTTTGATCGTAAATACGAATTTGAATGCTCATGAAAGAAATTGCAAGAAAGTGAAAAAAAACAGCGCAGATGCTGCTTGGTCGCAAACCAGTAATGTAAGCAATTAATGGGGGCTATCCCTCGCCAGCAACCTAGGGATAACCCGAAGAAAAAGCGAGGCCAGCCTCGCTTTTTCTTCGTACAAAGGGCCGCTTAAAGGATCATGGCATTGGCGGTCAGCCAAGCGTTCACATCTTCAATCACGACACCTTGCAACACCACACTGCTGCCTTGGCTGCCATAGCTGAGGGTTTCTGTTGCGGCATTCCAACTGGCGTTGAGACCCTCCACACTTCCTGCATTGATGAAGGCCAATTTGTCCCCTTCAGCAAGGCTGAAGTCAAGAATGGTGTCAGCGCCTTCGTTGTCAATCGCATTGAACTCAAAGACATCAGCGCCAGCGTCGCCAGTCATGACATCGTTACCGCCGCCACCCACGATCCAGTCATCGCCAGCGCCGCCGTAAATGGTGTCATTGCCCAGATCGCCAAGCAACACATCATTGCCAGGGCCGCCATAAATCACATCATCACCGCCACCGCCTTCGACAGTCACACCTTGATCTGTATCCACAATCAGGATCTCGTCCTCATCGGAACCCTCTCGCTCTTGGGCAGAGGAGCTGCCAGAGAGCAGTGTTGTGCCGCCCGTCATCACTTGCAAGGTCGCGCTAGAGGTTTCACCCGTGTTCACATCCTCAATCGTGTATTCAAATTGTGGGCTCTCAACAACATGGGTGGTAGAGGCGCTGACATGGGTAATGAGGAAGCCACTGCCTGAACCATCGAATTGGCTCAGCATGATGTATTTCACATCGCCCTCAAAGTTGGCATTGGTCGTCAAGGTGGAGTTGGCCGTTGAACCAGCCGCGCCACTCACTGTTGTGGCATGCAAGGGGAAGTCAGCATTATTGCGGTTATCAATCGCCTGTTGCAAATTACTCGCAAAGATCACATTACCTGCATTATCGAGCAAATAAATTTGAATCTTTCCTTTGTCCCCAATGTTTAAGCCATTAAAGCGAACACTTAGCGTATCATGCGCCTTGGGCAATTCAAAAATAATGGCTTCATTTTGGTTGACCTTGGCACCATCGCCCCCCTTCACACCGATACCAGAGTTGGCTGTACCTGCCGCCAATGGCGCAGCGCTGCCGCTGTATTCGATTTTCCCTTGCGCAGTGCTGTTGAGCTTGCTCAGGTCGATATTGCTGCGTGTCGTATCTGTGAAGATATTATTTGCGCCGCCAGTAATGCCATAAATTGTAGGCTGCCCATTTTCATCATAAAAATCGGCCCAATCAGATTTGTTTCGACTTGAGCCATTGCCTGCGCTCACGGCCAAACCTTCAGACCAATCGGTGAAGCTATAGTCGCCATTTTCATACACAACCAGTTTGCTGGAAGTGCTTTCAAATACCACAGGTTGGCCGTCGCCAGAGAACTCACGGCTCTGCCCCAAATAGCTGACTGAACTGACTTTCAGCTCTGTGCTGGCAAAGCTGACCAAATCGGCCGTGGCTGCACCCTCACCTGTAATCAGGTTGCCACTCACTGTTTCACCGACTTTCACGCTGGCCATATCGTCTATCGCCTGAATGGTCGATACAACTTCGGCGCTATCGCTATGGCTCATCTCATTGCCTGCCGCATCATGCACACTGACGCTGACTTCAACACTTTCACCATAAAGCGCAGAGGCTAGCTCTAAAGTCATACTTAAAGGCGATCCTGCAGCCGCATTCAGGACTTCTTGTGTGATGGTATGGCTGGAATGCAAAGCGCCAGCTACAAAAATATCCACCGTATCGCCTGCTTTGAGCTGATTGGAGTCCACTTCAATCAGCACTTCAACAAGCTCACTGCGAATTTCATCCATTGTGATTTGCCCATCGGTATTGTCACCAATGCGCACTACGCTAGCAGTCGCAATGGTTTGATCGACCGTAACAGGCGCCAATGCCGCAACTTCGCTGGTTTTGCCATCCAGCGTTTGCCGCGCCAGCACTTGGCCTGCGGCATAGTCACCCTCAGCCAAGGTGAAGCTATCGCCTGCACCGTCATGCCAAGTATTGCCGCCATCGGTACTGTATTCCCAAGTGGCATCTTCAAGCAAACCACTGACTGTGATCTCGCCATTTTGAGTGATGCGATCACTTTCGCTCGTGCCCGTATCCTCCAGCAAATCAAGCTGGGGCGCTTCTAGAGCTGGCTCTGGCTCTGGCTCAGGCTCAGGCTCAGGCTCAGGTTCTGGTTCTGGCTCAGGTTCTGGCTCAGGTTCTGGCTCAGGTTCTGGCTCAGGTTCTGGCTCAGGTTCGGGCTCAGGTTCGGGCTCAGGTTCGGGCTCAGGTTCGGGCTCAGGTTCGGGCTCAG
>CAZJBX010000031.1:3536-31209 GCA_964544605.1 uncultured Burkholderiaceae bacterium
TTCGGGCTCAGGTTCGGGCTCAGGTTCGGGCTCAGGTTCGGGCTCAGGTTCGGGCGTTGGAACAAGCTCATCGTCTTTGCCACTACCGGAATCAGATGAGCCACCACCGCCACCGCTGCTACCACCGCCGCCGCCCCCTAAGGCCAAGGCGCCCAGGCCAAGACCAGCCAAAAGGCCACCATTCATGCCACCAGCCGCCTCAGCACTGGCGGTCGAAATCCACCAAGGGGTGATGAAACGGTCATCACCCAAAGCCTGTTCAGCTTGCGCCGCATCTTGCAAACCAGCCAGCGTATCCTGCGGCAAGCCGCTTTGGGGCACATAGTTGTGATAGAACCCATCGGCTTTTTTGCCAACCAAGTGGGCGGCATCGGCTTCGTCATAAAAATCTGCAATGACAATATCAGCCTGATCCACATCGGCCTTGTCCATGGCGATATGCAAATTATTGCCCACGCGCTTGGTGGTGATGCGCTGTGGTGCCAAGCCTGTGCTTTGGTCAATCAACTCATATTTAACTTGGCTTTGCGCTTTAATCAACAAGGCTTGCCCTTGTTTGCCTGCGCCTGAAGTCACGCTGTGCTGAGACAACTCTTGCTGATGGTCAAAAATGCGAACTTGAACTTTCATGAACTTCCCTATGGTGTTGAAACTGTGCTAAGACACAAGCAAGAATAAAGGAGAAGTCGGGTGGAATTTCTCAGGAAAAACCCTAGGCAGCGCTCGAACGCTCTGCAGCCCGCGCTTCTTTCTCGTAGTAGTTGTCGTGGTAGGGCTGCCGCCCAAGGGCGTATTGATAGGCCATTTCAAGCACATAGAGCAAAGGAAAGAGCAGGCCCCAGCGCAGAAATTGCCGCATATGCGTCCATTCATGGCGCAAGTGGCGCTGCAATGCCGCTGAATTGGGGGCAAGAATCACCCGCCCCATGCAGATGGCCGCAACATGCCCCACAGGGTGGTGGCGCAAAAGCGCAGGCAAGCGCCCGCCATAAGCCAGATAAACGCCTTGGCGGTAAATGATAGTGGCCCCAGCCATGCGCGCCACGGCCCAAGCTAAGGCGGTGTAGGCATCGGCCCCAGTCAGAACACCCCATATGCGCCAAAGCACAGGGCGCAAAAAAACCGCCCTTGTTCGGCCTTGTAAAAAGGAAACCAAAGGGCGGCGATCTGGCATATCAGGCGGCGGCCATCGCACCGCCCAAGGCACAGCCTTTATTTGGCCTCGGCCAGCATCATGTCAGCGGCTTTGCTGCCAATGGCCGCAGAAGGTGCATTGGTGTTGCCACTGACGATGGTGGGCATGATGGAGGCATCGGCCACGCGCAAGCCCTGAATGCCTTTGACTTTGAGATCAGGCGTGAGGGGGGCCATAGCATCATCGGCCGCGCCCATTTTGACGGTGCTGGTGGCGTGGTGCACGCTGGTGATGTATTTTTTCATCCACTCAAGCAACTGCTCATCGGTTTGCACGCTCAGGCCCGGGCGGCTTTCTTCTTTGATGAAGGGGGCCAAGGCGGGTTGCTCGGCAATGCGGCGCAACTCACGAATGGCGTTCAAAAAGGCCGTGCGGTCGCGCTCGTCTTGCAAGTAATTCATTTGAATCTTGGGCAAGTCAGCGGGGTTCGTTGAGCGCAGCTTGATCCAGCCACGAGAGAAGGGGCGCACTTGGCAAGGGCCCATGGTCAGGCCAGGCATTTTGTCAGGCTGGATGGCCGCATCCGCATTAGAGCCTTCGGCCTCCATAGAAGCCGAGTCGCCAGAAATGGGGGTGCCAAAAGCTTGGATGTCGCACATGCGCTGATCGGGCGAGCTTTTGAAGTAAAGCGCAAAATCAGTCGCGGGAATCGTCAGCGGGCCTTGTTTTTTGCCGAAGAACTTAAAAACCGAGCCGAGCATACCCAAGCCACGGAAGCTGGCATTCAAGCTCATTTTTTGGTCTTTCAGCTCCCAGCACAGGGGTGTGGTCACATGGTCTTGCAGGTTTTGGCCCACGCCAGGTGCGTCTTGCACCACAGGAATGCCCATCTCTTTGAGGTGCTCGGCCGGGCCAATGCCTGAGAGCATGAGGATTTGCGGCGAGTTCAAAGCACCAGCCGAAAGCACAATCTCGCGCTTGGCCTTGGCCACCACAGGCGCTGCACTGCCCACTTGGTAGCGCACGCCCACAGCGCGTTTGTTCTCATCGATTTCAATTTTGTGCACCAAAGCACCCGTTTGCACAGTGAGGTTGCTGCGCGCCATGGCTGGCTCAATTGCGCCACGGGCCACGCTGCGGCGCTTGCCATCGGCAATATTCACTTGCCAAAAGCCCACGCCCACAGGCTCGCCATTGTTGAAATCTTCTGTACGGGGGTGGCCCGCTTGCACAGCGGCATCCACCATGGCCTGTGATGCAGGCAAAGCCAGCGGCTGCTTGTTCGCCACAATCGCACCGCCCTTGCCGTGCAAAGCAGGGTTGTTGAGCACGCGTTGGTCTTCGGTGCCTTTGAAGTGGGGCAGAATCTCATCCCAGCTCCAGCCTGTGCAACCTGCTGCGACCCACTCGGCAAAGTCGTATTTGTGGCCACGCACATAGAGCAAACCGTTGGTCGAGCTGGATCCACCCAGCACCTTGCCACGGGGCAGTTTCAAGCGGCGGCCACCAGCCCATTCCTCGGGTTCGGTTTCATGGCCCCAGCCCAGCTTTTTGTCATACAACATCTTGCCCCAGCCTGCGGGCATATCAACCAAGGTGTTTTTATGGCTGCCACCCGCCTCCAGCAACAGCACCTGATGCTGGCCGCTGCGCGTGAGCTTGTCGGCCAAGATGCCGCCAGCCGAACCTGCGCCAATAATGATGTAGTCGTATTCTTTACTCATGGGAACCACCTGTCTCCGCTTGTGGATGTTGTTGTGACTGTGTCTGACCAGCCAAGCTGGGCTGCGGGCATTTTAGGGCAAACAAAAGTGGCCACAGGGCGTATGCACTGTTTTTTCTGAGCAATAGAGCTTTTCAGCCGCTGGCAAAGCTGACCCAAGTCAAACACCTTGACCGCATGGTCGCCCAGCCTTTGCACAAAGCGGTATATTCGGCCCCATCTTTCATTTGCTAAAAAGGAGACCAACACATGAGCGATAACGCAGAATCCAAAGCCCTGACCTGCATGATTTGCGGCTGGGTGTATGACGAGGCTTTGGGCGACCCCGAGCACGGCATTCCACCCGGCACCAAATGGGAAGACCTGCCTGAGAACTGGGTTTGCCCCGAATGCGGCTCTTGCCAAGAAGAATTTGAAGCGGTTGACTTCTAAGCTTGGCCCAGCCCAAGCACCCAAGCCCAACCCCATCGGTTGGGCTTTTTTGTGCCTGTGGCCCAGCAAAGCCGAGGCAAAGTCCCCATAATGGGCCCGTGCACCACCTCAAGCAACCCCATCCATGAAAAGCAGCGACCTCCCCAAGCACCACCCCTTGTTGCACGCCGCCACTATGGATGCGGCAGCCCCCGCCGATGCCCTGCGGCAAGCGCGTGAATTCGCCCTGCCCCTGCTGGCGCATGAGCACTTGGGCTTTGGTGAAAATGCCCTGCACCATGCCGATGGCGTGGCCACCATCTTGCAGCAGCTCGGCGGCGCAGACTCACTACAAGCCGCCGCCTATTTGGTCTTCGCCTGCGAGCAATTGGCCAAGCCACTCGATGCCCTGACCCACGCTTTTGACGCCAATTACGCCAAGCTGGCCGTGGATGCCACCGCCCTGATGCAAGCGCAACGCCATGCTGCCCGCAGCGAGCAGCACAGCGAGAGCGTGCGCAAAATGCTGCTGGCCTTCTCCAAAGATTTGCGCGTGGTCTTGCTCTGCTTGGCCAGTTGCTTGCAAAGCCTGCGCTGGTGTGCCGAGAGCAAGCAAACGCCCGATGCGGGTTTTGCCCGCCAAGCGCAGCAGATTTTCGCGCCCTTGGCCAACCGCTTGGGCATCTGGCAAATCAAATGGGAGCTGGAAGACCTGTCTTTCCGCTTTTTAGAGCCTGAGGTTTACCGCGAAATTGCACAAAACCTGAGCATGACGCGCATCGACCGCGAGGCCACCATGAGCCGCTTGCGCCAGCAAATTCAAGACCTGCTGGCCGAGGCAGGCATTGCCGCCCAAGTGCAAGGCCGCCCCAAACACATCTACAGCATCGTCAAAAAAATGCGCGGTAAAAACCTGCGCTTTGATGAGCTGATGGACATCCGCGCCATGCGCATTTTGGTGCCAGATTTGGAAGCCTGCTACGCCGCACTCGATGTCATCCACCGCCATTACCAGCCCATTGCGGGTGAATTTGACGACTACATCGCCCGCCCCAAACCCAATGGCTACCAAAGCATCCACACCGTGGTGCAGCAAGTGGTGCCCCAGCACCCCCACTGGCCAGTGGAAATCCAAATTCGCACCGAGGCCATGCACGAAGCCGCCGAAACGGGCGGCGCGGCGCATTGGGCCTATAAGGAAGCGGGGGCCAAAGGCTATAGCGGCGTCAGCGCCAGCAGCCAATACGACGCCAAAATCGCCATGCTGCGCCAGCTTTTGGCCTGGGAGCGCGATATCAGCGAGCCCACAGGCAGCGACCTTTTGGCCGATCGCATCTATGTCTTTACGCCCGAGGCCAAGGTGATAGACCTGAGCGCAGGGGCCACGCCCGTCGATTTTGCCTACGCCGTGCACAGCAGCTTGGGCCACCGCTGCCGTGGCGCCAAGATTGACGGCGTGCTCTGCCCTTTAAACACGCCCCTGCACAACGGCCAAACGGTTGAAATTTTGACCGCCAAAGAAGGCGGGCCATCAAGGGACTGGCTGATTGATGAGAGTTACCTCATCTCCAGCCGCAGCCGCGCCAAGGTCAGGGCTTGGTTCAACGCCCAACAAGCCGAGGAATACCAGCACAAAGGCCGTGAGCAAATTGAAAAACTGCTGCAAAGAGAAGGCAAAACCGCCATCAAGCTCGACGAACTGGCGCAGCAATTGGGCCTGAAATCGGCTGAGCAGATGTATGAGGCCGTGGGCAAAGAGCACATCAGCTTGCGCCAGATTGAGCAAAGCCTCAAACCCAAAACCGCCAGCAGCAAAGAAGACGAAAGCTTTGTGCTGCGCCCCCACAGCCCTGCGGCCCAGCCGAAAAAAGGCGATGTGTTGGTGGTCGGCGTGGACAGCCTGCTCACACAGCTGGCCAAATGCTGCCGCCCTGCCCCACCCGATGCCATCGTCGGCTATGTCACCAAAGGCCGAGGCGTGAGCATCCACAGGCAAAACTGCCGCAGCCTCACGACGCTGAAAGAAAAAAGCCCCGACCGCATCATCGAAGTGGCTTGGGGCAAACAAGCAGGCGGCAGCCACTACAGCGTGGGTTTGAGCCTGCTGGCCAAAGAACGCGCCCATTTGCTGCGCGATTTGATGGACTGCCTGAGCAAAAACAAAATCACCGTCAGCAGCTTGCAAACCCAACCCAGCCGTGGCCTATTGCACATCAGCCTCACGCTGGAGCTGGGCAACAGCAGCGCCTTGGGCGATATTTGCAACCAATTGCTGCAAATCACTGGTGTGATTCAGGCCCGTCGCGCCTAAACCAGCCTCCGCCCTGCTAAGCGCCCAAGCCCAAAACGCAAAAACCGCCCGAAGGCGGTTTTTGTTTGGGTGTGCTGCAAGCCATTAGCTGCCGCTAGCGCCCAGCTCAGTTGTGGTGAAGTTCTTCTCAGACAAGCCACCTTGGTTCAGGATGGGGCCAGTCTTCATTTGTTGGAAGAGCTGATAGGCCACATACTTGCCGCTGGTCAAGTCTTGGTAGAAAGAAGCACCCAGTTCAGGCGATTTCAGGTCGTAAGCGTAGAACCAGTTGATCTGGCTGTGCTTGTACACCTGACCACGGCCGTCATAGTAGTCAGACAGGGTCATGTTCCAGAAGTCCTCGTCCACATAGATGACGCGCTTGGCGTACATGTGGCGGAAGCCTTTTTTCAGCGTGCCTTCGATTTCCCAAACGCGACGCAGCTCATAGCGCATGAAGTCGGGGTTGGGGTGGTTGGGTGTCAGCAGCGCGTCATAAGTCACGGTATTGCTGTTCACTTTGTAGGCGTTGGCAGGAACATAGATTTCCTTCTTGCCCAAGAGTTTCCAGTTGTAACGCTCGGGTGAACCGTTGAACAAACCGTCCTCGTCAATCGTCATGGCGCCAAAAGTGCCTTCCAGTGGCTGGTCGAAACCAAACTCAGGGGCTTGACGCACGCGACGCGTACCAGGCTCGTAAATCCAAGTCAGGCGTTTTTTGGTGTAAGTGATGGGCTCTTTCACCAAAATCTTCATGCCTTTGGACTGAGCAGGTTTGAGCATTTGTGCGAGAACAAATGCGGCCATGCCTTCGTTGGCGTTGGGGTCAACAGGCTTGCCAAAGTTGGCAGGGTTGTTGGCAGGTACCCAGCTTGTGAATTTGGATTGTGACCAGAATTTGTTGCCGTTGGGGGAAACCACAGCCGTATCACGATCCACAGTGGCCGTGAAAGAGCGACGGGCCGTCATGGCGTTGTAGAGCACCTCAGCACCATTTTTAGGAATGGCAAAGGGGATGCTGCCATAGATGCCGCCTTTGACATCCAAGCCGTCAGCAGACAACTCAGTCGTGGTCGCCGCTGCTTTCGTGGCCGCGCAGATGCTGTCATCCAAGCGGAAGTCGCGGTGCGTGGGGTAAACAGGCACTTTGTAAGTTTTGGGGTATTTTTTGAACATGGCGACTTGACCAGGCGTCAAGTTTTTCTCGTATTGCGCCAGGTTCTCAGCCGTAATCACGAATTTGGGCTTTTCAGCAGCGTAGGGGTCAGCGTGGTGCTGGCCGACATTGGGCTTGTAAGCCACGCCAGCAGGCGCCCCCAGCCATTTGCCAGAGAAGGCAGGAATAGAGCCGTCAGCGTTACCCGCTTTTTCAGCACCGGTACAAGTCAGGCTGGTGCCCAGCTTGCCCGCTTCGGCGGCAGACACTTTGGCCTGCACAGTGCCAGCGGCCATGCTCAGAACGGCCAGACCAACCAGAGTAGAGAGTTGAGTTTTCACTATAGTTTCCTTTCAAAGGGGTGACTAAAAACGAGTCACAGCCCCTCAGCTTAGCACCAAGCAATGTATTTTTGCTCAGCAGTCTTGGGCTTTGGGCCGTGCAGATAAAACGCCGCAAAAAATGACTGCGTTGACTGCTGGGCGCAAATTCTACCCATAAACCCTTATTGAATGCCCTGAAAATGGCCTTAATCGCTTGAAAAGCCGATAAAAAGCGCACCAACTAGGGGTTTTCCCCTAGGGGGAATTCAGGAAAAGCCAACAGCAGTTGCTGCACGATTTTCTCGGCCACGCTCAAAGGCGGGCAGTCGGCGCTTTCCACGCAACAGCTCGCCACCTCTTTGTAAAGGCCATGTCTTTGCGCATAAAGGGCCTTGATTTTCGCCAACATATCGGTATTTTGCAGCAGCGGGCGGCTGCGGTCATGCCGCAGGCGCTGGTGCAATTGCCCTGGCTGGGCGTGCAAATACACGGTAAAAGCTTGCTCGCGCAGCAATTGGCGGTTGCTTGGGCGCAGCACAATGCCGCCGCCGGTGGCCAAAACCACAGTTTTTTCATGCGCCAAGCCGAGGGCTTGGGCCAAGGTGTCGCTTTCCAAATCACGGAAAGCCGCTTCACCTTCGCGCTCAAAAAATTCGCTGATGCTGCAAGCGATGTATTCCTCAATTACCGCATCGGTGTCGAGCACAGGGCATTGCAAGAGCCGCCCCAAGCAGCGGCTCACCGTCGATTTGCCCGAGCCGGGCAAGCCCACCAAGGCAATTCTGGGCATGGCGATTTCCTTTCGAGGCCCCAAGGCCCTTTATCAATAGGCTGATTTTCGCTTAGGCGCGCCGCTTTTGCTTGGGCCGCTTTTAAAGCCAGCACCTTTGAAACCCGGTTTTTTGCCGCCAAAGCCGCTGCTTTTGCGCTCAAACTCACGGCCAAAGTCACGGTCGCGGCCTCCTGCAAAACCTGCGCTTTGCCCGCCCTCACGGCGACCTGCGCCGCCCTGGCCTTCGTTAAAACGCGGGCGGCGTTCAAATTCACGGCCACCACCAAAATCGCGTTCACGGCCAAACTCGCGCTCGCCACGGGCAGCAAAACCGCCGCCTTGGCCACCTTCGCGGCGGCCTGCACCGCCTTGGCCTTCGTTAAAACGGGGGCGGCGTTCAAATTCGCGGCCACCACCTGCTCCGCCAAAGTCACGGTCACGGCCAAAATCGCGTTCACCACGGCCAGCAAAACCGCCGCCTTGGCCCTCATTGAAGCGGGGGCGGCGCTCAAACTCGCGACCACCGCCGAAATCTTGAGAGAAGTCAGGCGCAAAGCCACCTTTGCGATGCCCCGCCCCAGCAAAACCTTCGCCGCGCGGCTGGCGCTCAAAGCGATCGGAGAATTTGGGGCCAAATTTGGGTTTGCTGCGTTTGGGTGCTGATTTTTTCGGCTGCGGCCACGCTTTGGGCTCCATGCCAGGCACGATGGCGGTATTCAGCACTTGTTTGGTGAAGAATTCGATATCGCGGATGCGGTGGCGGTCACGGTGCTCGGCAATGGTCAAGGCCAAGCCATCGCGCCCAGCGCGGCCGGTGCGGCCAATGCGGTGCACATAGTCTTCCGCCTTCATCGGCAGGCCGTAGTTGAAGACATGGCTGATGCTGGCCACATCAATGCCACGGGCGGCGACATCGGTAGCGACCAAGAATTGAATACGGCCTTCGCGCAGCATTTTCAGGCGGCGATTGCGCAGACCTTGGCTCAAAGCGCCATGCAAAGCAGCGGCAGAAAAACCCGCTTCGGCCAAATCATGGGCCAAGCTGTCGCATTCAATTTGCGTGGAGGCAAACACAATGGCCTGCTCAATGGCCGTGTCGCGCAACAGATGGTCGAGCAAATTGCGGCGGTGCTGGCTGTTGTCGGCCCAGTACAGGGTTTGGCTGATATTGGCGTGGGCCTCTTGCGGCGTGTCAATTTGCACGCGCTCAGGCGTGTGCATGAGCTTGGCCGCCAAGCTTTGAATGCGCGGCGCAAAGGTGGCGGAGAACATCAGCGTTTGCTGGCGCTCGGCGCACAGATTGTGAACGGCCTCCAATTCGTCGGCAAAGCCCAAATCCAGCATGCGGTCGGCCTCGTCGAGCACCAAGGTTTGCACTTGGCCCAGTTTGATTTGACCGCTGCGCTCCAAATCGAGCAAACGGCCTGGCGTGGCCACCACCAAGGCGGCGTTTTGCAGGCGGGCAATTTGCGTGGCGTAAGGCAGGCCGCCAATGATGCTGGCGACACGCACGCCACGGATGTATTTCACCAAATTGATGGCATCAGAGGCCACTTGCTGGGCCAGCTCGCGTGTGGGGCACAGCACCAGCGCCAAAGGCTCAGCCGCTTGGAAATTGCGGGGATTGATGGGGTTTTTGCGCTTGGGTTTTTTCGGTGGCGGCAGGCCATCGGCCTCAGCCGCACGCAGTTTCTCTTGCCAAGCTTGGCTCTCGGCGCGGTCTTGCTCGCGGCGGGCCAGCTCCAGCGCTTGCAGCATGGGCAGCAAAAAGGCCGCCGTTTTGCCGCTACCGGTTTGGCTGCTCACCATCAAATCGGGGCGGTGCTCAGGGTTCAGGGTTTGCGGCAAGACCGCCGCTTGCACGCCTGTGGGCTGGGTGTAGCCCAAGTCCTCAATGGCTTGCAGCAGCTCAGGCATGAGGCCGAGGGCGGCGAAGGCGTTATTCGATTCGGCTGCCTCGGCTGCGCTTGCATCTGCTGTGGCTGGCGCAGCGGGGGCTTGTGCCGTCAGTTCGGCTTGTGCCTTATCCAATACAGCGTCGAGTACGGACTCAGACGAGCTTGGGTTTTCTGTTTCTACAACTTGTTCAGGGGTGATGTTGTCATTCATGGGATGTTTTGACGCGCAGCAACGCAAAGGCCAAGCGGCCCCTGTGTGGCACACAGCGCACTTCTTTCATTTGAGGTGAGTCCTGCCCTCAGGCCCCCTATGGGCCTTGGGCGGATAAAAATCCAGCACCATCAAACAAAGCAACATCTTGAAGCCAAGGCCGCACAGAACATGGATGCTGCGAAGCCCAAACAACAAAAGCGTAGAAGTATTGAACACGGCCACAGACCCCAAGAGAGCCTGCCGTGCGCAAGAGCCGCAGCAAGCCCAAGGGCCAAGCGACATCAAGCAAAGTGTGAGGGTGATGAAACCAAACGGCAGCAAAATTGCTGCACCGCACAATTGTCCCACAAAAAGCACTTTCGCGCAAATGCCCAATAAGGCCATGAACAGAGTTTTGCCTTCTTGCTGCGGCGCAACATTTATAATTTCCGCCACTTGACAGGCCCCAGCCTCTGGGCCTGCCGCATTCAACAACACCCTTTTTGCAGGAGCTTCTGCCATGAGCCTGACCCCCGACACCATTGTGATTACCGCTGCCGCCCGCACCCCCATGGGCAGTTTTCAAGGCGAGTTGAGCAGCCAAGCCGCCCACGATTTGGGCGGCGCAGCCATTGCCGAGGCCGTGCGCCGCGCGGGTGTCGCGCCTGAAAAAATCGACGAGGTGCTGATGGGCAACTGCCTCATGGCAGGCCAAGGCCAGGCCCCAGCCCGCCAAGCGGCTTTCAAAGGCGGCCTGCCCGATAGCGCTGGCGCCGTTACTTTGTCAAAAATGTGCGGCGCAGGCATGAAGGCCGTGATGTTCGCCCACGATATGCTCAAAGTCGGCACTTGGGATGTGATGGTGGCTGGCGGCATGGAAAGCATGAGCAACGCCCCTTATGTGCTGACACAGGCACGCGGCGGCTACCGCATTGGCAACAACAAAATCTTCGACCACATGATGCTTGACGGCTTGGAAGATGCCTACAACCCCGGCCAGCCCATGGGCGTGTTTGGCGAGCAATGCGCACAAAAATACGGCTTCACGCGCGAGCAACAAGACGCTTTTGCCACCGAATCCGTGCAACGCGCCCAAGCAGCCGTAGCCAATGGCGCTTTTGATGCCGAAATCGCCCCCGTTACTTTGAAAACCCGCGCTGGCGAACAAACCATCAACAAAGACGAAGCCCCTGGCAAAGTCAAAATCGACAAAATCCCCACCCTGCGCCCCGCCTTCGCCAAGGACGGCACAGTCACTGCGGCCACCAGCTCCTCCATCAGCGATGGCGCTTCTGCTTTGGTGCTCATGCGCGCAGAAACCGCCGAGCAATTGGGCAGCAAGCCCTTGGCCCGCATCGTGGCCCACGCCACGCACTCCCATGCGCCTGAATGGTTCACCACCGCCCCAGTCGATGCCGCCAAAAAGGTTTTGGCCAAGGCTGGCTGGAACAAAGACGATGTGGATTTGTGGGAAGTGAACGAGGCGTTTGCCGCCGTAACCATGGCCTTTATGCACGACATGGGCGTGGGCCACGACATCACGAATGTGAACGGCGGCGCTTGCGCTTTGGGCCACCCCATTGGCGCATCGGGTGCACGCATCATCACCACTTTGATTTACGCCCTGCAAGCCCGTGGCCTCAAACGCGGCGTGGCGGCCTTGTGCATTGGCGGCGGTGAGGCGACAGCCGTGGCGATTGAGCTGGTTTAAGCCGCTGGCTGAGGCCAGATACACCAAAGGCAGCCCGCAAAGGCTGCCTTTTTTCATGCCCAAAAGCCGAGAACTCAGGCTTTTTTCACAAACTCAGATTTGAGCTGCATGGGGCCGAAGCCATCGACCTTGCAATCGATATTGTGATCACCATCAATCAGGCGGATGTTTTTCACTTTGGTGCCCACTTTGATGGGCTGCGATGCGCCCTTGACTTTCAGATCCTTAATCAAAGTCACGGTATCGCCATCGGCCAGCAGCGTGCCGTGGGCATCTTTCACCACCAAGGTATCGTCTGGCGCTGCGGCCTCACCAGCCTGCCATTCGTGGCCACATTCGGGGCAAATCAACAGGCTGCGGTCTTCATAAGTGAAGGCCGAGCTGCAACTGGGGCAAGGGGGTAAGGTGCTCATGTTTTATTTCCTTTCTTTGGGGCGGGCGGCAACCTTGGCTTTGAGCAAAGGCTGCAAATGCGGCCAGATATTGGCCAATATGATGGGCTGCGCTGCGGCATTGGCGTGCAAGGCATCTTTTTGCATCAGGGCATCTTGCCCCGCCACGCCTTCTAGCATAAAGGGCACAAGGGGCAGCCCCTCTTGCTGCGCCAGTTGCGTGTAGCTGCGCTGAAAGCTTTGCGTATAGCGTTTGCCGTAATTGGGCGGTATTTGTATGCCCACCAGCAGCACTTGCGCCCCCGCTTGGCGGCTCAAAGCCACCATACGCTGCAAATTGCTTTGCATTTGCGCCAAGTTTTGTCCGCGCAAGCCGTCATTCGCGCCCAGCTCCAAAACCACCACATCGGGGCGGTGCTGTTGCAGCGCTTGCGGCAGGCGGGCCAAACCGCCGCCTGTGGTTTCACCGCTGAGGCTGCGGTTGTGCACTGTGATATGGCCCAAGCCCTCTTTTTGCAGGCGTTGCTGCAACAAAGCGGGCCACTCCTGCCCTGCTTTCAGGCCATAGCCTGCGCTCAAAGAATCGCCATACACCAAAATGCCTGCGGCTTGGGCCGCCTGCGCCGACAGCAGCAAAGCAGCCGAACACAACAACAAAAGCCCACGCCGCCCAGCGGCCCGAAAGAAAGAGAAAAACGAAAGACATGCCATAGGGCCATTATGCCCAGCCCACTGGCCGCCTAAGGCGGGCCTATACAATAGCCCAGCTTGGGCGCTGCGTTCTTTGTTTGCAGCGTCAAGATTCTTTTGACAGTGAGTTCTATCTGCCATGAGCACCCCTACCCCCCGCACCGCCAGCACCAGCCGCGACACCGCCGAAACCAAAATCAAACTGAGCGTGAATTTAGACGGCACAGGCCAAGCCAAGCTACAAACTGGCATTGGTTTTTTTGACCACATGCTCGACCAAATCGCCCGCCACGGCTTGATTGACCTCGATATTTTTTGCGATGGCGATCTGCACATCGACGGCCACCACACGGTAGAAGATGTCGGCATTGCCTTGGGCCAAGCCTTCCGCCAAGCCGTGGGCGATAAAAAGGGCCTACGCCGCTACGGCCACGCCTATGTGCCGCTGGATGAGGCGCTCTCGCGCGTGGTGGTGGACTTCTCTGGCCGCCCTGGTTTGGTGATGGAGGTGGACTTCACCGCCGCACAAATTGGCGCCATGGACACCCAGCTCTTTCAAGAGTTCTTCCAAGGCTTTGTGAACCATGCCTTGGTCAGCCTGCACATTGATTGCTTGCGCGGCAAAAACGCCCACCACCAAGCAGAAACCATCTTCAAAGCCTTTGGCCGCGCGCTGCGTATGGCGCTGGAATTCGATCCCCGCGCACTGGACCAAATCCCTTCCACCAAAGGCTGCCTATAAACCCACCCGCCTGAGGAGCCCCGCGCCATGTCTCGCACGATTGCCAAGCTACTCCAAGAGTGCCGCAGCATTGCCGTGGTGGGCTTATCGCCCCGCCCTGAGCGCACCAGCCATGCGGTTTCTGCTGTCATGCAGCGCCACGGCTACCGCATCATCCCCATCAACCCGCAAGCGGCTGGGCAAATGATTTTGGGCGAGCTGTGCTATGGCAGTTTGCAAGAGGCGGCGCAGGCTTTGGCCGTCCAAGGGCAAAGCATGGACTTGGTGAATGTGTTTCGCCGCAGCGAAGATGTGCCGCCCGTGCTGGATGAAACCTTGGCCATCCAAAGCCTGGCCCAAGTCAAAGGCTTTTGGCTGCAATTGGGCATCAGCCATGCCGAGAGCGAGCAAAGGGCGGCCGCAGCAGGCTTGGGCGTGGTGAGCAACCGCTGCATCAAGGTCGAGCTGGCCTGCCTGCCCAAAGCTTAAACACGCACATATGCTGGGTTTGCTCTACACCATCGCCGCCTTTGTATTGGCCCTTGGCCTGCTGGTGGCCGTGCATGAATGGGGCCACTACCGCATGGCCGTCGCTTGCGGCGTGCGCGTGCTGCGCTTTTCTATCGGCTTTGGGCCAGTCTTATTCACCCACAAGCCGAAAAAACAACGCCCCGGCCAAGACACCGAATTCACCCTGAGCGCCCTGCCCTTGGGTGGCTATGTGCGGATGCTGGACAAACGCGACCCCCAGCAGCAGCCCATATCGCCCGAGGCCATGCGGCAAGAATTCACCAGCCAAGTGGCTTGGAAGCGCTTTCTCATCGTCGCCGCAGGCCCAGTCGCCAATTTGCTGCTGGCCATCGCCCTCTACACCGGGCTGGCCCTGTGGGGCTTGCAATTGCCCAGCGCCGTGCTGGGCGCGCCCGCGCCGCACTCCATTGCCGCGCAAGCGGGCATCCAAGGCGGTGAAGTGGTGCAAAGCATCGGCCGCGTCGGTCAGGCCCAACGCCCCGTGCGTTCGCTCGACGATGTGCGCTGGCTCGCCACCCAAGCCGCGCTTGAGCAACGCGATGTGCGTTTGATCACAGCCGACGGCAGGCCATTCTTGCTGCCCTTCTCCACCCTTGAGCACGATGGCGAGCTCAACCAAGCCTTTATGCAACAAATCGGCATCGGCGAGCCTTGGCTGCCTGCTGTCATTGGCACAGTGCTGCCGGAGCAGCCCGCCGCCCAAGCGGGCCTGCAAAGCGGCGACCGCGTCATCCGCATCAACGGCCAAGCCACGCCCCACGCCATGGCCTTGCTGCAAGCCATCCAAAGCGGCGCTGATGCCCAAGGCGCGCCCTTGCAGCATTGGCTGATTGAGCGCCAAGGCCAAACCCTGAGCCTAGACATCCAGCCCTATACCGAGGCCATCAGCCCTGAACAACCGAGCTTTGATGGCCGCACGGCGGGCTGGGTCGGCAAAGTCGGCATTGGCGTGCAACCGCCCGCCTTTGAACGCGTGCGCTTGGGGCCAGTGGCCGCTGTGCAATACGGCTGGCAGCGCACTTGGGAATACGCCGCGCTCTCGCTGCGTATGCTCTGGCGCATGGCCACGGGGCAAGCCTCCACCAAAAACCTCAGCGGCACCCTCACCATTGCCGATATGGCGGGCCAATCGGCCGCCTTGGGCCTGCTGCCCTTCATCAGCTTCTTGGCCGTCATCAGCGTCAGCCTCGGCGTCATGAATCTGCTGCCCATCCCCCTGCCTGCGCTCGATGGCGGTTATTTGGTGCACTACGCCGTCGAAATCCTCACCAGCAAGACCGTGAGCGAAGCGCAATTTGCCTTTTTACAGCGCCTGGGCGTGATGATGATCATCGGCCTCATGCTCTTGGCCCACTGGAACGACTTCAACCGCTATTTCCTGCAATAACTCGCACTAGAATAGCCAGCTTGCACGCAAATGGAACCCGCATGAACCACACGCTTCCCTACCGCTTCGCCCGCAATGCCTGCGCAGCGGCCGTCCTCAGCCTCAGCGCCAGCCTCAGTTGGGCTTGGATTGAGCCCTTCGAGCTCAAAGACATCCGTATCGAAGGCTTGCAAAGGGTAGAGCCTGGCACCGTGTTTGCCTCCATCCCCTTCCGCATTGGCGACACCTATGACGACGACAAAGGCGCACTCGCCATCCGCAGCGTCTTTTCACTCGGCCTGTTTCAAGATGTGCGCTTGGATGTGCAGGGCGAAACCCTGGTCGTCATCGTGCAAGAGCGCCCCATTATTGAAGGCCTTGAATTTGCGGGCGTGAAAGAATTTGACAAGAAAAACCTCGTCAGCGCCCTGCGCGATGTCGGCTTGGCCGATGGCCGCCCCTACGACCAAGCCTTGGTGGACAAAGCCGAGCAAGAGCTCAAGCGCCAATACATCAGCCGCAGCTTGTATGGCGCCACCGTGGTCAGCACCGCCACCCCCATTGAGCGCAACCGCGTCAAACTCACCTTCAGCGTGGATGAAGGCCAGGTCGCCAAAATCAAAGAAATGCGCATTCTGGGCAGCCAAGACTTCAGCGAGCGCGAACTCATCAAGCAGTTTGAAAGCGACACTGGCGGCTGGCTCTCTTGGTACACCAAAAGCGACCGCTACTCGCAGAGCAAGCTCAATGCCGACCTTGAAAACCTGCGCAGTTTCTACCTCAACCGAGGCTATCTGGACTTCAAAATCCTCTCCACGCAAGTGGCCATGTCGCCCGATAAACAAGGCATAGGCATCACCGTCAACATTGAGGAAGGCAAGCGCTACATCGTCTCCCATGTCGAGCTCAACGGCAATTACCTTGAAAAAGACGAGGAGTTCAAAACCTTTGTCCGCATCAAACCTGGCCAAGCCTATAAAGCCGAGGATGTGGCCGAGACCGAGCGCGCCTTCCGCGACTACTACGGCAACTTTGGCTACGCCTTCTCTCAGGTCGAGGCCCGCCCCGTCGTCGATCGTGAGAACGGCTTGGTCGCCTTCACCATTGTCGGCACGCCCAGCCAACGCGCCTATGTGCGCCACATCAATATTGCGGGCAACACCAAAACCCGCGATGAAGTCATCCGCCGCGAGTTCCGCCAATACGAATCGAGCTGGTACAACGGCGACAACATCAAGCGCTCGCGCGACCGCGTAGACCGCTTGGGCTTCTTCACCGAAGTGAATGTGGACACCAACGAAGTGCCTGGCGCACCCGACCAAGTCGATGTGAATGTCGCCGTGGTGGAAAAACCCACGGGCAACTTCAACCTCGGCGCAGGCTTCTCCAGCGGCGACAAGCTCTCCTTCATGGCCGGCATCCGCCAAGAAAACGCCTTTGGCTCAGGCAACTACATCGGCATTGACTTCAACACCAGCAAATACAACCGCGCCCTGTCCTTTAGCACCACCAACCCCTACTTCACAGAAAACGGCGTCTCGCGCACCTTTGACATCTACTACCGCAACAGCCGCCCCTACGAGCGCTACGCCTCCACCGACTACCGCCTCAACACCTTGGGCGGCTCCATCCGCTTTGGCGTGCCCTTCACCGAAGACGACACCGTCTTCTTCGGCGCAGGCTACGAGCGCATCACCATTGACGCAGGCCGCAACAGCGCCCTGCCCAGCTCCTACCAGCTCTACCGCGACACCTTTGGCAAAACCAGCAACAGCTTCCCGCTGACCATCGGCTGGGCCCGCGACACCCGCGACAGCGCCTTGGCCCCCAACCGTGGCGTCATGCAGCGCATCAGCGCCGATGCCTCCCTCTGGGGCGATGCCCGCTACGCCCGCGCCGAATACCAATACCAGCAATACATCCCGCTGAACAAGCAATACACCTTGGCCTTCAACGGCCAACTGGGTGCGGGCAAAGCCTTCGACGACCGCCTCTACCCCGTGTTCAAAAACTTCAGCGCAGGTGGTTTGGGCTCCGTGCGCGGCTTTGAACAAGGCTCGCTCGGCCCGGTGGACTCCTCTGGCGCACACATCGGCGGCTCGCGCGAGGTGCTGGCCAATATCGAACTGCAAACACCCTTCCCTGGCGCGGGCAAAGACCGCACCTTGCGTCTGTATGGCTTTTACGATATCGGCAATGTCTTCAACCCCGGCACAGAAATGAAACTGCGCCAATCTGCGGGTCTGGGCTTGAGCTGGATTTCCCCAGTCGGCCCCCTGAGAATTTCATGGGGTCGCCCCATTAACCCCCAGCCAGGCGATAGAATCCAAAAATTGCAGTTCCAAATCGGCACTGCCTTTTAAACACGAGACGCCTAGGACTGTCACCCCTCTTATTCTTTTTAAAAACGGACAATACTTTTATGAGCCAATTCCTTCGCACCTCTTTGATCGCCCTTGGCTTGAGCTTGGCCGCCAGCGTGGGCTTTGCCCAGCAAGTCAAAATCGGCATGGTCAATGCCGAGCGCATCCTCAGCGAATCCAAAAGCGCCGTGGCCGCCACCAACCGCCTGAAAACCGAATTCTCAGGCCGTGAAACCCAGCTCACCAAAGAAGGCGCGGCACTGAAAACCGCCATCGAAAAATACCAAAAAGACGCGCCCACCATGAGCGAATCGGCCCGTGCCACACGAGAGAAACAACTCGTCGCCCAAGAAGAAGCCTTCCAAAACAAACGCGCCCAATTCCAAGAGGACTTGGCCACCCGCCGCAACAAAGAGCTGGAGCAAATCCAAGACAAAGCCCGTGGCATCATCAAACAAATCGCCGAGGCGGGCAATTACACCCTCATCGTCAGCGCCGAGGCTGTGGTCTATACCACCCCTCAATCTGACATCACCACCCAAGTCATTCAACGCTTGGACTCAGGCAAATAAACCGCGCCTGCATCCACTGCCCAAGCCAGCGCCCCATGCTGGCTTTTTTTTCAGCCCTGCCCCGCCCTTTGCTTTATGAATCCGCCCAGCACCACCCTTGCCGACCTCCTTGCTGACTTAGGCGGCGACTACCGCGCCGCAGCCCAAGGCAGCCCTGCGCCCGAGCACACCCCCATCGCCGCCATCGCCGCCTTAGAAGGCGCGCCCGCTGGCAGCATCAGCTTCATCACCCGCGCCCAATTCGCCCAGCACCTGCCCAGTTGCCAAGCCGCTTGCCTCATCGTCAGCCAAAGCCTGGCCGACTTGCCCGCCCTGCAACACTTTGCCTGCATCATCACCCCCGATGCCTACCACTACTACGCCCGCCTCAGCCAATGGTGGCAAGCGCGCCACCAAAGCAGCGCCTTGGCGCAAAGCCGTGCCGCAGGCATCCACCCCAGCGCCGTCATTCACCCCAGCGCCCATGTGGACCCCAGCGCCAGCATTGGCCCCCTCTGCGTGGTTGAGCCCCATGCCTTTATCGGCGCGCACAGCCGCCTGAGCAGCCGCGTCACCATCGGCGCACATTGCGAAATCGGCCAACGCTGCCTGCTGCACAGCGGCGTTGTCATTGGCGCCGACGGCTTTGGCTTTGCCCAGCATGGTGGCCAGTGGGTCAAAATCGAGCAACTTGGCCGCGTCCTCATTGGCGATGATGTTGAAATCGGCGCCAACACCTGCATCGACCGAGGTGCCATCGGCGACACCCGCATCGGCCACGGCGTCAAGCTCGATAACCTCATTCAAATTGGCCACAATGTCGAAATCGGCGACCACAGCGCATTGGCTGGCTGCGCTGGCGTGGCTGGCAGCGCCAAAATCGGCTCAGGCTGCACCATTGGCGGCGGCGGCTCCGTCTTGGGCCACCTTGAACTCGCCGATGGCGTGCACCTCTCGGCCAACAGCACCGCCACCCGCAGCCTGCGCAAACCTGGGCTTTACACTGGCCTCTTTCCGCTGGATGAGAACGCCAACTGGGAGAAAAACGCCGTCACCCTCAAGCAGCTGCACAAACTGCGCGAGCGCCTGCGCCAGCTCGAAGCGCAAATGGCCGAACAACTAAAATCCACATAAATTTTTGTCTTTCACTCTTTTCAGGAGACTCACCCCATGAGCCATGTAATGGACATCCACCAAATCCTCAACAAACTGCCCCACCGCTACCCCTTTATCTTGGTCGATCGCGTGCTCTCCATTGAAAAAGGCAAAAGCCTGCGTGCCATTAAAAATGTCACCATCAACGAGCCCTTCTTCACCGGCCACTTCCCCAACCGCCCCGTCATGCCCGGCGTGCTCATGCTCGAAGCCCTGGCCCAAGCCGCCGCCCTGCTCTCTTTTGATGCCCTCGATATGGAACTCGACGCCAACAGCGTCTATTACTTTGCAGGCATTGACGGCGCCCGCTTCAAACGCCCTGTCGAACCCGGCGACCAACTGGTGCTCGAAGTTGAAATCCTGCGCATGAAGGCCGGCATCTTCAAATTCAAAGGCCGTGGCTTGGTCGATGAACAACTCGCCGTTGAAGCCGAACTCATGTGCACCATGAAGAAAATCGCCTGACCATGAGCCGCATCCACCCCACCGCCCTCATCGACCCCAAAGCTGAGCTCGACAGCAGCGTCAGCGTGGGCCCCTACAGCATCATCGGCCCGCATGTGCGCATTGGCGCAGAAACCAGCGTGGCCGCCCATTGCGTGATTGAAGGCCACACCACCATCGGCCAGCGCAACCGCATCTTCCAATTCAACTCCTTAGGCGCCATCCCGCAAGACAAAAAATACGCGGGCGAACCCTGTGAGCTGCACATTGGCGACGACAACACCATCCGCGAATTCTGCACCTTCAACATCGGCTCACCCGGCGGCGGCGGCATCACCCGCCTTGGCAACAACAACTGGATCATGGCCTATGTCCACTTGGCCCATGATGTGCTGGTCGGCAACAACACCATCTTTGCCAACAACAGCCAGCTCGCTGGCCATGTCACCGTCGATGATTGGGTCATTTTGGGCGGCTTCACCACCGCACACCAATTTGTCCGCATTGGCGCCCACGCCATGACCGCCATGTCCAGCGTCCTACTCGCCGATGTACCGCCCTTTGTCATGACCCAAGGCCAGCCTGCCGCCGCCCGCAGCATGAACTTTGAGGGCCTGCGCCGCCGTGGTTTCAGCCCCGAAGCCATCGCCCGCGTGAAGAAAATGCACAAACTGCTCTACCGCCAAGACCTCAGCCTTGAAGCGGCCATGCAACACATGGCCCAACTGCCAGACGACAGCGGCCAAACCGCCCCTGAAGCCCAGCTCATGCTGCGCTTCTTAGAAGGCGTGAACCCGCAACGCGGCATCGTGCGCTAAACACCTGCGGCCAACACCTCGACCCCATGCTGCAACTGAGCGCCGCCGACCTGCACGAGCTGCAAACCGCCAAAAACCTGCTGGAAAACCCCAGCGTCGCGGCCAAACTCAGCCACCTCATCGGCAGCCCGATCGAACTCGGCCTGCGCCTACTACCGCACAACTGGACCGAAAAAGTCGCCAGCATCACCCACAGCGCCCTGCGCAAATCGGCTGATGCGGCCCTCTTTACGCTCAAAGATGTGCCTGGCGAACCCGCCTCCAACACCTGGCACAAATTCGGCGCCGCCCTCAGCGGTGGCGTCGGCGGCTTATTTGGCCTCAGCACCTTGGCCATTGAACTGCCCATCTCCACCACCATCATGCTGCGCTCCATTGCCGACATCGCCCGCAGCCAAGGCGAATCCATCAGCAACGCCGAAACCCAACTCGCCTGCCTGCAAGTCTTTGCCCTCGGCGGCAACCAGCCCCAAGACGATGCCGCCGAATCGGGCTACTACATGGTGCGCGCCGCCTTGGCACAAAGCCTGGCCCAAAGCGCCGAACACCTCGCCCACAAAACCCTCAGCGACAGCAGCGCCCCCGTGCTGCTGCGCTTCTTCACCCTCATCGCTGAACGCTTTGGCGTGCAAGTCACAGAAAAAGCCGCCGCCCAACTCCTACCCGCCGTCGGCGCAGCAGGCGGCGCCATCATCAACACCCTATTCATCGACCACTTCCAAGACATGGCCCGGGGCCACTTCATCATCCGCAAACTCGAACGCAGCTACGGCCCAGAAGCCGTGCAACACGCCTACCAGCAACAACCCGCCATCGCCACCGCTGTTATGGCAAAGGCCCGCTAGGGCCTGTGGCCATCCTCCACGCATCCTGCCCACCCGCCCTCTCGTAGGGGCGTTGCATGCAACGCCCTTACTGAGCCACAGCAATGACGGCATTTGAAAAACCGCAAGGCCTGTGCCCGCCCTCACTGCCAACTATAGTGAGAAAAACACCCACCCTGCTTGAATCCGACACACCCTGTCGCAACGCTCATTTACATTGAAGCCCAGCCACGGCAACAGGCCACAAGCCCACCGCCAAAGCCGCCACCTTCAACACCCAAGGAGCACCGCATGGGAAAACTCATCATCTACCTCTTTAGCCTCTTTATCCTCATCTGGGCCATGTACGGCCTCGCCCAAGGCGTCATGCTGGTACACAACGGCATCGCCCGCTTCTTCACGCCCAGCCCCAAACCCCAAGCCTCGCCCCAATTCAACGAGGCAGACGCCATCCCATTGAGCCAACTCCTTGAAGGCCCCAGCAGCCCCAAGCGCGACCCAAGCCCTAGCACCGCCAGCACCCCACAGCACTACCTGCATGAACTCAAAACCCTGCACGAACTGCACCAAGCTGGCGCACTCAACGCAGAAGAATTCAGCCAACTCAAACAGCACCTACTCAGCACACTGCAAAAACCGTGAATCGGGCACAAAAAAAGCCCCAAAGGGCCAAATCAAAGCAATGCAGAACAACTCTCGCACTAAGGCGCACAAGCCAACCTCGCCTCCACGCGCTGGCACAAAACCGAAGGAGACACATTCAATGCCCGACACAACTTAAACAAAGAACGCAAACTGGGTGACTTATCACCCAGCTCCAACTGACTGATGTAATTGCGTGCCAGCTCAGCCTCAAAAGCCAAAGCCTCCTGCGACAGCTTGCGCTCCAAACGCAACTCCCGCAGCGTCGCACCAAAAGCACGCTCTAAGTCCCTCATTTTCACCAGCAAAATCGGGCCAGTATCTGGTTTACACTCTGCCCTGTCTTCCAACTATAGTTAGAAGAATAGGGCCAATCGCCCTGCTGTCTGGCCCACACGCCAAGCAGCCGCAACACAACACCACACACACCGCACAAGAGCCAGCCGCCACACAAGCCCCCGCCTGAGCGAGCTAGCCGCCCCCATCTGATAGGAGACAGAAATGAACAAATACCGCGTCACTTTTGATGCACTCGGCTCTGGCAACAACAAAACCGTGGTGCAAATCACCGTGCAAGCCGAATCCGACTTCATGGCCCAACGCATCGCCGAAGGCCAAGCCAAGCACCGCAGCCCCTCCCTACGCAACTGTGAATTTGTGTTGCGGAAGGTGGAGAAGGTGTCTTAACAAATCAACCATCCTCTTATTTCTATTACTCACGCATAAAGGAAATACCTTGAGCCAGAAAAAACTAACCGTTGAAGCACTGCGCAACGATGCCCAAAGACAAATCAAACTCCTGCAAGACCTACTCCAGCGAGGCATTGAGCAAGGGCATATCAAGCCCTTCAATGAGGCAGCCAGCCCAAGGCCCACATGGGATACGAAATCTGTCGAGGTGTCCAAGCAAGTTCTCTCAGGCGAAAGCTACAAACTTGACAACTTGGACTTGGTACTGGCTGTTGTCGGCACGATGAAGGCAGGCAAATCCACCAGCATCAATGCCATTGTGGGTGCAGAGGTATTGCCCAACCGCAACCGCCCTATGACGGCCTTGCCAACCTTGATTCGTCACACCCTAGGCACTTTAGAGCCTGAGCTTTCTTTCCTTAAAGTTCAGCCACTCAATCAGCTTCTAAAAGAACTGGCGCAAAAGCTGCACACTGCGGATGCTGATTTACTGAATGATCTTGGCAATGAACCAGACATGGCCGAGCTTTTGACACAAATCAAAAATGGCAAGCCATTTCAATCAAAACATGTTGGTGAGGAATCCATCTTCAACTTCCTCAAAGGCTTGAACGATCTTGTCCGCTTATCCAAAGATCTACATGTTGAGTTCCCCTTTGAGGAATACTCCACAGTGGATGCGCTACCTGTTATTGAGATTGAGTTTACTCACCTGAATAAAATCCATACTGATTTGGGCCGATTGACACTACTCGACACACCTGGCCCGAATGAAGCTGGCCAGCCTCACTTGCACCACATGTTAAAAGACCAACTCAAAAAAGCATCTGCAGTATTGGCCATATTAGACTATACCCAGCTCAAGTCTGATGCGGATGAGAAGGTACGCGAAAACTTGCTAGAGGTTGCAGACTCAGCCCAAAATCGCATGTATGCCTTGGTGAATAAGTTTGACCAGAACGATCGCAACAGCGATGATGCAAAAACGGTTCAAAGCTATGTATCCCAATCACTCATGAAGGGCGAAATGCCCCTTGAGCATGTTTTCCCTGTCTCATCAAAACACGGCTATTTGGCCAGCCGAGCACTCAACGAGATTGACCGAGGCAAGCCGCTCGACAGCAGTCAAGGGTGGGTTAAAGATTTTGCAAAAGAAGCAGAATTTGGCCGAGGCTGGGAAAAAACGCTACAAAATGATCCAGAAGAAGTCAAAGAGGGAGCGGAGTGGCTCTGGGAGAAGTCACGCTTTGCCGCTCCTTTGGGGCAGGTGGTGGTCAAGGCATACCAAAATGCATCATTGCATGCTTTGAGCGCAGCAGCCAAAAAGCTTTTTGACGATGCTAAAAAAACAGAGGATTTCTTCAAAGCCTCTGAAGCAGCACTGAAACAAGATGCTGATAAATTGAAAAAAACGATTGAACAACTGAATCGTAATATTCAAAGCTTGAAATCTCTTGAAGAAAAAATTGAACAAGATTTTACCAAGTCAAAAGATGAAATCAAAGGCATTTTGAGCAAAGAAACGAAAGCCATACACGAGGACATTTCCACGACAATGGCCAGCCTTCTCATCGACGGTGAGGAAAGGGCTGCGTCTTCTCTTAAAGAGGCCATAGATAAGCGCCATGCAAAATCCAGACCATTTAGCTCTAAGAAGGCGCAAGAAGCAAGCCGCGCCGAAAAAATACAAGAGGCCATCAACTCCAAAAAATCAGTCAATGGCACTGTCATGTTCGATGACAAAAAAAAGGCACTCGAATATATTGGATCAATCGAGGTCGCCATTGAGCATCTTTTTAAGAAGTCAGAAGATGACTTGCAAAAAAATATTGGATCCAGCATCAAATCATTTGAAGCCATGCTCAGCGGGCTGAAAGAGGATGCTTTGGCTCAAATTCAAGCCTCGACTGAAAGCAATCTGGATGATCTTGACATCCATATCAAGATGCCAAGTGCCAAGGCCATCAGCCTCAATTCATCGACCTCTGGCATGTTCCAATCGGCCATGCAAGAGAAGACAAAAAAAATCACTGTTCAAGTAGAAAGGGATGGCTTCTTTGCTAAGGCAGCTCGCTGGTTTGATAGCTTTGGAACCCAGAGGAATTGGGGTATGGATGAGACCCGAATGCAGGTCAGTGAATACCCAGTCAACTTGAATGAAATCAAAGCATCTGTTGATAAAGCCGCCGATAATATGCTGCAAACAGCCCAAATCACTTTGGGTAGAGAGGTTTACCCCCAATTGGCTGAAAGCATTGAAAGCGTTTGGGGTGCATTTCGTAAAAAAATCGAAAGCATCTCAGGCGACTTGCGCCAAGGTCTTGAAGGCCACAAGCAAGACGACGCGCAGAGGAAAGCCGCGCTACAAGCTTTGCAAAAGGCGTTGACTGATGCCAGCGGCCTTTTAAAAGATGCGGAGATGGCGAAAGACCAAGCCGAAGACCTTTTTAAACAACAAGGAGTGTGATATGAGCCAGTCTTTGATTCCCATCAGCCCAGACTCAGAGCTTTGCAAAAGTTTGACCAGCTTGCCACAGAAATTTGTGGTGGATTTTGCCAATAGCATTGATGTCAGCCGTGACCTCAGCCGCGTGCAGCAACAACGGTCTGGGCTTTTCTCTCGGCTTTTGGATGGCTTCACAGGCAAGTCGGCCCGCCGCCAAGTCGCTGTGAACAACAGTTTGGTTAGCGGCCTAGAAGGTGCCTTGGAATGGGTGCAAGACCTCAGCCAAGCAACTGCGATGAGCAATTTTGCACTGGCACTGGTGAACGATCGTGTGAATGCGCTCTCACTGCATGTCAGTGAACTCGCCCACTACAGCGCCGATACACGGGATTTACTCCGTCAAGTGGCCGAGCAATTGAACTGTCGCATTGATGAAGCAATTGAGCTTATTCATGAAGTTGATTTTAGACACAAAGCACAGCTCAATTTGGAGGCGGCAATGGGCAAGTGGCGCAGTGGCCGATATGTGGCATTGGCCCCCAGTAGCCGTGCCTATGCGGCGCTAGAGGAGATGCGCTGGGGCCCTTTGGGTGATTTTTATCGCACACATGGCAATAGTAAGTCAGAAGCACAAGATCTGATCGAAATGGCGAAAGACCAGCTCACAGAGCAATTGGCGATGGATATTGAAATCCGACCAGAAGGTCATGCCAATATGGGTGAAATTTGGCTGGCCACGCCTTCAGCCCGCAACCAAAATGCCGCTGATATGCAAGAGGCAGTTTCTTATTTGGGCGATGGCTTTGCCGCAGAAAACACGCCCTTTACTTATGCCGCAGCACATTCACAACACGCCGTGCAGGAGTGGCCGCTTAAGCTACCCCACGCTGCGAATGCAAGGCGCATTGCCGATGCTTTGGTTGACGAAGTCTTACTACAAGGAGTAGCCCATGTCTGAGCAAGTGCAATGGCAAAATGCCGCAACAGCCCCGCAAACGGGTTTGGTTCTTTCTGGCGGTGGGGCCAAAGGTGCCTATCAAGTGGGTGTGCTCAAGGCTTTGCTTGAGCTGGATGTACCGATACACCAAATCGCAGGAGCCAGTATTGGTGCGCTGAATGGCGCAGTATTGGCGGGGGCACCTTCACTGGAAGAAGGGACGCAGCGACTAGAAAACCTTTGGCTAACCTTGGCCGAGTCATCACCTGTTGAATCCAATATTCCCTCCTACCTGAAACTATTGGCTGCGGCTGGCCTACAGCTCGGGCTGCCACTTTCCACTTTATTCACCAAAGTGCCAGGCTTGTCGCAGAGCGTGGCGCGCCTCATTCAACCTGTGGCCAATCAACTAGGAAATAACCTCGCCATCAAAAAGACGCTGACTGCGCTGCTGGCGAATACGCCCGTTCAGGGACTGCTCAACAAGTTGAGTTCATCGGGCAAAGATGATTCAGGGGCAACAGGGCCTGGCTTCTTTGAAGCGCCATTGTTGGCCGATAGCCCAATCAAAGCCCTAATGGAACAGTATTTGGATGACGAAGGCTTGATGCAGGGCTTGCCGTTTTATGTATCCGTGTTTGAAAGCCAAGGCGGTTTAATGGATGTTTGGCGCTGCTTGAAAGCAGAAGCTGGCCTAGGCGAAACGCCCCCATCTGAGTTTTTGCATATACAAAGCTTGCCAGAGGCCCAGCGCCGTGAGGCTTTGCTGGCCTCCGCAGCCATTCCTATGCTCTATCAAGCACGCCAGATTGATGGCGCACGCTATACGGATGGCAGCCAAGGTGGTTGGCAAAAGGATCAGGGCAACACACCCGTCACACCATTGATTGAAGCGGGCTGCAAGCTTCTTATCGTCACGCATTTGAGCGATGGCTCATTGTGGAATCGACAAGACTTTCCCGACACCACGGTGCTGGAAATTCGCCCACAAAGCCCTATCAGCCTCAGCAGCAACCCACTGGAAGCTGCCAAGTCTTTGCTCGGCTTCGATGTATCAAATATTGCCCGACTGATGCAACAAGGGTATGACGATACATTGCACTGCGTGGGCCGAGTCCTCAAAGCCTCACGCACAGAAGAGCTGCTGCGCCAATCAGAGCAAGCTCGGGATGCCAGCTTGAGCCGTTCTGCTGCGGCAGATGCCCAACTTGAGCAGGCCATGCAACGGTTGCGCTAAAAATGGCAACTGAATAAAAACCACTGCGCAGCAATGCCAGTGGTTTTTCTTTTTAGGCTGGATGCACCGCGCTTCCACTTCGTCATGTTGAACTTGGCTGAGGCACCTTGGTTCCTGCCTCAAACCTAGAGTGATAGAAGGGCTTAAAAAGAGCCAGCGACCCAACAGCCCGTCATCCTTTCCCCGCAGCGCAAAACCTCTGCCTTGCAGTCGAAGATGGCCGCACTGGGCTACGGCGTATGGAGTGCGGCGCT
>CAZJBX010000032.1:0-30942 GCA_964544605.1 uncultured Burkholderiaceae bacterium
CGCCGGTGTCGGGGTCGAAGTTTTGGCCGGGATAGACAGGGTTGTCGGGGTCTTCATTGGGGTCTTTGGCCACAGGCTCATCGTTCACAGGGTCAATCGTGACGCGCACAGTGGCTGTATCGCTGCCGCCACGGCCATCGTTTACCGTGTATTCAAACTCGAATTCACCGTTGTAGTCAGGGGCGGGGTTAAAGGTCAGGCTGCCATCAGGTTTGAGGCTGATTTCACCCACGACTTCGCCGTTTTCATCGGTGATTTCAACAGGCGTGTCCCCATCAATGGGCTGGCCATTGATTTCAGTGATGCTGAGCTTGTCGCCATCGGGGTCAGCGTCGTTCTCCAGCGGCTTAAAGGTCAGGGGCGTGTCTTCTGTGCCCTTCACGGCATCGCCACGGGCCACAGGGGGGCGGTTGCTGGCTGTAGGGTCACCCACAGTCACCTCAACAGGGATGGGCTCACCCAAATCGCTGCCATCTGTGGGGGTGTAAGTGAAGCTGGTAGGGCCCTCGAACTCAGGATCAGGTGTGAAAGTGAGTGTGCCGTCAGGGTTGACGGTCACAGTGCCGTTGTCCACAGGCACGCTGTCGCCAGGCTGCACGGGCTGGCCGTTGATTTCACCGATGCTGAGTTCGTCGCCGTCCACATCGCCGTCGTTGTCCAGCACGGGGATGTCCACGGGCTGGCCTTTGTCTGTGACGGCCTCATCGCCTTGGCCCTGCGGCGCATCGTTCTTGCCATCTACGGTGATGGTCAAAGTGGCCGTGGCGCTCAAGCCTGCGGGGTCTTTCACGGTGTAAACAAAGCTGTCTTCCACGCTTTCGCCGTCTTTGAGGGCTTTGGCCGCTTCATTGGGCGTATAGCTGTAGCTGCCGTCTGCGTTGAGCACCAAGGTGCCGTATTGGCCCTCAAGGGGCTGGCCCGCTTGGACGGTCTCACCATTGGCCTGCACTTCGCTCACGCTCAAGCTGTCGCCGTTGGGGTCGGTATCTTGGCCTTCGCCCAAAATCACGCCCTCGGCAGCGCCGACTTCCAAGGTGGTGTCTTGATCGGTGCGCTTGGCATCGTCTTGCGCTTCAGGGGCCTGATTGCCTGCGCCATCCACCGCCACCACCACAGTGGCTTCGTCTTCGTCTTGGCCGTCAGAAGTGGTGTAAGTGAATGTTGCCTCGCCCTCAAAGCCGGGCTCAGGCGTGAAGGTGAGGGTGCCATCGGGGTTGAGGCTGACCTCGCCAATGACCTCGCCGCCTTCGTTGAGGATGACAACAGGCGTATCTTCATCAATCGGCTGGCCATTGATTTCCGTGATGCGCAAGGCATCGCCATCCACATCTGTGTCGTTGCCCAGTACATCCAGTGTCACAGGCTCACCCACACCTGTGGTGGCGCGGTCGTCATTAGCCACGGGCGCGTCGTTCACAGGGGCCACATCCACATGCACATGGCCATCCACACGGCTGCCGCCATCGCTGGCGCTGTAAATGAAGTCAGCAGGGCCGTTGTAATCCGCATCAGGGGTGAAGGTCAAAGTGCCATCGGGGTTGAGCGTGACTTGGCCGTTTTCCACCGCCACAGTCTCACCAGGGGCAATGGGCTGGCCATCAATCGCCACCACTTGCAGGGGCTTGTCAGTGGCCGCTGCGCTGTCGTTGCCCAGCACATCAATCACCACAGGGGTATCTTCGTCCGTGGCGGCCACATCATCTGACACCGAGGGCGTGGCAGACAGAGGGCTGACCGTCACAGTCACATTCGCCGTTTCAGGCGAACCTTTGTCTGTTTGGGCGGTGTAAGTGAAGGGGGCTTCGCCGCTGAAGCCCATGGCTGGTGTAAAGATCAACTTGCCGCCTTCGAGCTTGACCGTGCCGTTGGCCACAGTCACCTCTTGGCCTTCGGCAATGGCTTGGCCGTCCACATGGGTAATTAGGGGGTTGTCACCAGCAAAGCTGTCGTTGCCCAGCACATCAAGAACCACAGGCATCTCAAAGAGCGTGGACTCTGCGTCGTCTTGAACATCAGGCACAACCGCCACATCCACCTTGACGGTGCTGCTGGTTTTGCCGCCATTGCCATCGTCCACTTCGACCGTAAAGCTGTCTTCACCGCTGTAATCAGGGTCAGGCGTATAGGTGTATTCCCCCGTCTCAGGGTTGAGCACCACCGTACCGTGCTTGGGCTGCTCGCTCACCGTATAAGTGAGGGTATCGCCATCTGCATCTTGTCCCAGCACCTTGCCTTGGGCCGCTTGGTCCTCGGTTGCTTGCAAGCTATAGTCACCCGTTTTGGGGTCGAAATCTTGATCGGGGTAGGCTGGGTTATCAGGGTCGGCGTTGCTGGGATCTTTGTTGGGATCCACAAGCTCTGGTGCCTGGTTGCTCTTTTTGTTGCTCTTAATGGCCTCTGCCACAGCACCACCTGCAATCACACCTGCGGCCAACACACCTGGCAACAAAGAGCCGATGGGCATCCACCAAGGGAACATGAACTCAGTGCCACCCAAAGCCTGGCCAGCAAAAGCCCCCTCAGTCAGCGCGCTCACCGCTTCGGCAGATAGGCCACTCTCAGGGACATAGTGGTAGTAAAAACCGTTCTCGGCTTGGCCCACCAAGGCAGAAGTCACCGTGTCATCGTAATAACCATCAATGATGAGATCGGGCGTATCAATATTGGACTTCTCAAAGGCCAAATGAAGGGCATTGCCCACGCGTTTGCTGGCAATGTTCTCAGGGCCAAAACCGGTCTCCTCATTGATGAACTCGTACTTGACTTGCTTCATCGCTTTCAGGCGCAGGCCACGGCCTTTGGCCCCGCCACCTGCCTCCGCCACATGGCTGGATACGGTTTCTTTGCTGTTGTTGATATTGACTTTAACTTGCATGGTGTTTTATCTCTAATACTTAAAAATCAGGTCTAGACTGAGCGCCCAATGGCTTATGGCGTGGGGCATTTGCTGCGCTGCACACGCGGCACCGTATGGTCTTGGCGCATACGGCCCTTGAGAGCCGCCTTGCCCGCATCGGCATCCACTGCGGCAATGCGCGGGGCGGCGGCACCATCCGCACTGATGCGGAAATATTGAATCGGCGTTTGTCCGACATCGAAGACCTGCCCATCGTCTTTGCTCACATAGCGGCGCTCCACATCGTTAAAAGCCACCATCAGGCGGTGCTTGCCTGGGCGGATGTGCTGGGTGGTGAAGGTATTGCCCACCAAAGATGCTTGGTAGTGGCCATTGATATAGACATTCAAAGGGTTACCTTGGTTGCTGGGCGGTGGCGGATCACGGTAGAAAACAGCCACCACGGGCTGAGCCAGGCTCTCATCCACCGCCGTGCTGCTTGGCGCTTGACCAGGGCAGTAAGCATTGGCGTAGGCATTGCCCGCACCATCGGCGGACACTGCGGCAATGGCCTCCACATCCTCCATATTCCAACGCTCTAGGGCACCATACTCAGAACCCAAGCTGCTGCAAGCTTGCAGACCCAAAAAAGCCAGCCCAACGAGGCTGAAACGGAACATTTTTGCGATAGCTGGCGTATTTTTCATAACTTCCTTTGTGTGATTTTTGGCTCAAAACAGCTTTAAATTCAAGGTAAACGGAGACTAGTTGTCAATTCTTACACAGTTTAAACAGGGTGGAAGTCCCCCCCCCCCCCCCAGCAACACTTATTCCAGAACGGGCAAAAAGTCGTGACATAATTGACAAAACGGCATACTAATTAGGGGTTTAGGGGTAACCCAGTAGACAAGAGCAAAAAAAAGCGCTAGCCAATTAAGGCTGCGCCATTTTCCTCCCTCTCAACGGACTTCAAAGCGCTTCGCTTTGCACCAATTCGCGCACCCAAGCGGGCAAACTAACGGCCTTTTCTTGTTCCATGTCAATCCAAATCACCGTCGCGCCGCCAGCGGCGTAAATCACGCCCTCTTGCCCTTCGAGTTCCATGGTGACCCAAGTGTCAATGGTCGAACGCGTGGCATTGCTGACATAGAGCTTGGCCACCACATTGCCCGGAAACTTCAGCGGGCGGTAGAAGTTGCAAAATACATTCACGATGATGGGGCCGGTTTTGCTGGGATAGCCCTCTCCTGCCTGATCTCGCGCCTGCATCATCCACTCGGTACGGGCGATTTCAAGGTAGCGGATGTAGTTGGTGTTGTTCACATGGCCCACGGCATCCATATCGCCCCAGCGGATGGGGATGATGCATTCGTGCATGAATTTTTTATCTTCGGGTATTTCAATTCTCATCTTTCACTCCTCAAAACCCCACAACTGGGGCAAATCTTCTTTGCCAAGCTGCCAGCGCATCGGCGGCTGCACCTTGGCACCATCCAGCAAGGCCACAAAACGGCTGCGCGGCATCTCGGCTGCGCCCAGTGAGGCCAAATGCGGCGTATTTTGTTGGCAATCAATAAAAGCTGCGCCCTGCTGGCGGCACAGCAGCACCAAGGCGGCCAAAGCCACTTTAGAGGCATCGCGCTGCAAGGCGAACATGGACTCGCCAAACACCGCCCGCCCCAGCGCCGTGCAATACAGGCCGCCCACCATGCGCTGGCCCTGCCACAGCTCCACGCTATGGGCATGGCCTGCGGCGTGCAAGGTCATATAAGCTTGCACCATATCCCCATCAATCCAGCTACCCGCCTGCCCGGGCCGTGGCGTTTGCGCGCAGCGGCGCATGGTTTGTTCAAAGTCGCTGTCGATGCGCAGGCTGTAGCTGGCATCGGCGCAGATTTGTTTGATGCGCTGCTTCAGCGAGCGCCGCAGGCGAAAGTCGGCCACTTGCAGCACCATGCGCGGGTTGGGCGAGAACCACAGGGTCACGCCCTGCTCTGCGCCCCAAGGGAAAATGCCCTGCCCGTAAGCCGCCAGCAAAGTCGGCACGCTCAAATCAGCGCCCACGGCCAGCAGGCCCTCTGCGCCCTCCGCTGCCGTCCATGCCTGCGCCACAGGCGGAAAAGCCTGACCGGGGAGCAAATAGGGCAAATCAAGCGGCGGCTGAGGCATGGGCGCAGGGCATCGACCCGTCAGGCGGGCGGCACTTCCTCGTTAAAACGGCTTTCATTGAAGCGGCTGTCATCAGGCAGAGGCATGTGCAAAGAAGAAAAGCCATCCAGCACCATTTGCGCCACAAATTCTTCCATCAAGGCCAATGCTTCAGCAGGCTTGCTTTGCAACAAAAAGTGGGAGCTTTTCACCCGCTTGAGCACGGTTTGCGGCGCGCAGTCTTGCACCAAGCGCGCGGCGCTGGCAGGCACCACCACATCATCGCTGGCCTGCAAATACAGCACCGGCATACGCAGGCGGCTCAGCTCTTGCGTCACATCCACACGGCTGATGGCCTTGAGCCTGTGGCGCAGCACGCTGGGGCTGACCTTGTTCATGGCCATTTCATCATCCCCAGCCCAGAAGTCGAGCTTGCCCTGCGCCAAGCGATTGACCCAGCCCATGGGCACCAGCTCCAGCGGCAGCACCGACCACAGCGGCGCCAGCGGCGCAAACACCGCATAAGGGTTGCGTGCCATGCTGCAACACAAAATCAAACCCATGCAACGCCGCCGCCCCAATGCGTGCTCCTCGCGTGCGGCCTCAGCCGCCGCCGCTACGGTAATCGCCACGGGGCCAGAGAAGGACTCGCCCACAATCACATAACGCGCATCGCGGGGCAGCTTGCGAATCACATAGCGCTCCACGGCATCATGCAATTGGCGCAAATCGAGCTTGTTGTGCGTGGGGTAGCGCAAGGCGTGGGCCACCAATTGCGGCTCGCCTTCGCGCAGGCTCATGCCCGCAATGCTTTTGAGCAAAGGGGCGAATAAATCGCCTGTGCCATCCAGCCCAGGCAGCAAAATCAAATGAATCGGCGGTGTTTGGGCTGGCATCAGGGCGCGGTCTTCCTCAAAGCCGCCAGCGCTGTGGCCGCCTCGTGTACCAAGGCCGAGCCCTTGTAAATCAAGCCCGTGTAGATTTGCACCACATCCGCGCCAGCGGCAATTTTGCTGGCGGCATCGGCGCCGCTGCATACGCCGCCCACACCCATGATGGGAAAGCCCGCGCCCAAAGCTTGGCGCAATTGCGCAATCACGGCATTGCTTTTGGCCAACACGGGCGCACCCGATAAGCCGCCCGCCTCTTGCGCGTGGGGCAGGCCCGCCACGGCGCTGCGCTCCAGCGTCGTATTGGTGGCAATCACGCCCAAGCGCTGTGTGGGCACACCTGCGGCATCGCAGCCCAAACGCTGGAGCGTGGCCGCAATCAGGCCGACCTGCGCCTCGTCCAAATCGGGCGCAATCTTCACAAACAGCGGCTTCATGCCGCCGTGCTGCGCCGCCAGCAGCGCTTGCTCGGCCAGCAAAGTGCCCAGCAGCGCCTCCAGCGCCTCATCGCTTTGCAGGCTGCGCAGGTTTTGCGTGTTCGGGCTGCTGATGTTCACGGTGATGTAGTCGGCGTGGGCATAAACCCCACGCAGGCCAATCAAATAGTCGTCCGTCGCCCGCTCCATCGGCGTATCGGCGTTCTTGCCAATATTCAGACCCAAAATGCGCCCCTCTTGGCGGAATTTGGCCTTCTGCACATTGGCCACAAAGGCATCCAAGCCCTCGTTATTGAAGCCCAAGCGGTTGATCAGCGCTTGGCGCTCAGGAATGCGGAACATGCGCGGCTTGGGATTGCCCAGCTGCGGCCGTGGCGTCACCGTGCCCACCTCCACAAAGCCAAAACCCATGCTGGCCAAGCCATCAATCACACGGGCGTTTTTATCCAGCCCAGCGGCCAACCCCACGCGATTGGGGAACTTCAAGCCCGCCAGTTCCACAGGGTCGGCCACAAAAGGCTGCCGCCAAGCACAAGCCAGTGGCGTGCCCTGCCCTTTGGCCAAGGTGTTGATGAAAAAATCGTGGGCTTCCTCAGGCGGCATACTGAACAAACCGGCTTTGAGTAAGGCGTAGGGAAGAAGGGCCATGGCTGCTGCTTGAAGGCGGGGAGAGAAAAGAGAAATCAGGGCGGGAGCCGCCCAAGGGCTGGCTGCGGCTAAGATGCGGGCCTTGTTTCACCCAGCCCAGCCAAAGCCCCGCCCCATGCAAACCGCAATTTTACCCCGTGTCACCATCTACACCGACGGCGCCTGCAAAGGCAACCCCGGCCCCGGCGGTTGGGGCGCTTTGCTTATTGCGCACACCGCCAAAGGCGATGTGGAAAAAGAAATCTGCGGTGGCGAGCACGACACCACCAACAACCGCATGGAACTCATGGCCGTCATCCAAGCCCTGCAATCTTTGAAAAAGCCCTGCCAAATTGAGCTGCATCTCGACAGCCAATATGTGCGCAAAGGCATCACCGAATGGTTGCAAGGCTGGAAGGCCAAAGGCTGGCGCACGGCCAGCAAACAGCCCGTCAAAAACCAAGACCTCTGGCAAAGCCTCGATGCCCTTGTGTACCAAGGCCCTCACCGCATCAACTGGCACTGGGTCAAAGGCCACGCTGGCAACCCTGGCAACGAAGCCGCCGACCGCCTCGCCAACCAAGGCGTGCCTGCGCCCTAAGCCTTCAGTGCTTTTAATCAAACAACCCCGTGGACAAATAGCGGTCGCCACGGTCGCACACAATGAACACAATCGTGGCGTTCTCCACCTGCTCGGCCAAACGCATGGCCACGGCGCAAGCGCCGGCTGAAGACAGGCCGCAAAACAGCCCCTCCTCCCGTGCCAAGCGGCGGCACACATCTTCCGCCTCGGCCTGCCCCACATAAATCAGCTCATCAATGCCTGCGCCGTCATAAATCTCAGGCATGTATTCAGGCGGCCATTTGCGGATGCCAGAAATCTTCGCCCCTTCCTCGGGCTGCACCCCAATCACCTGCACCGCCGCGCTCTGCTCCTTCAAATAGCGCGAAGAGCCTGTTACCGTGCCCGTCGTGCCCATGGCACTCACAAAATGCGTGATGCCGCCCGCCGTTTGCTGCCAAATCTCTGGGCCTGTGCCCAAATAATGCGCCAGTGGGTTGTCAGCATTGGCAAACTGATTCAGCACCTTGCCACGGCCCTCGGCCTGCATTTGCAGCGCCATATCGCGGGCCAGCTCCATGCTGCCCTCTTTGGCCGTCAGCACAATCTCCGCGCCAAAAGCGCGCATCGTCAGCACCCGCTCCTCGCTGGCATCTTCGGGCATCAGCAGCACCATCTTGTAGCCCAGCACCGCCGCCGCCATCGCCAGCGCAATGCCCGTATTGCCAGAAGTGGCCTCAATCAAAGTATCGCCGGGGGCAATATCGCCCCGTGCCTGCGCCCGCTCAATCATCGACAGCGCAGGGCGGTCTTTCACCGAACCCGCTGGGTTATTGCCCTCTAGCTTGGCCAATAACACATTGCCGCGCTCGGCCCAACTCTGGGCCGCCAAACGCTGCAAACGCACCAAGGGCGTTTGCCCAACCGTATCTTGTAATGTGGGATAGTTCATTTTTCGCATCATAAGGCAGGAAACCGCCCTTTTTATGTCATAATTCTTGCTTGTCGCTCAAAGCAACTCCAAGCCGGAGTGGCGAAATTGGTAGACGCAGCAGATTCAAAATCTGCCGGTGGTAACACCGTGCCGGTTCGATTCCGGCCTCCGGCACCAGAACTATAAAGAAACCCGTATGGCCACAAGCCTTACGGGTTTTTCTTTTGTCAAGCGCCTGTGCCCTACGGCATAGGGTGCACCAGCTCAAAAATCCCACACACGCCAACTGTCGGCGCCCAAATACGCTTTGGCCGTGTCTTTGAGCATCCACAAAAAACTGTCGCTATTATTCAAATCGCCGTTGTAGCAAGCCGCACTAAAAATATGGCAATTTTGCAGCAACAAGCTGTATTCCATGCGGCGCACATGCTGCAAAAAGTAGCGTGCATTGGCCGCAGCCTTGGCATCACCCACAGGCCGCGTGCCACAGCAGGCGGTGTAAATGCTCATGGCCGTCGTGCCATCTATGAATTCTTCTGGATCCACCACTTCAATCTCACCGTGGCGGTTCAGGTGCGCAATCTGCCCTTGGCCCATATAAATGCCAGAGTGCTCGGCCATGCCAAAGGCCAAATCGCAATACACCACGCCGCCCACGGCTGGCTCACGCACCATATCGCGCAGCACACGGTCCACAAAGCTTTCTGCCAAATTCACACCCAACCAGCCAACAACAGGTAGCACCATCTTTTCTCCTTCTCATCTTGCGGTTTGAATTTCGGGCCGCTTGCCTGCGCCCACTGATAGGCCAAGCTTTATACCCAAACATACGACATATCGTGACGCACTCAACATGCCGCTAGCGCCATTGTGCTGCCCCTGCCCGCCGCCAGAACCCTGCACAAGTTTGCCTGCGACACCCCCCAGTTTTGTTGCGTCACATATCGTCGCATGGGGTCAACATAATGCGTGGCATTCCAACCCCTAGGAGATGTCCCATGACACAAGCCCCCAATTTCGCCCTTCCTGCCGAACTCAACACCAGCAGCTTGCTGCAATGGCTGCACACGCAAGCCCAAGCCCGCCACAGCCAAGGCCAGCCTGCCCTGCATATCGGCCTCATCGGTCTTGGCTTGCAGCAAGAGCAAACCGCCATCAACGCCTTCTTGCAACAGCTCTTGCCCACACCCGAAGTGGACACCCTGCTGCAACTCAACCCCCTGCTGCCCCGCCTGACAACCCTGAGCTACGGCCACGACATCAGCGGCAAAGCGCAAATGCTTGACACTGACGAATGGAAGCAACTGCAAGACTGGTGCGCCACCAGCGAACCCGAAGCCCCCCATCACCTCGCCGCACAAAAAATCCTTGAACTCGCCGAACAAGCGCCCACAGCCATGCTGCGCCGCCCCATGTTGTCCTGCCAAGTGGAAGTCCGCAGCGACCATATCAGCGAACTCCCCCGCGACTACGCCCACAGCATGGCCTTGGGCGGGCAATTTGGCCACCTCATCGCCCAAGTCGAACTACAACTGCCTCTACCCACCTTGCAGGGCCTCAAAATCAGCGCCCACATCGGCACAGGCACACTCACCCTACCCCTTCTCGAACGCCTCAAAGAACAATGGCAACAATGCGACCTCCTGCTCGCCTTTGCCCCAGCCGATGGTGGCCAAGACCCTATGCAAATCACTGGACTCATCCAGCAACTGCCCAGCCAAGGCCCGCAGCAACTCATCATCCTTGCCTGTAGCCCAGAAAACAGCCCAAGTAACGATCAACACCTGCACGAATGCTTGCAAAGACCCAAAGCACAAAGCGACAGCCACACACACAGCGTCATACCCGCCAACACGCTGGGGCCATTGCGCTTTGAGTACCCCAGCTAAGCGTGGCAATGCAGGGCGACCCAGCTTGGGGTATTTACCTAGCCCCCAAATGCCCCAGCCACTTTAATTCTGGGGTTTCTCCTAGAGAATAAGTCGCTGTTTTTAAGCCGCTGTTTTGCCAAGGGCCTGGCCCCATGCCATGCGCCACACATTTTGCTGAGTCCCTGAAACACGGCCCCATACACCATCAACCAGAAAGTAGCCCATGACATTCCCCATTCAAAAATGCATACAAGGCCAAGAAGCCATTGTTTTAGATGTGATTCAACGCCACGGCTTTGGTGCCGAGCAAGTGAATGAGTTGCTTGAACTCATCCACAATTTTGAAATCCGCGTGCCTTTTATTGGCGGTTTCAGCAGCGGCAAGTCCAGCCTCATCAACGCCCTCATCAAAGAGCCTTTACTGGCCACCGACATTACCCCCGAGACCGCTATCGCCACAGAATTGCGTGCTGGCACAGTGCGGCGTTTTATCGGCCAGCGCCCCAACGAGTCCGACATTTTCTTCACCCAAACACAGGTCGAAGAAAATGCGCTGCAAGCTTTGGCACCCAATGGCCTGCTATGCATCGAATTAGAAAACAGCCCACTTCAAGCCTACCCACATTTGGTCTTGGTCGATATGCCGGGCTGGGGTTCTGGCGTTGTGGCTCACCATCAAGTTATCGACGACTACGCCCACCGCAGCTTGGCTTACATCGTGGTGGTCAGCGTCGGCGAAGGCACCCTGCGCGACAACATCCGCCAAGCCCTGCTTGAACTGGCCATCAAAAACAAACCCGTCATCTTGGTGCTTAGCAAAGCGCATACAAAACCCCCCGAAGATGTACAGGCCGTACTGGTCAAAGTGAAAGCAGAAATCCAAGACCTCATGGGGCAAGCCCCTCTGGCCTGCGTCATCACCTCAGCCTCCAAACGCGATACCGCCCAGCTTGAAGCCGCCCTGCTGCAACTCGAGGGCCAGGCCGAAGTCGTGTTTAAAAACAGTGTGGCCCAGCCTTGGGCACAAGAGCTAGGGCGCCTAGCCCAACTGCTGGGCCTGCTCAGCAGCCAAGACTTCCAAGATGCCGAGTTACTGAAAGCAGAAATCGACAGCTTTGAAGATCAGATGAAAGAGTTTGATGCACGCCTGCTGCGTGAAACACAAACACTGGAAAGCCGTGTGGAGCCGATGGTTCAGGCCATTGAGCGGCGCGTAGAAAGCAGTTTGCTGGGCCGCCTTGATGGACTGACCCAGCGCGCCATCGACGGCGCAGACATTGGCAATGAAGTCCTCGCCAGCGCCCGCTTGCTCGTCAGCCAAGCACTTAGGGAGGAATTCGAGCCGGCCATGCACCGCTACCTCGACCGCCTCGCCGATGCCCTGCCCAGCAAACTCGACTTCAATCTGCAGTTTTCTGCACCCAAGTTCGATGGCCAGCGCAATACAAGCAGCGAAGCCGACTTTGGCTGGAAGGACATCAGCACCAAACTCGCGCCCTTCTTGATCGCCATCCCACACCCTTTGGCCAAAATCGCAGGCGTAGTACTGCCCATTTTGGGGGCGATTTTTGGCGGTGGAAACAAGACCAGCCAACACGACCAAGAGCAGGCCGAAGCACGCCGCTATGAGCGAGCCAAGGGCCAAGTGCGTGAGGCCCTGAGCCGCGCCGCCAGCGAAGTGGCCCAAAGCCTGCACCCCATGCTGCAGGAACAAATTACAAAGGCGCAAGACACTGTGGCCAAAAACATTGCCGCCGAACGCAGCGATGTCGAAAAAGCCTTGCACGCCAAACGCCAAGCCTTGCAAGAGGGCGAGGAGCAAGCCGCACAGCAGCGCCAAGTAGCCACAGCCGATTTGCAAACCCTTGAAAAACTGCAAGCGCAGCTGCCCCTCTAAATACTGCACACAAGCCTGTCGCGCAGCCACTTTTTACAAAAAAACAAGACCAACGATGAACGACTTTATCCCCTACCAATCCGACTTCCCCCACGAAATCCAACACCTGCAAGAATGTCTGCGCGATGCCGACAAACGCCGCCAGCGCCTCACGCTTGAAGGCACGCCCTTGTCCATTGGTGTCATGGGCCAAGTCAAGGCTGGCAAAAGCAGCTTTCTCAATGGCCTACTGTTTCAGGGACGCACCCTATTGCCTGAAGCAGCCACCCCAAAAACGGCCAACCTCACCCGCATCCGCCATGCCCAGCGCCCTAGCTTTACCGCCCATTTTTACAGCCCCCAAGACTGGGCGAAGATTGAAGATAAGGCGCAAAGCCCACTTCAAGACGAAGCCACACGCGCCGCAAAAGAGCTGGTGCAAAGCGCAGAAAAATCTGGCCTAAACATTGCCCAATTGCTGCAAGAAGGGCATATCCACCTCGAAGCCAACTCCATCGATGAACTGCTGGGCCAGCTCAACCAATATGTTGGGGGCGATGGGCAACTGACCGCTTTAGTGGCCGAAACCGAGCTGGCTCTGCCCATCGATGAACTCAAAGGCATCGAAGTCGTGGACACCCCTGGCATGAACGACCCAGTCATCTCACGCACACAAAAAACCCGTGAATACATGAGCCAATGCGATGTGGTGTTCTTCTTAAGTCGTGCCAGCCAGTTTTTGGATGAAAGCGACCAAGGCCTGATGGCACAGCAACTGCCCCAAAAAGGCATCAAACGCCTGATTTTGGTCGCGGCGCAAATGGATGCAGCCATCCTCGACGATGGCTTTAACCGCCGCAGCCTAGACGAATGCTACACACGCACCGAAAGCAAGCTCACAAAACACGCCCAAACCATCTTTCAAAACTTGGCCCAAGACAGACAAAAACAAGGCAAAGGCGATGCCGCACAAATGCTACTTGCCGTTGAACACCCCATTTTTGCCAGCACCCATGCGCGTTTGATTTGCGAGCTGCCTGAGCAAGACTGGCCCAGTGGTGTGCGCCACACCTACCAAGAAATCAAAGATCTGGCAGAAAACAACTGGCAAACAAAGTTCCAAGCCCAAGACTGGGAGCGCCTGGCCAATACCTCAGCCTTGAGCCAAGCCTTTGAACAAGCCCGCAACGACAAAGAAGCCCTGCTGGCCCAACAGCGCACCAAACTGAACGAAGAGCTGGCCAGCAACTGGGCCGATGCCTTGCAACAATTACAAGAGCGCGCCGAAAGCCGCATTCAAAGCCTAGAAACCGAAGACCTCAACACCCTTGCAAAAAAAGAAGCGAGTGAACAAGCTGCCCTCGATGGCATCAGCCATACCCTAGGCGACTACTTGCAAGGCATTGCACAAAGCATGCAAGAGCGCAACCAAAAACTGACACAAGAGCTTCAACACAGCGCCACCCGCGCTTCACGCTTGGACGAACGCACTGGCACCAGCTCCGAGAAGCACAGCCGCATGGTCAGCGATGCCATCTGGTTCAAACCTTGGACTTGGTTCAGCAAACATGAAGAAAGCTGGCGCACCAGCAAGTCTTACAGCTATCTGGCCGCCGCCGATGCTGCCGAGAATGTGCGCAACTATTTCCACATTGCCAGCCAACAACTGCACGGTGCTTTTGACGACCTCGCCAGCCCCACCACCATCTCAGCAGGTTTGCGGCGCGAGCTTTTACGCCATATCGATAGCAGCAAAGAAGGCTTTGACCCCCGCAGCGTGCGCAGCTTGGTCGAATCCAGTCTCAGCGGCCTACAACTGCCGCAACTGCAATTTGAAGCGCCCAATACCGACGACGCCTTTGCTGGTTTTAGCGCCGAAGTCAAAAGCAGCGCCGATATGTCCCAGCTACAAGACAAACTGCAAAGCACCATGCACAAGCTGCAGCAAAACCTCATGCAAAACATGCAAAAGGCCGTCAGCCAAAGCAGCACTGCCCTGCAAACAATCTCAGACCAACTGCACCAGCAACTCACCGCCCGACTGCAACAAGAGATAGCTCAACTGCGCGCGCAAATCCAAGACAAAGAACAACACATCCAGCGCCTGCAAAGCCTGCTGCAAATCATTCAAGCGGCCCGCTAAGCCGATTACCTCAACTTCTTCAACAAAACGCTCTCATGAAACAAAACAACACACTCCTCATCCCAATCATTGGTGGTTTTAGCAGCGGCAAATCCAGCCTCTTAAACGCCCTGATTGGCCAAGCCTTGCTCTCGACTGACCTCACTCCCGAAACCGCCCTAGCCACCGAGCTGCGCGCGGGCAAAAAACGCTGCTACCAAGCCTGCCTGCCCGCAGGTAGCTGTCAAGACATCAACGAAGCCAACTACCAAGCTGGCGACTTTGCCCAGCTCAGCCAACAAGGCGGCTACCTTGCCTTAACCCTGCCTGAACTCAAAGCTTGGCCTCAGCTCGTCTTTGTGGATCTGCCCGGCTGGTCCTCTGGCGACGCCAAGCACGAGCAACACATCCACGCCTATTTGCAGCACATGGCGCAAACCCAACTCGACACCCACACCCTATTCATCTTGGCCATCAGCATTGAAGACGGCACGCTCAAAGACAATGTGCGCGAACAGCTCGAACACATGGACTGGGCCGTCAGCGACTATCTCCTCGTCTTTACCAAAGCCGATAAACGCAACGACGACGACCGCGACAGCGTCTGCCGCCACATCAGCCAGCTCGTCCGCACCTGCACGGGCAAAGCCCCACGCCAGAGCTTCGTTACCTCGGCGCGGAAAAAACAACTCAACGGCCTGCCCGACTTCTTGCAAAGCCTACAAGACGAGATCGCCCAAGAAGACAAACCCAACCTGAGCGCCCTGCGCCAAGAAATCGCCCATATGCTCAGCGCCATCAGTAACGCCGAAGAGGACAACAGCAGCAATGCCCGCGACATCGGCGACGACATTTGGGATCTCCTCAGCGATGACCTGATGGACGAATACTTTGACGAACTGCCCTACGAAGTCTGCGAAACCCGTGGCAAAGCCCTCATCCGTGATGTAGAGCAACGCTACCGCCAGCGCCTTGAACGCTGCATCAAGCAAGCCATGCCCCAGCCCTCATCCAGTCTGCTAGATGGCCTGAGAAAAATCAGCATGAGCCTACCCGAACCCGACCCAAGCTGGCTGGGCAATGGCCTGGGCCGCACCTTCCAAAAAGTGGTGATGGATGCGGTGCGCGAGGGCAAGCCTGGTGCCTTTTCCTCAAAAGACTACGCCGCCGTAGGCAAACGCGTGCGCAGTGGCTTCCGTAGCCGCCGCAGCGAATTCCGCAACGACATCATCGGCTGCGCCGTGGAAGACCTGCCACGCTACTGGCAACACTACCGCAACAGCTTGCAACGCTTACACGATATGCTGCCCGTGTAGGGCAAAAGTGCAAAAAATATATTATAATTTTTTATACCGCCACCTATCCATACAAAATGAGATAGCAGGCAACAACTTATTTAAATCTTTCCAAATATTTTTATTTTATCTACCTAAAACCAAGGAGTCAATAATGAATTCACTAGATCAAGAGCGACAAGCAATGCAAGAGGCGGCTGCTAAATCTGGAGTTTATCAAGCAGCCATTGCCATCTGCAAAGACGGTGGTGGACTTATTGCGGCACTTATTCCTTTCGGCAAAGTATACACAAACACAAGAGGTAAAGAGTTTCCTTCTGGAGCAACTCATCACTGGGAGTCTTGCTTCATTGGAGTGACTAGAGACGATACTGTATTTATTCAATTAGAAAAAGAAGGTAGCCCAGAGGTCGTTCTATTTGATGGGGGTGAGGAGGCTGAAACTATTAATACCTTTCGACCTGGGCCTTGGGTTGAGCGCTTTTTAGTATATTCTCAGGAGCAGCAACGCGAAGAGAAGTTAGGAGGCTTCCAAGACATCGACTTTTGAGCCGCGCTTTAACCTTGCCCTGCGATACAGCCATTGGCATGTTTCACAAGCCCCAAGCCCATGCTTGGGGCTTTTTTCTTTCTAAATCATATCAACCACCAACCAATACGACACATTTTGTCGCACACCAGATTTACACTGCCATTCAGCCCAAGCCTTGGGCCTTTTACAGGAGATGCGATATGACAAGCAATAGCGTGATGGCAGTGCAGCTGCAAACTTTGGACGGCCTTGATGCGCAAGCCGCAACTTTGGCCAGCGATGTGGCCCGCAAAGTAGTGCAGCAGATGCGCCAAGAGCTGGCCGATTTGAGCGATGGCGGCGTGGTGTGGGAAATGGTTTCCAGCTTCAAAATGGTGCTTGAGGGCACAGCCTTTAGCGCCTTTAATGACCACTGCGAGGCGCTGGTTTTGCGCCCTTTGCAAGACTTGGCCCAAGCCCTGCCAGTGGCTGAAGGCGAGGCCGCCGCTTGGCCCAGCGGCAACATCGAATGGGCCTTGACCCACGCCAGCCTTGAACTGAGGCAAGCCCTTGCCCCAGTACTGCAAAGCCTGCTGAAAAAAGCCCAGCCCAGCGCGTTTAGCCTGCTGGGGCGCTTTTTCAAAGACGAGTTTGGCGATGGCCTCGATCAAATCAGCGACGATATGGAGGCCGACGGCCTGCGTTTGCGCCAACAGTTTGCCCAACACGAGGGCCAGTTGCACACCTTGGTGCAACAAGCCGCCCAGCCGTGGCTGCAACAGGCCGTGGCCGACTACCGCCAGCATGTGCAAAGCTGGGCCGCCGCCAGCCTTGTTTAAAGGCCCCCTTATTCAAACAAATAAAAGCCCTTAAATTCCCCCCATAGCGTTGGCATGAATAGTGCTCTGACACGCGCTATTCAATCAACAGACTTCGTCTTCTGACAAGAAAGGAAAACAATGAGCTTTTGGAAAAATCTTGGCGAAATCGCCGTTAAAGCAGGCGAAGGTGCGCTGAAAGAAGGAAAGCAAGCCTTTGAGCGCAGTCAGCAACAGAAGAAAGAAGGGAAAGCCCCAACTGAGGAAAAAGAAGTATTGCAGATGCTAGAAGATGACAAATTTAGCAGTGCTTACTCTGACGATAGTTTTTGGGAAAAAGCCAAAACTTATGCCAAAGTGGCAGGCAAAGGCGTCATGGAGCCTGCGCTGAAAATGTATTACGCCACCCTTGACTCAGGCACACCCGTTTGGGCCAAGGGGGTCATCATTGGTGCACTGGGCTATTTCATCTCTCCCGTGGATGCCGTACCCGACATCCTTCCCGTTGTGGGCTACACAGACGATTTGGGTGTTTTAGCCGCAGCCGTTGGTGCCGTGGCAGCCCATATCAAAGATGAGCATGTAAGCAAAGCGAAAGAGACACTCGCACGCTGGTTTCCAGAACACTGAGTGCTGCTCCCCCACCATCCCAGTCTTCTAGCCCGCACCTGCGGGCTTTTTGCTTTTGCCCCAAAAAAAAGGCTTTCTTCTGCAAAATCAAACACTTAGTCTCTGCCCTGCTATCATCAGCGCCTGGTTTTAGGCAGCAAATGAAGGAGGGGCATGAAGCAACTGTTGCGTGATGTGATTCAGGGTGTGCAAGACAGCGCCTTGACTTTGCTGCCGCTGGCCGCCGTGCTGCTGGGCTTTGCTTGGCTGCTGGGCACAGCCCTGCCTTCTGCCTTCAGCCTGATTTCAGGCGCGTTTATTTTGGCGCTGGGCCTGACTTTGGTGGTCAAGGGCTTGGAGCTCACCCTCTTTCCTCTGGCCGAGCACATCGCCCAAGACTTTGTTGCCAAAGGCAGTTTGTATTGGCTGCTGGCCTTTGGCTTTACCTTGGGGTTTGGCGCTACGGTGGCCGAGCCTGCTTTGGCCGCCGTGGCCGTGCAGGTGGCGCAAACCGCCGCCAGCGAAGAGCTGATTGCCGCCAGCACACAGGGCACTTTTGCTTGGGGCCTGCGCCTGTCCACTGCGGTGGGCGTGGCCTTGGGCGTGGTGCTGGGCATTTTGCGCATATTGCGCGGCTGGCCTTTGCCTTTGCTCCTCTTGCTGATTTTGCTGCCCCTGGGCTTGGGCCTGTGGCTGGCCCCTGAAGTCGTGGCCGAGCTGGCCTTTGATATGGGCATTTCCGCCATGTCCACCTTGGCCGTGCCTGTGGTGGTGGCGCTGGGCATTGGCTTGGCCTCCAGCCTGTCTGGGCGCTCCATTTTGACCGATGGCTTTGGCATGGCCGCTCCGGCTTTGCTGCTGCCACCTTTGTGCGTGCTGCTATGGGGGGCAATATGGCTTTGATGAACGCCGCAAAAATGCTGCTGGCCGTTGTGCTTGACTTGCTGCCCATTGCGGGGATATTGGCTGCCTTTCAGGGTTTGGTGCTGCGCCGTATGCCGCGCCATCCCCAAAAAATCATCCTCGGCTTGGGCCTCTTGATTGCGGGTTTGGTCATGGTTTTGGCTGGGCTAGAGGGCTTGGTCTTTCCGCTGGGGCAAGAGGTGGCGGGCAGCTTGGCCTTGGCCACTGCGGGGGGTAGTTTGGGCACTTGGGCCTTGCTGTTTGGCTTTTTGGCCGTACTCGGTTTTGCTGCGGCGCTGGCCGAGCCAGTGCTCACCACCGTGGCCCACCGTGCGCAGCAGCTCTCAGGCGGCACCATCAACCCCTGGGGTTTGCGTGTGGCCGTGGCCGTCGGCATTGGCTTGGGCGCGTGCTTGGGGCTGCTGCGCATGATCATGGCTTGGCCCCTGTTTTACCTGCTGATTGTGCTTTTTCTGCTTCTGTATGTGCAGGCCCGCTTCACCCCTAAAATTTTGGTGAATTTGGCCCTAGACAGCGGCGTGGCCACCATCTCCACCGTCACCGCTCCGCTGCTCGTGGCCGTGGGCATCGGCGTGGCCTCACAACTGGCTGGCGCCAGCGCCATGGACGGCTTTGGCCTGTTAATTGTCACCGCCATAGGCCCCGCCATCTCGCTCATGGCCTATGCACAACTGGCGGCTTGGCGTGCCAAGCAAGCCGATCAAGATTGAGGAAAGCACCATGCACTTTAAATTACTGATTGCACTCATTGATGAAGACAAAACCGATAGCGTCATCCGCGCTGCGCGGGAATGCGGCGCGACCGGCGCCACCATCTTGAGCCAAGCGCGCGGCGAAGGCCGCAAACAGCCGCGCAGCTTTTTCGGCCTCTCGGTCGAGCTGCACCGCGAAATGATTTTGTTTTTGGTTGAGGAGCACTTGGCTCGCAACATTTTGGAAAAAATCGCCGAAGTCGGCCAACTTGACGACACACCGGGCACAGGCATCGCCTTCCAACTCGATGTGGAGGATGCGGTCGGCGTGGCGCAACAGGTACAAAAACTCACCCCCGTTGTAGAGGATCAGCTATGAATGAGCAAAAAATTGTGCGCGTGCGCGATGTCATGAAATCCACCGTCGAAATGATTGACGGCATGGCCACCGTGGCCACCGCCCTCGACCGCATGTGCGAGCTGGAGCTGCACTGCCTGATTGTGGACAAACACCACGAAGGCGATGAATACGGCATCTTGCTGGTCTCAGACATCGCCCGCGAGGTGCTCAGCAAAGACCGCGCCCCTGAGCGCGTCAATGTCTATGAAATCTGCACCAAGCCCATGCTCACCGTTGCCCCTGGCATGGATGTGCGCCACTGCGCCCGCCTACTCACCCGCTTCAAACTCAACCGCGCCCCCGTGATGGAAGACGGCAAAGTCATCGGCATCATCAACCTCTCCCACCTCGTCTTTGGCGGCCTGCGCCAGTTCTAAAGCTGGCCCGCCGCTGAGCCACAAAAAAACCGCCTGAGCTTTGTCACTCAAGGCGGTTTTGCTTGGCCTGCCAAAAACAAGCGGCGGCCCCAAACGGGCTTACAAACCCAGCGGACGCAAATCCAGCTTGCCCTCATGCATGGCGGGGCACCACGCATAAGCGCCGCCCAGCACTTGGCTGAAGTCAAACAGCGCATCCACAATCCCGTCTTCAGCCCCACTCATGCGGCGCATCTGCACATCAAAAGCCTCGGTCGAATGCCCAAAGGCCAAAAACATCAGCCCCGCCTGCCCGCCCTCAGCCCAAGGCATTGAGCGCCGCAACACAAAAGCCTCGGGCTCAAAACCCTCCTGCTCCGTGCGCTTCACATGCGCCGTCTCGGGCGCATCCTCAATCTCCTCGTTATCGGCAATGCGGCGGCCAATCGCCAAATCCTGCCCCGGCTGGCCAAGCGCAGCAAAAGCCGCAAAATCATGCTGCCACTGCTGAATCGCCACAAAACTTGAACCCGCCAGCGGCCCATCGGCCACAAATGCCGCCGCCACTGCCTCCTCCCCCTTGGGGTTCTCCGTGCCGTCTTCATAACCCGTTAAATCGCGGTTCTTGCGGTGCATAAAACCCTCCACACTCTGGCTGGGCACAAAAGCTGGGGCCAACAAAGCCGCCAAACGGCGCTCCTCATGCAGCAACTCGCCCCTATCCTCACCGCGCAACCACAGCCACAGCGCCACAGGCGCAGCCGGCAAAGCCACCAAACTCCCCTCAACCACTGGCGCAACAGGCAAACCTGGTACCGGTTGCCCCAGCACCACGCAAGTCTGCGCCCCTAGGCCCAACACCACCGCCTCGCCATCCACCTCGGCCTGCACCGCCTGCAAACTCGCCGCCACCGCCTCGGCCTGCACACCCGCCCGCAAAGCAAAATGCACAAAACGCGCCTGCGGGGTTTGCAGAGCCAAAATTCCTTCTTGAAACGCCATTGCTTACTCCTACTTTTATGCGTTACTGGGTCAATCGCCCTATTGTAGACAGCACCTGCCTGCCCTCTTGATACGCACCAAGCGCTTGCAGTGAGGGACTTCAGCGCAACGGCCAAGCTCTTGCTCTGCCCTTAGGCCCCCAGACTAAAACCCACCCCCGCCAGCCAGCACAAAGTCCCGCAGCAGTTGGTTGGCCTTCACATTCACTTGGTAGGCTTTCACCGCGCCGCCTTCGCGCACTTCAAAAAAGGCTTTGGCCTTTTCTTTGTCCACCGTCGCAACCAAGGCATCAAAGCGGCCATAGTCATTGATGTTGGCTGGTGTCACACGGGTATTCATCAGGCCCGTCAGTAGCGCCTCATCCACCCCCAAATGCTGCACCACCGCCTGCACCTGCTGTCGGCCCGCATGGGCTTGGTAGTCGCTTAAATAGTCTCTGAAGCTGTGGCCCGCTTTCAACGGCACATCGCCGCGCAAAAAGTCATTCAGCAGCAAGGCCGCCAGGCGCTGATCCTCTTGCGAGAGCGTCGCAAACGAACGCTGCAACTCCGCCAGCGCCGCCTCCCGTGCGGCAGGGTCGCTGCCATCCAGCTCTTTCAAATACTTATCAAAGCGCGAATTCATGTAATCGCTGTCAATCTTGGCCGTATCCTGCTCTGTAATATGGCTGCTCAAGTCATAGGGCAAAGACTCCTCACCACCCCCGCCATTGCCCTTTTCCCACAGCTCTTTATAGCGCTGCAACAGGGTGGCGTAATCTTGCTCGCTCAGGCTCAGCTTCACAACCGCTGGCGGGCTGCTCTCTTGCACTCCCTCCACTCGCTCCTCCTCTGCGGCATAGCTTTGCACCTCCCAGCTAAAGCCCTGCACCTTGGCCGCCTCAAGCAAAGCGCTCAGCTTATTAAAGTGCTTCACAAACTTCTGCCGCGCCGCCTTGTCTTGCGGCAGCTCTTTAAAGTCGGCCACCCCCTCTGCCGCAAACAGGGCTTTAATCTCTGCAAAGCACGCATTCATCTGCGCCACATGCTCATGCAGGCGGCTCACAAACAGGCCCATCGGCTTATCGCCTGAATACAGCTTCACCGCCGCCTCCACATTGCGCGTCATCGTGTGCGGCTTACGGTAGTAGCGAATCGTGCCAAACGGCTTATCTGGCCCAAACAACCTATTCGTGCGCGAGAAAGCCTGAATGATGCTCTCGTAATCAAGCAGCTTGTCCAAATACAGGGTATTGATCCACTTGGAATCAAAGCCCGTCAGCATCTGGTCCACCACAATCAACACATGCAAAGGCTTGCGGCGCTCATCATCCAAATGCAAATACGCCCCCTTGCGGGCCAAGCGGCTGGCCAAATCCTTCTTAAAACCCGCATGGTTGCCCAAGTCAAAATTTGTGCCAAAGCAATCGTTGTAGTCCTGCAAAATCTCCAGCAGCCCGTCAGACTTCAACTGTGCATTCTCTGCGCCGCCCTCATCAAAATCCAAATGCGGATCAAACAGCGCCGTCACATTCAGCGCCGGAAATCGCCCCTCCTGCTGCCTCGTTTTAATCAGGCGGTAGTAGCGAATCGCCTGGGCAATGCTGTGCGTCGCAAAAATCGCATAAAACCCATTGTTCTGGCTCAGCACCGGCCAGCACTCTGCTATATCCCCCACCACCGCCTCGCGGTGTGCCGCCGTGTCGTACTGCACCATCGGTAGCTCATCTTCAATGCCTCTGCGGTATTGCCCCGCCTCATCCAGCCCGCCCGCCATCGGCACATCGTTCATCCAGTGCTGAAACACCTTTTTCTTCTTCGCATCCGCCATGGCCTCGGCCACCGTTGCGGCCTTGGCCTTCTCTAGCGCAATCACCTCGCGCACATCACGGTCTTTAAAAGTCGCCACCTGATAGGGGTCAAAGCCCAGCACATTCCCGTCTCGAATCCCATCGGCAATGCTATAGCGGTGCAACTCATCGCCAAACACATCCGCCGTCGTGCTGTCCTTGCGGTTGTTCTCGGCCTGAATCGGCGTACCTGTAAAGCCAAAAAAAATGGCCCCTTCAAAACTGCGCTTGATGTCATACAACATACCGCCAAAAGTCGAGCGGTGGCACTCATCCACAATCAGCACCAGCCGCTTTTGCCGTATGCGCTCCAAATCATCCGCCTTCAGCCCATCGGCCTCATCTTTCAGGCGGCTCAGCTTTTGTATGGAAGTCACAATCAGCGTATCCGCTGGGTCTGTGCTTTTCAGCTTGCTCACCAACACACCCGTGTGCTCAGTCGCCTGCACGCTGCCGCCATCGCCCACAAAATTGCGGTAAGCCGCCAGCGTCTGCTGCCCCAGCTCCACACGGTCCAGCACAAAAATCACCTTATCCGCATCTTGCGAACTCGCAATCAACTGCGCTGATTTAAAGCTCGTCAGCGTCTTGCCCGAACCCGTGGTATGCCACACAAAGCCGCCCAAACGCTTGGGGTTCTGCCAATTCGTCTTGGCCACCGTGTCTGAAATCGCATGTGCCGCGTAATACTGGTAACTGCGCAGCACCTTCAGCACCCCATCGGCCTCATCTGCCACGGTGTAAAAGCCAATGAGCTGATGCGCCATCGGAATCGCCAGCAAATTCGCCACAAAATCCTTCCAATGCAGCAAAGGCTCATTGTTAAAGTCCGCCCAGTGGAAGGCAAAATCACGGTTAAAGCGGCCCCCTGGCCCTGGGTTCGTAAAGTAAAGCGCCTCCTGCGGCTCCATTGCCACAAAAATCTGCACCAAAGCAAACAAACCCGTAAACAGCCCCTCACGGGCATAGGTCTGAATCTGGTTATAGGCTTGGCTCACAGGCACGCCACTGCGTTTCAGCTCAATATGAAACAGCGGCATCCCATTGATCAACAGCATCAAATCGCCACGGCGCTCACGCCCCAAAACATGGCCGCGCTTGAACTGCGGCTGCTGCACAATCTGGTAACGGCTCTGCCCCGCCGCAATCTCGTGCCTGTCGTAAATCTTCAAACTCACCTGCTTGCCCACATGCAAAGCATCTGCGGGGTTATCACGGGTTATCGTCATCGTCTTGCCGTTAATCAAGCCATTGAGCTTGAGCGGCGACTGCAAAGCTTGAATCTGCGCCAGCACCTGCTGCATCTCCCCCTCACTCAGCGGCACATCATTCAGGCGGTTCACCCCACGGTTGTTCTCAAACAAAATCGCCGCCCAATTGTCCAGTAAATCTTGCTCCGTTGGGTGCTTGATCACCGCCTCCTCCCAGCCTCGGCGGGTCAGCTCGGCAATGATGGCGGCTTCAAAATCAGATTCTTGGGTGAAGTGGCTCATGGTTCTCACTTGTGTTGAAGGGCTTTGGCCGTGGCGCTTTGCGGCCTAGGGCAGTGGCAATCGACCGCAATCATTCATATTCATTCACGGAAAGGTCGGGATCGGTCGGATGTGCTGATTGCCTAACTTTGGCGTCTCTTGAGTCGATAGTGCGTGCCGCGTCCGTGGCCGTGGCGCTCTAAGAGCTGCTCATTTAGCAAACTATTGAGAATTTCTTTCGCCTTAGTCTCGCCTAGCCCCAATAGAGCAACCACATCTTTTCGTACAAGCTTCTGATTCTCCAATGCGAACCGAAGAACCTCAACCTGCTCAATGCTCAAATTGCGATCGGTCGTAATCGGTCGTAATCGGTCGTAATCGGTCGCAATCGGTCGCAATCGTTCACCTTCCGCCGCCTCTGACGCTTCCTCTTGGCCTTGCTGCGCCTCAAGCAAAAAAGTCACCCACACGCCGTTCGGCTCCACTTTCCACTCAGGTGCTGGGTAGCCCTCCTTCTCGCAAGCTTCCATCATGCGCTCTATGCCTCGGCCCCAGGACTCGATTAGCCCTGCTCTAAAAAACGCATTCGCAATCTCTGGGTTGTAAGGAATGGACTCGTGCTTGCTTAGTAGCTTCTCCAGTGTCCATTTGTCAGGCAACTGGCCGGGGTTCCACAGCATCAACTTATCGGGATAAATGCTAATTTGAATCGCCGTGTGAACGCTATAGTCCTTATGCACCACGGCATTAAGCAAAGCCTCTCGTAGCGCAGGCATGGGCAAAGGCAAATGCTCTTTGCGATACAGCCCTTCATAGCTAATACTGGCCTTTAAATACTTGAGCTGAATGACATCTAGCGCATTGTCCACTTGATTAAACAGATTGCCAGCAATCTCATCATGGTGGCGCAAATCGGCATCGCTATCGCCAAATGCGCCCACCTTGATGACGGCACCAGTGACAAAGTAATCTGGCTCAGGATGAAACAGCATAATCGCTGCCCGCTTCAAATAATTCCCTTGCATCAGGCGCAGCTTTTCTAACAGATCAATGTCTGAATCGTTCGCAATAGCATCAGGCAGGCGCTGCTTGTGTATGGCTTGGCGGCGAAAGTGAGACAGCGTTTTGGGATCTAAATCACTGGGCTTGACATGCGGAACGGGCACGGAATCCCAAGTGATGCCATGCTTGCGCATTAAAAATTTATCTAACGCCGCACCCTTTAACTCTTGCTTTGTGCTGCCGCTGCGGTAATGGTATTCGCCTTTGTAGCTCACTGGATAAGGGTAGGCATCAGTGATGATGTGCAGCGCCTCAAGCTGCTGGTGCCGAATCAAATTCACCTCAACCATAATGCCCAGCACATCACGCACCTTGTTCGGAATATCCACCAGCAACTTCCTTGCATCATCCACGCCCACTGGATTACCTTGGTCATCGTAACCAAGCATTAAAGTACCGCCACTGCTATTGGCAAAGGCACAGATCCACTTCAAATGCTCATCTTTCCAATGGCGTTTAAATTCAATATGTTGGGATTCTTGCACTAACCATCTCCTTACTTAGGATGCAACGGGCTATAATAGGTCAAAAAAAATCAAGTCGAATTATTATGGGAAATTTGCGGAACATATCATGATCGAAACTTCTTATTGAACAACATCAACAATATGCAGCTTATGTATACTTACCTCACCAAATGGACTTACGAAGTCTTCCACCAAGCAATTAAGCCTTATTTGAGTCCTTAGCAGGGCATATATATAGCTAATGCTATCTTGGCCACCTATAATCGCAAAATTATAATTGCCATTTGGTATTGCCTGCCCCTCCATCGAAACCGACAGTCTTCCCGTGTTCTTATACTTATCAAAATTAAAAATTTCACAATCTAATTCGATCGTCTCTTTTTGCATTTTTGTCGGAACATCAAAAATATTGCGATCTGACTCAGTTAAATGAATATCATTTAGGGCACCACTCCGAGAGCCAGCAGATATCTCACTTAGTTTTTCTTTATCCAAAAGATGGGTTAAATTTTGATAATTTGAAAGTGAGGACTTAGCTGCTTGATAAACATGGGGATGGAAATGAAAATGATTGCCGCCGATCGAAACATTCACATTACCACCATTGTTGAATTGATATTTAGGTACCTCTCCGCCACGAACTCCCTCGCAAACCAGTTTCAACATGTTAAAAGAATCTCTAGTTAGGTCCCATATGTTTTGAGGGCCAAGACTTGACACTAATGGCAAACCTAACTGAACGCCGTGCAATATGATATCAAAATATGTTAAAAGCGACCCGCTCCTAAACTCAGTCGCCCTGATATAAAACCTCTCTCTTTCCGATGGAGTCATCCGATTTTTATCGGAGATTACGAGATAGGACTTATCAACAATGCTTTGAAAATTACTTAGTGCAGACAGAGCCAAAGGCAGTGGGATTCCTCCTTTCGCAATAGGGCCATCTATTTTGAACTGTAAATCTCTCAAGGGTCTCTCCTCTACCTTATGAATCAATAAGTCAAATTTTATTTTAATACCATCTTATCGCCACCACTCAACGAAACCCTTAACAAAGATGTTATTAAATTAAGTAAAAATACCCGACAAGCAAGCCTGTTTCATTTGCTTGAGCTTGTCCAGTTGCGTGCGGTGCAGTTCGATTGTTTCGTCGAGCTTGCTGAAGTAAGCAGCGATTTTTTGCTGCTCATCTATGCTTGGCATTTGAAAGCTCAAGCGCATGAATTGATTTTTAGAGATGTTGTAACGGGTTGCGCCTTGGGCCAGAAGTGATATTTTCTTTCTTGCCGATTCCTCTCTAAATAAGTATCTGGCAAATTCTGGAACAAGGTTTTCAAAGTTTCTCAATCGCACCGCAAAGGAGAAGGAGTTGAGGTAAAGATTATCAACATGTTCCAACAATACAGATGACATGCCGACCTCATCAGGCGTTTCGGATGATGTTGTAAATAGCAAGTCGCCGTATTTGATTTTATTTTGCTTTTCGTTTTCATCAATTACCACGAGTTCCAGGTTTTTTGTATCTACCGCAGAGTTGTTGAATATGTTGGTGTAGGGCACATAGGGCTTGCCTGAGCCGAAATCATCTTTGGTTTTACCTGTTAGCCCGCCAAAGCTGTCGCCAAGTTCGTGCAAAAAGTGGGTTTTCCACTCCCCCGCAAAGCCCTTAAAGCGAATTTCTGGCACGGTGGCGTGGCCTTGTGGGAACATTTTTTGCAGCATGGCCTGTTTGAGCTGGCCGAGTTTGTCGAGCTGGGCTTGGTGTAGGCTGATGTTGCTGTCCATTTGCTTGAAGAAGCTGCCGATTTTTTGTTGCTCTACGAATGATGGCACAGTCACAGAAAAATTCAAAACATCTTGTTTTGTAATATTCTTCATTGAGCCAGATGTTCCCTTAGCAACCTTTGAAAGCTCTAAGCGACCTTTTTTCGATCCCAAAATAAGAGCTAAAAACCGCATTGATGTGTTTTCTTCTGGCTTCGCTGCCCAAAGACGATCAGGAAGAAAAAGGTTATGGTAGCTTTCTTCTACATATGCATTTGCACCAACCAGATCTGGCGTATTCATACGGCTGATAATTAGTGTTCCTCCATGAGCAGGTTCCCTTAATCGAGATTTTTCATAGTCCGATAAGACAACCTTATTTTCACAAGGCTCAAATACTCCATTCGTAACAGAGCTTGTTTTTAGAACACCCAGTTCCGATTTGTGGGCTGGTCTGTCACCAGAGTTCACACTAACACCTGCGTCGAGTGAACGAATAAAGGCCGAGGCAGATGTCGCCACCCACTCCCCCGCAAATCCCCTAAAGCGCAGGGCAGGCGTTTGCGGCACGGCGGCTGTGCGGCTGTGGCTGCTGCTGTTCTTGTCGTTGTTGCTCATGACTGGGCCTTGGTTTGCAAGAGGCTTTGCCATTGGGCCAGGCCTTGCATGTCGTGTTCATTGCCTTCTAGCTCGCCCAGCATGGCGGCAAGTTCTTGCCCCGTTTGGGCTATGGCTTGGGCGTTGGCAGCGTAGGTGGTGCGGTATTTGTCGGCCAAGGTTTGCAGTTGTTGGCCGAGTGTGGCGATGGGTTGCTGGGCGAGTTGGTGCAGACTGTCAATCAGTGGGGTGATCCATTTGGTTTGCAGCAGTTCAAGGGCTTGCGGGTGGGTGAGGCTTTCAAGCGTGGTTTTGCTTAGTGTTTGCAGTTGTTCGCTTTGCTCTTTGATGGTTTTTTTCAGGGTTTTTTCTTCTTCACCCCAAGCGGCGGCTTGGATGATTTTGGCTTCTAGGCTGTCTTGGGGGTGGGGGTTTTGTTTGTGTTGGCTGTGTAGGGTTTTGGCCTCTTTGCTGAGGGGGGTTTGTTGCCATTTGTCGCCGTCGTCATTGAGCAGGCCGCTGCTGGTGAGGCTGTCTTTGTCGTCTTCGTCGAGCTGTTCTAGGAGGTCGGCGCTGAGGGCTTGGATTTCTTCAAGGCGCTGTTGTTGGCGGGTGATGTGCTGGAGCTGGGTTTGCAGGTGTTGGCTTTGGACGAGTGAGAAGGGGAGGATGCGGCCTTGCCAGCCTTCTTGCACAAGGGCGTCTTGGCCGCGCACTTTTTTGCTGACCATGAGGGGGTCAATTTGTGTGAGGGCTTGCGGGCCTTCGTTTTGCAGGGTTTCTAGGTCGGGGGCGATGGTGTTGGCCCATTGTTCGGCCAGGAGTTGGTAGGCTTGGTATTTGTCAACCAAGGGGACGGTGGCGAGGCGCTGGAAGATGTTTTGCGCGAGGTGCTCTAGCTGCTGGTGGATGGCGAGGGTTTGGGCTGGGTCGATGAGTTGGGTTTTGAGTTCTTGGGCCAGATTTGCAAATTGCTGGGCAAAGTGGCTGAGGTAGTGGTTGACGCTGGGGTGCTGGGCGATGGCGCTGGCGAAGTGTTCAACCTGGGGCTGGGCGTAGGGTGTGCCGTCGTCTGTGAATAGGCTTGGGCGCAGGCCAGCAAAGGCTTGCCAGTAGGGGGCGAGGGGGTCGAGTTCGCTGTTGGGGATGCCGCCAAACATGGCGGCGTAGAGGTTCCAGGTTTCGGGCGGCTCGGAGGAGTCCACATAGCGGGGGATGTTGAGGTTGTAGTCGTTGGCGCGGATGTCTTGTTTGCTGACGACTTGGCTGTAGCCGGCTTGGGTGCTGCGGGCGGCGACGGTGTCGGCGATTTTTTTGATGTCGCAGGCGCGGAGTTTGTTGTTTTTGCCTTCTTTGGCGAAGCCTTTGGCGGCGTCGATAAAGAGGACATCGTTGTGGCTGCGTTTTTGCCGCAGGACGATGATGATGGTGGGAATGCCAGTGCCGAAGAAGATGTTGGCAGGCAGGCCAATGATGGTGTCGATGTGGTTGTTTTCGATGAGGTTTTTGCGGATTTGGCCTTCTTCACCGCCACGAAATAGCACGCCGTGGGGCAGGACGATGGCCATGATGCCGTCAGGCTTGAGGTGGTAGAGGTCGTGCAGGAGGAAGGCGTAGTCGGCTTTGGATTGGGGGGCTAGGCCAAAGCGGGCGTAGCGGGGGTCATTGTCTTTGTGGCTGGGGTCCCATTTTTGGGAGTAGGGCGGGTTGGAGACGACGGCGTCAAGGTAGAGAGGGTTGTAGGTGTTGATGGGGTCGCGGTCGTCGAAGTAGGGCCAGTCGTGTTCGAGGGTGTCGGCGTTGCGGGTGAGGATGTTGCTGGGGTGGATGCCGCGCATGACGAGGTTCATGCGGGTGAGGTTGTAGGTGTTTTCTTTGAGTTCTTGGGCGAAGTATTTGATGTTGTTGGGGTTGCCCATGTGTTGGGCGATGGCTTGGCCGATGTTGAGCAGGAGGGAGCCTGAGCCACTGGTGGGGTCGTAGATGTCGATGGTGCTGCGGCCTTTGAGGTGCTGGGCAATGATTTCAGACATGAGCAGCGAGACTTCATGCGGGGTGTAGAACTCACCCGCTTTTTTGCCCGCGTTGGCGGCGAACATGCTGATGAGGTATTCGTAGATGAAGCCGAGGATGTCGTAACCCTGGCGGCCATCGGTGGGGATGTCTTTGATGAGCTGGATGAGGGCGCTGATGGCTTTGGATTGCTCGCCGGTGCTGTTGCCGAGTTTGCTCAGGCCCGATTGCAGGGTGTTGAAGATGCCGTCGAATAGGGCGCTGTGCTGCGGGCTGATGAGGCGGCTGAAGGCAGAGAGGGCGTCGTGGACGCTGGCGACGCTGAAGTCGCTGCCTTGCTTGAGCCAGGTGGAAAAGAGGTGTTCGTAGGCGATGAAGTAGCCGAGGTTGGCTTGCAGGTAGCCAACGGTTTCTGGGTCGTCCTCAGCCAATGCCTGAATGTCCTCAGCGGTGAAGTCTTGCGATTGGGCGAATTGTTCGAGCTTGTCGCAGAGGTATTTGTAGAAGATGAAGCCAAGGATGTAGTCTTTGTATTCGTTGGCTTCGATTTTGGAGCGCATCTGGTTGGCAGAAGCCCAGATTTTGGCGGCGAGTTCTTGCTTGTTCATGCGGTGTTGAATGAATGGTTTGGGCTGTGTGTATGCGGGCAAAGGCCACGGCTGAGGAAGCTTTTACCACAGCTTTTGCTGGGGTTTTGATGGAGTGGGCCACAAACAGGCACAAAAAAACCGCGCAGTGTGTGGGCTGTGCGGTGGAGACGAATGATGCGTGTGGTGGTGCCCGGAGCCGGAATCGAACCGGCACGCCCCTTACTCAGGTTAGCGGCGGA
>CAZJBX010000033.1:0-27756 GCA_964544605.1 uncultured Burkholderiaceae bacterium
AGGCGCTGGAACATGGCATCAGCATTGCGCCCGGGCCGATTTTTTCTGCCTCGCGTAGCTTCCAGCACTGCCTGCGCCTGAACTACGGCCAAGAGTGGGATGCGCGTACCGAAGCTGCGCTGCAAACTTTGGGGCGTTTGGTCTGCACCATGTGCGTCCCCGCCCACCCAAGCACTCCCCGTTAAGCCACCATCCCCGCCCAGCCCATCACCCAGCGCAGCAACCCAGCCACCACACCCAAGGCGGCTACGCTGGTCGCCCATATCAGAAGCAACCAAGCGGTGCGGCGCAGCCACAGGGGTGTGGCATTGCGGGCGGCATCCTTCTTATTTCTGCTGTTTTCCATCAGTGGTAGCCCCCATCACCGGTGCGAACCTTGCCACGGAAGACATAGTAAGACCAAGCCGTGTAAGTCAAGATAATGGGCAAAATAAATAACGCCCCAACCAAGGTAAAGCCTAGGCTTTGCGCGGGCGCGGCGGCCTCGCGCAAAGTGATGCTGGGCGGAATGATGTACGGCCACAGGCTGATGCCCAAACCGCTATAGCCCAAAAACAGCAGCACCAGCGCCAACAAAAAGGGCGTCGCGCCAGGCTCGCTTTTTTGCAGGCTGCGGAGCATGGCCCAGCCCGCCAGCAGCACCAGCAAGGGCACAGGCGCAAAAAACACCCTATTCGGCCAACTGAACCAACGCTGGGCAATGGCCTCGTGCGCCAGCGGCGTCCAAATGCTGACGATGGCCATCGCCACCAGCAACGCCAAGGCCGTGGGGCGCGCCAGCGCCACCATGCGGCCTTGCAATGCGCCATCGGTTTTCATCACCAACCAAGTCACGCCCAGCAAGGCGTAAGCCAGCAGTAGCCCCACGCCCGTGAATAGGCTAAAGGGCGTAATCCAATCGAACGGGCCACCCAAGGCCACGCCGTTCTCCACCTCAAAACCATTCATGAATGCACCCAGCACCACGCCCTGGAAGAAGGTGGCGACATAAGAGCCGCCCATAAAGGCCCAATCCCACAGCGGCTTGTGCTGCTCATCCGCCTTGAAACGAAACTCAAAGGCCACGCCGCGCAAAATCAGCCCCAACAGCATGAACAGCAGAGGCAAAAACAACGCACTGAGCACCACTGCATAAGCGAGTGGAAAAGCCGCCATCAAGCCCGCGCCCCCCAGCACCAGCCAGGTTTCATTGCCATCCCACACTGGGGCCACGGTATTGACCATCACATCGCGCTCTTGCCGCGATCGGACAAAAGGAAAAAGGATCCCTATGCCAAGATCAAAACCATCCATCACCACATACATCAGCAGCCCAAAGGCGATGATGAGAATCCAAATCACTGGTAAATCGATACCCATGGCTTACTCCTTGTGCAAAGGGCTGGCAACAAATGCATCTGGCGCGGCGGACAGCGGGCGGGCTGGACGGCCTTGCGGCAGCGGCGCTGCGTGGGTGGCTGTGTCACCCTCGTCCCCATCAGGCGACGGTTCCTCAAACACCTGCGGGCCTTGCGCCACCAGTTTGAGCAAATAGCGTGTGCCCGCACCAAACACCACGAAATAAGTCAGCACAAACACCAGCAACGCGCCGCCGAGCACCGCCGCCGAGTGGTTCGATACCGCATCTTGCGTGCGCATCAAACCCTGCACAATCCACGGTTGCCGCCCCACCTCGGTAGTGAACCAGCCTGCCAGCAGCGCCAGCAAGCCCGATGGCCCCATCCACAGCGCAAAGCGCAAAAACGCCGATGATTGGTAAAGGCGACCACGCCAGCGCAGCCAAGCGCTGCACACACCCAGCAGCAGCATCAACATGCCCAGCCCTACCATGATGCGGAAACTCCAGAACACCACTGGCACATTCGGGCGGTCTTCGGGGGCAAACTCCTTCAGGCTGGGGTAATGGCCGTCCCACGAGTGCGTCAGGATTAAGCTGCCTAGGCGCGGAATTTCTAGTGCGTAGTGGTTTGTTTGCGCTTGGCTATCAGGCAGGCCAAACAGCACCAGCGGCACGCCCTCACCGGAGCGGTTCTCCCAGTGGCCTTCCATCGCCGCCACCTTGGCGGGCTGATGCTCCAGCGTATTCAGGCCGTGGAAGTCGCCAATCAGCACTTGCAGCGGAGCCAGCAGCAGCAACATGCCCATGGCCATTGACAGCATGGTACGGACACGCGGGTTATCGTTGCCACGCAACAAATGCCAAGCGCCCGATGCGCCCACAAACAGCGCTGTGGCTAAAAACGCCGCCACCGACATATGCGCCAAACGGTAGGGGAAGGACGGGTTAAAGATGACCTTGAACCAATCCACTGGCACGACCACATTGTTCACAATCTCGTACCCCTGCGGCGTTTGCATCCAACTGTTGGAAGCCAGAATCCAAGTCGCCGAAATCAGCGTGCCCAGCGCCACCATCAGTGTGGCAAAAAAGTGCAGCCCCGGCCCCACCCTGCGCCAGCCAAACAGCATGACGCCCAGAAAGCCCGCCTCTAAAAAGAAGGCCGTCAGCACCTCATAGGCCAATAACGGCCCCGTAATGCTGCCCGCAAAGGCCGAGTAATGGCTCCAATTCGTGCCGAACTGGTAGGCCATCACCAAGCCCGACACCACGCCCATGGCGAAGTTCACGGCAAAAATCTTTGACCAAAAATGGTAGAGGTCAAGGTAAACTCGATTCTTACGCCACAGCCACAGCCCCTCCAACACGGCCAAATAGCTGGCCAAACCAATGGTGATGGCTGGAAAAATAATGTGAACCGAAATCGTGAACGCAAATTGAATGCGAGCCAGATCTAAGGCCGTCAATCCAAACATGGCAAACCTCCCCATGCACAAGCCTGAAAGCAGAAAAAGAAAAGCAAACGCATGCAAAACCTCTTTTCTCGGCGGCGGTTTGCAAAAGCGCAAACCTCCAACGCCTGAGACCAGACTATTGCCCCTTTCAGCGCAAAAAAACAGCAGCAGATGCCACCCAATCAGGCATAGCAGATGGGTGCTTTGTTTTTAGCGCCCACAGTGACGAAAAAATGGGGCTAGCGCAGCCCCAGCAGCGCAAGAAAAAGCCGCCCACAGGAGGCGGCTTTATTGGTGGTGTCGCAAAAGCGCAGCGGTTTAGGCTTGCTGGGCCGCAGCCGCCGCTTCTTCAGCCGCGAGTTTGGGGCAGTTGTCGGCGCTGAGGAGTTCCTCAGTGCTGCGCAGGGCGCCAGTGTAGTCGTTGGCTTGACCTTGGGCGTGCATACCCAAACGGTGCAGCAGGGCGCGGTCGCGGTCCACATCGGGGTTGCCGGTGGTGAGCAATTTTTCGCCGTAGAAGATGGAGTTGGCACCGGCCATAAAGCACAGGGCTTGCATGGTGTCGTCCATGGCTTGGCGGCCCGCTGAGAGGCGCACACGGGCTTTGGGCATGGTGATGCGGGCTACGGCGATCATGCGCACGAAGTCGAAGGGGTCGATGTCGTCCACATTGGCCAGGGGCGTGCCTTCAACTTTGACGAGGTTGTTGATGGGCACGGAGTCAGGGTAAACAGGCTCCATATTGGCCAGTTGGGCCACAAGTTCAGCGCGCTGGGTGGGGGTTTCGCCCATGCCGATGATGCCGCCTGAGCAGACGCGCACGCCAGCGCCGCGCACGCGGTCGAGGGTGTCGAGGCGGTCTTGGTAGTCGCGGGTGGAGATGATGTCGCCGTAGAACTCAGGCGCAGTGTCGATGTTGTGGTTGTAGTAGTCGAGGCCCGCATCGCGCAGGCGTTCGGCGTGGCCGTCTTCCAACATGCCCAAGGTGCAGCAGGCTTCCAAGCCTTCGGCCTTGACAACTTTAATCAGCTCGACCACTTTGTCGATGTCGCGGTCTTTGGGCGAGCGCCAAGCCGCGCCCATGCAGAAGCGATTGGCCCCCGCGCCTTTGGCGAGCTGGGCGGCTTTTTGCACTTCGGCCACTTCCATCAGTTTGCTGGCCTCTAGGCCGGTGTTGTAGTGCACCGATTGCGGGCAGTAGCTGCAATTTTCAGGGCAGCCGCCAGTTTTGATGGAGAGCAAGGTGGCCAGCTCGACATTGGTGGGGTCAAAGTGCTCACGGTGCACTTGCTGGGCACGGAAAAGGAGTTCAGGAAAGGGCAGCGCAAACAGCTCTTCGATTTGGGCCACGCTCCAGCGCCCTGTGCCTTGGGCTTGATGGGGGTCTTTGGCCTTGCTGGGGGCGTGGAAGGTGAGGGTTTGCTCAGACATAAATTGCAACCGATGTGTTGGGGTGAGAAGAGGTAAAGCCAGCCATTTTAAGCGCCAGCGGCTCAGCGTTCAGCCTATGGGCTTTAAGGCTTAGGGGTTTTGAGGCCAATGCCGAGTAAAAAGGTTTCGCTGGAGCGCGAGCGGCTGGCCTTGGGTTTGACGGGTTTGACGATTTTGAATTGGTCTTTGAAGCGCTGCACCAGCTGGCTGTAGCCGCTGCCGTGAAAGAGCTTGACCACCAGCGCGCCTTCGGGCTTGAGCTGCTGCTGGGCAAAATCCAGCGCCAGCCAGCGGCTCAGCGTTCAGCCTATGGGCTTTAAGGCTTAGGGGTTTTGAGGCCAATGCCGAGTAAAAAGGTTTCGCTGGAGCGCGAGCGGCTGGCCTTGGGTTTGACGGGTTTGACGATTTTGAATTGGTCTTTGAAGCGCTGCACCAGCTGGCTGTAGCCGCTGCCGTGAAAGAGCTTGACCACCAGCGCGCCTTCGGGCTTGAGCTGCTGCTGGGCAAAATCCAGCGCCAGCTCGATGAGGTGCTCGACACGGGCGGTGTCGGCGGAGGCGATGCCTGAGAGGTTGGGCGCCATGTCGCTGACGACGACATCGACTTTGCGGCCTGGGGCTTGGGCTTGCAGCAGGGCCTCCAGCTCAGCGAGCACGCTGTCCTCGCGGAAGTCGCCTTGAATGAAGTTCACGCCTTCAATGGCCTCCATAGGCAGGATATCCAGCGCGATGATGCAGCCATTGAGCTCACCCACGGCCGCACCTGTGGGGCTGAGGCGGCGGCGCAGGTATTGGCTCCACGCGCCAGGGGCGCTGCCCAAGTCCACCACGAGATCGCCGGGACGAATGAGCTTGAAGGCTTCGTCAATCTCTTTGAGCTTGTAGGCGGCACGGGCACGGTAGCCGTCTTTTTGCGCCATCTTGACGAAGGGGTCGTTGATGTGGTCATGCAGCCATTGCTTGTTGACCTTTTTGCTGTTTTTTTTCTTCATGGGGTTCTGCACGGGGCCGTGCCCAAAGGGGGGCGGCTCGTGGTGTAATTGCACAATGTCTGAAATTATCCTCTCTATTGCCGAGCGCAAGGCGCACCGCGCCGATGCCCATCATTTAAAACCCGTGGTCGCCATTGGCGGCGATGGCCTGAGCGCCGCCGTGCTCAAAGAGGCCGAGGCCGCTTTGAACGCCCACGGCTTGATCAAAGTGCGCGTATTCAGCGACGACCGCGAGGAGCGCGAGCGCTTTTACGCCGAGATGGCCGACAAGCTGAGTGCCGCCCGCATTCAACACATTGGCAAGCTGCTGATTTTGTGGCGACCCATGCCCGAAAAAATCCACGAGGCCGATGAAGACCGTATGCGCGGCCCACGCGATATCAAGATACTGAAATACAGCCGCCAAGGTGGCCAACGCCCACAAGCGCGCGTTCTGCGCGTGCTGGGCAATGAGCGCCTGACCCCCGGCGGCAAAATTCGTAAGGCCAAGCCCAAGCAGAAGTCGCTGAAAAAACGCGCCGATTGAGCGCGCCTGCTGCCCGCTGCCCCCGCCATGCGCTGCTTGAAGCGGCGCTTATTTGACTTGGGGCCTGCACACAACCGCAGGCCGCATTTAAATAATAAAAAGTTATAAAAATTTGCATCAGAATTCAGAACTCTTATAAACAAAGTGAATTCTGTATGCTCACCCACCTACAACGACTAGAGGCCGAAAGCATCCACATCATGCGCGAGGTGGTGGCCACCGCCGACCGCCCCGTGATGCTGTATTCCGTTGGCAAAGATTCGGCCTGCATGTTGCATTTGGCCCGCAAAGCTTTTTACCCTGCGCCGCCGCCCTTCCCGCTTTTGCATGTAGATACGACTTGGAAGTTCCGCGATATGTATGCCCTGCGCGAGCGCATGGCGCAAGAAACAGGCATGGAGCTGCTGGTCTTCCACAACCCCGAGGCGCAGGCGCTGGGCATCAACCCGTTTGAGCACGGCAGCCAAGTGCACACCGATATGTGGAAAACCCAGGGCTTGAAAATGGCCCTAGACCACTACGGCTTTGACGCCGCCTTTGGTGGCGCGCGCCGCGATGAGGAAAAAAGCCGCGCCAAAGAGCGCGTCTTCAGCTTCCGCAGCGCCAGCCACAACTGGGACCCCAAAAACCAGCGCCCCGAACTGTGGCGTTTGTATAACGCCCGCAAAAACCCCGGCGAGAGCATCCGCGTGTTTCCGCTCTCGAACTGGACGGAGCTGGACATTTGGCAATACATCCACCTCGAAAACATCCCCATCGTGCCGCTGTATTACGCCGCCAAACGCCCCGTGGTGGAGCGCGACGGGATGCTCATCATGGTGGATGACGAGCGCTTTCCCTTGCGTGAGGGCGAAACCGTGCAAGAGAAAATGGTGCGTTTTCGCACCCTGGGCTGCTACCCACTCACGGGTGCGGTGGAATCCACCGCCAGCACCTTGCCCGACATCATTCAAGAAATGCTGCTGACGACCACCTCAGAGCGCCAAGGCCGCCTGATTGACCACGACAGCGCCGCCAGTATGGAAAAGAAAAAACAAGAGGGGTATTTCTAATGGCCCATGTATCCGATTTAATCGCCAGCGACATCAACGCTTACCTCGAAAAGCACCAGCACAAAAGCCTGCTGCGCTTTATAACTTGTGGTTCTGTTGATGATGGCAAGAGCACGCTGATTGGCCGTTTGCTGTATGAAAGCAAAATGCTGTTTGACGACCAGTTGAGCGCCCTAGAAGCCGACAGCAAGCGCGTGGGCACACGGGGCGGCGACATCGACTACGCCCTGCTGCTGGACGGCTTGGCCGCCGAGCGCGAGCAAGGCATCACCATTGATGTGGCCTACCGTTTTTTCAGCACCGATACGCGCAAATTCATCGTGGCCGACACCCCTGGCCATGAGGAATACACCCGCAATATGGTCACAGGCGCATCCACTGCCGACCTCGCCATTATTTTGGTGGACGCACGCAAGGGCCTGCTGACGCAAACCCGCCGCCACTCGCATGTGGTGGGCTTGCTGGGCATCCGCCATGTGGTGCTGGCCATCAACAAAATGGATTTGGTGGACTACAGCCAAGCGGTGTTTGAGCGCATTCGCGCCGAGTACCTGAGCTTTGCTCGCAGCATTGGCCTGCAAGAAGTCACCGTCATCCCCATCAGCGGCGTGAATGGCGACAACATTGTGGCCCGCAGCGCCAACACGCCGTGGTATGACGGCCCTGTGCTCATGCCCCACCTCGAAACCGTGCCCGTGGATGAGGCGGCGCTAGAGACCGCCCCCTTCCGCCTGCCTGTGCAGTGGGTGAATCGCCCCAACCTCGACTTCCGTGGCTTTGCCGGCACGGTGGCCAGTGGCCGCATTGCGCCGGGCGATCGCATTCGCGTGCTGCCCAGCGGGCAAGAAAGCCGCATCAAGGCCATCGTCACCGCCGATGGCGATTTGCCAGAGGCGCTGGCCAATCAGTCCATCACCCTGACACTGGAAGATGAGATTGATGTCTCGCGCGGCGATGTGCTTTGCAGCCCAGAGCAGCCCGCCCAGGTGGGCACGCAGTTTTTGGCCCATGTGGTGTGGATGGGCGAGCAGGCCCTGCTGCCGGGGCGGCATTTTCTGCTGAAAATCGCCAGCCAAACTGTGGGGGCCAGCCTGCGCCGCATCGTCCACCAAGTGGATGTGAACAGCCAAGCCACGCAAGCCTGCGACAGCCTGAGCATGAACGGCATTGCGCTGGTGGAGCTGCAACTCGACCGCACCATTGCCTTTGATGCCTACCGCCACAACCGCGACACAGGCGGCTTTATTTTGATTGACCGCATCAAACACCACACCGTGGCAGCGGGCATGATTGACGAAGCCATTGACGCAGTGCAGGCCCAAGGCCCCGTCAGCGCCGCCGAACGCGCCGCGCAAAAGCAGCAAAAAGCGCAAATTCTGCGCTTGCAAGGCACTGCCGCCGAGGCCGCCCAAGCGCAAACGCTAGAGCGCCTGCTGCTGCAACACGGCCTGCACAGCTACCCCCTGCTGGGCCAATACAGCGCCCCTGCCGAACTGGTCGAGCACCTGCTGCAAGCGGGCTTGATTGTGCTGCTGCCAGAAGCCGCCCTCAGCCCTGAGCAATGGCAAACACTGGCGCATTGGCCGCAGCACAGCTTGAGCGAAGTCGCGCAGGCGGGCCAACTGCTGGGGCTGCTTTAAAACCCAGCCCCCAAGCTGAGGCCACAAAAAAGCCCTTGATGCAGCCATGCACAAGGGCTTTTCTTTGGGCAAAAAACTGCGGCCTTACACCACCCCAGTCACACGGCCTTTGAAGTCCGTCCAGGTGTTGTGTTCAAAGCAGAACAGCTTGCACTTGCGTGCAGTAGAGAAATACCAGCCGATGCTAAAAGGCTGCACCACAATGCGCCCAGGCAGCATATCCTCCAAACGCGTCTGCGCTTGCCGCAGGCGATACAGCGGCACGCTCATGTCCACATGGTGGGCTGTGTGCTCCATGATGTGGTGCGCCAGCGCCCCCATGCGCAGCGGAAAAGTCAGGTGCACCGTAGTGGTCACAAAAGGCGCAGCCTTGGCCCAAGAAGCCTTGTCGCTTTGCCACTTCACGCGCTCATGCGTGTGGTGCACATAAATCACAAAGCCAATCATGGTGAGCCAGCCGTAAAACGGCACGGCAAAGCCAAACAAGAGCAACTGCCAAATGGGCTGCTGCGTCAGCAGCGCAATGCCCACCAAAGCGGCAATCCAGACGGCAGCAAAAACCGACACCAGCACAGAATCCCAGAAGAACACAGGGCGGCGCGAGGGCATGTATTTTTTGCTGGGGAAGAATTCGCGCTTCCACCAGATTTCAATCATGTAATAGATGCCAGGCGCCCAGCCGCTGCGATAGATGCGTTGCATGATTTTTTGGCCCCAGCTCAGCTCAGCGTATTCGGCCGGGGTCAGCGGCTCCCACACAAAGTCCACCCCTTTGAGGTTGGTGTAGCCGTGGTGCACCACATTGTGGCCCACATCCCACAAACTATAGGGCGTGAGTGAAGGCAAAAAGGCAATGCGACCCACCCATTTGTTGAGCTTGCGATTGGGCGTGAGGCTCATATGGCAAGCGTCATGCCCAATGATGAACAGGCGGCCAATGACAAAACCAGCCACCGCGCCGCACAACAGCTTGGCCCACCACGCTTGCAGCAGCACCACGCCCGCCAGCAAGCTGAAAAACAAGGCGTAATCCACCAGCAACCAAAACAGGCCGATGCCATACACTTTTTCAGACAGGGGCGTTGTCCAAGAGCGAATCACCTTGCGGTGCGGCAAAGGCTCGCCCGGGGCAATCGGCTGCAAAGTCGTATTCTCTGACATATCCACTTCCTCGTCGGTGCCCCTTCAAATGGGCACGCTTATAAAAAAAGCCCTAACGGGCACTTGGGGCCAAGTGTAAGGGTTTTTACTGGCCTTTTCTTTGATACAGATTCAATGCCCCAGCGCCCAGCTTGCCCCCTGCCCTTTGGCGCAAGAGCCCACTTGGCCCTATAATGGCCAGCTTGCCCCAGCTTGGCGCGCTTTTAAAAAGCACGGCAGCCGGCGCAAACCCCAAGCACGGCGCAGGGATTTCCCTCTGCGTTCGCAAGTTTTTGTTTTAAAGGAAAGCACATGTCTCTCGACAAAGCACAAGTTGTGGCCGATAACGCCCGCTCTGCCAACGATACCGGCAGCCCTGAGGTTCAAGTGGCGCTTTTGACCGCCCGCATCAACCACCTCATGCCCCACTTCAAAGCCAATGCCAAAGACCACCACGGTCGCCGTGGCCTGCTGCGCATGGTGAGCCGCCGCCGCAAACTGCTCGACTACTTGAAGCACAAAGACGCCGAGCGCTACACGGCCCTGATTGCAAAACTCGGCCTGCGCAAGTAAGCCTTTTGCATCGCCAAAAACGCCAGCGAACCCTCTCTGGCGTTTTTGTTTTTTCACCTCCCTCGGGGCGACTGGGCTGAATTGACGGGCTGTGTCATTCCTCAAGCGCCATGGCAAAAGCACATGGTTTTTGCGGAATGGCATCGTCTTACGGCTAGTCCCCCACCCTTAAGAAAGAAACGCTATGAGCATTTTCAACAAAGTCACCAAAACCTTCCAATGGGGCCAACACACCGTTCGCATGGAAACAGGCGAGATTGCCCGCCAAGCCACTGGCGCTGTGCTGCTGGACATGGACGGCACCGTGGTGCTGGCCACTGTGGTCGCCCGTGAGTCGGCCAAACCTGGGCAAGACTTCTTCCCCCTCACCGTCGATTACCTCGAAAAAACCTATGCCGCAGGCAAAATCCCTGGCAGCTTTTTCAAGCGCGAAGGCCGCCCCAGCGAGTTTGAAACCCTCACCAGCCGCCTGATTGACCGCCCCATTCGCCCCCTCTTTCCTGAGGGCTTTATGAATGAGGTGCATGTCGTCATCCACACCCTCTCACTCAACCCTGAGATTGAAGGCGACATTCCCGCCATGATCGCCACCAGCGCCGCCTTGGCCATCTCTGGCGTGCCCTTTGCTGGCCCCATTGGTGCGGCCCGCGTTGGCTATGTGAATGGCCAATATGTGCTCAACCCCAATAAGAGCGAGATGGCCAATTCCCAGCTTGATTTGGTTGTCGCTGGCACAGAAAACGCCGTGCTGATGGTGGAATCTGAAGCGCAGCAACTCTCAGAAGACATCATGCTCGGCGGCGTGGTCTTTGGCCACGAGCAAGGCAATATCGCCATCAACGCCATCCATGAACTGGTGCGCGATGCGGGCAAGCCCCTGTGGGAAAAAGAAGGCATTTGGGCACCTGAAGCCAAAGACGAAGCCTTTATCGCCAAAATCAACGCCTTGGCTGAAGACAAACTCAAAGCCGCCTACCAAATCCGCAGCAAACAAGCGCGCACGCAAGCCTGCCGCAGCGCTTACGCTGAAGTGAAAGCCGCCTTGACCGAGGAGGCCCTGCCCTTTGACGCGGCGCAGGTTGAAGGCCAGCTCTTCGACATCGAAGCGCGCATCGTTCGCAGCCAAATCTTGGCGGGCGAGCCCCGCATTGATGGCCGCGACACCCGCACCGTGCGTCCGATTGAAATCCGCAACAGCGTACTGCCCCGCACCCACGGCTCGGCCCTGTTCACGCGTGGCGAAACACAAGCCTTGGTGGTCACCACTTTGGGCACAGACCGCGACGCGCAGCGCATTGACGCGCTCTCAGGCGAGTACGAAGACCGCTTCATGCTGCACTACAACATGCCTCCCTTTGCTACTGGCGAAACAGGCCGCGTGGGTTCGCCCAAACGCCGTGAAATCGGCCACGGCCGCTTGGCCAAACGCGCTTTGACGCCCGTGCTGCCCAGCAAAGAGGACTTCCCCTACACCCTGCGTGTGGTGTCTGAAATCACCGAGTCCAACGGCTCATCTTCTATGGCCTCTGTTTGCGGCGGCTGCCTGTCTTTGATGGACGCAGGCGTACCCATGAAGGCGCATGTGGCTGGTATTGCCATGGGCCTGATCAAAGAAGACAACAAATTCGCCGTGCTCACCGACATCTTGGGTGACGAGGACCACTTGGGCGACATGGACTTCAAAGTCGCGGGCACCACCAGCGGCATCACCGCCTTGCAAATGGACATCAAAATCCAAGGCATCACCAAAGAAATCATGCAAGTGGCGCTGGCCCAAGCCAAAGAAGCGCGCATGCACATCCTCGGCAAAATGCAAGAGGCCATGAGCGAGAGCAACAGCGACATCAGCGATTTCGCACCCCGCCTCTACACCCTCAAAATCAACCCCGAGAAAATCCGCGATGTCATCGGCAAAGGCGGCGCCACCATCCGCGCCCTGACCGAAGAAACCGGCTGCACCATCGACCTCAACGACGACGGCGTGGTCACCATTGCCTCCAGCGATGCCGCCAAAGCACAAGACGCCATTGAGCGCATCAAGGCCATCACCGCTGATGTGGAAGTGGGCCAAATCTACGAAGGCCCCATCACCAAAATGTTCGACTTCGGCGTGCTGGTGAACCTGCTGCCTGGCAAAGACGGCCTGCTGCACATCAGCCAAATCGCCCACGAGCGCATCGAAAAAATCACCGATGTGCTGGCCGAAGGCCAAGTGGTCAAAGTCAAGGTGCTGGGCACGGACGAAAAAGGCCGCGTCAAGCTCTCTATGAAAGCCTTGATCGAGCGCCCCGAAGGGATGCCCGAGCCTGAGCGCCGCGAACGCCGCGCTCCCCGCCAAGAGGCCGCCCCTGAAGACAACGGCGCTGCCGCCGAGTAAGCCCCAAGCAGGAGGACGCGAGCATGAGCCGACGCAAACTGATTGCTGGTAACTGGAAGATGAACGGCAGCTTGGCCGCCAACCAAGCCTTGATTGCAGGCATTCAAGCGGGCTTGAACGCCCCAGCCTGCGACATCGCCGTTTGTCCGCCTGCCATCTACCTGCCCCAAGTGACGCAACTGCTGGCAGGCCAAAACGCCATTGCCGTGGGTGCGCAAGATGTTTCTGAACACGCCAGCGGTGCTTACACAGGCAATGTCTCTGCGGCCATGCTGCAAGACTTGGGCCTGCGCTACGCCATCGTCGGCCATTCAGAGCGCCGCCAATACCAAGGCGAGAGCAATGAAGTGGTGGCCGCCAAAGCCCAAGCCGCATTGGGCGCTGGCCTCACCCCCATCATCTGCGTGGGCGAGAGCTTGGCCGAGCGCGAAGCGGGCCAAACCCAAGCTGTGGTGCAAGCGCAATTGGCCGCCGCCATTGCGCTTTTGGGGGCCGACATCGCCCGCTGCGTCGTCGCCTATGAACCCGTCTGGGCCATCGGCACAGGCAAAACCGCCACGCCTGAACAGGCGCAAGAAGTCCACGCCGCCCTGCGTGCCCAATTGCAAGCGGCCAGCGCCGAGGCTGCGGCCACCGTGCGCATCCTCTACGGCGGTAGCATGAATGCCGCCAACGCTGCCGAGCTCTTGGCCCAGCCCGATATCGACGGCGGCCTCATCGGTGGCGCGGCCCTCAAAGCACCCGACTTCCTCAGCATCATCGCTGCGGCTTAAACCAAACAAACGGAGTTCACACTATGTTTACCTTATGGGGTTTCTTCATGTCCTTGGCGCTCTTGGCCGCCATCGTCATGGTCGGCTTGATTTTGCTGCAGCAAGGCAAAGGCGCCGACATGGGGGCCAGCTTTGGCGCTGGCGCATCGGGCAGCTTATTCGGTGCCACAGGCAGTGCCAACCCACTGTCCAAAGCCACCGCTTGGGCCGCCGCCATCTTTTTGGGCAGCACCTTGGGCCTGACCTATATCGGCTACCAACAAAACAGCGGCAAACAGGTCAATCCAGCCGCCGTCAGCACAGGCAGCAGCGTGCTCGATCACCTCAACGCGGGCACTGCCCCCACTGAGGCCGATGCCCAAGCTGCCATCGACAACGCAGCCACACCTGAGGCCGCCGCACCAGCCGTCCCTGCGGCTGAGGCCACTGCCGCACCTGAGCAGCTTGAGCGCCCTGCCGTGGCGGAAGTGCAGGCTGACAGCAGCCCTGCCGCCCCCGCAGCGCCCAAGCCCTGATAGCACCCAAACAGGCTGCGGCGCAGCCCCAATGGGCTCATCCATAAAAAGCGCCTGCGGGCGCTTTTTTACTTTGCCCCCTCAATCTATGCCCCCACCTGCCCACACCCACACCTATTTGGCCCCTGCCAAGCTCAACCTCTTCTTGCACATCGTTGGCCAGCGCCCCGATGGCTACCACCTGCTGCAATCGGCCTTTATGCTCATTGACTGGTGCGATGTGCTGCACATCACACCCCGCAGCGATGGCCGCATCCTGCGGCAAGACCTGCACACTGCTAGCGCCCCCTCTGCCCTGCCTGAAAACGACCTCTGCGTGCGCGCCGCGCAAGCCCTGCAAGCGGCCACAGGCTGCACGCAGGGGGCCGATATTGCACTGGAAAAACACATCCCCTCTGAGGCCGGTATGGGCGGCGGTTCATCAGACGCCGCGACCTGCTTGCTCGCCCTCAACCAACTCTGGCAACTGAACTTGAGCCGAACGCAATTGATGCAGATTGGCCTGCAATTGGGCGCTGATGTGCCCTTCTTCCTCTTGGGCCAAAACGCCTGGGTTGAAGGCATCGGCGAGCAATTGCAAGCCATAGACTTGCCTGCGGCGCAGTTTTTGGTGGTCAAACCCGCCCACGGCGTTTCAACACCTGCAATTTTTTCACACCCTGCCCTCAAACGCGATGAAAAGCAGGCTAGAATGGCGGTCTTTGCAGGAATGCCTTACGAGTTTGGGCACAACGCCATGCAAACCATTGCACAGCAGCTCAATCCTGAAATTGAGCAAATTATTGATATAATGCTGAGCTTCGGTTTGAATGGTCGAATGACAGGCTCAGGCAGTGCAGTATTTGCCAAGCTGAATGCCCAACACGACATTCAAAAGCTCATGCAAGCACTGCCTCAGGGCTGCACAGCAAAAACCGTTTCAAATTTGCAGCAACATCCCTTTGGGCATGTGTGATGCAAACCAAAAACAAGTTGTAGAATACTGGTTTTTACAATTTGCGTGTAGGGGAGTAGCCAAGCTGGTTAAGGCACCGGATTTTGATTCCGGCATGCGAGGGTTCGAATCCTTCCTCCCCTGCCATTTCTCTGGTCTGCAACTCAGCCTAAACTAGACCAAAAAACCACCATGAGTGCAGCCGAATTTCTCCTCTTTACTGGCAATTCCAATCCTGTTTTGGCACAAGAAGTCGCCAGCAGCTTGGGCATCGACATTGGCGCAGCCAGCGTCTCTCGCTTCTCAGACGGTGAAGTCACTGTAGAAATCAACCAAAATGTCCGCGCCCGCGACATTTTTGTGCTGCAATCGACTTGCGCACCCACCAACGAAAACCTGATGGAATTGCTCATCATGGTCGATGCGCTCAAACGCGCCTCTGCTGGCACCATCACCGCCGTGATTCCCTACTTCGGCTACGCCCGCCAAGACCGCCGCCCGCGCTCTTCTCGTGTGCCCATTTCGGCCAAAGTCGTGGCCAATTTGCTGCAAACCGTGGGCGTGAGCCGCGTGCTCACCATGGACTTGCATGCCGACCAAATTCAAGGCTTTTTCGACATCCCCGTCGATAACATCTACGCCTCACCCGTGTTGCTGGGCGATTTGACCAAGCAAAACTACGAAAACCTCATGGTGGTATCACCCGATGTGGGCGGTGTGGTGCGTGCCCGTGCTTTGGCCAAGCAATTGCATTGCGATTTGGCCATCATCGACAAGCGCCGCCCAAAAGCCAACGAAGCCGAAGTCATGAACATCATCGGCGAGGTCGCTGGCCGCAACTGCATCATCATGGACGACATGATTGACACTGCGGGCACTTTGGTCAAAGCCGCCTCCGTGCTCAAAGAGCGCGGCGCACAAAAGGTCTATGCCTATTGCACCCACGCGGTCTTCTCTGGCCCCGCCATCGACCGCATCAGCCAAGGCGATGCCATTGACGAGGTCGTTGTGACCAACACCATTCCCCTGTCTGAGGCGGCGCGCGCTTGCAGCCGCATCCGTCAGCTCTCCGTGGCCCCCTTGTTTGCTGAAAGCTTGCAACGCATCAGCAAGGGCGGCTCGGTCATGTCTTTGTTCACGGACGCAGAAGCTTAAGCGCCCACGAACAACATCGTGCTGCCCCTTCGCATTAGATGGGCGGCTTTTTAACCAAGAAATACACTGGTCGCGGTGTTTTTCTTTTTTTCTGGAGTGATTTCCCATGAAATTTACTGCTTACGAACGCAAATTGCAGGGCACGGGTGCGAGCCGCCGCCTGCGCAACGCTGGCCGCACACCTGGCATCCTCTACGGTGGCGATGCCGCCCCCTTGGCCATTGAGGTTGAGCACAACCCCCTGTGGTATGCCCTGAAAAAAGAGGCTTTCCACGGTGCTGTGCTGCAAATGGATCTGGACGGCAAAGCTGAAAAAGTGCTGCTGCGCGATGTGCAATACCACCCCTACAAGCCCCAAGTGCTGCATGTGGACTTTTTGCGCGTGGACCCCAAAGCTGAACTGACCCTGAAAGTGCCACTGCGCTTTGTGGGTGAAGAAGACTCTGAAGCCGTGAAGACCGACAAGTGCTTGATCACTTACATCTCTAACGACCTCGAAGTGGTTTGCTTGCCTGCCGACATCCCCGAGTTCATCGAGGTGGATCTGGTCAACATCCAAAAAGGCCAAACCCTGCACGCCTCCGACCTCAGCCTGCCCAAAGGCGTGACTTTGGTGCAGCGCGGCGACAGCAACCCCGCCATCCTCTCTGTCAGCACCCCCCGTGGCCCTGCTGCCAGCAAAGGCGAAGAAGCCGCTGCAGAATAAATCTGCGGCCTTGCCATTTGAGCCCAGTCACTGGGCTTCAAGCGCCCCAAACAAAAACCTCTTGCTTTTCAGCAAGAGGTTTTTTTATGCCTGCCCTCGCTTGCATCAGCATAAAAGCTTGATGCAAGCGCAGTATTTAGCGCTTGCGGCGCGTGTTGCTGCTGGCTTTTTTCGCAGGCGTTGCGGCGCTGGCTTTGGCCGCCGCTGGTTTGGGCGCGGCCTGGTAAACAGGCAGCAGCTTTTCAGCGGCCTCTTTCAATGCCGCTTGGCGGTTGGCGGGATCAGGGTGGGTGCTCAGAAATTCAAGCGGACGCGCACCACCAGCGGCCCCCATTTTTTGCCACAAAGTCACGCCAGCACGGGGGTCGTAGCCCGCACGGGCGGCCAGCTCCAAGCCCAGCATATCGGCCTCGCTCTCAGCGCCACGGCTGTATTTCAGGCCATAGCCAATTTGCCCCACTTGGTTGGCGGTTTTCATGGCCTCCTCGCTCTTGAGGGCCACCCCCACCAGAACAGAAAGCAGGCCAATTTGCTGCTCTTTGAGCGCCTGCTCACGGCCATGCTCGCGCAGAGCGTGGGCAATCTCATGCCCAATCACAATCGCCAGCTCATCATCGGTGAGCTTGAGCTGCGTCGGCAAGCCTGAAAACACCGCCATCTTGCCGCCTGGCATACAAAAGGCGTTGATGTCATTCGACTGAATGGTGTTGATTTCCCAATTCCAGTTGCGGGCATCGGCGCGGAAAACACCCACATGCCCAATCATGCGGTTGGCCATGGTGCGCACGCGGTCGAGCAAAACGGCATCGCGATTGAGCAGGTTTTTATTTTTCGCCTCTTGCATCATCTCGCTATAGGCTTTGGCCGATTCTTGGTTGTATTGCTCGCTGCTGCCAGCGAGTTTTTGCACACGGTTCACACCCAAAGCGCCGCCATCGGTGGTGCTGCCTACTTGGCTGGCGCAACCTGCGGCCACGGCCAAAGCGGTAGCGGCCAAGGTCAATTTAGCGCCGCGCCAGCAAACGGCCGGGCTGATTTTTGTCAAAAATGGCATTCGAATTCTCCAGTAAAAACTTGGGCTATAGTTTAACGAATACGCCCCTTCACGGGCTGACCGCTGGGCCGTGCTCAGCCCCACAGCCCATAGCCACCATGAACGACGCGCCCTCCCCGACTGAACCGCAAATCATCATCCGCCCTGCGCAAGCCGCAGATTTTGCTGCCGCCGCAGACATCTTGCTCGAATATGGCCGCACTTTGCCCACCGAGGTCGATCCCAGCGAGCTCCAGCTTGAGGCCGCCCATCTGCCTGGCGATTACGCCGCGCCACGAGGCACTTTGCTGCTGGCTTGGGTCGATGATTGGCTTGCGGGTTGCTGCGGCCTGCGGCCTTTGGATGAGAGCGACCACATGGGCGCAGCCGAAATGCGCCGCCTTTATGTGCGCCCTGCTTTCCGTGGCTTGGGCCTAGGCCGCAAGCTCAGTATTGAAGGTCTGCGCTTTGCCGCGATGGAAGCCTATGACTGCGTGCTGCTCGATACCCTGGACACCATGGAAGTGGCCCGCCGCCTGTACGAAGATCTCGGCTTCTACGAAATCGAACCCTATTACAACAGCCCCATCAAAGGGGCGCACTACCTCAAGCGCGATATCAAAATCTAAGCGCAAGCCCTTGTTGGCTTAAAAATTTACAAAACACAATACAAATGAGAAGAATTATCATTTACAATGCTTCTCATGCTGAAACCTGCTCACCCTTCCCAGCCCGAGCAGCGTGCCAACGCCCGTGAACAAGATACCGCGCAAAACCTTTTGCGCCGAATCCCCAGCACGGAGTTACTCGGTCAGCAGCGCGTGGTTGAGATTGCCCACCAAGGCCAAATCTACCAATTGCGCTTGACCGCAGCAGGCAAGCTGATTTTGACCAAATAAATCACAACACACGCCAGCCGACGCCAGCCAGTGTTTTTACCTTTTCAAGGAGAACACCATGCTGTCTCAGCGTTTGCTGGCACCAGCGGCCCTTTGCGTTAGCGGCGTTTTGCTCACTTTCAGTGCGCAAGCTGCGGCTTCTGAGCCCAAAGCTGAACTTCCATCCCCTCTTTCCAACCCCGATGCTCAAGCTGATGCGAGTTTGGCACCTGTGGTCGTTTCGGCCACCCGCAGCGCCCGCATCTTGGATGAAACCCCCGTGCGCGTGGAAGTCGTCGATCGCAAGGAAATCGAACGCACCAACGCCCACACCCTCAAGCAAGCGCTTGAAAATGTGCCTGGCTTGCAAGTGCGCGAAGTGCGCGGCAAATCGGGCTATGAGCTCTCACTGCAAGGTCTGAGCGCCGACCAAGTGCTGGTCTTGATTGATGGCCTGCCCATCACCGCCAGCACCGCCTCAACTGTGGATTTGAGCCAATACCTGATTGACCAAGTCGAGCACATCGAAGTCATCAAAGGCGCCAGCTCGGCGCAATACGGCAGCTCTGCCATGGGCGGCGTCATCAATGTCATCACCCGCCGCGCTGCCGCTGGTTTTGGCGGCACGGCAGCCTTTGATGTGGGCAGCTACGGCAAGCAAAACGACAATGGCAAAAGCGCCAGCGCCAACAACCGCAACGCCCGCTTCAACCTCAATGGTGGCGATGAGCACTGGCGTTTGGGCCTCTCAGGTCAATACAGCGATGAGGCGGGCTTTGGTGTGGAGCCCAGCGAGCACACCCGCCAGGGCGATGCCAGCCGCCGCCAACAACTGGCCCTGAAAGGCGAATGGCTGCCGGCCAAACACCGCCGTGTGTGGGCCGAAGCCTCACACTACAGCGAGGACGACACCCAGCGCTACAACTTGGCAGTGCCCCCCATCCTCGTGCCCCAGCGCAAGCTCGAAGACATCAGCCGCGAGCGCTTGAGTGCGGGCAGCAACTGGCGCTTTGACAACGGCATACGCGCCGAAATCAAAGGCGTGGACGAGCGCTACAAAAGCCACTCGCCCGCTTATTCCAACGGCTATTTGGCCACCGAGCGCCAAGCGAGCCAACACACCCAGCACATCAGCGGCCAGCTTGATTTGCCCGCCTATGGCCAACAACTGTGGACCGTGGGCGCAGATTGGCACCGCGAGAGCTTGAAGCAAACCAGCAACGGCCTGTCTGAGCTGGCCGTACTCGGTGATGTGAGCCGCAGCAGCCGCGAGTTGTTTGTGCAAAACGACATCTTTTTTGGCGACAAGTGGGAGCTGCTGCTGGGCTTGCGCGGCCAGCATGACTCCGATTTTGGCGGCCACTGGGCACCCAAGGCCAGCTTGCGCGGCACCGTGCTCGATGCCGATGGCCGCAAAGGCGTAGTTCGCGCCAGCTTGGGTCAGGGCTACCGCGTGCCCAATTTGAAAGAGCGCCACTACCTCTTTGACCACAGCAATCTAGGCTACAAAGTCGCAGGCAACCCCAATCTGCAACCTGAATCCTCCACCAGCTTGCAAGTGGGCGGCACGCTCAGCCAAGGCCGTGATTGGAGCGTGGATGTCAATGCCTTCTACAACCGCGTGAGCGATTTGATTCAAGAGGACCTGGCCAATGCCACCGTCACAGGCGGCATCACCACTTACAGCTACAGCAATGTCTCACGCGCCCGCACTGCGGGTGTGGAAACCAGCCTGACTTGGCAGCCCATTGCCAACTGGGACTTGAGCGCCGCCTACACCTACACCCGCACCCGCGACCGCAACACCGGCCTGGACCTGACCCGTCGCCCCAAATCCATTGTGCGCTTGGGCGCTGATTGGCAGGCCCTGCCCAGCACCGCCTTGAGCGCCCGCCTGCGCTACCAAAGCGAGGAAATGGTCGACAGCGTCAGCCAAGCGCGCTCGCCCGCATGGGCCACGCTGGATGTCTCGCTCAACCACCAAGTCAATCCATCCAGCACCCTCGTTTTCGGCATCAACAACCTCAGCAACCGCCAACGCCACTTTGCTGATGCCAACGACTACGGCCCGATTGCAGGGCGCTACATCTACATCGGCGCGAAATTCGCCTTTGGCAACGCCCGCTGATTTTTTCCTTTTTTACTTTTTCTTTTCTATTTGAAGGACTTCCTCCCATGAAAAACGCCCCCTTGAAATACCTCCTCTCTGCTATCGCCCTTGCTGCTATCGCCGCCTGCGGCGGCGGTGGCGGTGGTGGTGGTGGCAGCAGCAATAGCGGCACTGACGCAACACCCACACCCACACCGACCGCCAGCCCCACACCAACAACTGTCCCCACAGAAACCCCATCCACCAACGACAGCAAATTCACCCAAAGCCAACAGTGGCAATTTGTATTGCCCGCTTCTGGCGCAGTGTGTTATGACTTCGATGCGGGCCAACAAATTGACGATTGCAGCGGCACGGCCTGGGATGTGAAAGTCGTCAGTTCGGGGCGCACCGCCAGCCTCTACACCAACAGCGGCCCCAGCGGCACAGGCCAAGGCGCGGCACTGGGCACGCCCTTTAGCTACACCTGGGATGATTTGAAAACCTTTAAAGATGCCACCAAAGACCCCGTGGATGGCAGCAGCGTGCCCAGCATGGCCTGGATTGCCGATCACGCCAACAGCGTCTTCAGCGGCAACAACACCATCCAAACCGCCGCTTTTGAATACGATTTGAACGGCGACTTCCGCCTCAGCCCCAACTTCCGCACCTTCCTCATCACCACCGACAGCAGCTCGGCTGACATCAGCGGCGAGAGCACCCCCGTATTTGCCCTGCAAATGACGGGCTACTACGGCAGTCCCACCCTCACCGCCTCAGGTTGGCCCTCTTTCCGCTTCGTCAATACCGCCAATCCCAGCCAAGTCTTCACCAGCCCCACTGGCGGCGTGAATGCCAGCAGCGAGACTGAATGGGTGTATTACGACTTGGCCAGCAACGCCGTCAGCAGCGAAAGCGGCACTTGGCACATCGCCTTCAAACGCTACAACATCAAACTCAATGGCGGCACTTCAGGCAGCGGCACAGTCGGCGGCTTCTTGAGCAAAACGCCCGCTGGCTTCTACACCGCTGACGGCTCGCCTGTGGCCGCCAAATTCAGCGCCACGACCAATTTGCAAGACACCTTGGCCGATTTGACCGCTGGCAACTTCACCGCCCCTGCACGCGCCGCCAATTGGGTCAAAGACAGCATCGGCTCACAACTGACCCCTGCCTACACCGGCGTTTACCCCGCCCCCTTGAACTACGGCTGGTTCAGCTATGCCCCCACCGCCACCGCCATTGAAGGCTTGGGCCAGCACCAACTTGGCGCCAACCCACAAGCGGCCACCTTGGTGCGCTCAGGCACAGGCAACAGCTACGCCCGTATGCGTTTGGCCAGCATCAGCTACGCCGCTGCCGAACCAGCTTACAGCGGGGATCAAACCTGGACCTTCGACTTCGATGTCCAGCCTGCCAACTAAGCCCTAAAGCAAACCACTCCGTGGGCCGCCCTGCTCTTGGGCGGGTGGCCCAGCACCCAGGTCTATCCCTCTTTCCCCAGGCATTTTTTGGAGCACCCCATGACGCAAGCCGACACCTTGACCCATATTGGCGCTGAAGCGCGTGAATTCATCCCCACCTTCCAAACCCTCACTTTGGCCACCCTCAACGCCGATAACTCGCCCGAGGCCAGCTACGCCACCTTTGTGCAAATCGGCCACAAGCTCTATATCTATGTCAGCGAGCTGGCCGCCCACTGCGCCAACCTCAAACACAGCCCCCGTTGCTCGGCCATGTTCATTGAGAACGAAGACCAAGCCAAAACCGTGTTTGCCCGCCGCCGCCTGACCCTGCAATGCACCGTGCAAGAAATCGAGCGCGACACCCCTTTGTTTGCCAGCGCCATGGATGCCTTCCGTGAGAAATTCGGCAAATTTGTGGAGATGATTGCCCCCCTCACCGACTTCCACCTCTACGAGCTCAGCCCACAAATGGGCAGCTATGTCAGCGGCTTTGCCAAGGCTTACCACTTGCAAGGCGAAAGCTTGGAGCAAGTGGCCCACCGCAACGACCAAGGCCACCAAACCCAAGACCCCAAGCTGGCCAAATCCATGCAAGTTCTGGCCTCCTAAGGCTTGGCACAAGGAGCGCCCATGACTGCCCCCCACACCCCTGAACTCACGCCCGAACGCATTCGCGCCGCCTTTTGGGAAGCCCGCCAAAAAGGGCCAGCCCGCCACCGCGACATCGCCAGCCAGCTCGGCATTGCCGAAGGCCAATTGATTGCCGCCTATGTCGGCAGCGATGCCCCTGAGCTGCAAGCGCAGCGCCTGCGCCCAGACTGGCCCGCGTTGATTGCCGAAGTGGAAAAACTCGGCGAGCTGATGGCCTTGACGCGCAACGCCTCTTGCGTACACGAGAAAATCGGCGTGTACCACAACACCCGCCTTGAAGGCCATGTCGGCTTGGTGCTGGGCGAGTCCATCGACCTGCGCATCTTCTTCCAAGAATGGGCCCACGGCTTTGCCGTGCAAGACCACAGCGGCCAGGCCGACCAAGCGCAACTGAGCTTGCAGTTTTTTGATGCCGCAGGCGATGCCGTGCACAAAATCATCATCAAGCCGCAAAGCCACATCCCCGCTTACGAGGCCCTGTGCCAGCAATTCCTCGCCGCTGACCAAAGCACGGGCCTGACCCCAGTGGCCCTGCCCGCCAAAGCCGATGGCCCTGACGCGGCCGTGGATGTGCCCGCCCTGCGCCAAGCCTGGAGCGAATTGCGCGACACCCACGACTTCTACCCCATGCTGAAAAAACTCGGCTTGGGCCGCCTGCAAGCCCTGCGCTTGGCCGGCAGCGAATGGGCGCAAAGCCTGCCCCTGCAAGCGGCCCAGCGTTTGCTCGAAGGCGCGGCAGCGCAGCGCTTGCCCATCATGGTCTTTACCGGCAACCGTGGCGTGGTGCAAATCCACAGCGGCCCCGTCGAGAAAATCGCCGTCATGGGGCCGTGGCTGAATGTGCTTGACCCCACATTCAATCTGCACCTGCGCCAAGACCACATTGCCAGCGCTTGGCTGGTGCGCAAACCCACCGCCGATGGCCTCGTCAGCTCACTGGAGCTGTTTGACGCCGCTGGCGAGAACATTGCCCTGTTTTTTGGTCTGCGCAAAGAAGGCCAAGCCGAAGACCCCGCTTGGCGCGCCCTGCTCGCCGAGCTGACCGAGGAAACCCCAGCATGAGCCCCTTCAAGCACAGCCCCATAGCCCGTCGCCAATGGCTGCAACACATGGCCAGCCTCAGCGCTGTCGCCAGTCTCTCACCGCTGGCGGCGCTGGCCGCCCCTGCAAGCGCCGCCAAAGCGGGCAGCACAGCAGCCCCCGCGCAGCGCATCGTCAGCATCGGCGGCGCACTCACTGAAATCGTTTACGCCTTGGGCGCGCAAGCGCAATTGGTGGGGGTGGACAGCACCTCCATCTACCCCACTGAGGCGACCCAACTGCCCATCGTTGGCTATGCCCGCAGCTTGGCCGCTGAGGGCATTTTGGCGCTCTCGCCCAGTCACATCATCGCCACTGAAGAAGCTGGCCCCGCCCATGTCATGGCCAAATTGCAGCAAACGGGTTTGCCCGTTTCTGTGCTGGACGCAGGCAACCGCTACGAGGGCATGATGGCGCGCGTGCAGAAAGTCGGCGCCATCGTTGGCAAAGTGGCCGAGGCCGATCAATTGCGCCAGCGCCTGCAAGCGCAGTGGCAGCAAAGCCAAGCCCGCATTCAAGCCAACAGCACGGCGAAAAAGCCGAAAATCCTCTTTGTACTCTCACACAGCCCCAGCCAAATTGTGGTGGCGGGCAGTGGCACTGGGGCCGAGGCCATGATGCACTACGCTGGCGCGCGCAATGCCGTGCAAGGCTTCCAAGGCTTTAAACCCCTCAACCCTGAGGCCCTGATTGCCGCCCAGCCCGATGTCATTTTGTTCACCGACCAAGGCATTGAGGCCATTGGCGGCACGGCAGGCATTTTGCGCCTGCCCGGTGTGGCCCAGAGCAAAGCGGGGCAAAAGCGCCGCTTCATCTCGCTCGATGCCATGTATCTCTTGGGCTTTGGCCCGCGTATGCCGCAAGCGGCACTGGCCCTGCATGAGGCCACCCGCAAGGCCCTGGCCTCATGAGCCTAGCTGACAGCAGCAAGCACACCACCGCCGCCCCCCGCCTAAACCGCCTGCGCCTGCCACGGCCCTCAGCGCCGTGGCTGCTGTGGGCGGCTTTGCTGCCCAGCCTGCTCTGGGCGGTGTGGGCTGGGGCCGTGCCCGTCAGCAGCGTCGATTGGCTTGCCCCGTGGCAGGCCGATGCCGAAGAAGGCTTGAGCGGCAGTGCTTATGTGCTGTGGCAGTTGCGCCTGCCGCGCGTCGCCTTTGCCCTGCTCATTGGCGCGGCGCTGGGCCTCTCTGGTGCTTTGACGCAGGGCCTGTTTCGCAACCCCTTGGCCGAGCCTGGCTTGCTGGGCATCAGCAGTGGCGCGGCCTGCGCCGCCGCCCTCAGCATCGTCTTTTTCAGCCACATGCAAAGCCTGCTGCCTCCAGCGGCCCGTTTTTGGTTGCTGCCGGTGTCGGCCTTTATCGGCGCTTTGGGCGTGTGCTTTTTGCTCGACCGCGTGGCACGCTGGCTCACGGCAGAATCCATTGCCGGCCTGCTGCTCACTGGCATTGCGCTCAACGCCCTGACCGCCGCCATCATCGGCTTGGCCACCTATTTGGCCAATGATGAGCAATTGCGCAACCTCTCTTTCTGGACGCTGGGCTCTTTGGCCGCCGCCAGTTGGCCCTTGCTGGCCGCTTTGCTGGGCTTGTTGCTGCTGGCCTTTTGGCAAATGCGGCGCTTGCTCACGGCCATGAATGCGCTGGCCTTGGGCGAGGCTGCGGCCCAGCATGTGGGCATTCCTGTCAAGCAATTGCGCACCCGCGTCATCGTACTGGTGGCTTTGATTTCCGGCTTTGCCGTGGCTTGGTGCGGCATGATTGGCTTTATCGGCTTGGTTGCACCCCATATGGTGCGGCTTTTGGTCGGGCCTGATCAACGCCGTTTGGCCCCCCTGTCTATGCTGATGGGCGCTTTGCTCTTGCTCTGGGCCGATACCGTTGCCCGCACCATCGCCATTCCAGCGGAAATCCCTGTGGGCATCTTCACCGCCCTGCTGGGCGCACCCTTTTTTATGGCCCTGTTGCTGCGTATGCGCCAGGGGGTTTAAACCATGCCGCCAACCACTGCTTTACTCCACAGCCAAGCGGCCAGCCTGCATTTGGCGGGCCGCCAGTTTGGGCCTTTTGACTTGCGTATTGAGGCGGGCGAGCGCATCGCCATCCTCGGCCCCAGCGGGGCAGGCAAATCCACTTTGCTCAAGCTGCTGACCCGTGACCACGCTTGCAGCAGCGGCCAAGTGGCCCTGCATGGCCGCGCCTTAACAGACTGGCCCTTGGCCGAACTCAGCCGCCACCGCGCCGTGCTGCCGCAATCGCATGAGGTGGCCTTTGCCCTGCCCGTTGATTTGGTCATTGCCTTGGGCCGCAGTGCCCGCCGCCACGACCCCGATTTGCAGCGCATTGTGCAAGAAGCGGCGCAACTGGCCTGCGCCGATCACCTGCTCAGGCGCCGCTTTGACACCCTCTCTGGCGGCGAAAAAGCCCGCGTGCAACTGGCCCGCGTGTTCGCCCAACTCTGGGATACCCAAGGCGCTTTGCTCTTTGTCGATGAGCCCTTGGCCGCGCTCGACCCTGGCTTGCAATTTGATTTGGCCGATGCCATGGGCCACTTTGCCCAGCGCGGCGGCCATGCCTTGATCGCCGTGCTGCACGATGTCAACCACGCCCTGCACGGCTTTGAGCGCCTGCTGTTGATTCAAAACGGCCAGCTCATGGCCGATGTGCCCAGCCATGCCGAAACCGCCCAGCCCCTGCTGGCCCAGCTCTACGGCATCGACTTCGACTTGGTTTACAACGCCCACGGCGAGCCTGCACTCATGGCGCAACGCCTGCGCCATCCAAACAGCGCCGCACTCACCCCTGCTGCCCCCGCGCCTGCGCCATAAAAGCGGCCATGTAATCGCGCTGCAAATCATCGGCCCGCAAGCCCAAGTGAATCTGCTTGGCCACCCCCTGCTGGCCCAGGCGCACGGGGCGCACATCCAGACGCTCGGCATATTCCAGCACCAACCAGCGCGGCAGTGCCGCCACGCCACGGCCACTGGCCACCATTTGCAGCATGATGTCCGTCGTCTCTATGCCCTTGTGCTGCTTGGGGGCCACGCCAGCGGGCAGTAAAAACTGCGAGAAAACATCCAAGCGCTCGGGCGGCACGGGGTAGGTAATCAGGGTTTCGCGCTGCAAATCTTGCGGCTTGGCCCAAGCTGCCTGCGCCAAGCGGTGGCTGCTGGGCACCACCAGCACCTGCTCGTAATCGAACACAGGCTCAAACACCAAGCCCGCCTGCGGCACGGGGTCGGGCGTGACCAGCACATCAATCTCATGGTCTTGCAAAGCAGCCAAGCCCCCAAACTGAAACTGCTGCTTCACATCCAGCTCCACATCGGGCCAAGCCGCCAAATAAGGCGCAACCACCTTCAACAGCCACTGGTAACAGGGGTGGCACTCCATGCCTATGCGCAAATTGCCGCGCTGACCTTGCGCCATTTGCCGAATCTGCGCCTCAGCCTGCTCCAATTGCGGCAACAGGCGCTGCGCCACTTGCAGCAAATACTCGCCCGCTTGCGTCAGGCGCAAATGGCGGCCTTGGCGCAACCACAGCGGCGTGCCCAAGCGCTCCTCCAGCTTGCGGATGCTGTGACTCAAGGCCGATTGCGTCACGCACAGTTGATCGGCCGCTGCCGTGAGCGAGCCTTGCTGCTGCACCTCACGCAAAATCGCCAAATGAATGCGCTCAATCATGGTGAATTCAAATCATAGAAATTGCATTATTTTCCATTTTAATTCATGGCAAAACGCGGCCCATGAAAAAACCCAGCACCGCAAGGCGCTGGGTTGTCTTCAGGCGCTCAAGGCGGTGTTACACACCCAAGCCCAGTGCGGCCAGGGCTTTGTTCACCCCCTCGCCATAGGCGGGGTCGCACTTGGTGCAGTTGTCCACATGGCGGCGGCGCGTGGCCTCGCTGGTGCCTTGCATATTGCGGGCGGTGTTGTCAAACAAAGCCTGCTTTTGCT
>CAZJBX010000034.1:0-27375 GCA_964544605.1 uncultured Burkholderiaceae bacterium
AAAAACCCAGCCTCGGCTGGGTTTTTTTATGGCTGCTGTTTTCAGGCTTTAGCGCCGCATTACATGGGTTTCAGAGGCCAAGCTCGCTTTATTCGGCTTGCTGCGCCAAATTGCCTTTGCGGTGTTTTTCAAGCTGCACTTGGTATTGGCCGCAGGCGTGCAGCAGCACATCCACCAGCTCACGGGCCGCGCCCATGCCGCCTTGGGTCTGGGTGACGAAGTGGGCGGCGTTTTTGGCCTCACGGTGGGCATTGCTGGGGGCGCAGGCCAGGGCCGCGTGCAGCAGCATGGGCAAATCGGGCCAGTCGTCGCCCATGGCAGCGGCTTGGGCCCAGCTTAGATTCATGGCGGCGAGTATGCGCTCGGCGGCGGGCAGTTTGTCTTCTGTGCCGAGGGCAAATTGCGTCACGCCGATGGCGGCCAAGCGGGTGCGCAGGGCGGGGGAGTCGCGGCCGCTGATGATGACGGGCTCAATGCCCGCGCGTTGCAGCATTTTCAGGCCGTGGCCGTCCAGCGAGTGAAAGGCTTTGAGCACTTCGCCCTGCTCGGAGTAATAGAGGCGGCCGTCGGTGAGCACGCCGTCCACATCAAAAAACACGACTTTGATGTGCTTGGCGCGTTCGAGCAGGCCCACGGGCAGGGCCAGTTCATTGCGGCTTTGCAGTGGGTAGCTGGGTATGGGCAAATTCATGGTGTGCTCTCTCAGATGTCTGTGTTTTTACCTTGGCTCATTTGCAGCATACCCAGTTGGCGGATGCGCTCTAGGGTGTTCTCCATCAGCATTTGCATTTCTTGCACTTTTTCTTCGCCCAAGCCCACGAGGAATAAGCCCTCTAAAGCCTGCACAATGGCATGGGCTTGGCCCAGCAGTTCTTCGCCTTGGGGGGTGAGGCTGTAGAGTATTTTCAGGCTGTGCTCAGGGTCGCCAGTGGAGGCCACCAAGCCCGCATGGTGCAGGTCACGGATGACGGCGTTCATGGTTTGGGGCCGCACCAGGCAGGCGCGGGCAATGGCGGCGTTGGTGAGGCCCGCTTCTTCTTCCAGCACGCGCAAGGCGGCGTATTTGGGGAAGGTCAGGCCCAAGGGGGCGAGCAGGGCGTTGATTTGCTGGCGCACCAAGTGGCTGAGCAAGTCGATGGACCAGATGAATCCTGTTTTCATGGTGGGCTTTCTTTTTTTCTTTCAGGTTGTCAGTATGCTGATATTTTGCATTAGAATCAGCGCACTGACCAAACATCAGCACGCTGATGAAACACAGCAAGGACAGTAGATATTATGGTAGCAATAGCAACGCAAGCAGATTTTGTCGTGATTGGCGCAGGCAGTGCAGGCTGTATTGTGGCCTCGCGTTTGGCCGAGGCGGGACATAGCGTGGTTTTGCTGGAGGCAGGCGACGCGGCTGAGGCCCACCCTGAGACTTTGCGCGCCGATGGTTTTAAAAATGCCTTTGCCAACGATGCCACGATGTGGCAGCGCATGAGCGTGAAGATGGCGCATATGGGCCGCAAGTATTTGGGCACGGGCCGTGGCATGGGCGGCTCAGGCTCGGTCAATGGCATGGTTTACACCCGTGGCGATCAGCGCGATTTTGATGCCTGGCCTCAAAACTGGCAGTGGGAAGACTGCTTGCCCGCCTTTGAGGGTGTGGAGGCCAAGCTGGAGCCGCGCCCACGGCTGGCCACGCGCTATGTGCAGCGCTTTATTGATGCCTGTGTGGGCGTGGGCATGACGGCCGAGAACGGCATGAATAGCGGCGATTTGAAGGCCAAAGTTGGCGCCAATGATATGAACTACGCGGGCGATAAGCGCCGCAGCTCTTACCGTGCATTCATTAAAGAGCCGCTGGAAGTGCGCGGCCATCCGCTGCGTGAGAACCTGCGCATTGTGCTGGGCGCGCAGGTGCAAAAAGTGCTGTTTGATGCAGGCCAAAAAGCCACGGCAGTGCGTTATGAGCGCAAGGGGCAAATGGCAGAAGTGGCCGTAGGCCGTGAGGTGATTTTTGCTGCGGGTGCGCTGGAAACGCCGCGTTTGCTCATGCTCTCAGGCGTGGGCGATGCGGCGCATTTGCAAAGTGTGGGTCTGCCTGTGGTGCACAACGCGCCCAGCGTGGGCCAGCATTTGCAAGACCACCCCAATGTCTGCCTGTTTTACAAAAGCCGCGAGCTGCCTGATTTCGCCTTTCCGCAGGTGTATGCCTTTGACACCGCCACGGGCGGCCCCGGCGCGCCTGAAATGTGCTGGGTGGGTTTTGCCGCGCACAGCACCATGCGTTACGCCCTGCACCGCATGTTGCCCGTGCTGATGTTGCCTGAGGGCCTGCTCAAGCTCAAATGGCTGCGTGTGAGCCTGCGCAAAATCATTGACTTTGTCATCACCTTCCGCCCCGTCGATGGCTTTGTGCAAAAGCTGTTTGGCATTGTGGTGATTTTGGGCAAACCAACCTCACGCGGGAGTGTGCGCTTGGCCAGCGCCAGCCCCGATGATGCGGCCCTGATTGACCCCGCTTGGCTGCAAACCGAGCACGACAAGCGCCTGATGGAAGCGGGCATTGCCCGCGCACTAGAAATGGCGCAGCAGCCGAGCTTGGCGCAGGCGGGGCTCAAGCCCCTGTCTGTGGGGGCCAAGCCCGGCATCAGCAAGGCCAAGCTGTGGCGCTGGATCCACAAGGCCAGCATGACGACCTACCACTTTGGCGGCTCCTGCCGCATGGGGCCTGAGGCCGATTCGCCTGTTTCCGCGCATGATTTGCGCGTGAAGGGCTTGGCCAATGTGCGCGTGGCCGATGCCAGTGTGATGCCCAGCATTCCCGTGTCTGCCCTGAATGCCCCCAGCATGATGATAGGCTGGCGTGCGGCAGATTTTGTGCTGCAAGACCACCCCGAACCCAGCCCAAAACCCGAACCAAAGATGAGCTTTGAACCATGACCATGATTGAATGCTTTAACCCCGCTACAGGGGCCAAACTGGGCGAAGTGCCCGCCGCCAGCCCTGAGGATGTGCTGGCCGCAGTGGCGCGCGCGCGCGTGGCGCAGCAGGCTTGGGGCCAAACCAGTTTGGCCAAACGCCGTGCCGTGCTGCGGACGCTGCTGCACACGATTCTCGACAATATGGACGAGATTTGTGCGGCTGTGGTGGAAGACGGCGGCAAGACTTTTGAGAACTCCGCCTTGGGCGAAGTGATGACGGTGGTGAACAAACTGCGCTGGCTGATGAAGAACGGCGAGAAATACCTCAAAACCGAAAAAGTCAGCATGGGCGGGCCGCTCTTCCATAAAAAAGGCCGCATTGAATACCGCCCCTTGGGGGTGGTGGCGGCCATTGTGCCGTGGAATTACCCCTTCCAAAACATTTTTGCCAGCTTTGCCGACCCGCTGATGGCGGGCAATGCGGTGGTGCTCAAGGCATCGGAGGCCGTGGCCTGGAGCACGCAATACTTCCAACGCCTGATTGACAGCGTGCTTGATGCCCACGGCGTGAGCCGCGACACGGTGCAAATCATCAACGGCTTTGGCGATACCGGCGCGGCCTTGGTGCGCGCGCCGGTGCAGAAGATTTTGTTCATTGGCTCGGTCGGCAATGGCCGCCGCATTGTGGAAGGCTCGGCGCAAAATCTGGTGCCCACGGTGATGGAGCTGGGCGGCAAAGACCCGCTGATTGTGTGTGACGACGCCGATTTGCAACGCGCCGCGCACAGCGCCTTGGGCGGCTGCTTTGTGAACTTGGGCCAAAGCTGCGTCGCACCCGAGCGCATTCTGGTGCAGGCGGGCATTTACGATGCCTTTGTGCAAGAAGTGCAGACCGTGGCCAGCCAATTCCGCCAAGGCAGCGCCGCCACGCCCAGCAGTGTGGATGTGGGCGCGATTTGCACCCCCATGCAAATGGGCGTGATTGAGGACTTGGTGCAAGACGCGCTGGCCAGCGGTGCCAAGGCCATTGTGGGCGGTGGCCGCCGCACAGAGGGCGCGCACGCGGGCGGCAACTTTTTTGCGCCCACGGTGCTGGTGGGGGTCACGCCTGAAATGCGTATTGCACGAGAGGAGGTGTTTGGCCCTGTGCTGCTCATCATGCGCTTTGACACCGACGCCGACGCCGTGCGCATTGCCAACGGCACGCCCTTTGGTTTGCAGTCCTCCGTTTTCAGCAAGAGCGAGGCACGGGCTGAGCGCATTGCGGCGCAGATTGAGGCGGGCGCGACTGTGCTCAACGACTTTGGCATGTGCTATTTGAACCAAAACCTGCCCTTTGGCGGTGTCAAGCTCTCAGGCTTTGGCCGCATGAATGGGCGCGATGGCCTGCGCGGCTACACCAACCCCAAGGCGGTGTTGAAAGACCGCTTCTGGAACCTCGGCGTGGTGCCGCGCCTCTACCCCGTCAAGGCCGAGGATTACACCCAAGCACGGCGCATGATTCGCCTCATGTTTGCCGATGGCTTGGGGCAGAAGCTGCGTTATTTGCGCGGCCATAAGCAAGACCGTTTTTGATTTTTTGATGGACGACAAGCATGTTCACCACTGAGATTTTGACCCCCACTTTTTGGGCCGTGTTCTGGGCCTTAACGGGCTTTGCCGGCGTGCTGGCCTTTACTTTGGACTACTGGGCCAAAAGCCCCAAATACGCCCACCACCGCATCCGCCCTTTTGCGAAAAACCGCTACAGCGACGGCAAGCGCATCCTCAACACCACGCTCAATCAAATCATGTCGCTGCTGTGGTTCATCGCCTTTTTCATCTACTTTGGCGACAAGGTGTTTTACAACAACTGGTGGCCCGGCCTGAGCACTGTGGTGGGTGAAACCATGCTGGTGCTGCTGGTGTATGACTTTGTGTATTACTGGTACCACCGCGCCGCGCACTACCCGCCCATCATGCGCCATATGCACGGCACGCACCACTGGGTACGCAACCCCACGGCGGGCGAATCCACCTACCTCAACCCGCTGGAGCCCACAGGCGCATTGTTCATTTTGTTTGCCAGCACTTGGGCGCTCGGCCCCATCAGCCATGTCTCTTGGGCCTTGGTGTATTTCATCTACAGCGCCAGCAATCTGATCGTGCATTCCAGCTTGGTGCCCAAGCACCCCGCGCTGCGCTTGTTCAGCTTTTGGGCCCGTAGCCATGATGCCCACCACCAGTTGCTGCGTGTGAATTACGCCAACATCTTCCCCTTCTGGGACCAGCTCTTTGGCACGGCTGAAGAGAGCTACCGCAAACCCCAAGCCAAAAAATAAACCACAAAGGAGATACAAGCATGAGTCGTAGCGTTTTAATTACTGGTGGCAAAGGCTTTGTGGGCCGCGCTTTGGTGGCGCGTTTCAATGCCCTGGGCTTTCGCACCATTTGCGCCGATTTAACGGCCCAGCCCTTGCAGGGTGAAGCCTATCAAGGGGTGGAGTTTGTCGCTCTTGATGTGCGTAAAAAAGATGCCGTTATTGCCGCCTGCAAAGGCGTGGACAGCATCATTCACAACGCCTCTTTGGTGCACACCAAACACAACCGCGTTGAAGATGTGTGGGCCGTGAATTTGGACGGCGCAAAGAACATTTTGGCCGCTTGCGAGCATCACGCCATTCCGCGATTGGTGTATGTGTCCTCGGCCTCAGTCGTATATGAGGGCAAAGACATCCGCAATGGCGATGAAAGCCTGCCCTACACCAGCTTGAGTCAAGCGCCTTATGCCGATAGCAAGCTGGAGGCAGAAAAGCTCTCGCTGGCCTTTAACGGCAGCGGCAAAACAGCCGTGTGCGCCGTGCGCCCGCATGTGATTTTTGGTGCGGAAGATGGGCGCTTGGTGCCTGCCATCATCGACAAAGCCACCAAGGGTATGCTCAAACGCCAAGTGGGCAACCGCGAGAAGCAATGGGACTTCACCTATATCGACAACTTGGTGGATGCCATCACCTTGTGCGAAGACAAGCTCAGCTTGGACTCGCCCGCTGCGGGCCAAGCCTACTTTGTGACGAATGGCGAGCCCATGCCCTTTTTTGAATTTGCTGAGCGCATGATTGCCTACTGGGGCTACCCGCCCATCTCAGGCAAAGTGCCCTATTGGTTGGCCTATGCCGTGGCCAGCGTGGCCGAGTTTTGGGACACGCTCAAGGGCGGCACGCTCAATTCAGAAGATGGCCTCTCGCGCTTTTCCATTCAATACATGGCCACCGACCACTACTACAGCATCGCCAAAATCAAGCGCGATTTGGGCTGGGAGCCCAAAGTCTCTTTGCTTGAAGGCATCCGCCGCACGGCCGAAGGCGTGGTCGCCGCAGGCAAGGTGAAGGTCTTGTAAGCGCCAAGCCCGCCCACCCCTGCCAAAACCCAAATCAAACAAAACCACCCAAGAATGGGGGAGACAAATGGCAAAGAAGAAAAGTGAACTCAAAGGCGGCCTGCCTTGGCTTGGCCCCATCGTGCGCTTTGCACGCAACCCCTACGCCTTTATGCAGGCCGCGCACGATGCCTGCGGCGAGGTCGCCAGCTTCACCCTCATGGGCCAACGCGTGCACTTGCTCACGGGCGATGAGGCCAGCGCCGTGTTCTTTCGCAGCAGCGACGAGGTGCTTGATCAAGCCGCAGCCTACCAATTGATGACCCCCATCTTTGGCCCGGGCTTGGTGTTCGATGCGCCCAACGACAAAAAGAACGAGCAACTGCGTATGCTCATGCCCGTGCTGCGCATGGAGGCCATGCGTGAGCACGCGCGCAAAATCGTGCAAGAGGTGCAAGACCTGACGCAAGATTGGCCCACGCAAGGCGAGGGTGAGCTGGAGCTGGTGGCGTGGATGAAGCAGCTCACCATCAACACCGCCAGCCACTGCCTGCTGGGGCGTGAGTTCCGCTACGAGCTGACGGATGAATTCGCGCAGATTTACCACGATTTGGAAAAAGGCGTGCACCCCATTGCCTACCACTTCCCGAACATGCCCCTGCCCGCCTTTAAAAAGCGCGACCAAGCCCGCACCCGCTTGATGGAACTGGTCGGCGGCATTGTGGCCAAGCGCCAAAGCATGGCCGACAAACCGCACGACATGCTGCAATCGCTGATGGAAACGCAGTATGAGAGTGGCGAGAAACTCAGCCCGAATGAAATCACTGGTTTGCTGATTGCGGCGATTTTTGCCGGCCACCACACCAGCTCAGGCACGGCCGCTTGGGTGCTGATTGAGCTGCTGCGCCAGCCCAGCCTGCTGCAACAAGCGCGAGCTGAAATCGACAGCGTTATCGGCAGCGATGGCGACATCAACTTCGACAACCTGCGCCATCTGCACACCCTGGAACTGGTGCTCAAAGAGGTGCTGCGCCTGCACCCGCCGCTGATTTTGCTCATGCGCAAGGTGCTGGTGGACATCCCCTTCAAAGACCATGTCTTCAAAGCGGGCGATATGGTCTGGGCCGCGCCGCCGGTGACGCAGCGCATGGCCAGCCTCTTTCCCAACCCCTTGGTGTTTGACATTGGCCGCTATGAGCCAGGGCGTGAGGAAGACCGCAACCTCATGGCCTACCAGCCCTTTGGCGGCGGCAAGCACAAATGCTCAGGCAACAGCTTTGCCATCTTCCAAATCAAAGCCATCTTTGCCATGCTGCTGCGCCGCTACGACTTTGAGTTGGTGGACTCGCCGGCCGACTACCGCGACGACTACAGCCAAATGATTGTGCAGCCTGCCGCGCCCTGCCGTGTGCGTTTTCGCTTGCGCCGCGATGCGCCGCCTGCTGCGGCAAAATCCGTTGCGGCCACACCGCCTGCGGCTTGCCCCATGCACGCGGCTGCGCCTGCCGCCGCAGCGCAAGCGGCAGAGCAGAGCGCAGGCCAAACTGAGGCGGCGAAAAGCTGGCGCATCGTGCACGATGCCCAACTCTGCCAAGGCCACGCCATGTGCATGGGTGAAGCACCAGCCTACTTCTTTGTCGATGAGGCCAGCAATCTGCACATCCAACACTTTGCCGTGGCTGAGGCCGATTTGCCCGCCGTGCAACGCGCCGTGCACTACTGCCCCAACCGCGCCCTGCGGCTGGAAGAAGGCCGCGCCGAGGCCGCGCCTGCGGCCAGCGCCACAACAGCGGGTCAGGGGCAGGCATGAAGGTCTTCCTGACCGGGGGCACAGGTTTTGTCGGCTCGCACAGCGCCGCTGCCCTGCTGCGCGCGGGGCATGGGGTGCGCTTTCTGGCGCGCCGCCCTGAGGTGCTGCGCCAGCATTTTGCCCGCTGGGGCTTGGCCGCAGACGACATCGTGCAGGCCGATATGCTGGATGCCGCCGCCGTGCGCCAAGCCATGCAGGGCTGCGATGCCGTGCTGCACGCCGCCGCCGCTGTCAATCTGGACCCGCGTCAAGCCGAGGCCACCTACCGCAACAACCTGCAAGGGGTGGAGAACATCATCGGCACAGCCTGCGCGCTGGGCTTGCAGCGCATCGTCTATGTCTCCAGCCTCTCGGTGCTCTTTACCCCCGATGTGCCCGAGCTGAACGAAAACTCGCCCCTGGCCACCAGCCGCAACGCCTACACCCAAAGCAAAACCGCCGCCGAACGCTTGGTGCGCCAATGGCAGGCTGAGGGTCGCCCTGTGCAATGCAGCTACCCTGCTGCCATCTTGGGGCCAGACGATCCCGGCCTGTGCGAATCCAACGGTGGCCTGCTCACCTTTGCCAGTAAAGCCCTGCCCATGACACGCAGCGGCTTTCAGTTTGTGGATGTGCGCGATTTGGCACAAATTCACCTGCAATTGCTGCAAAACCCGCCACAACAGCCGCCTGAGCAGCGCCGCTTCATCGTGGGCGGGCATTACCTGCCTTGGCCTGAAATGGCCGCTGCGATTGAGGCCGTCACAGGCCGCACGCCGCCCAAACGCCCCGTGCCTGCGGTGGTGTTTCGCTTGCTCGCTGGCGTTGCTGATGTGCTGCAGCGCATTCGCCCTTACAACACCCAACTCAGCAGCGAAGCAGTCGAATTCATGACCCGCTGGAGCCCCGCCAACTCGCAGCGCGTGCAATTGGCCACGGGATTATCGTTTCGTCCGGCAGTGGCCACACTGCATGACACCCTGGCCTGGATGCTGGCGGCAGGTTACCTGCCCGCCAAACATGCAGGCCGTTTAAACCAAAGTGAAACAGGAGACAAACTATGAACATTTTTCACACCCCCGAGCTGGGCCACATCACCTCGCCCTCCATCCTGCCTGAAGGCGTGTGCCAGCCCTACCCCCGCGAAGAGCTGGAAGAAATGGTGCGCCGTTGGCTCCAAGCCTGCGCTGCCGCTGAAACCGAAGGCGGCGACTGGGTTAGCACCCTCGCGCCCTTCTACCGCGACGACGCGCAATACTTCTGGAATGTGGGCCCGCATGAAAACTTCCACGCCCGCAACAAACAAGAGATTCTGGACAACGCCGTCGGCTACCAAATGGCGGGTTTTGAGGACTGGAGCTACCCCTACCACGACCTCATCATTGACGACCGACGCGGCACAGTCATTGGCTTTTGGAAGCAAAAATCACCGCACCACCGCGCCGATGGCGAGCAAATTGCGATTGAGGGCTTGGGCGGCTCTTGGTTCCAATATGCGGGCAACTACCAATGGGTCTGGCAGCACGACTTCTTCGACTTCGGCAACGCCAAAGAAGTCTTTTTTGAACTCGCGGGCATGGGCAAACTGCGCCCTGAAGTGAAAGAGAAAATCCACCGCCAAGCCAAAGGCGAGTTGCTACCCGGCCATGTGCGCCTGCGCGATGCGCCCTCTATGGTGCAAAAAGCCAAAAACTTGGGCGCACTGGCGAAAGTCGCCATGCTGGGCCGTTAAGCTAGAGTCCATCACTTCACACCATCTACAGGAGACAAGACATGAGTCAAGCACAATTTCCCAGTGGCGCCGCCCTCATCATTGGCGGCTCGGGCGGCCTCGGCGCGGCCTGCGCCAAGCAATTTGCCCTTGAGGGCACAGATGTGGCCATCACCTACAACAGCAACGAAAGCGCCGCCAAAGACATGGCGCAAGAAGTGCAGGCCGCAGGCCAAAGCGCCTCTGTGCACCAGCTCAACACGGCCGACCGCGACGGCATCCAGCGCGTGCTGGCCGATGCCATTGAAACGCATGGCCGCATCCACACCCTCGTCTTTGCGGCGGCGGGTGTGGCGCACCAATTGCTCATCAGCGAATTCACCGATGAGCTGTGGGAAGAACACATGCAAGCTGAAGTGACGGGCTTTTACCGCCTTGTGCGCGGCCTGCTGCCCCACTTCAAACAGCAAGGCGGCGGCTCCATCGTCCACATTGGCTCAGGCGGCCACATCATCTGGCCCGCCCGCGATGGCCTCTCTGTGATTCCAAAATCCGCCAACGAAGCCATGGTGCGCGGCATCGCCAGCGAAGAGGGCCAATTCAACATCCGCGCCAACAGCGTGCTGGTGGGCGTGATTGAAGCGGGCATGTTCCTCAAACTGCGCGAGCAAGGCGTTTTCACCCCCGAATGGGAAGCTGCTGTCAAAGGCATGTTGCCCATGCGCCGCTTCGGTAAAGGCGAAGACATCGCCAACGCCGCCGTGTTTTTGGCCTCCAACAAAGCCAACTACATCACCGGCCAAACCCTGGCCGTGGCCGGCGGTTTTGGCGTGTAAGTGGGCATTCACTTGGCCTAAAAAGAAAGGGCGCTGCGGCGTCCTTTTTTGTGGCGGGGCCAAGTGCTGGCCATCCTCTTGTGTGGTGGTGACAAAAGCAGCCAAGCCAAAGATATTGCATTGGCGAAAAAACTCGCCAAAGAATGGAGTGAGAACAATGACTGAAGCACTGAGCACTTATGACCCTGCGGCCGCTTTGGTGGATGAAGAAGAAATGGCCTTCTTCATGGCCGATGCCTTTGAAACAGGGGATGCCGCCTATATTGCCCAAGCCCTCGGCGTGCTGGCCCGCGCCAAAGGCATGACGCAAATTGCGCAAAAGACGGGCCTGTCGCGCGAGCAGCTCTATCGCTCTTTCAGTGAGCGCGGCAACCCCACTTTAAAAACCACCTTGGCTGTGATGCAGGCGCTGGGCATGACCATGACAAGCAAACCTGCGGCTTGATGAGGAAGCAACAACGATAAAGTGCCCCAAGTTGGTGCGGCACGGCTTGCCGCTCTTTTAGCACAAGCTTAAATCAAAGGCACTTTGGGCCGAATGCTGTAATCCGACGAGCGTTGATAGAGCGCCAAACCAAACTGCGGCAAGATGCCGATGAGGTGATCGAACAGCGCGCCTTGCGCCGCTTCGTGTTTGACCCAGGCGGTGTCGGCGGTGTAGCTGTAGATTTCAACGGGCACGCCCAAGGCGGTGGGGTCGAGCAGGCGCACCATTAAAAACATGCCTTCGGCTTTGTTGATGCTGGGGTGGGCCTCCAAATGCGCTTGTGCATAAGCCATAAAGGCGGCCATATTGGTGGCATTGGCCTGTGCGGGGTCTTGCAAAAAATCCGCCAGCAGGGGTTGTTGCTGGGCCAGTTTTTGGCGCAGCTCTGGCCCCATGATGGCGATGGTGGCGGCGTCCAAATGCAAAGCCCGTTTGATGCGGCGGCCACCTGCGTCGAACATGCCGCGCCAGTTTTTAAAGCTTTCGCTCATCAGCTTCCAGGTGGGGATGGTGGTAATCGTCTTGTCCCAGTTCTGCACTTTCACCGTATTCAGGCCGATGTCGAGCACAGCGCCGTCGGCGTTCTCTTGCGGCATTTCTATCCAGTCGCCCACGCGCAGCATGTCATTGCTGGCCAATTGCACACCCGCCACAAATGACAAAATCGTGTCTTTGAACACCAGCATCAGCACCGCTGACATGGCCCCCAAACCCGACAGCAGCAACAAAGGCGAGCGATTGAGCAGGGTGGCGACGATGAGCAAAGAGCCGACGATGTAGGCGATCAGGCGGCCCAGTTGCACATAACTGGTGAGCGAGCGATAGGACTCATTGAGGGCATCAAGCAAAGCGACCACGGCCCGCATGAGGTAGAAAATCATCACCACAGTGGCCATATTGCGCAAGATGAGGGTGGGTGTGGGCGGCACATGTTGCAAGCTGTACACGCCAAACTGCACCAGCACCGAAGGCACCACCCGCGCCATGCCAGCCAGCACCGCAGGGTGACGCCAAGGCGCGCCCCTCTGTGGCAAACGCCGCGCCAAAGCCTGCACCAATTGCCCCAACAACCAAGCCAGCAGCAGCAAAGCCAAGACCTCTACCACGCCTTTGGCCCAAGGGTCGAGGCCCTCAAAAATCAGCCAAATTGCTTCCATACTTCCTTCCTTTTAAAGCCATTGCATTCAGGCGGGGCGGGGGTATTCCACCGCCAGCACCTCCAAATAGCGCAGGCCATTGGGCGTGGGCAGGCTGACTTCATCGCCCACTTTGGCGCGCAAGAGCACGCGGGCCACGGGCGCAATCCAGCTCACCTCTTGGCGGCTCGGCTCGGCCTCATCCACGCCAACGATGGTGATGCGGCGCTCCACATCTTCGTCATCGATATAAGTGACGGTGGCCCCAAAAAACACCTGCTGGCTGCCGTGGTGTGCGCTGGGGTCGGTCACTTCGGCAATCTCCAGCCGCTTGGTTAAAAAGCGCACACGGCGGTCAATCTCGCGCAGGCGCTTTTTGCCATAGATGTAATCGCCGTTCTCGGAGCGATCGCCATTGCCCGCAGCCCAATGCACCAGCTCCACAATCTTTGGGCGCTCCTCATCAATCAGGGCCAGCAGCTCGGCCTTCAGGCGGGCATAGCCGGCTGGGGTCATGTAGTTTTTGCTGCCCTTGGGCAACTGCGGCAGGCTGGGCGCTTCATCGTCGAAGTCGTCCTGGCCATCGCCCTCTTTGGTGAACGCTTTGCTCATACAGCAGGCCCTCCTGATGCAAGCCAAAACTGAGGGGCGGCTTGGCCCCAAGAAAAAACCCGCTGGGCCGTGAGGCGAGCGGGTTTTGGTGTGTGGATGGTGCCGGTTGTCGGATTCGAACTGACGACCTACCGCTTACAAGGCGGGTGCTCTACCAGCTGAGCTAAACCGGCACACAAGCGAGAATTATAGCGGCAATTTGCACGAGTTTTATTTGACGCGGGTGAAGGTGGGCTTTTTGCTGGCGGGCCGAGTTGGGGTAGGGGGTTCAGGTGCGGGTTGGGCTGGGTCGGCAGCCGCATCTGCGGCGGGCGCAGTGCTTTGAGTGAGTTCGACAGGGGGCTGGTAGTGGCCTTCACGGATGGCGATGAACTCCTCGGCTGTCATGGCTTGATAGCCTTCTTGGGTTTCTTTGGAAAAGAGGCTGACGATGTGGTCGAGCGGCACCACGATGTCTTGCACTTGGCCGGCAAAGCGGGCTTGAAAGCGGATGTAGTGCGCATCGATGTGTAGGCGGTTGGTGGAGTCGTAGCTGGCGTTGAGGATGATGGTGCCGTCTTGCACATATTCAGGCGGCACTTGCACATGGCTGTCCACCAAGACTTGTATATAGGGCGTGTGCCCGCCTTCTGTGAGCCAAGCATGGGTGGCTTGCAGCAGATGGGCGCGGAGGGAGCTGGGTGGGGTGTTTTGTGTCATAGCCTGCAATATAAGGCAAAGAAAAAGCGCCCGAAGGCGCTGGGGTGTTGAGGCTGCCCTTGCGCTTATTTGCGCATGACTTTTTCAGACGGTGTGAGCGCTTCGATATAGGCAGGGCGCGAGAAGATGCGCTCGGCGTATTTCAGCAGGGGGGCGGCGTTTTTCGACAATTCGATGCCGTAGTAGTCCAGGCGCCAGAGTAGGGGAGCCAAGGCCACATCAAGCATGGAGAAGTTGTCACCCATGATGAATTTGTTTTTCAAGAAGATGGGGGCCATTTGCGTGAGGCGGTCGCGGATGTGGGCGCGGGCCTTGTCTTGGATTTTTTTGGCGTTTTTGTCGGCCTTGAGGTTGCGGTCTTCTAGGACACAAACATGGGAGAAGAGTTCTTTTTCGAAGTTGAGCAAGAACAGGCGCACGCGGGCGCGATCGACGGGGTCGCCAGGCATGAGCTGGGGGTGGGGGAAGCGCTCATCAATGTATTCGTTGATGATGTTGGACTCATACAGGATGAGGTCGCGCTCGACCAGAATGGGCACTTGGCCGTAGGGGTTCATGACGCTGATGTCCTCGGGCTTGTCGTAGAGGTCCACATCGCGAACTTCAAAGTCCATACCCTTTTCAAACAGGGTGAAGCGGCAGCGGTGAGAGAAGGGGCAGGTGGTGCCAGAATATAAAACCATCATGTGTGCGGCTCCTTAAAAAAAGAAACAGTGAGGGCGCTGCTCACGCCGTCACTGTATGTCAGAGGAGAAAGGCGTGGGCTCAGAGCTTGCCGCCCGCAAGGGGCCACAAGCTCAAAGACGCTGCGCCTTATTTGACTTCGCGCCAGAAAGCGGCGTTCAGTCGGTGGGTAATAAAGGCCAAGAGTGCGAGGAAGCCGAGCACAAACGCACCAATGGTTTTGCGTTTGTTTTGTGCAGGCTCGCCCATCCATTGCAGGTAGTTGACGAGGTCGGCCACAGCGCGGTCGTATTCGGCTGGGCTGAGCTGACCTTCACTCACGGTCTCCCATTTGCCTGTCCATTGCGGTTCGCCTTCGCCTGTTTTGGGCGCTTGCATCACAGGCTTTTGCGAGCCTTGTAGCTGCCACAGTACATGGGGCATACCGACATTGGGGAAAAAGAGGTTGTTCCAGCCTGTGGGGCGCTGGTCATCGGGGTAGAAGGTGGTCATATAGGTGTAGAGGTAGTCTGCACCTGTGCCTTTGCCCGCACGCGAACGCGCAATGACGGTGAGGTCGGGTGGGTTGGCACCGAACCATTCTTTGGCTTGCACGGGGTCAATGGCGGCCTTCATGGTTTGGCCATAGAGCGTGCCTTTGGCTTCTTCGTCCACATTGAGGAAGTAGTCTTTGATTTGCTTTTCGCTCAGGCCAATGTCCTCAAGGCGGTTCCAGCGCATAAAGGCGGCGCTGTGGCAGTTGAGGCAGTAGTTGACGAAGAGGCCCGCGCCGCGCTGCAAAGAGCCGTTGTCGCGGGTGTTAACGGGGGCTTTGCGCCAGTCGATGTCGCTGGGTTCGGCTTGGGCCGCACCGCTGCCCACAGCCAGGGCCAGCGCGGCGGCAATGATGGCAATGAATTTTTTCATGGTGGCTATCCTTGTCTTGCTGGCATTAATGGGGTTTGAAGGTGACGCGCTCGGGCACGGGCTTGAATTCGCCTTTTTGGCTCCACCAAGGCATGAGCAAGAAGAAGCCAAAGTAGAACAGTGTGCCCAATTGACTGAGGCGCTCAAACACAGGGTTGGGCGGCTCAACACCAAAGTAACCCAGCACCACAAACACAATCACGAAGACGACATAGAGCCATTTGTGACCTTTGGGGCGGTAGCGGATGGATTTGGCGGGAGAGCGATCCAGCCAAGGCAGGAAGGCCAAGATGATGACGGCACCGCCCATGACGGCAACACCCCAGAATTTGGCGTCAATGCCTTTCCAGATCATTTCCCACAGCTCGCCCAAGAAGGGCACGCCACGCAGCGCCGCAGCAACGGTGTCAAGCGGCACAGAGAGCGCTTTGGGTGAGCCAATGAAGCCCAGCAAGCCTGGCAAGAGGCCGAGCAGCAGCGCCACAAGCACGGCCACGCCGAGTGCAGGCAGCTTGAGGAATTTGGGCAGCAAGCCTTTGCGGCCAGCAAAGAAGGCGGCAGCAATGACGATGAGGCCCAAGATGGTGGCGAACTCGGTTGTGACCGCACGCAGCATGGAGTAGAAGGGCGTGAAATACCACACGGGGGCAATGTGCAGGGGCGTGACCATGGGGTCGGCTGGGATGAAGTTGTTGTGCTCCAAGAAGTAGCCGCCCATCTCTGGCGCGAAGAAGACTACGGCACAGAAGATAAAGAGGAAGACGCTGACACCGAAGATGTCATGCACAGTGTAGTAGGGGTGGAAGGGCACGCCGTCGGCAGGTGCGGTTTCGCTCCAGCGGTTGCCTTTGGGGCCTTGTTTGATTTCCACGCCATCGGGGTTGTTGGAGCCGACATCGTGCAGGGCCAACAAGTGCGCCGCGACCAAGCCAATGAGCACCAACGGAATGGCGATGACATGGAAGCTGAAGAAGCGGTTGAGGGTGGCATCACCAACGACAAAGTCGCCACGGATGAGCAGCGCCAAATCAGGGCCGATAAAGGGGATGGCGGCAAACAAGTTCACAATCACCTGTGCGCCCCAGTAGGACATTTGACCCCAAGGCAGCAGGTAGCCAAAGAAGGCTTCGGCCATGAGTGCCAAAAAGATGAGCACGCCGAAAATCCAAACCAGCTCGCGCGGTTTGCGGTAAGAGCCGTAGAGTAGGCCACGGAACATGTGCAGGTACACAACCACAAAGAAGGCCGAAGCGCCCGTGGAGTGCAGGTAGCGGATGATCCAGCCGCCCGGCACATCGCGCATGATGTATTCGACCGACTCGAAAGCCTTGGCCGCATCAGGTTTGTAGTGCATGACGAGGAAGATACCGGTGACGATTTGAATCACCAGCACCAAGAGCGCCAGCGAGCCAAAGATGTACCAGAAGTTGAAGTTTTTGGGCGCGAAATAGCTGCCCATGTGTTTGTCGTACTCTTCAAAAATCGTGGGGAAGCGATTTTCAAACCAGTTTTTGGTTTTGGCACCGTAACTGGCGTTGGGAGAGATGTCCTTGAATTCAGCCATGTTTGCTTTCCTTCATTAAGCTGAGCGCCGCTTAGGCTTCGCCAACCAAAATCTTGGTATCACTCACATATTTGTGTGGGGGAATCTCAAGGTTGTCGGGGGCAGGTTTGTTTTTGAAGACGCGGCCAGCCAGGTCGAAGGTAGAGCCGTGGCAGGGGCAGAAGAAACCACCGGGCCAGTCATTGGGCAATGAGGGCTGGGCACCGGGGGTGAATTTTTCGTTGGGGGAGCAGCCCAAGTGGGTGCAAATGCCGATGCAAACGAAAAACTCGGGCTTGATGGAGCGCCACACATTTTTGGCGTATTCGGGTGTGGGCACATTGTTGCGATCGGACTCGGGGTCGGCCAGTTGGGTCGCGATGGCGTTGAGTTGCTCCAGTTGCTCAGGCGTGCGGCGCAGAATCCAGATGGGTTTGCCACGCCATTCGGCGCGCTTCATGTCGCCAGGCTGGATGTCGGAGATGTCCACCTCAATGGGCGCACCAGCAGCGCGGGCCTTTTCAGAGGGCGTAAAAGAGGATACGAAGGGTACGGCGGCAAAGCCAGCGCCGACTGCACCGGCGCAAGCACTGGTAATCAGCCATGTTCTTTTGCTGGCATCAATTTCTGCCTGCTGTTTGTCTTGACTCATGGGTAACCTTAGCGGAAAGGTGAAACGGATAAACCTCCGATTGTAAGGTTTTCCCTAGGGGCTTTTCAAGTTTCGCGCCACGCAGCCGCCTTGGTGCAGGGCGGGGGTGGCCTTAAAGTGACAGAAATGGCCAGTTGCTGGCGCTTTTCTGCCATACTTTGTGCCGTTGTTTTTTCACTTACTGTGTGTTTGAAAGGATGCGTGCCATGGGCATGATGCAAGAATTTAAAGATTTTGCCCTCAAGGGCAATGTGATGGATTTGGCCGTGGGTGTCATCATTGGCGGCGCTTTTGGCAAGATTGTGGATTCTGCCGTGGGCGATCTGATCATGCCGCTGGTGGGCAAGCTGTTCGGTGGTTTGGACTTCAGCCAAAAATACATCATCTTGACGCCCCCCACCGAGGCCATTGAAGGCGGCGTGGCCACTTATGAATCGCTCAAGGCGGCAGGGGCCAATTTGCTGGCCTACGGCAACTTCATCACCATTGCCCTGAACTTCATCATTTTGGCCTTCATCGTGTTCCAAATGGTGAAATTCATGAATCGCCTGAAAAAGACAGAGGAAGCCGCGCCAGAGGCCACGCCAGAGGACATCGCGCTGCTGCGTGAAATCCGCGATTCGCTGAAGAAGTAAGCGCTTGCGCTTAGCTTGATGCCTTAGAAGCCTCGCCTTTGTGCGAGGCTTTTTCTTGCCGTGCCGCCAGCGCCACCAGCAGCAGCACGGGCAGGCCGAGCAAGGCCGTGGCGGTGAAGAACTGGCTGTAGCCAAAAGCATCAACAAATTTGCCTGAGAAACCCGCCAACCACTTGGGCACCAGCAGCATCATGGAGCTGAATAGGGCGTATTGCGTGGCCGAATACTGCACATTGGTCAGATTCGACAAATAGGCGATAAAGGCTGCTGAAGCGATGCCGCTGGCGAGGTTGTCGGCGCTGACCACCAGTGTCAAACCAAAGGTGGTGGCGGGCTGCCCAGCCAGCCAAGCAAAGAGCAGATTGCTGCTGGCGGCCAACACCGCGCCCAGCATCAGCACCCGCATGACACCCCAGCGCATGGCCATGGCACCGCCGACGAATGCGCCCACCAAGGTCATGATGACGCCGTAGATTTTTGTGACCGCAGCCACTTGGTCTTTGCTGTAGCCCATGTCCACATAAAAGGGGTTGGCCATGATGCCCATGACCACATCGCTGATGCGATAGACGGCAATGAGCGCCAAAATCAGCGCCGCCTGCCAGCGGTAGCGGCGCAAAAAATCGGCAAAAGGCTGCACAAAAGCCTCTGTTAGCCACTCCTCGGCGCTGCGGCTGGGGGGCAGCGGTTTGGCCTGCGGCTCGGGCGAGAACAGCACCGTGAGCACCCCCACCAACATGCTGGCGGCCATAACGCCATAGGCCACGGCCCAAGCCTGCTGCACATAGCCTTCCACTGCGCCTTGGGCGCGCGCAGCCAGCCACAAAGCGCCTGCGCCCGACCAAATCATGGCGATGCGGTAGCCCGTTTGGTAAGTGGCGGCCAAGGCCGCTTGGCGCTCGGCGCTGGCCGATTCAATGCGGTAGGCATCGAGCGCAATATCTTGTGTGGCCGAGCCAAACGCCACCGCCAAGGCGCACCACACCACGGGTGTGAGTTGGGCCTGCGGGTCTTGCAAGGCCAAACCCAGCAAACCCGCCATCACCATGCACTGTGCCAATAGCAACCAACTGCGCCGCCGCCCCAGCCAAGCTGTGAGCCCGGGTAGGGGCAGGCGATCGACCAAGGGCGACCACAGCCATTTGAAGCCATAGGCCAAGCCGACCCAACTCAAATAGCCGATGGTGGTGCGGTCGATACCCGCCTCACGCAGCCAAAACGACAGCGTGCCGAAGACCAACAGCAAGGGCAAGCCCGCCGAGAAACCCAAGGCCAACATGCGCAAACTGGCTGGCTCGGCATAGACCCTGAAGGCAGATTTCCGAGGTGTTGGCGTGGTGTCGTTCGCTGTGGGCGGCGGCTGGTCAGACATGGTGGCAGGCGAGCAGATGAGAAATGATGCGCTAGTGTGCCCGATTTCAAACCCCGCAGTGGCCGCAAGCCGTGCAGATAGATCAGAATAAGCGCGACAAGCGTGGCCTCTGCCGCGCATAAGGACGACACCATGTGGATGGGTTTGCTTTGGGGTTTGGTTTTTTGGATTTTGATTCAACTGCACAGCAGCTTTGGGCTTTTTGACAAATTCATGGGCCTGCTGCTGGCGCTGGCGACGGGGCTGGCTTTTGCCGCCAGCCTGCGCCGCTTTGTGCGCCAATTGCTGCATGAAGAAGGGCAGCGCCTGCGGCGTGATGAGGCGGACCAAGAATGGGTCGCAGTGGACTCGCCGCCCGCAGCAGCGGCCCGCACTGTGCCTGCTGCGCCTGCGCCCGCCGCCCCAAGCATGGCCCCCGCGCCCCAAGCCGCCCCAGCGCGGCCTGGCCGTTTGTTGGCGCCGCAGCCTGTCGCGCAGCCGCTGCCCCAAGCGGCCCCCGCCGCCGCCCCCAGCCGCACAAGGCGCACAGATGCCAATGACCCCGTGCAGCAGATGCGCAGCAAATTGGAGAGCACCAACATCATCACCCGCTTGGGCGTGTTGTTGCTGTTTGTGGGCTTGGCCTTTTTGGCCCGCTACGCCGCGCAAGCGGGTTTGTTTCCGCCCGCATTCCGCATGGGTTTGATTGCTTTGGTCGGCCTGAGTTTGCTGGCTTCGGGGTGGTTTTTGCAGCAAAAGTGGCAGGCTCGGCCCGATGCCGAAAAGGGCCGCCGCATGGCCTATGCCCAAACCTTGCAAGGCGCAGGCGTGGCCGTGCTCTACCTCACGGTGTTTGCGGCGCTCAAGCTCTTTCATCTGTTTTCGCCCAGCCAAGCCTTTGGCCTGCTGCTGGTGATTTGTGCTTTGGCCTGTGCCATTGCGCTGCTGCAAAACGGCTTGGCGCTGGCCTTTATTGGCTTTGCGGGCGGTTTTGCCGCGCCGCTTTTGACTTCTGACGGTAGCGGCTCTTTTGTGACGCTGCTCTCTTACTACTTCTTGCTGGGTTTGGGCGTGGTGTTTGTGGCCTACCACCGCGCTTGGCGGGCTTTGAATATTCTGGGCTTTTTGACCACTTTTGGGGCCATGGCCTATTGGGTCTCGCAGCGCTACGAGGCGCAGGACTTCGCCACCCTGCAAAGTTTTTTGCTGGCCTTTTTCGCCCTGTATTTGCTGGCGACTTTGTTTTACGCCCTGCGCCACAGCTTGGCCCCGCGCCACGCCATGGATGCGAGTTTGTTTTTCGGCCTGCCGCTGGCGACCATGGGCATCCAATACAAATTGCTCAAGCACCTGCCCTATGACGCGGCCTTTGCCAGTGTCGGCGTGGCTTTGGTGTATATGCTGCTGACGGGTTTTTTGCACATCAGCGGCAAGGCGAATGCCACCGTGCGCCGTTGGCTGATTGAAAGCAGCTTGGCGCTGGCGTTGGTGTTTTTGTCTTTGGCTGTGCCGCTGGCTTTGGGCGCGGCGTGGACGGCGGCTGTTTGGGCGCTGGAAGGTGTGGCCGTGTACTGGTTGGCGCAGCGCCAAGGCCATTGGTTTGGGCGCTTGGCGGGCTTGGGTTTGCAGGGTTTGGCGGCCATCGCTTGGCTGGGCAGACCGGCGGTGCTGACGCAAAACGCCTTGCATCCCTATCTTTGGGGTTTGCTGATTTTGGCGCTGTCGGCTTGGGCTTGGGTGGCCTTGGCGCAGCGGCGCGAGCGCCATGCCGATGCCTTGGCCGAGTTCGAGCAGGGCTTGGGTGATGTGTCTTTGAGCATTTCGCGCGCCGTCTCGCAGTTGGAGGCTTGGGCCATGCCTTTTGTGTTTGTGCTGGGCTTGCTGTGGTGGGCCAGCGCAGGTTTGGCGCAGATTCACCACTACCTTGATACCCCCGCGCCCGATGCCGTGGGCCGCTATTGGTTGGCGGCGCGCTACCACGACCACCTCAGCCTGCTCTGGCTGGCGTTGAGTGCCTACGCCCTGCACCACTGGGCACGGCCTGAGCGCCGCTACCGCTTGCCGATAGCGGCTTTGGCCACTTGGCTGCTGTTGCCCGCTTTGCTCTACTTTGCCTTGGCCGATGTGTCGCACAGCCGCCTGTTCACCAGTGGCGTGGGTTGGTTGGCTTGGCCTGTGGCCTTGCTGGCCTATGGGCTGGCCCTGCGCGGGGTGGATGGCAGCCGCAAACAGCCTGCCCAGCCCAAAGACCGCTGGGCGCTGCACCATTACCTCTTCCCCCTTGTGCCGCTGATTTTGCTGGGCCAAGCTCTGTACAAGGCGGTAGATGCCTACAAGCTCTGGGGCAGTGCTTGGGCCAGTGTGGCGTTTTTGGTGGCGGCCACGGCGATTTTGGTGCTGGTGAGCCTGCCGCCTGCCTTTGCCGCATATGCCCGCCGCAAGGGCGGCGCTTGGCCGTGGCAGCCCTATGGCCGTGCGCATTTGCTCTGGGGCGCAGGCAGCTTGGCCGCCGCCGTTTTGCTCGGCGCAATCATGGTGGGCCTGAGCTCCGCAGGCTATGCCCGCCCCTTGCCCTACATCCCCTTGCTCAACCCCACTGACATCAGCCTGGCACTGGCTTGGCTGGCGGTGGCCAGCCTCATGCAGCGCTGGGCCGAGCACGGCATGGGGCCAGCGCCCGCCACCCGTGCCATTGTCTTGGCGGGCAGCGCCTTTGCGCTCATCAACAGCATGTGGCTGCGTATGGTGCACCACTACTGGGCCGTGGCTTGGGATGCCTCGGCCCTGTTCCATTCCTTCGTCACGCAGGCGGGTTACTCTATTTTGTGGACGACCTTGGCGCTGGGCATGATGTGGCTGGCCAGCCGCCGCTTGCAGCGCCAGCTCTGGCTGCTGGGCGCGGCCCTGCTGGGCCTCACCTTGCTCAAACTGCTGCTGATTGACCTCTCTAACTCTGGCGGCGCCGAACGCATCATCAGCTTCATTGGCGTGGGCCTATTGATGCTGGTGGTCGGCTATTTGGCCCCCATGCCCAAGACCTCACAGGACACCAACACATGAAAAGCCCCCTCCTCTGCGCCGCTTTCTGCGCCACCCTCCTCGGCCTTGGCCTGAGCGGGGCGCAAGCCCAAACCACGGCCCAAAGCGCCCCCCAGCCCGCCAAATTTGCCTACCAAAGCCAGGCCATTGCCGCCAGCGCCGATGCCGCATGGCTGCGCATTGATTTGCCCGCTGCCGCCCTTGCCCAAGTGCGCCAGCCGCAAGCCGATGATGTGTTTGTGGTGGATGCCCAAGGCCAAGCCCTGCCCCTGCTGCTGCACCGCCCGCAGCCCGCCAGCATGGCCGGCCAGCGCAGCGCCCGCATTGCGGCGCAAAGCCTGCGCGACCCCGCGCCCAGCAGTGGCACAGGCGGCAGCCAAGCCAGCGTCCACATACAAGGGGCGGGGCAGGTGCAAGTGCAAATTGGGGCAGACAGCCACGCCGCTGCGCCTGGGCGTCACGATTTTGTCTTCGACACCCGCAGCCTCAAGCAAAACTGGGCCGCCCTGCACATTGAGGGCGAACTGCCGCCCGGTGAAGTGCAAAACCTGCTTTTGAGCGAGAGCAGCGACATGCAAAACTGGCGCTCCCTGACAGACGAGGCCCGCGTGTTTTTACTCAAAGCGCCTGTTGATGGCTCAGGCAGCGACATCGTGCAGCGCCGCATTGAACTGCCGCAGCCTTGGCAGCCCACAGGGCGCTTTCTCAAAATCAACGCTGCTGATGATTTTTTCATCACCGCCATTCAAGGCGAGTTGCAGCCCACCCAAGCGGCGGCCGATTGGCGCCGCATTCCCTTGGGCGCTGCCAGCCGAGGCAAAGAGGGCAGGCTGTGGTGGCGATTGCCCTTTGCCTTGCCCCTGCACGGCCTAGAGCTGCATTACGACGGCCCAGAAAGCCGCTACTTCTACCCCTACACCTTGCGCATGGACCGCGCCGATAGCCAATACTGGCAAAAGCTCGATCAAGGCGCCATCTGGCGCAATGCCGAGGGCCAAACCCAAGGCCGCCTGCTCTGGCCCAGCGGCCTGCCCAGCACTGGCCATGCCCGTTCTTTGATTCTGGAATCCAGCGCCTTGGGCGATAAAAACCTATCGGCCCACGCCTTGGTGCAGCCCATTGAGGTCATCGCCTTTGCCAGCGGCCAGCCGCCCTACCAAGTGCTGGTGGGCCACCCCAATAGCAAAAAGCAGCCCCTGCCCACGGCCCAGCGCCTGAGCGCCGCCCAAGCCCAACAACTGGGCCTGCCCAATGGCGGCCAAAACCTGCCCTTAACGCTGCTGGAGGCCGAACCCGCGCGGCCCATTGCCACGGCCCCGCCTGCGCCGCCGCCTGCTGGCCTAGAGCGCCCCGCCGATGAAGACCCACGCCAGCGCCTGCTGTGGTGGGTGCTGCTGGCCGCTGTGGGCCTGCTGGCTTTGATGGCCTTTAGCCTGTGGCGCAGCATGAACAACAAGCCCGCCGCTTAAAGCCGCCCCGCTGCCCAGTCCTCAGGCATCGCCGCGCAGCTGCTGCACTTGCTCACGCAAATGCGCCGCCAAGCGCTTGCGGCTGTGGCCCGCACTGGGCAAGGCTGGGCCCCAAGCCAAATGCACCACATAAGGCCCGCCCGCTAAGGTGTTGATGACGGACTGCAACAAACTCAAGCCCGCATAAGTGGGCGCTGTGCTGCGCGCGCCCGTGGCGGCATGGCGGTAATCCAGCGCCGCCACCTGTATCGGCGCATCGGCATCCATGGCCGCCTGCAATAAATTGCCATGAAAAGCCGCCACGCCCTCGCCCGTGCTGGTCTGCCCTTCGGGGAAGACCGCCACCATACAAGCCTCTTGCGCCAAGTAATGGCTCACTTGCGCCACCGCCTTGGCCATATCGCGGCTGGAGCTGCGCTGCACAAACACCGCCCCCGCCTGCTGCGTCATCCAGCCCAAAATCGGCCAATGCTTGTTCTCCTCGCGCGAGACAAACTGCACTGGCGCAGCCGCCAGCAGCACCAAAATATCCAACCATGAAATGTGATTGGCCACCACCATCAGCGGCCCCTGCACGGGCGCTGTGCCGCTTTGCTCTAGGCGCAGGCCAAACAGCCGCAGCAAACGCCGCGCCCAAGCCCGCGCCATCGCCTGCCGCTGCGCCTCACTCGCCTGCGGAAAGCGCAAACGCATGGTGGCGTAACCTTGCAGCACCCAAAACAGGGCCAGCAACAGCACCCACGGCAGGCGCAGATAAGCCCCCGCTCGGCGCAAACTCACGCCCAGCCTCCTGCTGTGGCCAGCTCACGGGCCGCCAAAGCCGCCAACACAAACAGCGGTGCGGTCTCAGCTCGCAGCACGCGCGGCCCCAAATGGCAGGCCACCGCCCCTGCCGCCTGCGCCGCTTGCAACTCGGCATCCGTCCAGCCGCCTTCTGGCCCAATCAAAAAACAAGCCGCTTGGCCCGCAGGCAAGGCATCCAGCAAAAAAGGCGTGGCCTGCCCGTCCGCCGCATCGCTTTGCGGCGGGCTCAGCACATACAAAGGCAAGGCCGTTTCAGCCTCGGCCTGCGCCGCCAGCCACGCGCCCAGCTCTTGCACAGGCGCAATCTCAGGCACACGGTTGCGGCCACACTGCGCGCAGGCGCTCTGCGCCACCGCTTGCCAGTGCGCGCGCTTCTTCTCGGCGCGGGCATCGCCTGCTGCGGTCGATAGGCGCAGCACACTGCGCTGGCTCATCAGCGGCGTGATGCGGCCCACGCCCAGCTCCGTCGCCTTCTCCACCAGCCAATCCATGCGCTCATTCGCCGGCAGGCTCACGGCCATATGCACGGGCGTGGCCAATTCAATATCTGTATCAATGTAAGCGCCCACTTGCACCGCCACGCCACGGCGCGTCATGGCCACAATCTCAGCCTGCCAAGCCCCGCCCTGGCCATTGAACAGCTCAAGGCACTCGCCCGGCTGCATCCGCAGCACCTGCACATGGCGGGCGGCCTCGGGCGGCAAATCCAGCAGCGCGCCGCTGGCCAAATCAAGGGGGCAAAAAATTCTCGGCATCGTTTTTTTAAAAAAACCAAACAAAGCGCCATTGGCGCGGGCGGGCACAGGCCGCATTATCGGCCCATCCTCTGCGCCGCCATGCCACAATCGCCACCATGCAAAACACCACCTTTCTTTGGCACGATTACGAAACCTTCGGCATCGCCGCCCGCAGCGATCGCCCGGCCCAATTCGCCGCCATCCGCACCGATGCCGATTTGAATGAAATCGGCCCGCCCATCAACATCCTCTGCCAGCCTGCCTTTGACTACCTGCCCAGCGCGCAAAGCTGCCTCATCACCGGCATCACGCCGCAGCAATGCCAAGCTGGCGGCCTGCCCGAGCGCGACTTTGCCGCGCAAATTCACGCCGCCTTCAGCCAACCCGGCACCATAGGCGTGGGCTACAACAGCATCCGCTTTGACGACGAATTCACCCGCTTTCTCTTCTGGCGCAACCTCATCGAGCCCTATGGCCGCGAATGGCAAAACGGCTGCTCGCGCTGGGACTTGCTCGATGTCATGCGCCTGTGCCACGCCCTGCGGCCCGAAGGCATCATCTGGCCCCAAAACGCCGAAGGCAAACCCAGCTTCAAGCTCGAAGAACTCAGCGCTGCCAACGGCCTTGAGCACAGCCAAGCCCACGACGCTTTGAGCGATGTGCGTGCCACCATCGCCTTGGCCCGCTTGGTGAAAAACGCCCAGCCCAAACTGTGGGAATTCGCCTTGCAACTGCGGCAAAAAAACCGCGTCATCGAACTGCTGCGCCTGCCCTGCGAGCTGGCCCAAGCCCAGCCCTTTTTGCACATCAGTGGCATGATTGCGCCCGAGCACGGCTGCACCGCCGTCATGATGCCGCTGGCGCAACACCCCACAAACAAAAACGAAATCATCGCCTGGGACTTGCGCCACGACCCCAGCGAACTCGCCAACCTCGATGCCGACACCCTGCGCCTGCGCCTGTTCAGCAAAACCGCCGACCTGCCCGAAGGCATGACGCGCCTGCCCATCAAAACCATTCACCTCAACAAATCGCCCATGGTCGTGCCCCAGCTCAAAACCCTGAGCGAAGCCCAAGCCGCCCAATGGCAAATCGACCTCGCGCAAAGCCTGGCCCACGCCGACATCGCCCGCCGCCTGCCTGATCTCAGCCACCTCTGGGCGGCGGTATTCACCCGCCCCAGCAGCGGCGGTGCAGCCAGCGCCCCGCCCGATGTCGATGGCGAGCTCTACAGCGGCTTCATAGCGCCAGACGACCGCCGCAAACTCGACCACCTGCGCGGCCTCGATGCCCAGCGCATCCACGAAGCGCGCACCGCCTTTGCCGACGAACGCCTTGAAGAACTCTTCTACCGCTACCGCGCCCGCAACTTCTTGCAAACCATGCCGCCGCAAGAGCAAGCGCAATGGTTTGCCCACTGCCTTGCCCGCATCAGCCAAGGCGCAGGCGGCGCGCGCAGCAAAGCGCAACTGCAAACTGAAATCGACACCCTGCAAGAAGAATTGGCCGCCAGCCAGCCCAGCACCCCCGCCGAGCAAGAGCGCTTTGAGCAACAAGAGCTCGTGCTCGAAGAGGTTTACAGCTACGCAGGCGAACTCGAATACAGCCTAGAAAACTGGCTCGAACAACTGCGGGGCATGGGGGTTGAGGGGATAAGCGAATAAACCACCCCGTCAGGCTGCGCCTGTCGCCCCTCCACAGAGGGGAATTTAGCCCCACCAGCAACCGTCACAAAAAGAAGCAAGAAACATGACCAGCATTCAACAACGCGCCGAACTGCAACGCCGCATCTGGCAAATCGCCAACGATGTGCGTGGGGCAGTGGATGGCTGGGACTTCAAACAATATGTACTGGGCAGCCTGTTCTATCGCTTCATCAGCGAGAACTTCATCGACTACATCACCGGCGGCGACGCTTCTGTCAATTACGCCGCCATGGCAGACAGTGATCCGAACATCGCGGCCGCAAAAGATGACGCCATCAAGACCAAGGGCTACTTCATCTACCCCAGCCAGCTGTTCGT
>CAZJBX010000035.1:0-24920 GCA_964544605.1 uncultured Burkholderiaceae bacterium
CCAGCACATCGCCTGTGGGGGGGCGGGTGAATTTGTAAGCGCCGTGGCTGGTGCCGATGGCAATCGCCAGTGCGTCCAGTTGGGTGGCTTTCACGAATTCAGCGGCTTCTTCTGGGTCGGTCAGCATTTGCTCCAAATCGAGCTTGCCCACTGCGCCCACGCCGTCTTCCTCACCGGCTTCGCCCGTTTCGAGGCTGCCCAAGCAACCCAGCTCGCCCTCCACTGTGGCGCCAATTTTGTGCGCCATTTCTACCACTTCTTTGGTGACGCGAATGTTGTAGTCGAAGTCAGATGGGGTTTTGCCGTCAGCGAGCAAAGAGCCGTCCATCATCACCGAGCCAAAGCCCAAATCAAGTGCGCCACGGCAGACTTCAGGGCTGGTGCCGTGGTCTTGGTGCATCACCAGGGGGATGTGGGGGTAGGCTTCGGTGGCGGCTTGAATGAGGTATTTGATGAAGTGCTCGCCAGCATATTTGCGGGCACCGGCACTGGCTTGCAAAATGACGGGTGCGCCCACCTCGTCGGCAGCGGCCATGACAGCCTGCACTTGTTCGAGGTTGTTCACATTGAAAGCGGGAATGCCGTAGCCGTTTTCAGCGGCGTGGTCCAGCAGTTGGCGCATGGAAACGAGAGCCATATCTACATCCTTTGGTTGCAATAAAAAAGAAAAAACCGTCCCGATTTTACGGCGCATTGTCCTGCGCCTACGGCCAAGGGGCTTTGGGCTTGTTTTTTGGGCTAGTATCGCTGCCAGTCAGCCCTAGGGTAGCCCCATGCAAGAAGAAGAAAACAACAATCCCTACCAAGTCATTGCCGCGCCCGAGGCTGCGCCTGCTGCCGCCTCAAGCACCCCCCAAGCGGCGCCACAGCCGCCACAGCCGCCCCTGAGTCAAGGCCCTGTGCTGCGCGCCGAGCCCGCCAAGCTGCCTTGGAGGCATGGCTGGCTTTGGCTGGTGCAAGCCTGGGTCTTGTTCAAGGCCAAGCCGGGCACTTGGATCGGCATGATTTTGGGCTATGTGCTGGCCTATGTGCTGCCCTATATCGCGGCGGCTCTTATTCCTTTTAGTCAGCTGACGCTGGGTTTGTTTGTCCCTGTGATGACTGCCGGTTTTGTGCTGGGGGCTTATTCGCTTGATGAGGGCCAAGACCTGCGCTTTGGGCATCTGTGGTCAGGCTTTCAGCACAAAAATAAGGGGCAGTTGATTTCGGTGGGGGCCATCACGATTTTGGCCCTCATGGTGATCACGCTGGCGATGGTGCTTGTTGCCCTGGGCTTGATTGCTGCGGGCTATCTCGTCTCGGCTGACTTTTGGTCTGTTCTTATTCCCTACATCTACTTAGGGCCTTTGTACATCAGCTTGATGCTGTCTTTGTTGATGCTGCCTTTGATGATGGCGCTGTGGTTTGCGCCTGCCTTGGTGGTCTTGAATGATGTCCCCGCCTTGGAGGCCATGAAGCTCAGTTTTAAAGCCTGCTGGCGCAATATGGGGGCTTTTACGATTTATGGCTTGATCATGCTGGTTTTGGTTTTACTTGTTGTGTTTGTCCTGTTTTTGGCCGCTCTTGCCCTCAACACCATAGGTCTAGACTTATACGCAAGGCTGATGACCTTGACGCTCACCGTGTTCTTGCTCGGCATCGGCATCGTGCTCCTCATGTACATCAGCTACTACACCAGCTACCGTGATGTGCTGACCGAGGGTTAGGCCCCAGAATGGCGGCCATGAATGCCCTGTTTGCCCCTTTACTTTGAACTTAGCCGCCTGCGGGTGAGGCCCTTTGTATCTGCCTTCATCGCAAGCAGCCTGCTGCGGCCAAGGGCTTTGGCCATGTTTTTTTGGGCTAGTATCGCTGCTGATAACCCATAGGACAGCCCCATGCAAGAAGAACAAAACAACAACCCTTACCCCTACCAAGTCAGTGCCGAGGCCGTGCCTGCCGCCCCAAGCACCCGCCAAGCGGCGCCACAGCCGCCCTTGGGCCAAGGCCCCGTGCTGCGTGCCGAGCCCGCCAAGCAGCCTTGGAAGCACGGCCAGCTTTGGCTGACGCAAGCTTGGACGCTGTTCAAGGCCGAGCCAGGCACTTGGATGGGCATGATCTTGGCCTTGCTGGCTGCTTATATGGTGATGGCGGTGGTCTCTTCCTTTATGCCCTTTGGTAATTTGGTGTTGAGTCTGCTGGCCCCAGTGGGGACGGCGGGCTTTGTGCTGGGGGCCTATTCGCTCGATGAGCGCCAAGGTTTGCGCTTTGAGCACCTGTGGTCAGGCTTTCAGCACAAAAATCTGGGGCAGTTGATTTTGCTGGGGGCCATCACCATTGCGGGCAGCTTGGTGGCCATGCTGCCCATGCTGGTAACTATGGTGTTGGGTTTTGGTTTCAACTTTGCCAGCAGCGGCGCTCAGCTCAACAGCGCTGTGTTGCTGTGGCTGGCGCTGGGCTTTTTAATCAGCATGGCCCTGATGCTGCCTTTGATGATGGCGCTGTGGTTTGCCCCTGCCTTGGTGGTCTTGAATGATGTGCCCGCGATTGAGGCGATGAAGCGCAGCTTGGCGGCCTGTTGGCGCAATATGGGCGCTTTCTTCATTTATGGCTTGATCATGCTGGGTTTGGGTTTTGTTGCGGTGTTCACCCTGTTCTTGGCCTATATCGTCATCCTGCCTGTCATCTACATCAGCTATTACACCAGCTACCGCGATGTGCTGACCGAGGGCTAAGCCCTACAATGGCGGCCCATGAAAGTCCTCTTTTCCCTTTTACTTTTGAGCTTGGCCTTGGCCGCCTGCGGGCAAAAAGGCCCTTTGTATCGACCCGCGCCTCAAGCGCCCGCCGCGCTTGATGTTGGAGCTGCCGCATGAGTCAGATTTTGAGCCCCAGCCGCTTGCCCGGTGCGCCGTTTTTGCATGTGCAGGGCGGCCAGTTGCATTTAGAAGGCGCGGCCCTGGCGCCCTTGGCGGCTGAATACAGCACGCCTTTGTTTGTGTACAGCAAGGCCAGCATTTTGTCGGCCTTGGCCGCCTACCAACGCGGCTTGGCGGGCCGCAAAGCGCTGATTTGCTACGCCGTGAAAGCCAATAGCAATTTGGCCATTTTGCAATTGTTGGCACAGGCGGGTTGTGGTTTTGATACCGTCTCGCAGGGCGAAATCATGCGGGCTTTAAAAGCCGGTGCTGCGCCTGAAAAAATCGTTTTCTCTGGCGTGGGCAAAACCCGTGCCGAGCTGCGCTATGCGCTTGAGGTGGGCATCCACTGCTTCAATGTAGAGAGCATTGCCGAGCTGCACGCCCTGAGCGAAGTGGCCAGCAGCATGGGTCGCACTGCGCCCATCAGCCTGCGTGTGAACCCCAATGTGGATGCCAAAACCCACCCTTATATTTCTACGGGTTTAAAGGCCAATAAATTCGGCATCGCCCATGAGGAGGCGCTGGCCACTTACCAACTGGCAGCCAGCCTGCCGGGTTTGGCCATCCAGGGCATTGACTGCCACATTGGCTCGCAAATCACCGAGATTGCGCCTTATTTGGAGGCCGTGGACAAGGTGCTGGACTTGGTGGCGGCGATAGAGGCCGAGGGCATCACCATTGGGCATTTGGACTTTGGCGGCGGCTTGGGCATCCAGTATTTGGATGAGACCCCGCCTGCGGCCGATGCCCTTTGGGCGGCGATTTTGGCCCGCTGCGATGCACGGGGCTATGGCCAGCGTGGCTTTGTGCTGGAGCCGGGCCGCTCTTTGGTGGGCAATGCGGGTGTGTGCCTGACGGAAGTGCAGTATTTGAAAGAGGGCGAGGAGAAAAACTTCTGCATCGTCGATGCCGCCATGAACGACCTGCCGCGCCCCGCCATGTACGAGGCTTACCACCACATCGTGCCCGTGGCAGAGCGCCCGCAAGCAGCCAGCCAAAGCTACGATGTGGTTGGCCCCGTATGCGAAAGCGGCGACTGGCTGGGCCGTGATCGCCAATTGGCCGTGCAAGCGGGCGATGTGCTGGCCGTGTGCTCCACAGGCGCGTATTGCATGAGCATGGCCAGCAATTACAACAGCCGCAACCGCGCCGCCGAGCTGCTGGTCGATGGCGATGCCGTGCATTGCATCCGCCGCCGCGATGATTACGCCGAGCAAATGGCGCAAGAAATTTTGCTTTGAACCACGCCAATAAAAGGAGACCCCGATGAGCAACAACAACGAAGCCAAGCGCGCCGCCATGCAAGCCTATATCGACCGCATGAACGCGGGCGACTTGGAGGGCATTGTGGCCCTCTACGCCGACAACGCCACGATTGAAGACCCCGTGGGCGGCGGCAAAACCATTGAGGGCCGCGCCGCCATCCGCGAGTTCTACACCGGCTCGCTGCAAACCAAGGCCCAGCTCAAGCTGGTGGCCCCCATCCGCACTTCGCACAGCGACAGCGCCGCCATGGCCTTTGAAGTCAGCTTGGACTGGGGCGGCCCCATGACCATCCGCGTCATCGATGTGATGACTTTTAACGAGGCAGGCGAATTCACCACCATGCGGGCCTACTGGGGCCCTGAGGACATGATCAAAGGCTGATCCGCCGCCGCCCTGCCATTGCTTTGTAGATGAAAGAAAAGACATGACTTTTGCATTTGTATTCCCCGGCCAAGGCTCGCAATCGCCTGGCATGCTCGATGCTTGGGGCGAGCACCCTGCCGTGCAAGCCGTGCTGCAAGAGGCCAGCGATGCCTTGGGCGAAAACATCGGCCAGCTCATTGCCACAGGCAGCAAAGAGGAATTGGCCCTGACCACCAACACCCAGCCCGCCATGCTGGTGGCCGCCATTGCCGCCTACCGCGCTTGGCTGCACGAGGGCGGCGCGGTGCCTGCCGTGGTGGCGGGCCACTCTTTGGGCGAGTACACCGCCTTGGTCGCCTCTGGCGTGCTGACCTTGGCCCAAGCCGTGCCACTGGTGCGCCTGCGTGCGGCGGCCATGCAAGAGGCCGTGCCCGTGGGCGCAGGGGCGATGGCTGCCATCTTGGGGCTGGAGGCCGAGCAGGTCAAAGCCATCTGCCAAGCCAGCAGCGCGGGCACGGGCGAAGTGGCCGAGGCCGTCAACTTCAACGACCCCAATCAAACCGTGATTGCGGGCAGCAAAGCGGGGGTTGAAAAAGCCTGCGCCGACCTCAAAGCCGCTGGCGCCAAACGCGCCCTGCCGCTGCCTGTGTCTGCGCCTTTTCACTCCAGCCTCATGCAGCCCGCCGCCGTCAAACTGCAAGCGGCCTTGGCCGCGCTGGAGCTGGGCACGCCGCAAATTCCTGTGGTCAACAACATCGATGTGGCGGTAGAAACAGACCCCGCCCGCATCAAAGATGCGCTGGTGCGCCAAGCCGCTGGCCCTGTGCGCTGGGTGGAATGCGTGCAGGCCATTGAAGCCCGTGGCGTGAGCGCCGTGGTCGAATGCGGCCCGGGCAAAGCCTTGGCCGGCATGGTCAAGCGCATCAGCCCAGATTTGCCCGCGCACAATCTGTTTGACCCCGACAGCTTGGCCGCCGTGAAAGCAGCCTTGGCTTAAAGCCCATTTAAAGCCCACCCGCATCAGGCAAAAAACAACCCGCTTCGGCGGGTTTTTTGTTTTTTAAGCCGCGCCAAAACGCAGCCACAGTGCCAAGCCCAAGGCCAGCGCCGCCGCCCAGCCAGAGAACAGCCAGCGCCACAGCCAAAAGCGCGGCACAAAACCCACGCCCCGCACAAAGCCCGCTGCCATGGCCCAAAACAGGGCATAGGCCAAATTGTGGTCGGCCTTGCCTTGGGCATCGGCAAACAGCAGGGGGTAGGCCGTGCCCACCAACATGATGCCCACGCCCAGCAGCAAGCTGGGCCAGTGCAGGCCGGGGCCGTGGGCGCTGGCCTCGGCGCTGTCAGGCACTTGCTGCGGCTTCATTTCTTGTGCTGCTCGGCCTCCGCGCGGGCGGCCTCGTTCTCGCCCCACATGGCATTCAAAATGGCCAGCAGCACGGCAAAGCCCAAACCCAAAATCCAAGCGAAATACCACATGCTTTGCTCCTTCAATACGCCGTGTGCTCATTGGCACGGATGTCTTCCACCGTAATTTTGCCGCGCATGACCCGATAGGCCCACGAGGTATAAGCCACGATGAGGGGAATGAAAATAATGGCCGCCACCAGCATGATGCCCAGCGTCAAATGGCTGGATGAGGCATCCCACACCGTCAGGCTGGCGCTGGGCTGGCTCGATGAAGGCAGCATAAAGGGGAAGATGGCCCCGCCCGCCGTGCCAATGATGCCCGCCAGCGCCAAAGACGACAGCGTAAAGCCCCACAGCGTGCGGCCCGCCCGCGCCACCATCGCCGCCGCAATGGGGGCCAGCAAACCCAGCAGGGGCAAGGCCCACAGCAGTGGCCATTTTTGGTAATTCAGCCACCAAGCGGCATCGCCACGCACCACGGTTTTGGCCAGTGGGTCGGGCAGGGCCGCAGGGTCAATGGCTGAGGTGATGGCATAGCCCTGAATGCCGCCCCACTTCAGCCACAGGCCCGCCGCCAAAAAGCCCACACTGGTGAGCAAGGCGCTCCACAGCAGGGCGTTTTGTGCCCGTGCTTGCAGCTCACCCACCGTGCGGTGGGCCAAATACACGGCCCCCTGCATGATGAGCATGGCCACACTCACCACCCCAGCCAGCAGGGCAAAGGGGTTGAGCAAAGCCCAAAAGCTGCCCGTATAAGTGGGCCGCAAAAAGTCATCGAAATGAAAAGGCACGCCTTGCAGCACATTGCCAAAGGCCACGCCAAAAATCAGTGCCGGTACAAAGCTGCCCACAAAAATGCCCCAATCCCAGGCATTGCGCCAAGTGGGGCTGGGCATCATGCTGCGGTATTTGAAACCCACAGGGCGAAAGAACATGGCCCACAGAGCCGCCATCATGGCCCAATAAAAACCGCTAAAAGCCGTGGCGTAAATCAAAGGCCAGGCCGCAAAAATCGCGCCCCCGCCTGTTACAAACCACACTTGGTTGCCCTCCCAGTGGGCACCCACGGTGTTGATGATGACGCGGCGCTCCTCATCGTTCTTGCCCAAAAAAGGCAACAGGCTGCCCACGCCCATATCGTGGCCGTCCATGATGGCAAAGCCGATCAACAGCACGCCAATCAGCAGCCACCAAATCACTTTTAAAGTGGGGTAATCCAACATGATTTTCTCCTGTTCGCTCTGGCTGTTTAAACCGCTTTGTTCTGCTCGCCGTCATAGCGGCCCGTGCCCAAGCTGGCTGGCCCCCAAATGGCGTATTTGCGCATCAGGTAAACCTCCACAATCGCCAGTAGGGTGTAGAAGACCACAAAGCCAATCAGTGAGCCATACACCGTGCCCGTGCTCAAAGACGAGGCCGACAAATGTGTCGGCAGCACGCCGTAAATCGTCCACGGCTGGCGGCCATACTCGGCCACCACCCAGCCCAGCTCAGCCGCAATCCACGGCGCAGGCAGCATCCACACGGCAGCGTGCAGCAGCCAGCGTTTTTCGGTAAAGCGGCCTTTCAGGGTTTGCCAAAACGACAGGGCAAACAGCAGCAGCATGGCAAAACCCAGCCCCACCATGATGCGGAAAGACCAAAACAGCGGCGTCACGCGCGGCACGGTGTCATTCACCGCCTGCTCAATCATCTCAGGCGTGGCCTGGCTCACATCCTTCACATAGCGCTTGAGCAGCAGGCCAAAGCCCAAATCATCCATGCGCTCGCGCAGCACGGCCTCGGCCTCCGCATCTTGGCGGTTGGCCCGCAGGCGCTCCAGCGCCGTCACCGCGCCCATGCCGTTGATGATGCGCTCGCGGTTCTTCTCTTTGATGTCGTGGATGCCCGGAATCGTTTTGCTGATGGAGCGCGTGCCAATCAGCCCCATCACATAGGGCATCTCAATGGCCCAATTGTTCTTGCCCTCGGCCTCATTGATGCTGGCCACCAGCGCCAAACCCGCTGGCGCAGGGTGCGTCTCCCACATCGCCTCAATCGTGGCCATTTTGGTCTGCTGCGCTTCACCCACCATATAGCCCGACTCATCGCCCAGCACAATCACCGAGCACACCGCCGCCAAGCCAAAGGCCGCCGCCACACGGTAGCTGCGCTGGGCAAAAGCCACATCGCGCCCCCGCAGCAAATACCAGGCGGAAATGCTCAGCACAAACATGGCCCCCGTCACATAGCCCGCCGCCACCGTATGCACAAACTTGGCCTGCGCCACGGGGTTGAACACAATGGCCCAAAAATCCGTCATCTCCATCCGCATCGTCACCCAGTTGAACTCAGCGCCCACCGGGTTTTGCATCCAGCCATTGGCAATCAAAATCCACAGCGCCGAGAAGTTTGTGCCCAGCGCCATCAGCGTTGTCACCAGCAAATGCTGCGGCTTGCTCAGGCGGTCCCAGCCCAAAAAGAACAGGCCAATAAAAGTCGCCTCTAAAAAGAAGGCCATCAGCCCCTCAATCGCCAGCGGCGCACCAAAAATATCGCCCACATAGTGCGAGTAATAGGCCCAGTTGGTGCCGAACTGGAACTCCAGCGTCAGCCCCGTCGTCACCCCCAGCGCAAAGTTGATGCCGAACAACTTGCCCCAAAAGCGCGTCATGTCCTTCCACACCACATTGCCCGTCATCACATACACGCTCTCCATGATCACCAGCAGCCAAGCCAAACCCAAAGTCAGCGGCACAAACAAAAAGTGATACATGGCCGTCGCCGCAAACTGCAAACGCGACAAATTGACCAGTTCTTCAGAAATCATGGCAAAGCCTCCTGTTCAGGCGTGGGGCTGGGCTGGGGTGCAGCCAAAAAATGTGCCGCCGTCTCCTGCGTATCCACATCGCGGCGGGCATCGCGCACAAACAGCCACCACAGCGCCGTAATAAACAGCAGCTTGAGCACAATGGCCCAAGTCAAATGGCGCAGCAGCGGGTTGCGAATGGGAAACATAAAAACAAAGCAGCACAAAAACACAAATTGGCCGAGCCCCCCGTGCAAATGTCACACACCTGCAGCAGGCTGGCCCTGCGCCCGCCATCATGCGCCCGCCCAAGGGCAGGGTCAAACCGCCTCAGGGCATAACCCCTGCGCCGCCTCAAGCAAAGCCCAGCCCGAAGTGCAAGCCAAAGCGCCCCAACTGCCCCGCTGGGCGTGCCACAATCTCGGCTTTATCGGCACACGCCGTGAACACACACACCACAAGGAGCCTAAAACCATGAGCACACTCGCCCAACACATCGCCCTCGTCACGGGTGCCACCCGTGGCATCGGCGCGGCCATCGCCGCCGAACTCAAACAACAAGGCGCCACCGTCATCGGCACCGCCACCAGCCAAACTGGGGCCGACACCATCAGCGCCACCGGCGTGCAAGGCGTGGTGCTCAATGTCAATGACGCGGCGGCGGTGGACGCCCTCATCGACAGCATCGTCAAAGAGCACGGCGGCCTGCACATCCTCGTCAATAACGCTGGCATCACCCGCGACACCCTCGCCATGCGGATGAAAGACGAGCAGTGGGACGAAGTCGCCGACACCAACCTCAAAGCCGTCTTCCGCGTCTCGCGCGCCGCCATCAAACCCATGATGAAACAGCGCCAAGGCCGCATCATCAGCGTCACCAGCGTCGTCGGCGCAGCAGGCAACCCCGGCCAAGCCAACTACGCCGCCGCCAAAGCAGGCGTGGCTGGCATGAGCCGCGCCCTCGCGCAAGAACTCGGCAGCCGTGGCATCACCGTCAACTGCATCGCCCCCGGCTTCATCGCGACCGACATGACCGCCACCCTGCCCGAAGCCCAGCAACAAGCCCTCATGGCCAAAATCCCGCTGGGCCGCTTGGGTCAGGCTGAAGAAATTGCCCATGCTGTGGCTTTCCTCGCCAGCCCCAAGGCGGGCTACATCACCGGCCATGAGTTAGACATCAACGGCGGCATGTACATGCGTTAGGCGTTGCGGCCTCGGGCGGTCTGCGTCGTTGCAAATCCTCACAATAGCGCTGCTATTGTTTGCGGTTTGCGCCTCGCATCCCATCCCGATCCGCAGCGCCTGCTTGCTGCGGATGAAAAGTAAAAAGAAAGGCTCCATTGAGGAGCCTTTTTGTTGTTCAAGCCAAACGCTTTCTCGCCTCTACGCTCTGCGTGGAGGCGTTATCCGAATCCATTGATTTGGATATTTCGCTTCGCCATTTTTAAATGGGGCGGATTTTATTTTTTGCCCGCCTCCGGCAGCTTGAATTCCAACTGCCTTGTTTTGCCATTTTGCCCAGGGAAGTCGCTGAAGGCGCTGCGGATGAGGTAGGGCATGAGGGCGTTGATATCGGGCGGGCTGCCTTGGTATTGGGCGTTGGCTTCATAGACGGTGCTGTTGTTTTGGCTGCTGTCTTGTATGCGGACGCTGAGGAGGTGGCTGGCGACGGGGCGTTGGTATTGGCGTTGGCCGTAGTAGGCGGGTGGGCCCCAGAAGCGGCGGCCAAAGACGCCGTCTTCCCAGTAGTGGGGCCAGCCGTAGTGGCCAAAGCCGTGGCCGTAGGGGCCGTAGTAGGGCGGGCCGTAAATGGGTTCGCTGATGTTGATTTTGTCTTCGCGGCTGTCAAGGCGCATTTGCGCGTGAAAGCGGGCGCTTTGGCCTGCGGCGGCGGGCTGTAGGCCTTGGGCTTGCAGGGCTTGGGCCAGTTGTTGTTCGTAGTTTTGGCGTTGCAAGTCGCCCCATTGGGCGGATGCGCCTTGGGCGGCGGTGCTGACGCTGAAGCTGGCGCCTTGGGCGTTGGCGGGCCATTGGTTGAATTGGCTGACTTGGGTTTGCACGCTGGCGGTGCTGGCGCAGCCAGCCAGGGCAAGGGTGGCGGCGGCCAGAAGGAGGGCGGCGAGGCGGTGTCGGGCGGTGGTCATGGCGGGCCTTTCAAAGTGGGGGCGCGGCGGGGTTGGCCGTGGGCGCATGGGGTTTTAACGCCTGAGCGCGGCCAAAGTGATACACAGTGGCAGTGGCAGTTTAAGCGGCCCAGGCTTGGATGAGGGCATCGACGGTGGCGTTTTCAGCGGCGATGCTGCGCCGTGCGCCCATGCTACGCAGCCAGGTCATTTGGCGTTTGGCGAGCTGGCGGGTGGCAATGGTGATGCGCTCGGCGAGTTCGGCCTGCGGCAGTTCGCCCGCCAGCATTTGCCAGGTTTGGCGGTAGCCCACGCAGCGCATGGCGGGTAGATCAAGGTGGAGGTCGCCACGGTTTTTCAGGCGCTCGACTTCGGCCACCAAGCCTTGCGCCAGCATGACTTCGGTGCGCTGGGCAATGCGTTGGTGCAGCCAGTTTTTGTCTTGCGCTTCAAGGCTGGCCAGGCGCAGGGGCAGGGGCGGCAGTATTTGTTTGGCGCTGGCATGAAAGGCCGATAGGGGCTGGCCGGTGATGCGATAGACCTCTAGGGCGCGTTGCAGGCGCTGGCTGTCGTTGGGGGCGAGGCGGGCGGCGCTGGCGGCATCGACTTGGGCGAGTTCGGCATGTACGGCGGGCCAGCCGTGGGCGGCGGCAAGGGCGTCAATCTCGGCGCGCACAGCGGCATCGGCTGGGGGCAGGTCGTGCAGGCCGTCGGCCAGGGCTTTGAGGTAGAGCATGGTGCCGCCCACCAGCAGGGGCTGGCGGCCACGGGCACGGATGTCGGCCACCAAGCGGTGGGCATCACGCGCAAATTCGGCGGCGCTATAGCTTTGCGCCGCGTCGTGGGTGTTGATGAGGTGGTGCGGCAGGCTGGCGAGTTCGGCGGGCGTGGGTTTGGCCGTGCCGATGTCCATATCGCGGTAGATGAGGGCGGAATCGACGCTGATGATTTCCACATCGCCGCGCTGCTGGCCATAGGCCAAGGCCAGGCCCGTTTTGCCCGATGCCGTGGGCCCGCTGAGGCAGAGCACGGGGGCGGGGTTCAGGCTTGGGGCTGGCGCGTCCATGTGCAAAAGCGGTAGGCCAAGCCTGTGCGTGATTGCTGCCAAGCGGCCTCAGGCGCGTGCAGTTGCCATTGGCTGCGGTCAATCTCGGGCGCAAGGGTGTCGCCTGCGGGGGCGATGTCGATTTCCGTCACTTCAAGCCGCTGCGCCAAGGGCAGGGCTTGGGCGTAGATTTGCCCGCCGCCCATGACCCAGACCAGCGGCGCATCGGCCAGCAAAGCCAAGGCCGCCTCTAGGCTGGGCGCGGCCTCAGCGCCTTCGGCCTGCCAAGCGGCTTGGCGGCTGATGACGACATTGCGCCGCCCGGGCAGGGGGCGAAAGGCGGGCGGCAGGGAGTCCCAAGTTTTGCGCCCCATGATGACGGGGTGGCCTGAGGTGAGGGCTTTGAAGTGGGCCAAGTCTTCGGGCAAGTGCCAGGGCATTTGCCCTTGGCTGCCGATGATGCCGTTGCTCGCCTGCGCCCAAATCAGGGCGATTTCTTGGGGCCGTGCGCTGCTCATGGCTGGCCCCCTTACACCGCCACAGGGGCGGAAATGGCGGGGTGGTGCTCGTAGCCCAGCACCTCAAAGTCTTCAAATTCGTAGCTGAAGATGTCGGCAGGGCGGCGCTTGATGTGCAGCTTGGGGTAGGCCAAGGGCTGGCGGCGCAATTGCTCTTGCACCTGCGTGTGGTGGTTGTCGTAAATGTGGCAATCGCCACCCGTCCACACAAAATCGCCCACCTCTAAATCGCACTGCTGCGCCACCATATGCGTGAGCAGGGCGTAGCTGGCAATGTTAAAAGGCACGCCCAAAAAGATGTCTGCGCTGCGCTGGTAGAGCTGGCAACTGAGTTTGCCATCGGCCACATAAAACTGAAACAGGGCGTGGCAGGGGGCCAGCGCCATTTTGTCCAGCTCGCCCACATTCCAGGCCGAGACGATGATGCGGCGCGAATCGGGGTTGCTTTTCAGGGTGTCAATGACTTGGCTGATTTGGTCAATGTGCGCGCCGTTGGCCGTGGGCCAAGAGCGCCACTGCACGCCATACACGGGGCCAAGGTCGCCATCGGCGGCGGCCCATTCGTCCCAAATCGTCACGCCGCGCTCACGCAGCCAGTTGTTATTGCCTGAGCCTTGCAAAAACCACAAAAGCTCATAGATGATGGACTTGAGGTGCACGCGCTTGGTGGTGACCAGCGGAAAGCCCGCCGCCAAGTCAAAGCGCATTTGGTAGCCAAACACGCTGCGTGTGCCCGTGCCCGTGCGGTCGGCCTTGGCCGTGCCGTTTTCCCAGACATGGCGCAAAAATGTTTCATATTGGTTCGATAGAGCGGCGGTCATGGCTGGGCCTCCAGTGCTGCGGGTCAAGCCGAGCATTGTAGCGAAGGGGCTAGCGCCACCGCCTCAGTCATAATTCATGCCCATAGGCCGCTTGCGGCCCCTGTTCAAAGAGTCTTGCAATGAGCGAAATCCACAAATTTTTATTCGACGGCCTGCCGCTGAAAGGTGCCATTGTGCGCCTGACCGATAGCTGGCAAGAGGTGCTGCGCCGCCGCGCCAACAACACCCAAACAGGGCCGTGGCAAACGCCCGTGGCCGAGCTGCTGGGGCAAATGCTGGCCGCCAGCGCCCTGATGCAGTCCAGCATCAAATTCAACGGCACACTGGTGCTGCAAATGCAAAGCGCTGGCCCCGTGCAACTGGCCGTGGCCGAGGTGCAAAACGACCTGGCGCTGCGGGCCACCGCCACCGTGCAAGCGGGTGCTGATTTGGGCAGCCAAGCCCAGCTCGGCGGCCTGCTGCCGCAGGGCCAATGCGCCGTCACGCTGGACCCCAAAGACCGCCTGCCCGGGCAGCAGCCCTACCAAGGCGTGGTCGCGCTCAACGACGAGGGCGGCCAGCCCTTTGCCTCGCTGGCGCAAGCCTTGGGCGGCTATATGCTGCACTCTGAGCAACTGGAAACCCATTTTGTGCTGGCCGCCAATGAGGAAGTCGCCGCTGGCATCATGCTGCAACACATCCCGGTCAAGGGCGAAGGCAATCTGGAAGGCCGCAGCGCGTTGAGCGAAGACGAGCTGCAAGACGCCTGCCGCCGCATCACCAGCCACACCCTCAGCCTCAAGCCCCAAGAGCTGCTGGGCCTAGATGTGGACAGCATTTTGCACCGCCTGTATTGGGAAGAAAAACTGCTGCGCTTTGCGCCCCAGGCCGACGACCCCCGCCCCCACTTTGCCTGCACCTGCTCGCGCCAGCGCGTGGAAGGCATGTTGCTCAACTTGGGCCAACACGAAGCCAACGATATCTTGGCCGAGCAAAGCCAAATCGAAGTCGGCTGCGACTTCTGCGGCGCGCAATACCGCTTTGACGCCGTGGATGTGGGCGCGCTGTTTCAAGCCACCACCCAAGACTGGAGCAAAACCCGCCAGTAATGGCCGGCCCCCAATATGAGCACAACAAAAATCCTCTTTGGCTTTCACGCTGTCGGCGTGCGCGTCAAAATCGCCCCCGAATCGGTGCAAGAAGTCTATATTGACGCCAGCCGCCGCGATGCCCGTATGCGCCAATTCACCCTGCGCGCCAAAGAAGCGGGCCTGCGTCTGATTGAAGCCGACGGCCTGCGCCTGTCCAAACTCTGCGGCAGCCACAACCACCAAGGCGTGGTCGCCAAAGTCGCCGACATCGTGGAAAAACGCAGCCTAGATGAACTGCTGGACGACCTAGAGGAGCAAGGCATTGCGCCCCTGCTTTTGGTGCTCGACGGCGTGACCGACCCGCACAACCTGGGCGCTGTGCTGCGCGTGGCCGATGGCGCAGGCGCACACGCCGTCATCGCGCCCAAAGACCACGCCGTCGGCATCAACGCCACCGTGGCCAAAGTCGCCAGTGGCGCGGCAGAAACCGTGCCCTACTTCATGGTCACTAACTTGGCCCGCACTTTGAATGAACTCAAAGAGCGCAACATCTGGATTTACGGCACAGCCGACGACGCGCCGCAAACCCTCTACCAAGCCGACTTCAAAGCCGCCAGCGCCATCGTCATGGGCGCTGAAGGCGCAGGTATGCGCCAACTCACCCGCAAAACCTGCGACGCGCTGATTGGCATCCCCATGCGCGGCAGCGTCGAAAGCCTCAATGTCTCCGTCGCCAGCGGCGTGTGCTTGTATGAAGCCCTGCGGCAGCGGGGGCTGTGAGCGATGCCCGCCATTGTGCGTTTGTGTATTTGAAATGACGCAACTATCTCTACCTCGTCATTGCGGCCCCCGAGCCGCAATCTGCGGTTTTCGCTGCGCTTGAGCTTGATTCCTAGTTACCTCGTTTTGCGTGGCCACGACCCAGCAGGGCAACGCCCGCCTAGCCCAGCAAACGGCCTGTGGTGTAAGCCTCGGCTTGGGCAAAGGCCAAAATCGTTTCGCGCAGCAATTGCTTTTTGGCGTTGGGCAGTTGGGCATACATTTGTAGGGCGGCTTGGTCTTGCGCACTCAAGTGCAACAGCCAGTTTTTGTGCTGCTCTTTGGCGGGTTTGGCACTGATGCCCAAGGCCAGTTCTTCGACGGGGATGCACAGCCACTGTGCCAGTGTTTGTAGTTTTTGGAAGTCTGGCAGGGTTTCTCCCCGCAGCCAGCGCCGCACACCGTGCAAAGTCATGGGCTTGCCCCAGTAACGCAGATTGAACTCGCGCTCCAGCACCGAGGGTTTGGCTGCATAGCCTGCCGCTTGCATGGCTTGCTGCAAGCGTTGGGCGAATCGTTCTTTCTCAGACTGCATGGCGCAAACTGTAGCCAGTTGCGTAACCAGCAACTTAACTTTGCAGCCTAGTTAAATATTGCGTAACTTTAGGTTACGAAATGCTTTACATTTGAGGCTCTTTCAACCTGAAAGAGCCATTGAGCCATTGAGCCATTGAGTTGAACTTAATCCCATTGGAGGAAAAACATGAAAGCATTGAAATTGATTCCCATTGCGCTGGGCGCATCCATCTTGGCCGCGTGTGGCGGCGGCGGCGGCAGCAGCGGCGCCGTGGTGGATGAACAAAGAGTATTGGCCGAGGGTGTGCAGCTGTCTTACGACTTACCCGCAGGCACTTACAGCGCACGCATCACGGCCTCTCAAAACGGCGTGGGCGTGAAATGGGTCGGTGGTAGCGATTGCTTGCAAGTGGCTGAAGCCACGACCTACACCAGCACTTGCCATATTGCACAAAGTGGCCAATTGGTTGTGACCAACCCCACGCTGCTGGGCTTGGGTTCCGATGAAATCGTGACGGTTCGTGTCACCAAGAATTAAGCCAACACAGGGCTTTATAGAAAAATAGCCCCTCCGTAGGAGCACGGCACGCCGTGTTCCTACAACACATGAATGCGCTGCCACAGCAGCAGCGATGCGGGTTTAGCTTGAGCTGCAAGCAGGTCAATAAAAGAGCCAATAAAAGATTTTGTTATTGCGGGCTTGGAGACCGCAATGGAAGCGCCTGAGATAGAGGCGTGACTGCCTGGGTGTGCGGGCAGGGGCTTGCAGGGGCTTATTTACCGCGCCCTGCTTCCACGGGGTAGTTGGCGGCACGCCAAGCCGTGAGGCCACCGGCCAAGCTGTGCACATGCTCATAGCCCAGCTTTTTCGCAATGCCCACGCCGCGCATGGAGCGCATACCACGGGCGCAGACCAGTATGACGGGCAGGTTTTTGTTTTTCACCACGCCGCCGAGCTTGGCCTCCAGCTCATCTAAGGGGATGTGCTTGGCCTGCGGCAAGTGGCCTGCTTCGTATTCTTGGGCGCTACAGATGTCAATCACTTGCGCCTTTTCGCGGTTGATGAGGTTGACCGCCGCCGCAGGGCTCAAGCCACCTGCCGCCGCGCCGCCGCGCAGACCAGGCACAAACAAGAGCAGGCCAGACGCCACGACCAAAGCCACCAGATACCAGTTCTCAAGCAAAAAATTCATAAACCCAGCCCAAAAAAGAGCGCCCACGGCGCTTGCATACAATAGAGGGTTTGCATTGTAAGCGCTGCGCCCAAGCGGGCCATGCCGCCTGCAACATCCCATAGTTTTTTAGCCTGTTTACACCATGTACAAATTAGTTCTTATTCGCCACGGCGAGTCCCAATGGAATCTTGACAACCGCTTCACTGGCTGGGTGGATGTGCCGCTGACGGAAAAAGGCGTGGCCCAAGCGAAAGACGCTGGCCAGCGCTTGAAGGCGGCGGGCTTTGACTTTGATCTGGCCTACACCAGTGTGCTCAAACGCGCCACCCACACCCTGTGGCACACGCTCGATGCCATGGATCGCACTTGGATTCCCGTGGTCAACACTTGGCGCTTGAACGAACGCCACTACGGTGGCTTGCAGGGCTTGAACAAGGCCGAGACCGCCGCCGAGCACGGCGATGAGCAGGTGCATATTTGGCGCCGCAGCTATGACACGCCCCCGCCTGCGCTGGAGGATGGCGATGAGCGCTGGGAAGGCGGCGATATCCGCTACGCCAAGCTCAAGCCCACGGAAATCCCCCGCACAGAGTGCCTCAAAGACACCGTGGAGCGCGTGCTGCCTGTGTGGAACGACTCGCTGGCCCCCGCCATTAAAGCGGGCAAACGCATTGTGATTTCAGCCCACGGCAACTCCATCCGTGCCTTGGTGAAACACCTCGACAGCATTTCAGACGCAGACATCATGGAAGTGAACATCCCCAACGGCACGCCGCTGGTGTATGAGCTGGACGACAACCTCAAGCCCATCAAGAGCTACTACCTCGAAGACTAAAGTCTGCTGAATCGGCCTTGAGCAAAAGAAAAGCCCCAGTGCTAACGCCAGGGCTTTTTTGTTGGATTTGGATTTGGGGCTGGGCCTGCACACACTTACACGGGCACTTTTTGCGTGGGCGCTGTGGGCCAAGTCGGCTCAGGCGTGGGTTCTGGTGTGGGCAGAAGGGCAGGCGGGGGCAAGCGCTGTGGCGACTGCACAGGTGCGCGCTCAACTGCTTGGGCCTCTGCTTTCTTGGCCTTTTCGACTTGGGCCTTTTCTAGCGCCTCAACTTGCGCCTTTTCGGCGGCCCTTTGCTTTTCTTCAGGGCTTTTTTCTGCCATGATTTTTTCGCCCTTGTGGTTCATTTGGCAGGCCGTGTCAGAAAAAATGACGCGGCCTTTTTCATTCACACAACGGTAAACCTGAGCTGAGGCCACGGCGCTAAAGCACAGGACAAAGGCAAAGAACAGGGGTTTCTTCATGGCAAGCTCCGAGTTTAAGTAATGGCCGTATCCACTTGGCGGTGGGCTTCGTTCAAGAATTCCGCCGTCTGCATTTCATTCAAGCGGCTGACGGTGCGTTTGAATTCGCCTGAGAGTGGGCCTTCGGTGTAGAGCTGCTCAGGCGCAACGGCGGCCGAGCAAACGAGTTTGACACGGCGGTCGTAGAGCACATCAATCAACCAAGTGAAGCGCCGCGCCTCCGATGCGTGGCGCACAAACATTTGCGGCACGCCCGATAGAAACAGGGTGTGAAATTGCGTGGCGAGTTCGAGGTAGTCGTTCTGGCTGCGGGGGCCGCCGCAGAGTTCGGCAAAGTCAAACCAGATGACGCCACCGGCGCGGCGGCGGGCTTTGAGTTCGCGGCTTTCTATGCGGAAGCTGGGGTCTTCGTCCTGCGCTTCGGCCAGCTCGGCAAAGGCGTTTTGCATGGCCGCATCAGCGGCGGCATCGGCGGGGCTGTGGTAGAGCTGCACTTTCTCTAGGCTGCGGCTGCGGTAGTCGGTGCCGTTGTCCACTGTCATCACGGCCATTTTGGTGTTGAGCAGGTCGATGGCAGGCAGGATGCGGTCGCGGTGGATGCCGTTGGGGTAGATGCCAGCGGGGGCGAAGTTGCTGGTCATGATGAGGCCCACGCCTTGGGCAAAGAGGGCATCCAGCAGGCGGTAGAGCACCATGGCATCGGCGATGTCGTTGACATGGAATTCATCAAAGCAGATGAGTTTGAATTTTTTCGCAATGCGGCCCGCCAAGATGTCCAGCGGCTCGGCCTGGCCTTGCAGGTCGGCGAGTTCACGGTGGACTTCACGCATGAATTCGTGAAAATGCAAACGGGTTTTGCGCTTGATGGGCACGGCTTGGTAGAAGCAGTCCATGAGGAAGCTTTTGCCACGGCCCACGCCGCCATACATGTACACGCCCTTGGGGATGTCGGGGTGAAACAGCATTTTCTTGAGCGGGTTGCTGCGCTTGGTTTTGTAGGCGCTCCATTCGGCGGCGCAGCGTTCGAGTTCAGCCACGGCGGCCAGTTGGGCGGGGTCGCTTTGGTAGCCACGGGCTTTCAGTTCAGCTTCGTAGGCATCGGATACAGGGGTATTACTCATAGGGCCGATTGTAAGGAGGTGGGCATTCAAGCCGCAGCAGCGGCGCGTTTGGCCGCCGAGTTCAAAATGCTGAGGCCGAGTACGGTGACAGCGCCGCCCAGCAGCAGGCTCCAGTCTGTGGCTTCACCCAGCAGCAACCAGGCAAAGAGCACACCAAACACAGGCACCAGTGTGTTGTAGGTGGCTGCCACTGTGGGCCCCAGTTGGCTCACGCCAAAGAAATACCAAGTGTAGGCCAGCACGGTGCCGCCCAAGGCCAAGAACAGCAGCACCCACCACACGCCGTGCGGCACTTGGCCCCAGTCAGGCATGGGGCCGTAGCCGACCAAATTGGCGTCAATCCAGCCACTGGTGAGCAGCAGCAGGGCGGTGCCAAAAATCATGGGGTAGGTGGTGGCGGTCATGCTGTCGGTGAAGGCCATAGAGCGCTTGCTCATGAGGCCATAGGCCGACCAAAAGCCCGCGCAGCCGAGCAAAATCAGCTCGCCACGGCCTACGCCGCCTTGCAAAAAACGGGGGATGTCGCCGTGCGTGATGACGAGCAAGGCCCCCACCACGGCCAAGGCCATGCCCAGCATTTTGCGGCGGCCTATGGGCTCGCGCAAAAACAGGGCCGCGCCCAAGCCTGTGAGTACGGGGTTGAATGCCAGCACCAAGGAGCCGCGCCCCGCAGGGGCCAAGGCCAAGCCCCACATAAAGCAGACCATATAGCCGAATACGCCCACTGTGCCGCACAGCAGCAGCCAGCCGTATTGCGGCAGACTCAGGCGGGGCCAGCCGCCATTGCGCCGATACACCAAAAACAACAAAGGCAGCAAGGCCAGGCTGAAACGCCAGCCCGCACTGCTGACGGGCGGCAGGTGTTCGGCCACGGTTTTCGCGGCAGGCCAAGTCAGGCCCCAGAGCAAAGAGCCCAAAAACAGCAAGATGTGGGGATTGCGCCAGAGCGCAGCAGGCGCGGAGCCAGAGGGAGAAGCAGACATAAACACCGCCAGAGGGAAAGCGCAGATTATCCGCCTTGCGCCTGAAGGCACACAGCGGCTATGGCTTCCTCGGCTAAACTGCCCGCTTCCTTTCACAGCACAAACACACACAAGACCATGCCAGCAATCATCTGTGGCTCACTCGCCTTTGACAGCATCATGAACTTTGGCGGCCAGTTTGCCGACCAAATCTTGCCCGACCAAATTCACAAACTGAATGTGTCCTTCTATGTGCCTGAGCTGCGCCGCGATTTTGGCGGCTGCGCGGGCAATATCGCCTACGCCTTAAAGCAACTGGGCGGGCAGCCGCTGATTGTGGCGGCGCTGGGCAACGATGGCCAAAGCTATGTGGACTACCTGCAAAGCAAAGGCATTGCCACCGAGCACATTGTGCTGCGCAGCGATATTTACACCGCACAGGCCATGATCATGACGGACACGGCCAACAACCAAATCACCGCCTTCCACCCCGGCGCCATGCAAATGGCCCACGCCTGCACCCTGCCGGGTGCGGCCACGGCGCAAGACATTGGCATTGTCGCCCCCGATGGCCGCGAGGCCATGCTGCAACATGCGCAGAATCTGGCCCGCATGGGCGTGCCCTTTATTTTTGACCCTGGCCAGGGCTTGCCCATGTTTGACGGCCCTGAACTGCTGGCCTTTGTGAGCCAAGCCACATGGGTGGCGGTGAACGACTACGAGGCCGAAATGCTGCGCGAGCGCACCGGACTTGAGCTGGCCGAGATTGCCGCCCAAGTGCGCGGCCTGGTGGTAACTTTGGGCGGCGACGGCTGCGATGTGTATGAGGGCGGAGACTGCACCCGCGTGGCCCCCGTGCAGGCTGAGGCCGTGCTCGACCCCACAGGCTGTGGCGATGCCTTCAGGGGCGGCTTGCTCTACGGCCTGGAGCGCGGCTGGAGCATGGCTCGCAGCGCCGCCTTGGGCAACCAGCTCGGTGCCATCAAAATTGCCCACCAAGGCCCGCAAAGCTATGAACTGGATGCGGCGGCTTTGCTGGCGCAGGCTTAAACCCCCAGACCTTGGCCGCCACAAAGGGGGCCAAGGCCAAGATGTGGCAGGCAGGGCGGATTAACGGAATTGGCCAGCTTCCATTTGCGCCATCATCCAATCGCTGCGTTGGCTCATCCAGTTTTGTAGGCTTTGAATGCGCTGGGCGTAGCTTTGGCTGCCGAGGTTGTCCCAGCGTTGGTAGTTGCGCGCCTGCGCCTCATCAAGCCGTTGCGCCGAAGCAGCAATAAAGGCATTGAGCTGTGGCACTTGGCTGTGCAAATACTGCATACGGGCCAACACATGGGCCTGCATTTCAGGGTGCTCTAGCAGTTCGGCAATGTAGGCGTTGGTGCCCTCGGGCGCAAAAGTGGGTTTTTTATTGGGCAAGAACCAGATGTAAGGGTCCGTTGTGTAAGGGCTGCCAGCAGAGAGGTCGAAGTCCCAAACTGGGCCAAAGCGCAGCTTGCCGCCAGCGGGCTTGTGGGCAAAAGTGCTCAGGGCATAGCCGTCAAAATTGAGCATCAGCTCATTGACCAAGTAGTAATCGATGAAAGCCTCAAGATCCAGCACTTGCCCCAAATTCGCCACATAGTTGGGGTTGCTGCGATCATAAAGACGCTGCTCAAAGTCATTCACTTGGGCTTGAATCACCGCCGTTTCAGCGGCGCTGCTGTCTGTTTTGACGGTGTAGGCATGTCCCTTGCCTGTGTAAAAGTAGAAGTCCTCCCCCAAACGCCAATCCATTTCTACAAAGAAACCATCGTTGGGGTCTGGGTTGCTTAGCGTGCCGTTTTTATTGCCAATATTGACACGCTCCTCATCCTCGCGGATGTGCTCAATCATGTCGTAGGCACCGTGGTACTCGCCATTCATATAGAGCTCGACAGGGCGCAAAGAGGGCGTCCAATCCAAGGCCAATTGGCGCGAGAGGCAGAAGGCGCTGCTGTTTTTTAGCAAGCTTTGATCAAGGTAATTGGCCACCAAAATCCAATGTTTGTTTTTGGATGGCATACCCAACATGGTGTTTTTCTTGTTCAACTTGAGCTTATAAGGCTTCTTCACCTGTTGCCAAGTGAGATTGCCTCGCCCTCGGATTTCAGTCGCAAACACTTCTTCCTGAGTGTGCTCTTGCGCGCCTACAAAATGCAAATTGGCATTGAGGTAAAGGTCTTTCTCAATCACCTCTTGCCCACCTTCAATATCAATGCGCACTTCTGGCACGGTGCTGGCCACGGCGCACACATCGGGTTTGATGGCATGGGCCGTTTCGCTGCCCAAGGTGCGGACACTGATGCTGGGCATCAAGCCTTGGCCACCGCCGAGGGTGTAGCGGCTCAAGGCATTTTCTAGCGCAGGGGCGAGTTGCCACAAGGCTTGGCCGGGTGTTTGTGGCGCAGCGCCATCACGGGCCTCAAAAAACCCCTGTTGCAAAGCGGCTTGGGCGGCGGTCTCCAACTCGGCCCATGCTGGCTGTTGGCTGCTGTTGTTCACCACATCAGCCCAGCTTTGCTCGGGTGTAAATTGCCACTTCTCTAACAGCTCTTGCTGTTGCTGCTGCACAGCGCCGCCATATTGCAGCCAGCGCACACTGAGAACGGTGTTCAGGGCCGATAGCACGGCACCTTCCTCAGCCGGGGCGGCAATGCGCAAAGGCGGAACAGGGTCTTTCTTTTTGCTCGGTTGGAATTTACCCAACAGCACACCAGCTTGGCCTTGGGGCACCAGCACTTGAACTTGCCCTTGTGCATCTGGCACGGCGGCAGATTCATGCGCATCGCATTGCAGGTTTTGGTTGGCATCAAAGCACACTTGATCGAGGCTCAGCCCAGGGGCCACTCGGGCCGATAGCAAAACTGGCGGCAAGGAAGGCACAGCCGTTGGGCTGGGGCTGGGTGTGGCCACTGTGGTCGGCGTGGGTGTGGCCGTCACCGTTGGCAAAGGCGTGGCCGTGGCTGTGGGTTCAGGCGTGGCTGTGGCTGTGGGTGAAGGTGCTGCCGTGGCCGTGGCTGTGGGTTCAGGCGTGGCTGTGGCCGTGGGTGAAGGTGTAGCCGTGGCTGTAGGTTCTGCCATATCCCCATCGTCCAGCAAGGGCACATTGCCTCCGCCACAGGCGGCTATCAGGCCAATACAGGCCAAGGCCAAGACGGTTGGCGCTGCCCAATTGGGTGTTAATTTGGCATACATGGGCATCTCCTCTGCGTTGATTTCGTATCGGGTGCGTTCAGCGCAAGCGCTGTACTCAAGTGCTGACTGGATAGGACTTGAGCCGCGAAGCAGGCGGCACCATACCATGAATCGAAGCAAAGCCCCTTTCCGCCTCAGTGTGCTGATGTGATGTGGGCGGGGGTGGATGGGTGTTGGTGCGGCTTAAAGCGGCAGAGTGGCCCCTTAAGCCTGCTCACGCAGCCAAGCGGCGTAGGCGGCATGGCTGGCCACAATGGGGCTGGCGATGACCATGGGCACTTCATAGCTGTGGGCGGCCACAATCGCCGCCTCCAGCGCGCGCCAGTGGCGGGCCAGGGTTTTGATGCTCAGGCGCTGCTCTAGGCTGCACTGCATTTGCCCCTGCCAGCAATAGCGGCTTTGCACCGGCTCTATCAGCACGCAGGCGGCGAGGCGGCGCTCCAGCAGGCTTTGCGCGAGGCGCTCGGCTTCGGCCTCATCAGCGCAAGTGGTTTGCACCAAGAGCAAGGTATCGGGCGGCGTGCTGGCCGCAGGTGGCGTGGCGCAATGGGGCGTGGTGGGGCTGCTGCGGTGCATGGTACTTCTCCTCCTCAGTTATCCTCTACGGCTGTTTCTTTTTGTTGAAGGAGGTTAGCCGATGCCACAGAATTTGCATACTAGGGTTTTAATCGCTGGCGCAACGGGTGTTGTCGGCCATGCTTTGCTGCAACAGTGTTTGGCCGACCCCAGCGTGGCGCAGATTGTGGTGTTGGCGCGGCGGCCTTTGCCCTTAGCGCATCCCAAATTGCAGGTTTTGCAAGTCGATTTTGCCGCCCTGCCCCAGCTTGAAATCCGCATTGACGAATGCCACATTGCCTTGGGCAGCACCATCAAGGCCGCTGGCAGCAAGGCGGCGTTTCGGGCGGTGGATGTAGATGCCGTGTTGGCTGTGGCGAAAGTGGCGCAGGCGGCAGGCTGCCAGAAGCTGGCGGTGGTGAGTGCGCTGGAATCGAATGCGAAATCGCCTGTGTTTTACAGCCGCGTGAAGGGCGAGATGGAAGATGGCTTGCGGGCCATGAATTTTGCCCAATTGGTGCTTGCGCGGCCTTCCATCATTGATGGCGATCGCGCCGCCTTGGGCCAGCCGCAGCGCCGTGCTGAGGACATCACTCTGCGGGTCATGAAGCGCTTGGGGCGTTTGATTCCGCCTGCGTTTGCACCCATCAGCGGCGACACCATTGCCCACGCCATGCGTTGGCAATTGGGGCAAGGTGCAGCGGGTGTGCAGGTGCTCACTTCTGGCCAAATGCAAAAGCTAAAGACGCAAGCCCTGGCCTAAACCGCTTGCCCCTGAACTGCCCCTCAAAAGTTTCTTCTAGTGATTCCCCTCTTTTGGAGGGGTGGCAGGCGCAGCCTAACGGGGTGGTTGTAGTCGGCTGAAGAAAGCAAAGCCGAATTGAAAGGCCCACCACCCCGCCCTAGCGGGCACCCCTCCGTGGGAGGGGAATTTTGCGGCACTTCCATTCCCC
>CAZJBX010000036.1:0-20097 GCA_964544605.1 uncultured Burkholderiaceae bacterium
GCGCGCTTGGATGGCGACACGGTTTGGCTGACACAAGCGCAGATGGCCGACCTGTTCCAGACCACACCGCAAAACATCACCCTGCACTTGAAAGCCATCTACGCCGAAAGCGAGCTGAACGAAATGGCAACCTGTAAGGATTACTTACAAGTTCGGCAAGAAGGCAAAAGGCTGGTCAGCCACAAACAAGCCATCGAAAAAGCAGAAGCCGAATACAGCAAATACCGCTCGCAGCAAGATGCGCTGCCTTCAAAAGTAGAAACCGCGTATCTGGAAACGGTGAAGCAAGTACAACGCAAGCTGAAGGGGAAACCATGAGCCGAAAAAAGCCCAAGCACGAAATCTCTCTTACCCGCTCCTCAGCAGCGGAATACCTTACCTTTATTGCTGCCAGTGGTGACAGTGAAAGCAGCGTTGAAATGCGCTATCAGGATGAAAATATATGGCTCACGCAAAAGATGATGGCCGCACTGTACGATGTCACCGTGGCTGCCATCAATCAGCATCTTAAGCGTGTTTTCGATGATGGTGAGCTGCGGCCAGATTCAGTTATTAAGGAATACTTAATAACTGCCACCGACGGCAAAAACTACCAAACCAAGCATTACAACCTGCAAGCCATCATCGCCGTAGGCTTCAAAGTGAATAACCCGCGAGCGGTGCAATTTCGCAAGTGGGCGGGGCAAATCGTCAAAGACTACACCATCCAAGGCTGGACAATGGATGTGGAGCGTCTGAAAAGCGGCCACCTGTTCACCAATGAGTTCTTCGACCGACAACTGGATGTTATTCGTGAAATTCGCCTATCCGAACGCAAGTTTTATCAGAAAGTCACGGATCTGTACGCCACAGCCTTCGATTACGACAGTCAAGCGAGAGCTACACGGGACTTTTTTGCGTTAGTGCAAAATAAGCTGCATTGGGCTGTTCATCGCCACACTGCGGCGGAAATCATCAAAGTGCGTGCCGATGCCAGCCAGCCGCACATGGGGCTGACTTCATGGGAATCTGCTCCGTTGGGGAAAATCGTCAAATCCGATGTCTCCATCGCAAAAAATTATCTGAATGCCGAAGAAATGGAGTATCTCGAACGCATCGTGGCGCTGTATCTGGATTTTGGCGAGTTGCAAGCCATGCGCCGCATTCCCATGTCTATGGAAGACTGGGCAAAGCGGCTGGACGGTTTTCTGGAGTTCAATGGCAATGAAATTCTGACCGGCCCCGGCAAAATTTCGCACGAGCAAGCCAAGCTGCACGCCGAAACTGAATTCGAGAAGTACCGCATCGTGCAAGACCACTTATTCCAAAGCGATTTCGACCGTTTTATCGCCCTCGAAGCACAAGCCCAAGCCCTTGCCCAGCCCGCCAAGGCCGCCGCAAAGAACAAGAGAGAAAAGCCATGAACGACAAAATCAAACTATTTGAGAGCCAGCAAGTCCGAGCCGAGTGGGATGCCGAGAGCGAAAAATGGTGGTTTTCTGTGGTAGATATTGTGGCCGTACTGACTGATAGCGTCGATGCTGGTGCCTACTGGCGCAAACTGAAGCAACGCCTCAAGGCCGAAGGCAATGAAACCGTGACGGATTGTCACGGGTTGAAAATGCGAGCCTCAGACGGAAAGCTGCGCCTCACCGATGTGGCCGACACCGCGCAAATTCTGCGCCTTGTCCAGTCCATCCCCAGCAAGCGTGCCGAACCCTTCAAGCTCTGGCTGGCGCAGGTGGGCAGCGAGCGCCTGGACGAAACCGTGGACCCGGAGCAATCCATTGACCGCGCCATCCAGAACTACCGCCGCCTGGGTTACAGCGAAAACTGGATCAACCAGCGCATCAAATCCATCGAAGTACGCAAGGCATTAACCGATGAATGGGACAAGGCCGGTGTGCAACAAGGTCAGGAATATGCCGCACTCACCGACCTGATGAGCAAGGTATGGGCCGGCATGAGCACCCGCGAATACAAACAGCACAAAGGGCTAAAAAAGGAAAACCTGCGCGACAACATGACCAACACCGAGTTGGTGCTGAATATGCTGGCCGAAGTCGCCGCTACCGATATTGCACTGGTACGCAATCCGCAAGGCTTTGAACAAAGCGCAGAAATCGCCCAAGAAGGCGCAAAAACCGCCAAAGCCGCGCGGCTGCAACTGGAAGCCAGCACTGGAAAGCCGGTCGTGAGCCGTTTGAATGCTCAAAAAACAGGGGTGCGGAAGCTGCCGGAGAAAAAACAATGAAATCAGGGTATAAGCAAACGGAAGTGGGGGTGATTCCGGAGGATTGGGAGGTTGCTTCGCTTGGAAAAACAGCCACCTTTCGCACGGGACCATTTGGTAGTGCTTTGCACCAGTCCGATTACATCAATGGTGGTATTCCAATTATCAATCCAATGCACATTAATGATGGAAATATCACGCCTTCGGAAACAATGACAGTTTCTGTGCAGACTGCAAATGTACTTTCGGACTTCAAGCTAAAAGCTGGTGACATTGTGATTGGTCGTCGAGGCGATATGGGGCGTTGTGCGGTTGTTCATGCGCAGCAGGCTGGCTGGCTATGTGGTACAGGCTCAATGATTGTTCGTCCAGTCGATACTGACGCTGATTATTTGCAATGCGTTTTGTCTAGCCGTGAAGTCATTACAGCCATCGAAAACGCATCTGTTGGCACTACGATGGTGAGCTTAAATCAGGGCACTTTGTCCAGCCTGAAAATTCAGTTACCACCCCTCCCCGAACAACGCGCCATTGCCACCGCCCTCAGCGATATGGACGCGCTGCTGGACGGGCTGGAACGCCTCATCGCCAAAAAACGCGACATCAAACAAGCCACCATGCAGCAACTGCTGACCGGCAAAACCCGCCTGCCGGGGTTTAGTGGGGCGTGGGAAGTGAAAGCGATGTTTGATTCTGTTGATTGTTTGGATAATTTGCGCGTGCCATTGAATGAAGTGCAGCGTGCAACGATGCAAGGCGATTATCCTTATTGCGGCGCGAATGGTGTTCTGGATTACATAAATAATTTTTTGATTGATGATGACATCATTTTGATGGCGGAAGACGGTGGCTATTTCGATGAGCACGAAACACGCCCGATTGCATACCGAATGATCGGAAAGTGTTGGGTGAACAACCACGCACATATTCTCAAAGCAAAAAAAGGTTTCGAACAAGGGTTTATCTTTTATTCGCTCGTTCATAAGGATATCCTTCCGTTTCTTGCGAGCGGAACGCGAGCGAAGCTCAACAAATCCGAATTGTTCAAGATAGAAGTTCTGTATCCACCTAGTCTCGAAGAACAAACCGCCATCGCCAATATCCTCAGCGACATGGACGCCGAACTCGCCGCCCTTGAAGCCCGCCGTGATAAAACCCGACAGATCAAACAAGCCATGATGCAGGAATTGCTGACTGGCAAAACGAGGTTAGTATGAGTGCCATTACTCCCCATTATCGAAGTGTGCAACAGTTACTGCAAAGCCAGTCGTTTTCCATTGATGAGTACCAGCGCGAGTACAAATGGGAAAGGCAACAGATTGATGAGTTACTATCCGATCTTGGCGCCAAATTTTATAGCCACTACCGCCCAGAGGACGAAACAACCGCAGTGAGTGGGTATGGCGAGTATTTCCTTGGGTCGATCATTGTTAGTAAGCGCAATGGGAAGAACTACCTAATTGACGGTCAGCAGCGAGTCACCTCGTTAACGCTGTTATTAATCTGTCTTTATCGCGCCGCGAAGGAAAAGAGTCTTCCTGTTGTGCCAACGGTAGCGCCGTTGATCTTTAGTGATAATTTTGGCCAGCCCAAATTTAATCTGGACATTCCGGAGCGATTGCCAGTTATTAAAGCACTATTTGACGGGCAAGATTTTACCCCTGACGGTAAAGATGAGTCCATTCAGACCATGTATGCCCGCTACCAGGATATTAAAGAAAATGATTTACTGGATGAGCTGGGGCCAGCTTTACCACACTTTCTCTATTGGTTGCTGACACGTGTGGGGTTGATTGAAATTGCTACCGACAACGATGCTTACGCGGCAGCGATCTTTGAAACTATGAACGACCGAGGGAAGCCCCTAAGTCCGGTGGACATGCTTAAAGCCTACCTGCTTGCCCCAATTGAAGATTTGCAGACTCGACAACAGATGAATCAAATTTGGAAAAAAGAGGTATTAGCGCTGATTTCTTTTGGGGGAGAACACGAAGCTGAGCGTGACGCAAATTGTATCAAGGCATGGTTGCGTGCTCAATACGCCGATACCATCCGCGAACGGAAGGCAGGAGCTATCGATAAGGATTGGGAGCTGATTGGCTCAGTTTTCCACCGCTGGGTACGTGACAACAGTACTCGTCTTGAGCTTGGCAAAGCTGAGCCTAACCGGAAGTTGATGGCAGAGAGCTTTCCTTTTTTTGCCAAGGCCTATCGCTGTATCTTGGATGCAAGCAAACACTTTACGCCCGGTTTACAGGCGGTGTTTTACAACGCCCAGAATGACTTCACTTGGCAAAATACCGTACTGCTCGCTCCTCTGATGGAAACCGATGATGACGCGACAGTAAAGCGTAAGCTGGCGGTAACAGCGACTTATCTGGATATTTGGCTAATGCGCCGGGTTGTGAACTACATTCGGGTAGGGTATTCAAGCGTGTCATACACAATGTGGCTGCTTTGTCGTGATATTCGCCGTAAGTCAGTAACGGAATTAGTAAGTATCCTTGAGAAAAAACTGGATGAAGATGATGTCACATTTGAAGGATGTGCTGCAAAAGGACGCACTGGTATACGCAGTTTGGGATTAAACCAATTCAGTCGACGCTATATTTATCACCTGTTAGCTCGGGTTACCGAGGCAACTGAGGTCGGCGCAGGCCGCACTGAGTCATTCGAAAAATTGGTAAATCGTGAACTTAAAAACCCATTCGATATCGAGCATATTTGGGCAAATAATTACGCGGCCGTTAATACTTTGTTTGCAAATGAGAGTGAATTTGAGGAGTGGCGCAACCATGTTGCATCGCTGTTGTTGTTGCCAGCTGATGTTAACCGTAGCTTGCAAGACAAGCCCTTCGACCAAAAGCGATCGCATTACGCTAGGCAGAACTTCTATGCGGCGAGCCTTGATGACAGTGCCTATCGGCACCAACCACAGTTCACAAATTTTATAGAGACGCACCAGCTTCCATTTACTGCATTCGATAAATTCACAAAAGATGAACAATTAGGCCGGCGCGAACTTCTGGTCGCACTTGTTAATCTAGTGTGGTCGACAAAACGCTTGCAGGAAGCAGCAAATGTCTGAACAACTCCGCTCTGAGCGTAAATAAAAAATGACCAAAGCCAATCCCCTCCAGCAACTGCGCCAAGGCGAAGACAGCCGCAATCAGTTCAAACGCAACATCACCAACGCGGACAGCTTGGCCGCAGAACTGGCGGCGTTTGCCAACAGTGGCGGTGGCACTTTGTTTATGGGCGTGAATGATGATGGTTCTATTGCTGGGCTGAGTGCGGCAGATGTGCGCCTAGGCAAAACCAATCGCCGCAACCCAACACTGACGGAGCACGCCTTCAAGCTGCTGCCATACCGTGGTTTGGGGAGCGGCATTCCGCGAGCACTGGGGGAATGGCCGCGTATTGAGTTGATTGATGATGTGCGCGGCAACCAGTTCAGCGCAGTGATTGCGCGGCCCGAGCCAGAGTGGGGGAGCGGGGCTGAACCAGTGACTGTAGGGGCGTTGCATGCAACGCCCCCACCTGGGGAAGCCAATCCACCAGTCACCGACCAAGTCACCCCCGAAGTTGAACGGCTGTTGTTGGTGCTCGATGGAGAGATGGGCCGCACGGAATTGATGGGCGTGTTGGGGCTAAAAGATGAAAAGCATTTTCGCGAAAGCTATCAACAAGCGGCAATCCAACAGGGCCTGATTGAAATGACGATTCCCGACAAGCCCCGCAGTCGCCTGCAAAAATACCGCCTCACTGCCGCAGGCCGTGCCCTGCTGCAAGCCGCGCAAAAAGGAGCCGCAAAGCCATGACTTCACCCACCACCCGCTCCGATCGCAGCAGCCAAAACCGCGTTGTGCAATTGTTCACCACTGCCGAGGCCGCTGGCGGTTTGGGCTAGGGCCATTTGGGGCGTTGCATGCAACGCCCTTACATTGAAAAACCCCGTTCGGTAAAATTTCTTGCATTGTGCTTCCCACTGCCCCATAATTTCCTGAACGGGAATTTTTTATGCCTATAGATATCCACACACCCCAGCAACTGGGGCAAGCTGTGCGCCAAGCGCGCAAAGCCCTGCAATTGACGCAAGCACAACTGGCGCTGGCTGCTGGCGTGGGCGTGCGCTTTGTGCTGGAGCTTGAAGCGGGCAAGCCCACCATACGCCTGGAGCACACTTTGCGGGTGCTGGATACCTTGGGGCTGAATTTGTCGCTCAATGGCATGCCCGCAGATGAATAGGACCAGGGCTGATATGGCAAATCATTTGAATGTGTGGCTGTTTGAGCACTGGGTTGGGCAGTTGCAGCAGGTGGATGGGCGTTTGCGCTTTGCTTATTTAGATGCTTGGCTCGATTGCCCCATAGCACGGCCTTTGTCCATCCAACTGCCATTGCAGCCGGGTTTGTTTAGTGAGGCTGTGAGCCGTGCTTTTTTTGCTGGCCTTTTGCCTGAGGGGGCGAATCGCCAGCTTATTGCCAGGCGCTTACAAGTTTCGCGCCAAAACGATTTTGCGCTGCTCAATAGCATTGGCGGTGAATGTGCGGGGGCGGTCAGCCTCCTGCCCCCAGGCGAGCAGCCCGAACCAAGCCGTACAAGTGCCACAGTGCAGTGGCTCGATGAGCAGGCACTGGCGGATGTGTTGCACAGCCTGCCCCAGCGCCCCATGTTGGCCGGAGAAGATGGTTTGCGCCTGTCTTTGGCGGGCGCACAGGACAAGTTGCCCGTGTTTTGTGCCCAAGGGCGGATTGGTTTGCCGCTGCACAACACGGCAAGCACCCATATCCTCAAGCCCGCCATTGCTAGCGCAGAAGGCAGCGTGAGCAATGAGGCATTTTGCTTGGCGCTGGCCGCAAAACTGGGCTTGCCAGTAGCGCGCGCCAGCATTCAATACGCAAAAGGGCAGGAGTTTTTACTGGTTGAGCGCTATGACCGCCAGCAGGAGGCAGCGCAGGTAGAGCGGCTGCATCAGGAGGATTTTTGCCAAGCATTGGGAATCGTGCCAGAGCACAAATACCAAAACGAGGGCGGCCCCAGCTTGCCGCAGTGTTTTGCCTTGCTGCGCCAAGCCACCCGCCCCAGCGCCCCCCATGTGCTGCGCCTGCTGGATGCGGTGATTTTTAATGCCCTCATTGGCAACCACGATGCGCATGGCAAAAATTTCTCCTTGCTGTACAGCGCTCAGACCCCAGTGCTTGCGCCTTTGTATGATTTGCTTTGCACCGTGGTGTACCCACAGTTCACGCAGAAGATGGCCATGAAAATTGGCAGCAGGTACAGGTTCACAGAGCTGCAAGCACGCCATTGGCAAGCATTTGCCCAAGAGTGCCAGCTTGCCCCGGCACAGGTGCGCCAACGCGTGCTGGCACTGGCGCGTTTGCTGCCAGAATCCGCCGAACAATTAAAAACAGCATTTGCTGCCGATGGCCACAAGCATCCCGTGCTGCAAAGCATTTGCGAGCATATTGAACAACGCTGCGCCTTAGCCCAAAAGCGGTTGGCCGCCCCCCTACCCACTTCCAAGCCTGCCACACCATGACTTCACCCACCACCCGCTCCGAGCGCAGCAGCCAAAACCGCGTTGTGCAATTGTTCACCACTGCCGAGGCCGCTGGCGGTTTGGGCTACGACTATTTGGGGCATTGGGGCCAGCGCGAGGGCAATCGCGGTATTGAGGTGGCGCTGCTGCGCAGCAATTTGGCGGCGCGGGGCTATTCGCCCGCCCATATCAGCGCGGCATTGCAGCGGCTGGAGCTGGCTGCTGATGTGATGGGTGTGACACCCTATCAGGCCAATTTACGCACTTACCAATTGCTGCGCTATGGCGTGCCGGTGCAAATTGCGGCGGGGCAGGCGCATGAGACGGTGCAGCTCATCGATTGGGTTCAGCCCGAGCGCAATCACTTTGCCTTGGCAGAGGAGGTGACGCTGCGCGGCAATAGCACGCGCCGCCCTGATGTGGTGCTGTATGTGAATGGTTTGGCCGTGGCGGTGCTGGAGCTGAAACGCAGCTCGGTGGAGGTGGGCGACGGCATTCGCCAGCTCATCAGCAACCAAGAAGCGGCGTTTCACCCAGGGTTTTTCAGCACGGTGCAGTTGTTGCTGGCGGGCAGTGATGCGCAAGGTTTGCGCTATGGCACAACGGGTACGCCCGAGCAGTTTTTTGTGCAGTGGAAGGATGAGCAGCCGCAGGCTGTGGCCAGCCCAGGGGCTTTGCTGGACCGCCCATTGGCGCAGTTGTGCCACAAGGCACGGCTGCTGGATGTGGTGCGCCATTTTGTGATTTTTGATGCGGGCTTTAAGAAAGTGCCGCGCCAGCACCAGTACCAAGGCATTAAGGCCGCGCAAGCGCGTTTGGCGCAGCGCGAGGGCGGCGTGATTTGGCACACCCAAGGCAGTGGCAAAAGTATTTTGATGGTGCTGCTGGCCAAGTGGCTGCTAGAGCACGACCCCGCCGCCCGTGTGCTGGTGGTGACAGACCGCGACGAGCTGGATAAGCAGATTGAGGGGGTGATGCGCAATGCGGGGGTGATAGGCGCAGAGGCGGCATCGCCACGCATTACCTCCCGTGCTGATTTTGTGCAAAAACTGGGCGCGAGCACGCCGCGCTTGCTGTGCGCTTTGATTCACAAGTTTGACGCGGCTGATTTGCAGGGCGAGCCGCCGCCTGTGCATGGGCGCTTTTATGTGTTTGTGGATGAGTGCCACCGCACCCAAGGCGGCAATATGAATAAGCAAATGAAGCGCTGGCTGGCCGATGCGATTTTTATTGGTTTTACAGGCACGCCGCTGCTGCGCAAAGACAGGCAAACCACGCGGGATGTGTTTGGCACTTATATCCACACCTACAAATTCCATGAGGCGGTGGCCGATAAGGTGGTGCTGGATTTGAAGTATGAGGCGCGGGATGTGCCCCAGCGCCTGAGCTCACGCCAAGCGATAGATGCGTGGTTTGAGAAAAAGACCCAGGGCTTGAATCATTTTCAGAAATCGCTGCTGCGCAAACGCTGGGCCACGATGGAGGAGCTGATGAGTGCCAAAGAGCGCAAGGAGCGCATTGTGGCCAACATCATTGAGGATTTCAGCCTCAAGCCCCGCCTAGAGAGCGCACGCGGCACGGCGATTTTGGTGGCCGCCTCCATCTACGATGCCTGCCACTATTTGCGCCTGTTTCGCAATACGCCCTTTGGCCAGCATGTGGGCATCATTACCTCGTTTGAGCCCAATCCAGCGGCGATTTCTAAGGCATCGGCAGGCAGCGATGAGCATTACAAGTACGAAACTTATAAAGAGCATGTGCTGCGCGATGGCCAGAGCACCAAGCAGTATGAGGACGAGACCAAACGCCGCTTTATTGAAGAGCCAGCGGGCATGAAGCTGCTGATTGTGGTGAGCAAGTTGCTGACGGGTTTTGATGCGCCCAGTTGCAGCTATATCTATTTGGACAATGCCCTGCGTGACCACAATTTGTTTCAGGCCATTTGCCGCACCAACCGTCTGGATGGGGCCGATAAGGACTACGGCCATATCGTGGATTACAAAGAGCTGTTTGGCGATGTGCAGCAGGCCATTGCGGTGTATAGCTCCGATGAATTAGATATTGATGCAGGCAATGGCGGTGAGAACAACATTCACCTGAAAGATTGGCTGCAAGAGGGGCGCGAGCAATTGGAGCAAAGCCGCGAAGCCCTGCTTTACCTGTGCGAGCCTGTGGCCCAACCCAAAGCCTTAGAGCAGTTTATCCATTACTTTTGCGGCCATGCCCAGCAGCCCGAAGCTCTGTTAGAGAGTGAGGCGCTGCGCATTGCTTTTTACAAAGCGGTGGCCACTTATTTGCGTGCCTTTGCCGCCATTGCCCAGCATTTGACTGAGGCGGGCTATGGCCAGAATGAGGCCGAGGCCCTGCGTGAAGAAGCGGCGTTTTATGCCGAGCTGCGTTCGGCCATCAAGCATTACAGCGGCGAGGAGCTGGACACCAAACCCTATGAGGCGGATATGCGCCACCTCATCAATACCTATATTCAGGCCGAGCCAGCGGCAGATTTGGGCGGGCTGGCCGAGCTGTCTTTGACGGAGCTGATTATTAAGACGGGCATACACGATGCCATTGCCAAAAAAATCAATGAAAAAGGCAAGCTGTCGAATCAAGCGGTGGCGGAAACCATTATCAACAATGTGCGTAAAACCATTATTCGCGCGCATTTGACCGACCCGCGCTTTTACGAGCAGATGTCTAAACTGCTGGATGATTTGATAGCACAAAGCCGCGAGAGCACGGAGGCTTATGCCGACTTTTTGCGCCAAGCCGAAGATTTGGTGAAAAAGTTGCACAACAAACAGGCTGATGATGACGCGCCCGCTGCCCTGAAGGGACGCAGCACGGCACTGGTGATTTACCGCAATCTGCCGCAGATTTTTGCTGCCGATGCCATGCTTGAGCTGGCAGTGGCAGACCCTGCACCCCCGTACGGCGATCCGTGGGCACAGTTGGCACTCAAGATTGATAGCTTGATGCGCGAAGAGGCACCAGCGGGCTGGCGTGGCGATGAGGCCAAAGAGCGCATGGTGCAAAACTTTTTGCACCCGCTCACTGGCAAGCGGCGCGAGGCCACGCTGGCGCTGTTTGATTTGCTGAAAAACCAAGCCGATTACTGATGAGGCAGACGCAAATTCAACTGGGCGACTTGGCTATCGCCGTCACTTTTAAGGCCGTCAAGCATGTGCATTTGTCGGTGCACCCGCCGCTGGGCGTGGTGACTTTGGTGGCCCCTAAAGGCACGCGGCTGGAGGTGGCCAGAGCCTATGCGGTGTCTCAACTGCGCTGGATTCGCCAGCAGCAGGCGCAGTTGCAGGCCCAGGCCAGAGAAACCCCGCGCCAGTTCATCAGCCGCGAGAGCCACTACATCTGGGGCAGGCGCTATTTGCTGACGGTGCAAGAACGGGAGGCTGCGCCAGAGGTCAGGCTCAGTCAGCAAAGCATCAGCCTGCTGGTACGCTCGGGCACAGATGCGCCCAAACGCGAGCGCATTTACCAAAACTGGCAGCGCAGCCTATTGCACGAGGCGGTTCCGCCTTTGATTGCCCAATGGGAAAAGCGCCTGGGTGTGAAGGTGCAGGGTTATTTTTTGCAGCGCATGAAAACCAAATGGGGCAGTTGCAACCCGCAGCGCGGCCATATTCGGCTCAACACCGAGCTGGTGAAAAAGCCACGGGATTTGCTGGAATATGTCATCGTGCATGAGATGCTGCACCTGCTAGAGCCCAGCCACAACGCTCGCTTTATGGCGCTGCAAGATGCCCATTACCCTGGCTGGCGCGAGGCCAGGTTGCAATTGAACGAGCTGCCGCTGGGGGCCTGAGGAAAACCAAGCAAGGGAAACACCCACCACCCGCCCTAACGGCCCCCTCCAAAAAATTGGCCAGCCCCAAAAAAGTGCTTTTGGGGCTCAGTTCACTCAAGCCCGCAGCAACTCCATTTTTCTAAGCGCCACTTTGGATTTCACCGCATTTGGGCCGCAGCAAGGGCCTGCTGCAAGGCGGTATAAAAGTCGGGCGGCAGGCTGAGGCCAAGGGGCACGGCCCAAGCTTGCGGGCAGACGGCCCAGAGTTTGACGGCATCTTTTTCTGTGCAAAGCCAAAGCTGCTGCTGTTCAGCAGGGCTGAGGCCACGCCACCATGCGGCAAGGTTGGCGTGGTCGGGCAAGGCCACAGTTTGCGCCAAGGCCATGCCTTGCTTTTGCAGGCCGCTAAAGAAGGCTTGCGGCTGGGCAATGCCAGCCACGGCGGCGATGGCCTGCCCTTGCGCTTGGGCGGCATTTTGCAGGCTGATGAGCTTTTCAATCGCGCCGCTGGCTTGGCGGGCATGGGGGGCCAGTTGGCGTTGCGCTGGCCATTGGCCCAGCGCCTCAGGGCTGGGCGGGGTGGCGGCGCTGCTGCCTGAGGTATTGACCTGCAAGAGCTGGGTTTGGCGGTAGTAGGGGTGCCAAGGCGCACGCGGCCAAGGCTCACGCAACATGCCCGCCGGCAGCAATTGGCCATTGCCTGCGCCACGGCCATCCCACACCACGATTTCAATATCGCGCGGCAGGGGCCAGTGCTGCAGGCCGTCGTCGCTGAGGACGAGTTGGCAATCGGGCTGGGCCGCCATCAGCGCCGCCAGCGCCAAAGGGCGCTGCGCCGAGACATAAACGGGCAGGCCCGTGCTTTGGGCGATGAGGGCGGCTTCATCCCCCGCCAAAGCCGCAGGCGTATGTGGCCCTACGGCCAAGGCTTGCGGGCCTTGGTGTTGGCCGCCGTAGCCACGGGAAATCACGCCGAGTCGCCAGCCTTGGGCCTGCAAGTGCTGCGCCAAATGCAGCAATAAGGGGGTTTTGCCGACACCACCGACGACCGCATTGCCAACGATGAGGACGATGGGGCGGGTTTGTTCGCGCTGAGTTGCGGCTTGGGCTGGGCTGGGGCTGCGCTTTTGCACAAAGGCCAAGGCGCGGCGGCGCAGCAGCCAGCCGTAGAGTGCGGCCAAGGGGCGGGTGGCGGTGGCCCACAGGCCGTGGCGCTGCCAAGCGCGGCGCAGGGCTTGCTCTAGTGCTGCAGCCATGCCCTGCCCTTCATATTGGCCCTTTTATTTGCTGGGCTTGGCAGCAAAGGTGATGCGGGCCATGCCTGAGCGCTGCGCCGCTTCCATGACGCTGACCACGGATTGGTGCGGGGCCAGGGCATCGGCGTTGATGATGACGACGGCCTCGGTGTTGCCTTCTGCGGCTTCCAGCAAAGTCGCGCCGACAAAGCCCACGCCCTGGCTGCTCAGGGGCATGTCATTGACCCAGTATTGGCCGCCGCTGGAGATTTTCACCGTCACTTCTTTGGGGTAGTTTTTTTGCGCCTCGGCATCGGCCACAGGCAGGTTCAGCTGCAGCTCGGTGAATTTGCTGAAAGTGGTGGACAGCATGAGGAAAATCAAAATCACCAACAGCACATCGATGAAGGGGATGAGGTTGATTTCCGGCTCTTCGGGCCGTCGTTTGCGGAAGTTCATGGCGGGGGCACTCCGTGGCCAATAGCCGTGCTCAATAAGCGGCGCAATCAGCGGGGCAGGTTTTTCAGGTGGCGGAAGAAGCGTTCCGTGCCCTCTTCCAACTGCATGAGGAAGGTATCGACACGCACACGGAAAAACTTCCAGAAGATAAGGGCGGGAATGGCCACAATCAAACCGAAGGCGGTGTTGTAAAGCGCAATCGAGATGCCGTGGGCCAGTTGTGCGGGGTTGCTGCCGCCAACGCCATCCGCGCCACCTTGGGCGGCGAAGATTTCAATCATGCCAATGACCGTGCCGAGCAAGCCCAGCAGGGGGCCAAGGGCGGCAATGGTGGCCAGCGCGGGCAAAAAGCGCTCCATGCGGTAGGCGGCTTTGCGGCCTGCACCTTCAAATACACCGCGCAGTTCTTCTTCGCTCATTTTGGGCGCTTCTTGTAGGGCTTGCATACCGCTGGCCAAGACCTCGCCCATGGCAGAGTGCTGCGCCAATTGTGCGATGGTGGCGCTGCTGGGCAGGCCCGCTTTAGAAACGGTGATGGCCTCATCGACCAAGGTATCGGGCACGATTTTTTCAGGACGCAGGGCCAAGAAGCGCTCAATCACCATGGCGACCGTGAGGATGGAGCAGATGATGAGGGGGTAGATGGGCCAGCCAGCGGCGCGAATGACTTCAAACAAGCTCAAGGGGAACTCCTAGGGGGAAAGCTCAGTCAGGTGTAGAAAAAGGCGAAACAGGGCGCGAAAGCCAAAGCCGCTACTATAGCGGCAGCAGGGGCAAGCGGCCCGCGCTCAGTCCTGTTTTAAAAGAAGAAAACCCGCAAAAGCGGGCTTTCCTTGGGTCTGTGGGCTGCGGGCTTGAGGCCCCAGCCCGCAGCGCAGGCTTACATGGAGCCGTAGTTGGGGCCACCGCCGCCTTCGGGCGCAACCCAGACGATGTTTTGCGTCGGGTCTTTGATGTCGCAGGTTTTGCAATGCACGCAGTTTTGCGCGTTGATTTGCAGGCGCTGCGCGCCGCCGCCTTTGCTCTCATCTTGCACAAATTCGTACACACCAGCGGGGCAATAGCGTTGCTCAGGGCCAGCGTATTGCGAGAGGTTGATGCGCACGGGCACGCTGTCATCTTTCAGCGTGAGGTGGGCGGGTTGGTTTTCCTCGTGGTTGGTGTTGCTCAAAAAGACGCTGGAGAGGCGGTCGAAGGTGAGCTTGCCATCGGGCTTGGGGTAGTCGATGGGCTTGCATTCAGAGGCGGGCTTGAGGCGGGCGCTGTCAGGCAGGTCGTTGTGCAGGGTGTAGGGCACATGGCCGCGCAGCAGCACTTGTTCAAAGCCGTTCATGATGGTGGCGGTAATCAGACCTTTTTTGAACCAGTTTTTGAAGTTGCGTGAGCTGTTGAGCTCTTTGTAGAGCCAACTGTCTTCAAACAATTCGGGATAGGCGGTCAGCTCGTCTTGGCTGCGGCCAGCGGCCACGGCTTCAAACGCAGCTTCAGCGGCCAACATGCCGGTTTTAATGGCCGAGTGCGAGCCTTTGATGCGGGCCACATTCAAGTAACCGGCATCGCAGCCGACCAAAGCGCCACCGGGGAATACAGTTTTTGGCAGGCTGTTGAGGCCGCCGGCAGCAATGGCGCGGGCACCGTAGGCCACGCGTTTGCCGTGGGCAATGCCTTTGCCCTCATCGCCTTCGAGGTAGTAGCGGATGTTGGGGTGGGTTTTCCAGCGCTGGAATTCCTCAAAGGGGCTGAGGTAGGGGTTGCTGTAGTTCAGGCCCGTGATGAAGCCCAAGAAAACTTGGTTGTTTTCAGCGTGGTAGAGGAAAGCGCCGCCGTAGCAGTCGTTCTCCATGGGCCAGCCAGCGGTGTGTACCACCAAACCGGGCTCGTGGCGGGCGGGGTCGATTTCCCACACTTCTTTGATGCCGAGGCCGTAGGTTTGGGGGTCGCTATCGGCATCGAGTTTGAATTTGGCAATCAGCTCGCGGCCCAATTGACCACGGGCGCCTTCGGCAAAGATGGTGTATTTGCCCAGCAGCTCCATGCCCAGTTGGAAATCGCCTGTGGGCTCGCCGTCTTTGCCTATGCCCATATTGCCTGTGGCCACGCCTTTGACACGACCTTCTTCGTCATAGAGCACTTCAGCGGCGGCAAAGCCTGGGAAGATTTCCACTTCGAGGGCTTCGGCTTGTTCGGCCAACCAGCGGGTGACTTCACCCAAGCTGACGATGTAGTTGCCGTGGTTTTGCAAAGAGCCAGGCAGCATGAAGTTGGGCGTGCGGAAGCCTTTTTTCTCGCTCAAAAAGAGCATGGCGTCATCGGTCACTTCTTGGCGCAGGGGTGCGCCTTTTTCTTTCCAGTCAGGAATCAGCTCGCTGATGGCTTTGGGGTCCATGACCGCGCCTGAGAGGATGTGCGCGCCAGGCTCAGAGCCTTTTTCGAGCACGACCACAGAAATCTCTTGGTTTTTTTCTGCGGCCAATTGCTTGAGGCGGATGGCGGTGGACAAACCAGCGGGGCCGCCGCCGACGATGACCACATCGTATTCCATGGATTCACGGGGGCCGTATTGGGCCAAAATTTCTTCACGGGTCATGCTTAAAACGCCTTTGTGCTGAAATAAATTGAAGGAAAAAGAGTAGCGGCCATTGTAGAGCAGACGGCAGGCGGCCAGCTTCGTTGAAGTGGACTAAGACCGCCCTGCCCTGCGGCGCTGCCTTCACGCGCCAGCCAAGGCCGCTTGCGCGCGCGCATAAACGCTGGCGGCGCTGTCGTTTTTGAGGCGGTGGTCGCTCCAAACTTGGCGCCACAAACGCCCCCCTTTTTGGCCGTGGTAGAGGCCGAGCATATGGCGCGCAATGGCATACCAAGGCGTGCCGTGGGCGGCAGCTTCGCGCTCCATATAGGCCAGCATGGCCTGCTCGACCTCGGCCCGTGTGGGCGGCGCGGCGCTGCTGCCAAAGTAGGCGCTGTCCCAAGTGGCCATGTGGTAAGGCTGGTGGTAGGCTTTGCGCCCCACCATCACGCCGTCCAGCACTTGCAGTTGTGCGGCAATGGTGGCTTCGTCATTGATGCCGCCATTGATGGCAATGGTCAAGTGCGGGAAGTCTTGCTTGAGCTGGGCCACGACGCCATAGCGCAGGGGCGGAATCTCGCGGTTGTCTTTGGGCGAGAGGCCATCCAGCCAGGCATTGCGGGCGTGCACGATAAAGACCTCGCAGCCCGCTGCCGCCACCGTGCCCACAAAATCGCGCACAAAGTCATCGCTTTCAATGCGGTCGATGCCAATGCGGTGCTTGACGGTGACGGGCAAATCGCAGGCATCGCGCATGGCTTTGACGCAATCGGCCACCAAAGCGGGTTCGGCCATAAGGCAAGCGCCAAACGCACCGCGCTGCACACGGGGCGAGGGGCAGCCGCAGTTCAAATTCACCTCGTCATAGCCCCAGTCTTGCGCCAGCTTGGCACAGTGAGCCAGATCTTTGGGATCGCTGCCGCCCAATTGCAGGGCCAGCGGGTGCTCCTCTGCGTTGAAGCGCAAATGCCGTGGCACATCGCCGTGCAGCAAAGCGCCTGTGGTCACCATTTCGGTGTAGAGCAAGGTGTGGCGGGTGATGAGGCGGTGCAGATAGCGGCAGTGTCTATCAGTCCAATCCATCATCGGCGCAACGGACAAGCGCCAAGGGGAATGCAGGCTTGCGCCCTGCTCTAGGACTGGCTCACTCATCGCTGGCTTGAAAGCCTTGGGCACGCAAGGTGATGACCAGGGTGTCGCGCCAGCCGCGCTCGCAACCATCGGCGGGCTGTATGGGCGTGCTTTCGTGGATGACGCGGTGGTCGTCCAGCAGCAGCACGCTCCACGGCTCGCTTAAGGTGAAGCGCTCGCCGTGCGATCCGTAGGCGGAAAAAACGCGGGTTTCACCGCCCTTGATGTGGTGGCGGCCCAGCATAAAAACGGCGACCAAATCCACGCCGTCGCGGTGTGCGCCTTCGGGCGTGGGGCGGCCCATGCCGCCCGGCCCATTGTGGGTGAGGATGCGAAATTGGTGTGCCTCGGCATACCAAGTTTGCTCGCCTTTGTGGGCGCTGGCGGCCTGCCCCAGCCAGCCGAGCAATGCGGCCCAAGCGGGGTTGCCCAAGCTGGCGGCGCTGACGGGTTCAAACCAGCGTTCGATGCCGCCGTGCAGGGCGTTGTAATCGGTCGATTGCCAATGCGCCCGATGCGGCACCAATTCAGGTGCGGCGTGTGGGCGCAGCACATAAGAGGCGTGGCGGCGCTGGCGGTAGTTGCCGCCATCGAGCAAATGCGCATCGTCGGGCAAGTCGTCCCAGCAGGCCAGCAGGCGCTCTAAATCTGCCGCATCGCAGCCTGCCAAAGCCTGCACCGTGCTGGCGGCCAAGGGCGCAAAGCCTTGCGCTTGCAGGGCCGGCAGATAGCTGGCCTCGTCATACAGCGGCGGCGGCGGAGAGATAAAGCTGGGCGCGTTCATGGCAATAAGGCCGCTGAAGGGCGGCTGGTTTGCGTCAAAAAATCAGGCTTCGGCCAGCAGTTTGTGCATCTCGCCTGACTCATACATTTCCAGCATGATGTCAGAGCCGCCGATGAATTCGCCTTTGAAGTAGAACTGCGGAATGGTGGGCCAGTTGCTATAGGTTTTGATGCCTTCGCGGATTTCAGGCTCTTCCAGCACATTCACGGTGGCGATGTCTTTGGGGTCCACGCCGCAGGTTTTCAAAATCTGCACCGCACGGCCTGAAAAGCCGCATTGGGGGAAGCTGGCCGTGCCCTTCATAAAGAGCAGGATGGGGTTGTTTTTAACCAATTGGTCGATGTGGTCTTGAACATTCATGGGGTGGACTCCAGTAGAAACAAAGAATGGCTAAAGATTGTAGGCAGGGGCCGAAAACCGCACACTTTGGCGGCTTTGCTTCGGCCCTGCTGCGGTTTGCAGCGCCTTAGCCGACAAAGCGGCGGGCGTTGCGGAACATTTCCATCCACGGGCTCATGGCGCTGATGCCGCCCGTTTGCGCCAAGTCCGTCCAGCTCATTTGCACATTGCGGAAGACGCGCTCAGGGTGCGGCATCATGGCCGTGAAGCGCCCATCGGCGGTGGTGAAGGCCGTCAGGCCGCCCGCGCTGCCATTGGGGTTAAGGGGGTAGCGCTCGGTGGGCTGGCCGCTGCCATCCACATAGCGCATGGCGGCAATGGCTTGGCTGGCATCGCCACGGGCGGCAAAATTGGCATAGCCCTCACCATGCGAAATAACGATGGGCAGACGGCTGCCAGCCATGCCTTGCAGGAAGATGCTGGGCGAGTCCATGATTTCCACCTGCGCCATGCGTGCTTCAAAGCGGTCTGAGATGTTTTGCGTGAAGCGCGGCCAAGCTTGTGCGCCGGGGATGATGTCGGCCAGCTCGGCAAACATTTGGCAGCCATTGCACACGCCAAGGGCAAAGGTGTCAGGGCGGGCAAAGAAAGCTTGGAAAGCCTCGGCCAAGGCGGGGTTGAAGGTGATGGAGCGGGCCCAGCCGATGCCTGCGCCCAAGGTGTCGCCATAGCTGAAGCCGCCGCAGGCGACCAAGCCGACAAAATCAGGCAGCTTGGCGCGGCCTGTTTGCAAGTCGCTCATGTGGACATCCACGGCTTCAAAACCGGCCGCGTCAAAGGCATAGGCCATTTCCACCTGCGAGTTCACACCCTGCTCACGCAAAATCGCCATGCGCGGGCGGGCCGTGTGTACGGCGGGCGCAGTTTGCAGGCGCTCGGCCAGCGCGGGGCTGAGCTGCACATGCAGGGCGTTGCCCGCATCGGGCGCGCCAGCCAAAGCATGTTCGCTGTCGGCGCAGTCGGCATTGTCGCGCTGGCGGGCGATTTGCCAGCTCACGCTGTCCCACACCTGATGCAAATCGTGCAGGCTGGCCGCAAAAACTTTGCCCGCATCGCGCCAAACGCTGATTTGCGGCGCTTTGCCGTCAAGCTGGGGCTTGCCAATGACATGGCTGATGCGGCCCAAACCGTGATCGCGCAGCACGGCCATCACGGCATCGCGCTCGGCCTGCGGCACTTGAATGACGATGCCCAGCTCCTCGCTGAACAGGGCTTGCAGGGTGGCCTCGTGACGGCGCGCGGCAATTTGTGTGGCCCAGTTTTTGGCATCGCCCGTGTCCAGGCGGCTGTCATTCACGCCGTCACCTTGGGCCACCAGCATGTCCACATTCAGGGCCAGGCCGGTTTGCCCAGCAAAGGCCATTTCTGCCACTGCGGCCAACAAGCCGCCGTCGCTGCGGTCGTGGTAGGCCAAGATTTTGCCGCGCAGGGCGTTGATGGCCTGCACGCTTTTTTTCAGCAAATCGACAGCGGGGATGTCGGGCACTTCTTGGCCCTCTTGCCCCAGCACTTGGCCCAGCACACTGCCGGCCATGCGGTTTTTGCCTTCGCCCAAGTCAATCAAAATCAGGCTGGAATCGACGGCCTGCAATTGCGGCGTGAGTGTGCCCCGCACATCGTCAAGCGACACAAAGCCGCTGATGATGAGGGAGACGGGCGAGACGACTTTGCGCGGCTGGCCGTCCTCGCCCTGCCACTGCGTGCGCATAGAGAGGCTGTCTTTGCCCACAGGGATGCTGATGCCCAGCTCAGGGCACAAGTCCATGCCCACGGCCTTCACCGTGGCGTACAAATCAGCGTCTTCACCCGCTTCACCGCAGGCGGCCATCCAGTTGGCTGACAGCTTGACTTTGCCCAGCTCCATCGGCGCGGCCAGCAAGTTGGTGATGGTTTCTGCCACGGCCATGCGGCCAGAGGCAGGCGCATCCCAAGCCGCCAGCGGCGTGCGCTCGCCCATGGCCATG
>CAZJBX010000037.1:0-19851 GCA_964544605.1 uncultured Burkholderiaceae bacterium
AGATCGCCGTCGAGATCACCGAGAAACTGCGCAACAGCACCACGGTGGATTGGCAGGTACGCGAGAGCGTACGCGCCAAACTGCGGATTCTGGTGCGGCGCACGCTGCAAAAGTGGAAGTACCCGCCCGACAAGCAACCAGAGGCCGTAGAACTGGTGTTGCAGCAGGCCGAATGGCTGACGAACGAATGGAGTCAGTGAAGCAGCGCTTTATTCAGGCGTTCTCTTGGCTGCGTTGTCGCTGCTCTGTGCCACAGGCTGTTTTTCCACCCCCCACACCGCCTCACCAAAGCCGCGCAGCCAGCGCGTGAGCATGGTGCTGTCCACCACGGTGGCTTCCACGCAGAGGCTGCCGTCGGCCTGCTCGGTCAGCACTTGGTCGGTGCTCAGGCGGGTTTCGCGCAGGTGCTGGCCCTCTTTGGCGGTGATGCAAAAACGCAGGCGGATGCGTTCGCCTTCGCCAAAGCCAAAACGCCCGTCGTCGTCATAGGCTTGCAAATCGAATTCAGGCGGGCGCTCAAAGCTCAGGGTTGAAGCCTGCGCCGACAATATGCGGTGCAGGGCCAAGCTGCGCTCGTTTTCATAGCCCCTGAAGCGGCAAACCAAATACAGGCTTTGCCCCTGCTGCGCCAAGCCCAAGGGCATGACGGCAATATCGCGGCTTTTGCCTTGGGCGTTGCGGTAGCGCAAGTCCAGCCAGAGGTTCTCATACAGGGCCTCGCTCACCACTTCAAACACGCCCGCTTTGATGGCCGGCGGCAGCAGGGGCTGGCTGGCGCTGACGACGCGCACTTTTTGCGTCCATTCACGGGCGCGGTCTTGGTTGTTATCGGCCGCCAGATTGCGCCGTGCTTGGTCAAAAAATGGTGCCACAGCGGCGTTCAAATTGGCGGGCAGCAAATGCTTCAAATAGCTTTCGGCCAATTGAAACAGCACCGATTCAGCGGCGTTCAAATCTGGCAAGGCCACAGCTCTGGCTTGGCTTTTCCAGCGGTAGCCATAGGGCCTGCTGCTTTCATCGCGTTCAATTTCAAAATGCGCGCTCAGCTCGGCCAAATGGCGTTGGATGCTGCGCTCATCGCGGTCAAAGCCCAAGCCCTGCAATTGCTCGTGCAGCTCTTGCGCCGTGACTTTGCGCTTGCGCGGAATGCGCCGCAGCAGCTCGACCGCCAACATCACAGACTCTAAATTACTTGGGCGTTTGGCCACATCTTTCTCCTCTGCGGGCTCACAGGCGGCCCACAAACCGCGCATTATGGGCAAAGACTGCGACAAAACCTGACGCAAAGCGAAACACAATCTGTCATGCCCCGCACTGAGATTGCGGTGGTAAGCTTGCAGCCCCACCTTCTTGCACCACCCCTGCCTGCGCCCATGCTGTTTTTTCGCGCCTTGCTCACTGCCTTAGTTCTCTGCTCAAGCTGCGGCTTGGCGCAGGCTGGCCCCCATGCCGACTTGCTGGGCAAGTGCTTGGTGCTGTCTTTGAACGATGATGAAAAGCGCCTGATGGTGCGCTGGACTTACGCCATCATGAGCCACCACCCCGCCGTGGATGACCTGCCGCGTGTCAGCGCCGCCGAGAAAAAGGCACTGGACTTGGGCATGGCCCGCACCACGCAACGCCTCATCAGCATGAGCTGCCGCAAGGACACCCGCGCCGTGCTGATGCACGAAGGCCAAGCTGGGTTGCAAGAGGCTTTTGGTTTTTTGGGCACGGTGGCGCTGCAACAAATCATGGGCCATGCCGCCGTCATCGATGCCGCTTCCGAATACAGCAACTATGTCGATGACCAGCGCATTTTGCGTTCCTTGCTCTAAATCCACAGCGCCCGCTGCGGCGGCACGGTCTTGGCGCTCTCGGCTCTGGCGCAAAGGGCTAAAATGAGCCGCTTACATTTTTAATCGCCACGCACAGAGGAAACCATGTCACGCACGCTTTACGACAAAATTTGGGATGAACACGCCGTCCACACCGAAGCAGACGGCACCACAGTTTTGTACATTGACCGCCATCTGGTGCATGAAGTCACCAGCCCCCAAGCTTTTGAGGGCCTGCGCGTGGCGGGCCGCCAGCCTTGGCGCATCAGCTCTGTGGTGGCCACCGCCGACCACAACACCCCCACCGAGGGCTGGGAGCAAGGCTATGACGGCATTGCCGACCCCATCAGCAAAGAGCAAATCCTCACGCTCGATAGCAACATCAAAGAATTCGGCGCGGCGGCCTACTACCCCTTTATGTCAGACCGCCAAGGCATCGTGCATGTGGTTGGCCCTGAGAACGGTGCCACCCTGCCCGGCATGACTGTGGTTTGCGGCGACAGCCACACCAGCACCCACGGCGCTTTTGGCGCTTTGGCCCACGGCATTGGCACCTCTGAGGTGGAGCATGTGCTGGCCACGCAAACCCTGCTGGCGAAAAAAGCCAAAAACATGCTAATTGAAGTGGAAGGCGAGCTGGGCACAGGCGTGACCGCCAAAGATGTGGTGCTGGCCATCATTGGTGAAATCGGCACCGCAGGCGGCACTGGCTACACCATTGAATTTGCGGGCAGCGCCATCCGCTCCCTCAGCATGGAAGGCCGCATGACCGTGTGCAATATGGCCATTGAAGCGGGCGCACGGGCGGGCTTGGTGGCTGTGGACGAGAAAACCATTGCCTACGCCAAAGGCCGCCCGATGGCCCCAAAAGGCGCAGACTGGGACAAGGCCGTGGCCTATTGGCAAACCCTGCACTCCGATGCCGATGCCCACTTTGACGCCGTGGTGCGCCTGAAGGCCGAAGACATCAAACCCCAAGTGACTTGGGGCACTTCGCCCGAAATGGTGGTGGCCGTGGACCAAGCCGTGCCCAACCCCGCGCAAGAGACCGACCCCGTGAAAAGCGCCGCCATGCAGCGCGCCCTCGATTACATGGGCCTGCAAGCGGACACCCCCATCACTGACATCGCCGTTGATAAAGTCTTTATCGGCTCTTGCACCAACAGCCGCATTGAAGACCTGCGCGCCGCCGCCGCCGTGGTGCAAAAACTGGGCAAAAGCAAAGCCGCCCAAGTCAAGCTGGCCATGGTGGTGCCCGGCTCTGGCTTGGTCAAGCAACAGGCCGAAGCCGAAGGTTTGGACAAAATCTTCACCGCTGCGGGCTTTGAATGGCGGCAACCGGGCTGCTCCATGTGCTTGGCCATGAACGCCGACCGCTTGGAGCCCGGCGAGCGCTGCGCCTCGACCAGCAACCGTAACTTTGAAGGCCGCCAAGGCGCAGGCGGGCGCACCCACCTCGTTAGCCCCGCCATGGCCGCCGCCGCCGCCATCTTTGGCCACTTTGTGGACGCCAGCGCCCTCTAAAACAAGAAAGCCCGCCGCCATGAGTCTGCTCTCCGACCGTCAAATCATTGAACTGGCCCAAACCCAGGGCATGATTGAACCCTTTGTGCCCCACCAAGTCAAAGAGGAAGACGGGCGGCGCATCATCAGCTACGGCACTTCCAGCTACGGCTACGACATCCGCTGCGCCCGTGAATTCAAAATCTTCACCAACATCAACTCCACCATCGTGGACCCGAAGAATTTTGACGAGCGCAACTTTGTCGATTTTGAAGGCGATGTCTGCATCATCCCGCCCAATAGCTTTGCCCTCGCCCGCACGGTGGAATACTTCCGCATCCCGCGCAATGTGCTCACCATCTGCTTGGGCAAAAGCACCTATGCGCGTTGCGGCATTATCGTGAATGTGACCCCCTTCGAGCCCGAATGGGAAGGCTATGTCACGCTAGAATTTTCCAACACCACGCCCCTGCCTGCCAAAATCTACGCGGGTGAGGGCTGCGCCCAAGTGCTGTTTTTTGAGGGCGATGAAATCTGCCAAACCTCTTACAAAGACCGGGGCGGCAAATACCAAGGCCAAGTGGGTGTGACCCTACCCAAAACCTAAGCCCAGCATTGCTGCTCCTTCTTCTTTCAAGCCCTTGCCGCCATGTATCTCCTGCTCATTGCCGTTCTTGCCACCCTTCTCAAATACTTTGAAATCTGGCCTGCTGCCGACCTCAGTTGGTGGCACATCATTGGCCTCTTTGTCGCCACCGCCGTGTGGTGGCAAGTCTCTGATGCGATTGGCTACAGCCGCTACAAAAACCTCAAAAGCGAAGAAAAAACGCGTGAGCGCCGCCTCAAGCGCAACCGTGACCAGCTCACGCAACGCGGCGGCAAACGCTAAGCCACACGCCCTTGCCTTGCCGCTGAGCCCCCACTTGGGCTAACAGCGGCTTTTTCATTCATTGCACCCTATGCCCAGCCAGCCCCCACCCTCTTACCAAGGCGATACCGCCGCCATCCGCACCGCCGTGGCCCCCAGCCAATACGGCGAGAACTCTGAAGCCCTTTTCCTCAGCAGCAGCTTCACCCACCCCGATGCCGCCACCGCCGCCCGCCGCTTTGCAGGCGAGGAAGAAGCCTTCATCTACAGCCGCTTTAGCAACCCCACTGTGGCCAGCATGGAAATGCGCTTGGCCGCACTCGAAGGCGCAGAAGCGGCCATTGGCACGGCCAGCGGCATGGGCGCACTCACCCTGCTCTGCCTCTCGCTCTTGCAATCGGGCGATCACATCGTCTGCTCGCGCTCGGTGTTTGGCTCCATCATCAAACTGCTGGCGGGTGAAATCTCGCGTTTTGGCGTCGAAACCACTTTTGTCTCACAAACCGACCCCGCCGAGTGGCAAGCGGCCATTCGCCCCGGCAAAACCAAAATTCTGCTGGCTGAAACCCCCACCAACCCCTTGACCGAAGTCTGCGACATCGCGGCCTTGGCCGACATCGCCCACAATGCCGGTGCGCTCTTGGTGGTGGACAACTGCTTTTGCACCCCTGCCCTGCAAAAACCGCTGAGCTTGGGCGCAGACATCGTCATGCAATCGGCCACCAAATACCTCGACGGCCAAGGCCGTGTGGTGGCAGGGGCTTTGTGCGCCAGCCGCGAGTTGATTGACAAAAAAATCATGCCCGTGCAGCGCAGCATGGGCTTCACCCTCTCGCCCTTCAATGCCTGGGTCGTGCTCAAAGGGCTGGAAACCCTGAAAATCCGCATGAAGGCGCATTGCGAGCAAGCCTTGGCGCTGGCGCAGTGGCTGCAAGCCCACCCCGCCGTGGCCCGTGTTTACTACCCCGGCCTGCCCAGCCACCCCCAGCACGAACTGGCCATGCGCCAGCAAAATGCCTTGGGCTACGGCGTGGGCGGTGCGGTGCTCAGCTTTGCCGTGCATGGCGACAGCCCTGAGGCCCTGCGCCGCCGCGCTTTTGAGGTCATCGACAGCACGCAAATGCTCTCCATCACCGCCAATTTGGGCGATCTCAAAACCATCATCACCCACCCCGCCAGCACCACCCACGGCCGCCTCACGGAAGACCAGCGCTTGGCCGCAGGCATCCACCAAGGCATCATTCGTGTGGCTGTGGGCCTTGAAGAACTGACCGACATCCAAGCCGATTTGGGCCGTGGCCTTGGTGCTTGAAGCAACAAACCGAACAAAATAGGAGACACAACCATGCGCAATAAACGCAGCCTCAAAGAGCACTTGATTGCCCGCTACGAAGCCAAAGAAATGGAGCGCCAAAGCTACCGCACGGCCTTTACCGACCGCGAGTTCATGAGCCGCCCGGAAACCCGTGGCATCCGCATGGAGCTGGAAATGCTCAAGCCCGATCTCATTCAAAAAGAAATGGGCATCGACCAAACCGTGGTGGTTTATGGCAGCGCCCGCTTTAAAAGCCAAGACGAGGCCCAAGCCATGATGGAAGCCGCACAAACCAGCGGCAAAGCCGCAGACTTGGCCTTGGCCGAGCGCCACCTGAGCAATGCCCGCTATTACGAAGATGCCCGCAGCTTTGGCCGCATCGTCACCGAGCACAGCTTGCGCTGCGCCCAAGAGCAACGCCTCTTTATTTGCACAGGCGGCGGCCCCGGCATCATGGAAGCGGCGAACCGAGGCGCACATGAAGCGGGCGGTAAATCTGTGGGCCTGAACATCATCCTGCCGCACGAGCAAGAACCCAACCCCTACATCACGCCTGAGCTGAGCTTTAAATTCCACTACTTCGCCATCCGCAAAATGCACTTCGTCATGCGGGCCAAGGCTTTGGTGGTCTTTCCGGGCGGCTTTGGTACGCTCGACGAACTGTTTGAAGTCCTCACCTTGGTGCAAACCAATAAGGCGCAGGCCGTGCCCATCGTGCTCTACGGCAGCGATTTCTGGAAGAAACTCTTTGATTTAGAAGTCATGGTTGAAATGGCCAGCATCTCCCCTGAAGATTTGCAGCTTTTCCAATACGCCGACAGCCCGCAAGAGTGCTGGGATTTGATCAAAGACAGCATCAACGGCAACGGCGAAAACGACCTATAAGCCGCCCGCCTGGCCATGCGGCCAAGCCATGCGCACAAAAAAAACGCAGCAGGCTCACCACCCGCTGCGTTTTTATTTTTGCGCTGCGGCCTACACGCGGAAAGATTTGCCGCAGCCGCAGCGGTCTTTCTCTTTGGGGTTGTTGAACTGAAAGCCCTCATTGAGGCCCTCTTTAACGAAGTCCAAACTCACGCCATCGACATAAATCAGGCTGTGCTGATCGACGATGACCTTCACGCCGTGGGCCTCAAACACGCTGTCCTCGCTGGCCAGCTCATCGGCGTATTCAATTTTGTAGGCCATGCCTGAGCAGCCTGATTTTTCAACGCCCAAGCGCACACCTATACCGCTGCCGCGTTTGGCCAAGGCGCGTTGCACCTGTTCGGCCGCTTGGGGGGTGAGGGTCACCGCCATATGTCTTTCTCCTTCAATCGCGCTTGGGCTCAAGCCTGAGGCGCAAGCAATACAGTGAGCAAAAGGGCGCTATCGGCCAAAGCTTTCAGCGCATGGGGCTGGCCACCAGCCAAATACATGATTTGCCCCGCCTGCAAAGTGCGGCTGGCTGGGGCGGCATCCGCGCCAAAGTCGATTTCAAGCTCACCCACCAAGCATTGCAAGGTAAGCAAGCCCGCCACTTGGTGCTGGGGCACACTTTGGCCTTGCGGCAGCACCAAGCGCATCAGTTCAATTTGCTCGGTTTTCAACAGAGCCTGCGATGCCGCTTGGCCCACAGGCCCGCCAAAATCATGCAAATCAAAGACCTCTGTATTTTGCAAATGATCTAAAGCCATGGTGCAACTCCTTTGCAGTATGAAAAATAGCGCGGCGGCGTTTATTTGCCGCGCTTGTCTTTGTAATCGGCTACGGCTGCTTTGATGGCGTCTTCGGCCAAGATGGAGCAGTGGATTTTCACGGGTGGTAGGGCCAGCTCCTCGGCAATTTCGGTGTTTTTCAATTGCGCCGCTTGGTCCAAGGTTTTGCCTTTCACCCATTCAGACACCAAAGAGGATGAGGCAATAGCCGAGCCACAGCCATAAGTTTTGAATTTGGCGTCTTCAATGATTTGTGTGGCCGGATTGACCTTGATTTGCAGCTTCATCACATCGCCGCAAGCGGGCGCGCCCACCATGCCCGTGCCCACATCGGCCTCGTCTTTGGCAAACGAGCCGACATTGCGGGGGTTTTCGTAGTGGTCCAGCACTTTGTCTGAATAAGCCATTTGTCTCTCCTTCATCAGTGGCCTGCAACACAGGCAGGCGCTCATTGTCGCATTCTTAGTGCGCGGCCCATTGCACGCTGTCCAAATCCACGCCGTCCAGGTGCATTTCCCACAGCGGGCTGAGTTCACGCAGGCGGGCCACATTCTCGGTGATGGTGGCAATGGCGTAGTCGATATCGGCCTCAGTCGTGAAGCGCCCGATTGAAATACGCAAACTGCTGTGGGCCAGCTCATCGCTGCGGCCCAAGGCACGCAACACATAGCTTGGCTCTAGGCTGGCCGAGGTGCAGGCCGAGCCGCTGGAGACGGCAATGCCCTTCACGCCCATCATGAGGGACTCGCCCTCCACAAAATTGAAGCTGATATTGACATTGTGGGCAATGCGCTGCGTCAGGCTGCCATTCACAAACACCTGTTCAATTTTCAGCAGGCCATCGAGCAGGCGTTTTTGCAAGGCCGCCACATGGGCATTGTCTTGCGCCATGTCGAGCTGGGCCAGGCGGAAGGCTTCACCCATGCCCACAATTTGGTGCGTGGCCAGTGTGCCTGAGCGCATACCGCGCTCGTGGCCGCCGCCGTGCATTTGCGCCTCCAGGCGCACACGGGGTTTGCGCCGCACATAAAGTGCGCCGATGCCCTTGGGGCCATAGGTTTTGTGGCTGGCCAAGCTCATCAAATCAACGGGCAGGGTTTTCACATCCACGGCCACACGGCCCGTGGCCTGCGCCGCATCCACATGCAGCAGCACGCCTTTGCTGCGGCAAATTGTGCCGATTTGGGCGATGTCTTGAATCACGCCGATTTCATTGTTCACCAGCATGACTGAGGCCAAGATGGTGTCGGGCCGTATGGCGGCCTCAAACGCGGCCAAGTCCAGCAGGCCGTCGCTTTGCACATCGAGGTAGGTGACTTCAAAGCCCTCGCGCTCCAAGGCGCGCATGGGGTCGAGCACGGCTTTGTGCTCGGTCTTGACGGTGATAAGGTGTTTGCCCTTGCCTTTGTAGAAAGCCGCCGCGCCTTTGATGGCGAGGTTGTCAGACTCGGTTGCGCCCGAAGTCCAAACGATTTCACGCGGGTCAGCGCCAATCAAATCCGCCACTTGGCTGCGGGCTTGCTCCACCGCTTCTTCTGCTTGCCAGCCCCAAGCATGGCTGCGGCTGGCAGGGTTGCCGTGCTGCTGCGTGAGCCAAGGCAGCATGGCATCCACCACACGGGGGTCTATGGGCGTGGTGGCGGCGTAATCGAGGTAAATCGGCAGGTCTTGGGCAGTCATCTTAGGGCGCAGAAGTAAAAAGAAAGCAGAGGAGCTTATTTGTTGAGCACCGCACCCAACTCAAACACCGAGTTGGGCGCATTCACACGAATGGGCTTGAGCGCAGGCGCAGAGGAAATGGCTTTGCGCAAGGCGGGGCGGTTTTCAATTTCAATGCCCTTGGCCAATTGCTCGTCCATCATGGATTGCAGGGTGATGGAGTCGAGGTAGTCGCGGATGCGCTTGTTCAGGTTATCCCACAAATCATGCGTCATGCAGGGTTTGCCGTCGCCGTGGCAGTTTTGTGCGCCGCCGCATTTGGTGGCATCCAGCGGCTCATCGACCGAGCTGATGATTTGTGTGATGGTGATTTCAGCAGCGGGCTTGCCCAAGCTGTAACCACCGCCAGGGCCACGGGTGGATTCAACCAAACCATTGCGACGCAGCTTGCCAAAGAGCTGCTCAAGATAGGACAGGGAGATGTGCTCGCGCTCGCTGATTCCCGCTAAAGTGACGGGGCCGGCATGTTGGCGCAAGGCCAAGTCCAGCATGGCGGTAACGGCAAAGCGGCCTTTGGTGGTCAATCGCATGGCATTCTCCTGAAGTTTTTGAAGGGCGATGGGGCTGGCGAGTTTGACCTACATCAAGGAAAAACAAACCCGAGCAATACGCTCAAGTTTAAACGAAAGCCACACAAAAAGCCAGTGTTTCCAAGGGTTTGCCCTTACTTTACTTAAATTTTCATCATTGCTTTTAACTATGAGCCCAACTTTAGCCCCGCCCTCTCACTGGGATATTTTCTGCCAAGTGGTGGACAACTACGGCGACATTGGCGTGTGCTGGCGTTTGGCCTGCGAGTTGCAGCGCCGTGGCGTGGCGGTGCGCCTGTGGCTGGACGATGCCGCGCATCTGCCTTGGCTCAAGGGCGATGCGGCCCCTGATGCGGCCTTACCCAAGGTCTTCACTTGGGGCGATTTGGCGGCCCAGTTTCAGCCCGGCGCGGTGCTGCTGGCTACTTTTGGCTGCGCTTTGCCGCCACTGGCCTTGGCCCGCGCCCAGGCCCAGCGCCCGCTGTGGCTGAATGTGGAGCATTTGAGCGCCGAGGGCTATGTGGAGCGCATGCACTTGCTGCCTTCGCCACATTTTGATGCCGCAGGCCAGCGCTGGGATGAGGTTTTCTTCTACCCCGGTTTCACGCCAGCCACGGGCGGCCTGCTGCGCGAAGCCGACTTGCCGCAGCGCCAAGCCGCTTTTGATGCCCAGGCTTGGCTGCAAGCCCAAGGCTGGGCCACACCGCCGCAGGCGCAGCGCAGTTTGCTGTTTGCCTACGAGCCTGAAGCCCTCACGCCCTGGCTGCACCTGCTGCAAGCGCAAGAGCAGCCCCAGCATGTGTGGGTGTGCGCAGGCCGTGGGCAGGCGGCATTTGCGGCGGCTGTGGCCGCCTTGGGCTGGCAGCCCAGCGCGCAATTGAGCTGGACGCTGCTGCCTTTCGTTTCACAAAGCGATTTTGACCACCTGCTGTGGGCCGCCGATGTGAATATGGTGCGCGGTGAGGACTCATGGCTGCGGGCGCTGTGGGCGGGCCAGCCTTTTGTTTGGCAAATTTATGAACAAGACGACGGCGCACATGAGGACAAGCTCGCCGCCTTTATGCAGTTGGCGGCTTTGGATGCCGCCACGCAAAGCATTTACCGCTGGTGGAATGGCCTGAGCCAAGCTGCGCCCACGCCCGCGCAGTGGCAAGCCTTCACGCAAAATCAAGCGGTTTTTGCCCGCCTGCGCCAGCAGCAGATGCAGTTGGTTGATTTGTGCAGCCAACTGCTGGCTTATGCGGCGGCAAACGCCAATCAATAGGGGCCAGCCCCTGCTGCTGCAAATGGGCATTGGCTTGGCTGAAGTGGCCGCAAGTGAAAAACCCCCTGTGCGCGGACAGCGGCGAGGGATGCGGCGCGTGCAGCAGCAGGTGTTTGCGGGCATCGAGCAAAGCCGCTTTTTTTTGCGCGTGTGCGCCCCACAGCATAAAAACCAAGCCGCTTTTTTCTGCATTCAAATGTTGCAGCACGGCATCGCTAAAGCGCTCCCAGCCCCAGCCCGCATGGCTGGCCGCCTGCCCTGCGGCCACGCTGAAAACGGTGTTGAGCAAGAGCACGCCCTGCTGCGCCCAAGCGCCCAAATGCCCATGTTCGGGCGGGCAAAAATCGGGCACATCGCGCTCAAGTGCTTTGTAAATATTGCGCAGTGAGGGCGGCACGCTTTGGCCCACGGGCACTGAGAAAGCCAAGCCCTCGGCCTGCCCTGGGCCGTGGTAGGGGTCTTGGCCCAAAATCACCACCTTCACCGCCGCAAAGGGCGTGAGGGCAAAGGCCCGCAGGCGCTGCGCCGCAGGCGGGTAAAGCACTTGCCCAGCGGCCTCAGCCTGCGCCAAGCGCTGCTGCAAGGCCACAAAATAAGCTTGCTGCTGCTCTTGCGCCCACCAAGCGGGCCAATCAGGGGCGGCTGTCATCGCCGTCGTCTGGCTTATCGTCGCCGTCCGCAGGCGCGGCAGGCCCACGCTGGCCCAATACAGGCGGCGGAAAGCTGCTGCCAAAGCCCACCCACAGGCTGCACAAAAACACGCCCACAAACACAATCAAGCCCACGGCATACAAAAAGGCGTGCAGCAGCATGAGCTGGGCCGCCAAGGCGCTGAACACGCCCAGGGCCAAGCCATAGAGCAGCAGGGCGGGCAGGCTTTTCAGGCAAGAATAGGCCGAGAAAAACAAGGCCTTGCTGGGGTTCAAATTGAAGCAAAAGCTGAGCATGGCGGCGCGGCTAAAGACAAAGAACACGCTGCCCAGCAGCGGCACGCTGGCCAATAGCAGCAGGCTCACATGCGGCGCTTCTTGCAACAGGGCTTGCATGGCCTGCAAGTCCAGGCTTTGCTGCCCTTCTTGGCTTTGGTTCTGTGCCATGCGCATGAGTTCGCCCAAAGCCTCACCACCGCCCCAGCGCAGGCCCGCCATGATGGCCAAGGCCAATAAAGCATAGGCCGCACCCAGCACCAAAGTGGCGCGCAAACGGGGCAGGTTTTGCCGCTGTGGGCCCCACATAAAGGGCGCAAAAATGGTGTGCGGCAGCGGGTGCGTGCCTTGGCTCACGCTAAAAGCGGCATACATGGCCCCTGCCGCCAAGCCCGGCAGCAGCAGCAGGCTCAGCGGCCCGCCCACCGTGGGCAGCACACCCACAAACATGGGCAACATCAAGAAAATCAGCGCCGCGCTGCTGAGCGCCCAAGGGTTGCGCCAAAACAGCTTGAAGCCGCCCGTGAGCCAACGCCAGCCATCACCCGCACGGGGCGGAAAAAACTGCGGCTGCGGCTGCTGTTGCGGCGGCGACATGGGCGGCTGGGGCGCAGTCATGCTTGCGCTCCACGCAAATGCTGCAATACGCGCTCAAAGTGTGTAGGGTCATGGGGCTTGAGCATGCTGGCCTCACGCGGCAGGTAAAAATCCCACAGGCGCGAAGTCCAAAAGCGCAAAGCGCCCAAGCGCTGCATGGCGGGCAGCAATTGTTGCTCCTCGGCGCTCAAAGGCCGCACCGCCGTGTAAGCGGCCAGCAGGGCATCGGCCCGCACGGCATCGGCTTGCCCCGTGACCCAGTCTATGGCCCAGTCGTTGAGGCAGACGGCCAAATCAAACAGCCAAGCATCGCAACCGGCAAAGTAGAAGTCAAAAATCCCGCTCAGGCGCTCGCCTTCAAACATGGCGTTGTCGCGGAATAAATCAGCATGAATGGGGCCGCGCGGCAGGGTCGCATAAGCGGGGCTGGCCGCCAGCGCCTGCTGCTGCGCCAGCTCGTCTTGTATCAGCGCCGCTTGCTCGGCGCTCAAATGCGGCAGCACCACGGGCACGGTTTCGGCAATCCAGCCCAAGTCACGCAAATTGGGCTGCGCCAGCGCAAAATCGGCGCCAGCCAAATGCATTTGCGCCAAGGCTTGGCCCAAGGCAGCGCAGTGGGCGGCTTCGGGTTGCAATTGGCTTTGCCCCGCCAGCTTGTCCACCACGGCGGCGGGCTTGCCTTCTAAGCTGTGCAAAATTTGCCCTGCGGCATTCGCCTTGGGCTCAGGCACGGGCAAGCCTTTGCGGGCCAAATGCCGCATCAGCTCCAGGTAAAAAGGCAGTTGGGCAAAGCTCAGGCGCTCAAACACGGTGAGGACAAAATCGCCTTTTTCGCTGCTGACAAAGTAGTTGGTGTTCTCAATGCCGCCTTGAATGCCCTTGAGCTGGGTCAAGCGCCCCAAATCGAGTTCATGCAGCAGGGTTTGGGCTTGGGCCTCAGAAACAGGTGTGTAAACAGCCATAAAGCTTAAAAGTCCAGAATTTTCCAAGTGCGATTGGTCAGGCCCTTGTCGGCCTTGTTCGGCCCTTGTATGCCGGCATCGCCGCGCTGGGGCCGCACTTGGTAGGCGGGGAGTTTCTCATTCGTGGGGCGCACTTCAATGCTTTCGGTCTGGCCCCCCACACGCACTTCCTCAATGCGCACCGCTTGGCCCTCAACCGCCAGGCGCTCCACGCGCTGCTCTTGCGCCGTGCTGGAGCGGGCCGCCGCCTCGCCTGCATCGGGCGTTTGCGCCCACACGGCAGAAGTCAGGCCCGCAAGGGCAAGCGAAATCAAAGCAGGGGCAAAAGAGGGGCGCATGGCAGGCTCAGAGGGCAAAAAGTGAAGTCGGCTATCTTAACGGATGCGCCTGCTGGCACGGCCGCCGCCGCCGCTCAATTCAAGCCTTGATTTGCAGCGCCAGCTCATACAAAGCATTGCGGGCTTGGCCCGTGATGTCGGCCGCCAGCTTCACCGCCGTTTTCGTCGGCAGTTCGGCCAGCAGCAGGCGCAGCACGCGCTCGGCCTCGGCACTGCCGCCCTGCTCTGCCGCAGGCGCGGGGTGCAGCAGCAGGGCGAATTCCCCTTGGCGGCGCTCGGCCTTGGCCGCCAACCAAGCGGGGGCCTCGGCGCAGGCCATGCTGGCCACTTCTTCAAACTGCTTGGTGAGCTCACGCCCCAGTGTGAGGCGGCGCGGCCCCAGCGTGCTCAAGTCTTGCAACAAGGCGGCAATGCGGTGCGGCGCTTCCAGCAGCAGCACGGCCTCAGGGCGGCTGGCCAAAGCCTGCACTTGGCGGCTGCGCTCTTGCGCTTTGGGCGAGAGAAAGCCCTCAAAGGCCCAAGCGCCCATGCCTTCCGCCCCCGCCACAGACAGCAGCGCCGTCACACTGCTGGCCCCTGGTATGGGCAGCACACGGTGGCCCGCAGCCTGCACTTGCGCCGCCAATATGCTGCCCGGGTCGCTCACGCCGGGCGTGCCCGCGTCGCTGATATAGGCCACGCGCTCGCCTGCGGCCAAGCGCTGCAAAATCGCCTGCGCCGCCGCTTGCTCGTTGTGCTCGTGCGCCGCCAGCAGGGGTTTGCGCAGGCCAAAAGCTTGCAGCAGCTGGCCGCTGTGGCGCGTGTCTTCGCAGGCAATGGCATCGGCCAATTGCAGGGTGTGCAAGGCCCGCAAGCTGATATCGGCCAAATTGCCAATGGGCGTGGCCACCATGTATAAAGCGGCTGCGGGATAGTGCTGGGCGGCGGCCCAAGCAGCGGCGGCTTGCAAGGCCAAGGTAGCGGCAGAGGAATCAGACATGAATGGGCGAAACAAAAAAGAAGGAAAAACAGGCTGGCGCTTAGTGTGGCACAAGCTGTGGCCTTGGCGCAGCCCGAATGCGGCCCCAGCCGCCGCCACGCCGCCCTTGGCCGCCCATTTGCAAAGCGGGCAAGCCGCCGAGCGCCGTGCCGAGGCCCTGCTGCGGCAGGCCGGCCTGCAAGTGATTGAGCGCAATTACAAAACCCCAGGCCGTGGCGGTGGCGAGATTGACCTCATTGCCCGCCACGGCGATACCTTGGTTTTTGTCGAAGTGCGCCAACGCCGCCGTGCCGAGTTCGGCTCAGCCTTGGCCAGCATTGGCACGGCCAAGCAACAGCGCTGGCTTTATGCCGCACAGGTGTATTTGCGCCGCTTCAAACACACGCCGCCCTGCCGCTTTGATGTGGTGGTGTTTGACGGCGAGCAAGCGCCGCAGTGGTTGCAAGGCGTGATGCCCGCCGAAAGCGCATAAGCAGCCGCCACCCTTGCGCCCTACAATCGCCCAGCTATGAATGCCGCCGCCCCCGATTCCACTTTGACCCACTGGCAGGCCCAAACCGAGGCCAAACGCCAGCAGCAGCTCTACCGCCAAGTGCAGGCCACCGACAGCCGCGCCTTGGGCGGGCGTTTGTTTTGCAGCAATGATTATTTGGGCCTGATGCAGCACCCCGCCTTGGCCGCCGCCTTGGCCGAAGGCGCGGCGCTGTATGGCACGGGCTCGGGCGGCTCCCACCTCATCAGCGGCCACAGCCCCGCCCATGTGGCGCTGGATGCGGCTTTGGCGGCGTGGTTTGCGCCCCATATTGAAAACGCCGCCGCGCTGAGTTTTAGCACAGGCTATATGGCCAATATGGGCCTGCTCACGGGCTTGGCCGATGCCGATACCACTTTGTTTTGCGACAAGCTCAACCACGCCAGCCTGATTGACGGCGCACTGCTGGCCCGCGCCCAAAAAGGCTGCCAGGTGCGGCGCTACCCCCACGCCGACTGCGCCGCGCTGGAGCGCCAACTGGCCGCCAGCTCCAGCGCCCACAAATTGATCGTGAGCGACGGCGTGTTCAGCATGGATGGCGATGTGGCCGATTTGCCCCGCTTGCTGGCGCTGGCCGAGCGCTACGGCGCTTGGGTCTTAATCGACGATGCCCACGGCATTGGCACTTTGGGCGCAGGCGGCCAAGGTTGCGTGGCGCATTTTGGCTTGCAGCAGGCCCAGCGCCTGATTTTGGTGGCCACCTTTGGCAAGGCCGCAGGCGCGGCGGGCGCGGCCATCATTGCGCCCCAGCCCGTGATTGAATGGCTAACGCAAAGCGCCCGCCCTTATATCTACACCACGGCCTCATCGCCCGCCATGGCCCATGCCCTGTGCCGCAGCATTGAACTGATGCAAGGCGCTGAAGGCCAAGCACGGCGCGAGCAATTGGCCCTGCTGATTAACGCCCTGCGCCACGGCCTGCAAGCGCTGATTGAAGGCCACGGCCTGCCTTGGCAGCTTTTGCCCAGCCCCACCGCCATACAGCCCTTGGTGCTGGGCGAGGCGGCGCTGGCGCTGCAATTGGCCGCCGCCTTGCAAACGCAGGGCTTTCGCATCAGCGCCATTCGCCCGCCCACTGTGCCCGAAGGCAGCGCCCGCCTGCGCCTGACGCTTTCTGCCGCCCACAGCCTGGAAGATGTCGAAGCCCTGCTGGCCGCCCTAGAACAAGCGGCCCGCAATTTGGGCCTTCTCCCCCACTAAAGGAGCGCCATGCACGGCTACCTCGTCACCGGCACCGACACCGAAGTCGGCAAATCCCTCATCAGCGCGGCCCTGCTCTTGCGCCTGCAAACCCAACATGGCCGTGTGGCGGGCTACAAACCCATTGCCGCAGGCACAGACGCTGCGGGTGAAAACGAGGATGTGGAGCTGCTGCGCCTGTGCAGCCAGCCGCCTTTGAGCGCGGCGCAAAGCTGCACTTATTTGCTCGACGCCGCCTGCGCCCCACACTTGGCCGCGCAGAGCGAAATGCAGGAACTCAGCGCCGCCCCCATCCTCAGCGCCGCGCAGCACTTGGCCGCGCAAAGCGATGCCGTGGTGGTGGAAGGTGCGGGCGGCTTTTTGGTGCCCCTGTCCATCAGTCCCGCCTTCAACACGGGCGATTTATTCGTGCAATTGCACCAAAGCCTGCAACTGCCCGTGGTGCTGGTGGTGGGTATGCGCTTGGGCTGCATCAACCATGCCTTACTCAGCGCCGAGGCCATTGCCGCACGGGGCCTGCCGCTGGCGGGCTGGGTCGCCAATGGCGTGCAGGCCGATATGCCCTATTTGGAGGACAACATCCTCAGCCTGCAAGCCCTGCTGCCTGCGCCCTGCTTGGGCCAAGTGCCGCATTTGCCGCAGCCCAGCGCCCTAGAGCGGGCACAGGCCGCAGCCACTTATTTGCAATTGCTGTAGCAGCCCACTGCTAGAATGAACTTTTCCTCATCTCGATGCGCTTGCCGCCTCAGGCCCCAACAGCCCACCCGCCCAGCGCCCCAGCCATGCCCTTTTGCTTGAATGCTTCTCTCTTTGACCTTGGCACGCAAGCTGGCCAAGCTCAGGCGGGGCATTTTTTGGGTTTCAGCTCGGCGGCATGGCCGCTTCATTTTTTTTCACCCCTATCCTGCTCTGGCTTGTCAGCCGCCAGCCCTTGCCCTGCGTTAATGCCTTTTGCTCCCAGCAAACAAGATGCGGCAGAAAACAACAGGCACAAAAAAACCCGCTGGGCTATGCGCCTGACGGGTTTCTTTGCAAAGGCGGCTTGGCAATGCCAATTGGCCTTCAATTTGGTGCCCAGGAGAGGACTCGAACCTCCACAGTGTTACCCGCTAGTACCTGAAACTAGTGCGTCTACCAATTCCGCCACCTGGGCTTACGGGGTAAGCTAAGAAGTATATCACCAAAATAAACACAATGAAAAAGAAAACACAAGAATTGATGCAAGAATTTGAAGGTCTGGTTACAGGCCACCGCGATGGCCACGGCTTTCTCATCAGCAACGATGGCCAGGAAATCTACATCCCCGCCAATGAAATGCGCGCCGTGCTGCACCGCGATCGCCTGCGCGTGCGCGTGGTGCGCTATGACAAACGCGGCCGCCCCGAAGGGCGCGTGCTCGACATTGTCGAGCGCTCAGACAAGCCCATCATCGGCCACCTGCTGCAAGAAGGCGGCGTTTACCTGCTCGCGCCTGAGGACAAACGCTATGGCCAAGATGTGCTCATTCCGGCCGACGCTTTGGGCGGCGCTGAAGTCGGCCAAGTGGTGGTGGTCGCCTTGACTGAGCGCCCCGCCCTCTACGGCCAGCCTGTGGGCAAGGTGATTGAAGTGCTGGGCCAGCCCGATGACAGCGGCATGGAAATCGAAATCGCCGTGCGCAAATTCGATGTGCCGCACGAATTCAGCGAGGCCTGCTTGCGCCAAGCCGAGCGCCTGCCCAGCAGCGTCAAAGCCGCTGAGCGCAAAGAACGCATTGATCTGCGCGATGTGCCCTTGCTCACCATCGATGGCGAAGATGCCCGTGACTTTGACGATGCCGTGTATTGCGAGCCCGCCAAAGTGGGCCGTGGCAAAGGCTGGCGCTTGATTGTGGCCATTGCCGATGTGAGCCACTATGTCCGCACAGGTGACGCCATTGATGGGGATGCCTACGATCGCGCCACCAGCGTTTACTTCCCGCGCCGCGTCATTCCCATGCTGCCCGAAAAGCTCTCCAACGGCCTGTGCTCGCTCAACCCTGGTGAAGACCGCCTCTGCATGGTGGCCGACATCCTCATCGATGCCCAAGGGCAAATCCACGCCTACCAGTTCTACCCCGCCATCATGCACAGCCATGCCCGCATGACTTACACCCAGGTAGCGGCAATTTTGACCAACGACAAAGGCCCAGAGGCGCAAGAATTTGCCGACTTGGTGCCGCATTTGTTTGATTTGCACGATGTCTTTCGCGCCCTCTTGCAGGCGCGGCAGCAGCGCGGCGCGATTGATTTGGACACCACGGAAACCAAAATCATCAGCGATGAGCAAGGCCGCATTGAGCGCATTGAGCCGCAACAGCGCAACGACGCCCACCGCCTGATTGAAGAAGCCATGCTGGCGGCCAATGTCTGCGCCGCCGAATTCGTGCTCAAGCACAAGCGCCTGGCCTTGTTCCGCGTACACGACGCACCCACACCCGAGAAAGTGGAAATCCTGCGCCAATACCTGCGCGCCTTGGGCATTCAAGCCGATGTCAGCGATGAACCCAAACCCGCTGAATTCCAGCACATTGGGCAAATCACCCACGACCGCCCCGACCACGAGCAAGTGCACACCATGCTGCTGCGCTCCATGAGCCAAGCCATCTACTCGCCCATCAACGACGGCCACTTTGGTCTGGCCTTTGAAGCCTACGCCCACTTCACCAGCCCCATCCGCCGCTACCCCGATTTGCTGCTGCACCGCGTCATCAAATCCATCTTGCAAGAGCAAGACTACGCCCTGCCCGCCCTGCCCCTGCCGGGCGAAGCCCACGAGAAAATGGGCAAACGCCTGCAAGCGCGCAACAAACGCCTGGGCCGCGACAAAGACCAAACCGACAGCAGCAAACAACAAAGCCGCAACAAAAAAGCCCAAGCCCTGCAACAAGGCTGGGAAGCCGCTGGCCTGCATTGCAGCGCCAATGAGCGCCGCGCCGACGAAGCCAGCCGCGATGTGGAAGCTTGGCTCAAATGCGAATACATGAAGCAGTTTTTGGGCGAAGAATTCTCAGGCCGCGTCAGCGCCGTCACCAACTTCGGCCTCTTCATCACCCTTGATGACATCTATGTGGACGGCTTGGTCCACATTGCCGAACTCGGCGGCGAATACTTCCGCTTTGATGAACTGCGCCAAGAGCTGCGTGGCGAGCGCACTGGCCTGCGCTACGGCATAGGCACTCGCGTGCAAGTGCAAGTGGCGCGAGTCGATAGCGATGCCCGCAAAATCGACTTCGGCCTGATTGACGGCATGAACGCCTACCGCCAAAACAAACAAATGAGCGAAGCCGAATACTTCGCCCCCGATGCCGCCGCCATGAAAAAAGCCGCCCAATCTCGCCGCAAAAGCAATTGGCAAAGCGGCGACAAAACCGCATCGCAACGCCGTACCAACAAAAGCAGCGCCAGCAAAGGTGGCGGCAAGGCTGGCAAAAAGCGCGACTAAGGCCACAGGCCCCGGTGGGTTGAACCACCCCGTCAGGCTGCGCCTGTCGCCCCTCCAAAGGAGGGGAATTGGGCGGCCTCAAATGAAGAAAGGGCTTTCTTCCCCTCCCTCGGAGGGGTGCCCGCTAGGGCGGGGTGGTGGG
>CAZJBX010000038.1:0-15303 GCA_964544605.1 uncultured Burkholderiaceae bacterium
GCGCTAAAGCCTGAAAACAGCAGCCATAAAAAAACCCAGCCGAGGCTGGGTTTTTCTATCCGCTGTCTGGAGAGCCGCTTAGGGCGCGACACGGTAGTTGATGGTGATGTCACGCACCACAGTCAGCTTGCTGGCTGGTGCTGTGATTTCAACGCGCACGACCTCAGTCGCATTGCCTGTATTTGCGCTTGGGTTATCGGCATCACAACCAGCGCTGCCTGCATCAAAAGCCAGGGTAGCCGTAGTGGGCATGAAGTTCATGCTATCGAGTACGGGGCTGCCGCGCTCGACTGTCGCACCGAACTCATTGTTTTGCATGGGGTAAGCTGTCACAGTCGTACCCGCAGCCAAGGAGCGGCCATTGTCATCGGTCAAAGTAATGGTGCCTTTGGCCTTGCAACTGGCGCCGATAGAGAATGATTGAGGCGCAATCACGGGATTGGTGGGGCTGCCCAGCTTCGCCATATTGACTTGCAGCGATTTGGACAAATTGGTGCTATTGGTATTGACAGAGGCGATCACAGTCGCCAAGCCATTGCCACGGGGCTCTTGCACCACGAAGTCAACCGAGCAAGCACCGTTCTGGGTGGTACAGCCACCACGAGAAGATGAACCGACAGCACCCAGATCTGTTGTCATCACAGCAGCCACGCCATCAGCAACGGGGTTACCGTTGGCATCGCGCAAACGCACAGTTAAGCTGGTGGTGTCGCCAGAGAACATGCCGTCCAAGTTGTATTTGGCTGCCGTAAAGTCCACGCCCGCTTGAATGGCCACGCCAGTGGTCACAGTCAGGCTGTCAGACTGGCTCTTGAGTGTGGTGCCAGCCACTTCTGCGGTCACGATGACAGTGCCAGGATTTTCTTTGGAAGTCACGGTGGTCAGCACATAACCGTCAGAGTCAGTTTTGGCGCTGGCGATGTTCAAATCCACTACGCCTGCGGGATTCACGCCAAAGGTAACCGGCACATCCTTCACAGGTGCGCCATCTTTGTCCACGATGCGGAAGCGTACCGCTGCGGTCTCAGAGCGGCCACTGGCACCTGCGCCTTTGATGACGATAGATTGATCGGCTGGCTCCACTGAAGCCAGCTCGATGGATTTGGCCAACTCAAGGGGATCGACTTCTTCAGCCGCTTGGTTCGTGAACAGAATGGACTCAGTAACGGTGACCTCTTGCTCACCCACTTTGCTGTTCACGGTAATCTCAGACAAGCCCGCATATTCACGGCTGGCCGCTTTGAGGCTGAGGGTGGCACGACCAGACGCATCGGTCAAAGTGCTGGCTGGTGCGACTACTGAATTGCCATCTGTGGTAACAGTTACAGGGGCATCGGTCACAGGGTTGCCTTGGGCATCCAGCAAAGTGATGCGCAGCTCAGCATTCTCAGATGTGGACAGGCGTTTGGTGGGCGTACCCGCTGCGTTCAAAGCATAGGCTTCCAGCTTGGGCTGGGCCACCGGTGTTTCGCCGCCATTGTTGCCATCGCCAGAACCATCGTCGCCGCCACCGCCAGGCAAACCTGAACCAGAGCAATTGCTGCCAATAGGGAAGCAGTGGCCATCGCCGCCACCGCCGCCACCGCCGCAAGAAACCAGCAAGGCGGTAATGGCCGCAGCCGTCAGGGTTTGAACAAGAGTGCTTTTTTTCACAATGGCTCCTCGAAGCTTGTAAGAATTAGGGGTGGAGGCTAGGGCCACCACGAACAGTGCAGGCCATTATAGGAGTGCCGCTTGCAGGGCGGGGTGGGCATTTGTCCTTATTTTTCGCGCTTTTGTCGCATTTTTCTTACACGCTGCGCTTGATGCGCGGCACATACAATGCGGCGCTATGCAGCCGTCTTTCTTTTTTCGCCGCGTCCAGCAAGTGGCGCTGATGTATTTGCCCGCCGTGTTGATGGCGGCTTTGGCTTTGGGCACTTGGTGGCTGGTGCGCAGCAACCCTGGCCCCAGCCCCAGCAAACCCAAGGTGGCGCAAGAGCGCCGCGTGGATTATGAGATGCACGATTTTGCCAGCGCCGCGTTTGAGGGCGATGGCCGTTTGAGCCAAGCTTTGGCGGGTGTGCGCATGGCGCACTACAACACGGGTGAAATCCAATTGTTGCAGCCGCAGTTGCTGCGCCATGATGCGCAAGGCCAACGCATTGAGGCCCGCGCGCAAGAGGCATGGACGGATGAGGATGCGAAGGCGCTGAATTTGCAAGGGCAGGTGCGCATCACACGCGAGATGGCGGCCCATGATGTGCTGAAGATCGAGGGCGAGCAGGTGCTGGTGCAAGACGAGGGCAAGAGCGTGCGGGCCGACCAGCCCGTGCGCGTGAGCCGCCAAGACATGCGGCTGCAAGGCCAGAAAATGCAGTATGAGGGCGAGGCCGAGCGTTTGCGTATGCAGGGCCAGGTGCTGATGGAGCGCCCTGGCCTGCGCCTGCAAGGGCAGCAGATGCAGTACGAGGCCAAGACGGGGCAGTTGCAAATACAAGGGCAGGTGCGTGCCCACGCCCAAGGCAAATAAGCGCAAAACGCCGTTTTTCAGCAGTGCTAACCCCGCGCGGCGCTTTGTCAAGGGCAAGACCTGCGGCTTTTGTGTAGTTTGGTTTTTGCGCGTTTGCAGGGGCTGGGGCTTTGTGCCAGACTTGCGCACTTTGTCGCTTTGGCTTGCTTTTTCGCCCCATGTTCCGCCCTATTCCTTCACCCCACACTCGCCCACAGCGCCGTGCCCAATTGGGCTTGAGCCTGCGCGCTGTGCTGTTGCTGCTGGTGGTGGCGGGGGTATTTTGGGCTTATACACAAGACCAAAAGCAAGAGGCTGCGCCCAGCGCTGGAGTGGAGGCCAAGGCCCCCGCCACTTTGCTTGCGCCAGCCCCTGCCGCTGCGCAGGTGCAAGCAGGGCAGGTGGCTTTTGCGGATTTGCCCGCCCACGGCCAAGTGGTGTATGAGCAGATTTTGCGCGGCGGGCCATTTGCATTTGAAAAAGATGGCACGGTGTTCGGCAATTTTGAGCGCCTGCTGCCCAAACAGCCGCGCGGCTATTACCGCGAGTACACGGTGGCCGCCAGCGCCAAAAGCCGCAACCGGGGTGCCAAGCGCATTGTCTGTGGCGGCGAACCGCCGCAACGCCCTGTGGCCTGCTTTTATACGGCAGACCACTACAACAGTTTTCGCCAAATCGTGGCCGTGCCCAACGGCTTGCGATAAGGCTCATTTTTTTACTTCATCTTGTTTCGCCCAACGGAGCCTCCTCAAAATGCTTAACCTCACCACCATGAAAGCCAATATCGTTCAAGCCATTCGCGCCTACCGCGTGGAGGACTTGCAGGCCACAGCTGTTGAACAAGGCCACCACTTTTTGTACGCCAGCTTGGCTGGTGCGCAGCAGCGCCAAGATGTGCTGGATTTGCTGGGCGAGCAGTTCAAACTGCCTGAGCATTACGGCAAAAATTTTGATGCCTTGCACGATTGCCTGACCGACCCGATTTACAAGTCAGGCGAGCAAAAAGGCTTTGTGGTGGTGATTGAGAACATCCCCTGCAATGCCCGCTTTGACCGCGATGTGCGCGAGCAATTGATTGATGTGCTGCGCGAAGTGGCCGATTACTGGGGCGACCGCAAAATTCCTTTCCGCTGCTTTTACTCTTTCGCCGTGGGCCGCAGCACCAAAGTCAATGGCTGCGATGACGCAGGCAAAGGGGCAAAGACCAGCACGGGCCAGACCTTGATTGATGTGTCGCCACTGGCGCTGCGCATGTCCAGCCCGTTCAATGCGGGTTATTGGTTGGCCGCCGCTGAGGAAGACGAGGAGGCGACAGCCTAAGCCAAGGCTGGGCCGCTATCTGCCAGACTGAAACACCCCTTGCGGGGTGTTTTTTTATGCGCCTCATTCAGTGGCGTTTATTGGCCACATAAATGCCCGCCAGCACCAGCGATGTGCCCAGCACCAGCCACATATTGAAGGGCTCACCCAGCAGCAGGATGCCCAAGGCAATGGTGGCCATGGGGCCGACCATGCCGATTTGCGCCACACGGGCGGGGCCAATGCGCTCAATCGCCAGCATGGTAAGGGTGATGGGGATGACGGTACACAGCACGCCGTTGAGCAAGGACAGCACGATGACTTGCCACGGCACAATGGCGGCGCTCAAGGGCCGCGTGAGCACGAATTGCAAGACACAAATGAGGCTGGCGATGATGGTGGCCAAGCCCGAAAGCCGCACCGCGCCAATGCGGTGCACCACTTTGCCACTGAGACTGAGGTAGCCCGCATAGCTGAGGGCGCTGATGAAGATGAGGGCGCTGCCCAAGCCCACATCGCTGCCTGCCAGCTCCATTTCTTTGGCAAACACCAGCAAAACGCCGATATAGCCCACCGCCATGCCAAGGATTTGCATACGGCGGATGCGCTCACGAAAGAACAGCCAGCCCAGCAGCAAGACCATGGTGGGGTAGAGGTAGTAGATGAGGCGCTCCAGGCTGGCACTGATGTATTGCAGCCCCAGAAAATCGGTGTAGCTGGCCAAGTAATAGCCCAGCACGGCCAGAACGATGACGATGCCTTGGTCGCGGCGCGAGAGTGGCGGCAGCTCTTGGTTGGCTTTGTGCGTCATCCATACAAAAAAGGGCAGGGCAAAGAGCATGCGGTAGGTCAGCAGCACAATGGCATCGACCCCAGGGTAGGGGTAGGCCAGTTTCACAAAAATGGCCTTCATGCTGAACGCTGCCGAAGCGATAAAGGCCATGATGAGGCCGCGCCGAAAGCGCTTTCTTTGCTGCTGCTGGGTGTACTGCTTCACGGTATCGCCCGGGCTTTAGCCGCGCGCAATGGGCGGGTTGGCGCTGAAGTAGCGTTCAATGCCGCGCATCAGGCCATCGGCCAAGCGGTCTTGGTAGGCCGCGCTGTTCAGGCGCTGCTCCTCCTCAGGGTTGCTGATGAAGGCGGTTTCCACCAAGACGCTGGGGATGTCGGGCGCTTTGAGCACAGCAAAGCCCGCTTGCTCGACTTGGCGTTTGTGCAAATGCGCAAAGCTGCCAATGGATTGCAACAGGTGGTCGCCCACCTTCAAACTGTCGCGGATTTGCGCTCCCACGCTCATAGAGGCCAGCACACCTTGCACACTGCGGTTGGCCTTGATGTTGATGCCGCCAATGGCGTCGGCTTGGTTTTGCGTGCCCGCCAGCCAACGCGCCTCGGCGCTGGAGCCGCCGCGCTCGCTCAAGGCGAATACGCTGGCACCACGGGCTGAGGGCCGTGTGAAGGCATCGGCATGGATGCTGATAAAGAGGTCAGCCCGCACGGCGCGGGCTTTTTCTACCCGCTTGCCCAGGGGCACAAAGTAATCGGCATCGCGCGTGAGGTAGGCGCGCATTTTGCGCCCGCCAATGTTGGCGCGGTTGATGCGGGCCTCCAGTTTGCGGGCAATTTGCAGCACCACATCTTTCTCGCGCACACCTGTGGGGCCAATCGCGCCAGGGTCTTCACCGCCGTGGCCTGGGTCAAGGGCGACGATGATGAGGCGCTTGTCACGGCTGCTGGCCAGCACGGGCTCAGGCGTGGGTGTGCGGGTGCGGCTGACCGCAGGCGGCTTGGGCGGCGCAGGCGGCGGGGTTTTGGCAATGGCCACGGGCGCAGGCGTGGGCCGAGGCGCTGCCGCCAGCACAGGCTCAGGCGTAGCGCGTTGGCGCAAAAAATCACCCAAGCCATCGGCCACAGCAGGCGCGGCGGCGCTGCTGCCCAGCGCAGGGGCCGCCGCCACGGCGGGCGCACGGGCCAATTGCTGCGCCAGCAAAGTGGCAATCTGGTCTTCCAAATCGGCGCTGCTGGCCTGTGGCGATTGCTCCTCCACATAGCCAGAAATCAGCTCTTGCAAGGGGTCGCGCTCTTGCGTGGGGTAGAGGTCAAGCACCAAGCGGTTGCCGTAAGCGGCCACAGGCGGCAAGGTAAACACCTGCGGCTTGACCTCTTGCTTGAGGTCGAGCACCAAGCGCACCACCTCTGGGCTGTTTTGCCCCACCCGCACTTGGCTGACAAAGGGGTCATCGCTGCGCACTTGGCCCAGCAGCTCTTGCAGTTTGGCATCAAGCTGCAAGCCCTCAATATCCACCACCACGCGCGGCGGGTTGTGCGCCAGGCTTTGGGTGTATTTCAGGCTGCTGTCGCTCTCTATGGTCAGGCGGGTGTATTCATCGGCAGGCCACATGCGCACGGCCAAAATGCGTGCGCCCCAAGCGATTTCACTCGCGCCCAGCAGCAGCAATAGGCCACCCGCACGCAGCAAAGTGCGGCGCTGCATGGCGCTGTCAGCGTGAAGGACAAGAGGGGCTGGGGGACTGGGTTTCTTCATGTGAATGCAGCCAGCAATTGTAGGCCCGCCGCCGTCAGGGCGTGGGCGCGCAACTGCCTAGGCCCCGTGTCGGCATCGGCTTTATCGGCCAGCGCCAAATGCAGGGCCAAATCGTAGGCCACCAAGCCCTCCGGCATGAGGCTGGGCCACTCCACCAAGCGCAGGCCAGCGCCGGCGAAGATGTCACGAAAGCCCGCATCCTCCCATTCCTCAGCGCAGCTCAGGCGGTAGAAGTCAAAATGCCACAGCGCCAGCCCTGCCGCCTCATAGCTCTCGACAATGGCGTAGCTGGGGCTTTTGATGCGGCCTGCCACGCCCATGCTGCGCAGCAGATGGCGAACCAAAGTGGTTTTGCCCGCACCCAAGTCACCATGCAGGCTGATGCTGATGCCCTGCGGCAAGCTGGGCAATTGCCGCAGCAAAGTTTGCGCCAGCGCCTCGGCCCAGCTTTGGGTGGCCGCTTCGTCGGCCAGAACAATCTGTTGTTCACTCATGTGTTTACTTTGGGCTTGGAAAAAAGAAAAGGGCCGCAAGCCCACACCAACGCAGGGCATCTTAATAGAGTGCACAAGCGGTGCTTGCCTACAATGGCGGTTTTGATTTTTGCCTGCCGCCATGTCCGTCCCTGAGACCCCCGACCTTTCCGCGCACACGCCGATGATGCAGCAGTATTGGCGCATCAAGGCCGAACACCCGCACACGCTGCTGTTCTACCGCATGGGGGATTTTTACGAGCTGTTCTACCAAGACGCCATCCGCGCCGCCCGTTTGCTGGGCATTACCCTGACCACGCGCGGCCAATCGGCGGGTGAGCCTGTAGAAATGGCGGGCGTGCCTTTTCATGCCGCTGAAAGCTATTTGGCCCGCCTGTTGGCCTTGGGCGAATCCGTTGCCATTTGCGAGCAAATGGGCGAAGCGGGCGCAGGCAAAGGCCCGATGGAGCGCAAGGTGCTGCGCGTGCTCACGCCCGGCACCTTGACCGATGGCGCTTTGATTGGCGGCGACAAACGCAGCTCCACCTTGCTGGCCGTACACCACGGCGGGCGCAACCGCCTGGGCCTGGCTTGGCTGGCCCTGAGCCAAGGCGAGGTCTTTCTGGCCGAATGCACAGCCGATGAACTGCCCACTTGGTTGGGCCGTATTCTGCCCAGTGAATTGGTCTATGCCAGCAATGTGAGTGCCCACTTTGAGCAGCAATTGGCGCAGGCCAAAACGCAATTTGGCTTTGCCTTGGCGCTGCGCCCCGATTACCAGTTTGAGCCCAGTTTGGGCCACAGCCAGCTCTGCGCCCACTTGGGCACACAGGGCTTGCAAGCCTTTGGCGCAGAAGGCGTACCCTTGGCCCATGCCGCCGCCAGCGCCCTGCTGCATTACGCCGAGCACACCCAGGGCCAGGCGCTCAACCACATCCACAGCCTGCGCTTGGCCCATGCGGACGCCGTGGTGCAATTGCCGCTGGCGACGCAGCGCAATTTAGAGCTGACGCAAACCCTGGGCGGCGAGGACAGCCCCACCCTGCTGAGCCTGCTCGACACCTGCATGACGGGCATGGGCAGCCGCCTGCTCAAAAGCTGGCTGCTGGCGCCTGAGCGCGAGCGCAGCGTGGCCACGGCGCGGCTCGATGCCATTGACAGCTTGCGTGAGGCCGACAAAGCGGCCGCCCTGCGTCAGTTGCTCAAGGGCATGAACGATGTCGAGCGCCTCTCGGCCCGCATTGCGCTGCGTCAAATCCGCCCGCGCGAGTTACTGGCCTTGCTGCAATCTTTGGCCAAGGCCACAGAAATGGCCGCCTTTTTGCAAGCCCAAGCGCCGCATTTGGCGCAAGCCCTGCCGCTGCAATGCCCGCCTGAATGCGGCCAGCTTTTGCAAGCGGCCATTGCGCCCGACTGCCCCGCCCAAGTGCGCGAGGGCGGCGTGTTTGCCACCGGCTTTGATGCCGAGTTGGACGAGCTGCGCGCCATCAGCAGCAACGCCGATGCCTATTTGCTGGCGCTAGAGGCGCAAGAGCGCGAGGCCACCGGCATTGCCAACCTCAAGGTGCAGTTCAACAAAGTGCATGGCTTTTACATTGAAGTCAGCCAAGGTCAACTGGCCCATGTGCCTGAGCACTACCGCCGCCGCCAAACTTTAAAAAACGCCGAGCGCTTCATCACGCCCGAACTCAAAGCCTTTGAGGACAAGGCGCTATCGGCGCAAGAGCGCGCCTTGGCCCGCGAGAAGTGGCTGTACGAGCAACTGCAAGAGCAACTGCAAGGCTTTGTGCCGCATTTGAGCGCCAGCGCCCGCAGCTTGGCCCAGCTCGATGCCCTGGCTTGCTTGGCCGAGCGCTCACTCAGCCTCAACTGGTGCCGCCCCACTTACAGCCACGAGGTCGGCATCGCCATTGAAGCGGGCCGCCACCCCGTGGTGGAAGACCGCTTGGCCGCCAGCAGCAAAGGCAGCTTTTGCGCCAACGATTGCAGCCTGAATGCCAAGCACTACTTCAGCCTGATTACTGGGCCGAATATGGGCGGTAAATCCACCTATATGCGGCAAGTGGCCTTGATTGCCCTACTCGCCTGCATGGGCAGCTTTGTGCCCGCAGCGGCCTGCCGCGTGGGGCCAATTGACGCCATCCACACCCGCATTGGCGCGGCCGATGACTTGGCCAATGCGCAATCCACCTTCATGCTGGAAATGGTGGAAGCGGCGCACATCCTGCGCCATGCCACGCCGCAATCTTTGGTGCTGATGGACGAAATTGGCCGTGGCACTTCCACCGAAGACGGCTTGGCCTTGGCCGCCGCCATTGCCCACCATTTGCACCACAAAGTGCAGGCTTTGACCCTGTTTGCCACGCATTATTTTGAGCTGACCGAGCTGCCTGCCACCTGCGCACAAATGCGCAATTTCCACTTCAGCGCCGTCAAACAAGGCCACGGCATCACCTTTTTGCACAGCCTGCAAGCTGGCCCTGCCGACCGCAGCCACGGCGTCGAAGTGGCGCAACTGGCGGGCGTGCCCGCCGCCGTCATCAAGCAAGCCCGCGCCAGCCTAGCGGCCATGCAAGAGCGCCGCTTGGGTGCGCAAACGCAGGGGGATATCTTCATGCAAGCCGCCGCCGAGGAAGATGAGGCCAGCCCCAGCGCCGTGGAAGCGCGCTTGGCCAGCATCCACCCCGATGCCCTCAGCCCCAAAGAGGCGCTGGACGCCCTATACCAATTGAAACAACTGCTTTAAGCTGCCGCCATGAAGCCCAAGCGCAAACAACCCGCCCCCAGCAAAGGCAACTTCAGCGCGCGCCAAGCCGTTGAGCAGCTCAACGCCGCGCTGGAATACTCGCTGCTGCGCGAGCCGCATGTGCGCAGCCAGCAATCGCAGCACGACGCGCGTTTGTTTGGCCGCCCGCTATCGGGCTGGCGCTTGAAGGTTTACACCATCATTTTTGAGGCCGACACCCCTGCTGGCCGCATGTTCGATATTGGCCTCATCATCATGGTGCTGATGAGCATCATCGCCGTGGTGACGGACAGCATCCCCTTCTTCCACCGCCACTTTGGTTCCCAACTCGGCGGCCTAGAGTGGATGTTCACCATCGTCTTCACCATTGAATACATCTTGCGCTTGGTGTGCGTGCGCAAGCCCATGGCCTATGTCACCAGCTTCAACGGCTTGGTGGATTTGTTCTCCATCCTACCCAGCTACCTCTGGCTGCTGTTTCCGCACGCGGGCTTCCTCATGAGCATCCGCATCTTGCGCCTGCTGCGCATCTTCCGCATCTTCAAACTGGTGCGCTATGTGGAAGCCTACCAATCACTGGGCCGCGCCCTGCTAGAGAGCCGCTTCAAAATCACCGTCTTCCTCTCCATCGCCATGATGATGGTGCTCATCATCGGCACCCTCATCTACATTGTGGAAGGCCCCGCCCACGGCTTCACCAGCATCCCCACCGCCATGTATTGGGCCATCACCACCATCACCACCGTGGGCTATGGCGATTTGGCACCGAAAACCGAGCTGGGCCGCCTCATCGCCTCTGCCGCCATGATGATCGGTTGGTCCATCATCGCCGTGCCCACGGCCATCGTCACCGCTGAAATTGGCAGTATGCGCCATGTGCAGCCCAAAGACATCACCACCCGCACCTGCCACGCCTGCCTCAGTGAAGGCCACAAACGCAGCGCCCACTACTGCTACAAATGCGGCGCTGAACTCCCCCCTTACATTGAAACCAAAGAAGAACTAGAAGAAGCCTTGCAAGCAGCCCACACCGCCGCCACGCCCAAAGAGCAGCCCTAAGCCCCAACCCAAGCACAGGGGGATAATGGCAGCCATTGCATTGCGGCGTTCACGCCCCATCTATGCCCCATGACCATCCACTGCCCTTTGCTTATGAACCCCAATGAGCCACCCAAGTCTTTGATTGACTTCCCCTGCGCCTTCCCCATCAAAGTCATGGGCGTGAATGAGGACGCTTTTTTGCCCACCATGCTTGAAGTCGTGCGGCTGCACTGCCCTGAATTCGATGCCGACTGCATCGTCACACGCGAAAGCTCAGGCGGCAAATACCTCGGCCTGACGCTGACCGTGCAGGCGCAAAACCAAGACCACCTCGACGACATCTACCGCGCCCTCACTGGCCACCCCATGGCCAAATATGTGCTGTAAGGGCCGCGCCTGATGCCACTGGAAGCCGCGCTCAGTCTGCTCGCCTTGGGTTTGGCCCTGAGCCTGCGGCCCTGGCGCTTGCTGCGCGCACGGCCTACTCTGGCCAGCCCCCTATTCGGCCTCAGCCTGCTGCTGCCCTTTCTCTGGGCCCTGCCCTACGCCCTGCCCGCCAAAAGCATCGCGCCGCATTGGTCGGCCGCGCCACTGGCCATGCTGCTGCTGGGCTGGCCCATTGCCGTGCCGCTCTTCTTTTTGGCCGCGCTATTGGTCTATGCCTTAACGCCTGCCGAACCCCAAGCCGCCCTGCAACTGCTGTTCTGGCAAGGCATCTTGCCCGCCTCGTTTGCCCTCATTCCGGGCTGGCTGATTCGCCGCTTCAAACTGCTGCATTTGTTTGCCTACACCTTGGGCCGCGCCTTCATAGGCACCGTGCTCAGCGTGTTTGCCGCCTATGTGCTGGCCCACTTCTGGGGCGTGCCGCTGCTGAATTTGCGCGACACCTCCCTCTCCCTCATTGGCCTGTGGCTGCTCTCTTGGGGCGACGGCATCATCACAGGCATGGTCGTCACCATTTTTGCGGTGTACAAACCGCAGTGGGTCGCCACTTGGTCTGACCAGCTCTACATCCCACAAGATCAAACAAAACAGCCATGACCCGCCGCCCTGAATGCCTGCTGAAACAACTGGGCACCGTCGATTACGCCGACAGCTACGCCGCCATGCGCCGCTTCACCGATGAGCGCGGCCCCGACACGCCCGACGAAATTTGGTTCTGCCAGCACCCACCCGTCTTCACCCAAGGCTTGGCCGGCAGAGCCGAGCACCTGCTTGCCACCAGCGCCATACCCGTGGTGCAAAGCAACCGTGGCGGGCAAGTCACCTACCACGGGCCGGGGCAAATCGTTGCCTACCCCCTGCTCGATTTGCAGCGCCGTGGCTACTTCGTCAAAGAATATGTGTACAAGCTGGAAGAAGCCCTGATACGCACCTTGGCCGAATTCGGCTTAACAGGCCACCGCGTGCGCGGCGCACCCGGCGTCTATGTGCGGCGCAGCGCCCCCGCCAGCCACGCCCGCCTCAGCGACGCGGAAAACAGCATCCACAACCCCGACCTCGGCAAAATCGCGGCGCTGGGCATCAAAGTCAGCCGCCACCGCAGCTACCACGGTCTGGCCCTCAATGTCGCCATGGATTTGACCCCCTACCGCCTCATCAACCCCTGCGGCTACGCCGGCCTAGAAACCGTGGACATGCAAAGCTGCGGCGCAAATGCCCCCTTTGAAGCGGTTGAAGCCGTGCTGGCGCAGCAGCTCCTGCGCTGGCTGTAAATACAGGGCTTGCGCCCGCCTGTCATTGCGGCCCCTACTACTTCGGCATTGCACCCCCCTCGCTGCCTCGTCATTGCGGCCCCCACTGCCTCGTCATTGCGGCCCCCGAGCCGCAATCTCGGCTTTTCGTTGCGATTGAGATTGCCACTCAAGCCCGCAATGACGAACCTTTCTGTCGCAGCGTTTATCATTCAGCTCATTCAATCATCTGGAGAAAACATGTCTGACAAAAAAATCCTCATCGCCTTCCTGCTCTGCTTCTTCCTCGGCGGCTTGGGCATCCACCGCTTCTATGTCGGCAAAATCGGCACCGGCATTTTGATGCTCGTCACACTCGGCGGCCTCGGCATCTGGACGCTGATTGACCTCATCATCCTCGCCGTTGGCGCCTTCACCGACAAAGACGGCAACAAACTCACGCAATGGACCTAAGCCCAAGCGCCCCACATTGCCGCCCAAACCAGTGCCACTGCACTGGTTTTTTTATGGCCGCAATGGTGCACTTTTACCGAATGGCGGTCCCTCAAGCCAAGGCAGCCAAATAGGCCCGCACGGCGGCGGCGTAGCCCATTTCTAAGGCATCGCCGATGAAGGCGTGGCCGATGGAGACTTCCGCCAATTGCGGGATGCTGCGGACAAAAAGGGGCAGGTTGTCAAGGTTGAGGTCGTGGCCTGCATTGATGCCCAAGCCCACATCAGCGGCGGCTTGCGCAGCGGCTTGAAATTGCTGCAATACGGCCGCTCGGCTGGCCGTGCCAAAGGCTTGAAACCACGGCTCGGTATAGAGCTCGACGCGGTCTGCGCCGAGGGCTTTGACCGCCGCCATGTGCTGCGGCTGGGCATCCATAAAGAGGCTGACGCGCACGCCCAGGCTTTGGCATTCGGCAATGAGGGGGCGCAGGATGTCGGCCTGGCCGATGGGGTCCCAGCCGTGGTCTGAGGTGCTTTGCTCCACACTATCGGGCACAAAGGTGGCCTGATGCGGGCGCACGGCGCGAATGATGTCCATGAGGTTGTGCAGGGGGTTGCCCTCAATATTGAATTCGCGCTGGGGCCAAGCCTGCATGAGCTGGGCCAGCTCGGTGACATCGTGGCGGCGGATGTGGCGCTCGTCAGGCCGAGGGTGGATGGTGATGCCATTCGCGCCCGCCTCAAGGCAGAGTTGGGCGGCACGCAGCACAGAGGGCTGACCGTGCTCGCGGCTGTTGCGCAGCAGGGCGACTTTGTTGACATTGACAGAGAGTTGGGCGTTTTGCTTCATGCGCTTATTGTGCAATGAATGCTGGGTGCGCCGTGATTGCGGTTTTTTGGCTGCGCGTATTTTCGTGGGGGCGTTGAAGGTTTTGGAGTGCGCCGTTTAACGGCGCTTTGGGCTTCCCACACTCATTCCGGCTCTTGATCTAAAGCGGCGCGGAGCGCCGCACTCCATACGGCTAGGGTTTTGGAGTGCGCCGTTTGACGGCGCTTTGGGCTTCCCACACTCATTCCGGCTCTTGATCTAAAGCGGCGCAGAGCGCCGCACTCCATACGGCTAGGGTTTTGGAGTGCGCCGTTTAACGGCGCTTTGGGCTTCCCGCACTCATTACGGCACTGGATCTAAAGCGGCGCGGAGCGCCGCACTCCATACGCATAGGGCCGCCATGACGGAACTTGGAAGGCCGCATTTGTAGGGGCCTTGCATGCAACGCCCCTACTGAGTCACAGCCACGACGAAGCAAGGCCAAGCCAGGCGTTTAGGCGTAGCGGCGCATGAGCAGCTCGGCAATGCAGGCGGGTTTTTCGCTGCCTTCGCGCTCTACGGTAAAGAGCCACAGCATTTGCAGGCCGTTGTCCTCCAGCGGTGAGGCTTCCATCAGCTTGAGGTGGGCGCGCAGGCGGCTGCCCGCAGGCACGGGCGAGGTGAAGCGCACGCGGTTGAGGCCGTAGTTGATGCCCATGCGGCTGCCCACAATTTCAACCGTGGTGTCAAAAAAGCGCGGCAGCAGCGAGAGGGTGAGAAAGCCGTGGGCGATGGGGCCACCAAAGGGGCCGGTTTTGGCTTTTTCCACATCCACATGAATCCATTGTTCATCGCGAGTGGAGACGGCAAAGGTGTTGATTTGCTCTTGGGTGATGTCTTCCCAAGCGCTGGTGCCGACATCTTGGCCAACAAGGGCCGTTAGTTCTTCAAGTGTGAGGGTGCGCATTTTTGTCTCCTTCCTTATGGTTTTGTTGGGCGCTTCAGTAGGACTTGGGCAGGCCCAAGACCCGCTCTCCAATGTAGCTCAAAATCATCTCTCGGCTGACGGGAGCGATGCGCGGAATCATGATTTCGCGCAAATAGCGTTCCACATGGAACTCTTTGGAGTAGCCCATGCCGCCGTGGGTGAGGATGGCTTGCTCGCAAGCGCGGAAGCCCGCTTCAGCGGCAAAGTATTTGGCGGCATTGGCCTCAGCACCGCATTCGCGGCCATTGTCATAGAGCCAGGCGGCTTTCATCACCATCAGGCGGGCGGCTTCCAGCTCGACCCAGTTTTTCGCCAGAGCGTGTTGGATGGCTTGGTTTTGCCCAATGGGGCGGCCAAAGACAACACGCTCTTTGGCATACAGTGCGGCTTTTTCAAGCGCGACGCGGCCCACGCCCACAGCCTCAGATGCAAGCAAGATGCGCTCAGGGTTCATGCCGTGCAAGATGTATTTGAAGCCCTTGCCTTCTTCACCAATGCGGTCTTCGACGGGGATTTCCAGGCCGTCAATGAACAGCTCGTTGGAATCCACACATTTGCGGCCCATTTTTTCAATCAGGCGCACATCGATTTTGCTGCGGTCGAGGTCGGTGTAGAACAGCGACAGGCCATCGGAGGTGCGGCCCGGCGGCAGGTCTTCCAGCGGCGTGGTGCGGGCCAAGAGCAAAATCTTGTTGGCCACTTGCGCGGTGGAAATCCACACTTTTTGGCCGTGCACCACATATTTATCGCCTTGGCGCACAGCGCGGGTTTTGAGCTGGGTGGTGT
>CAZJBX010000039.1:0-14984 GCA_964544605.1 uncultured Burkholderiaceae bacterium
TGCGGGAAGCCCAAAGCGCCGTGAAACGGCGCACTCCAAAATCGCTGCCTTGCAGCCCAAGATGGCCGCACTGGGCTGCGCCCATAAATGCACGCAGCGGCATGAAAGCCAAGAAAAATGCCAATAGATGAACAAAACCACTGCTTTTTGTGGTTTGATGCTCTGCCTCTTGGCCCAATAATGCAGCCATCATGCCCAAGAACAACACTCCCCCTAGCCCCATCATCATTTACGAAGCCGCAGACCAAGCGGTAGAAGTGCGGCTGGATGCCCAGCACGATACGGTTTGGCTGACGCAAGAGCAGATGTGCGCCGTTTTCGGCGTGCAAAAAGCCGCCATCTCGAAGCACCTGAAAAATATTTATCAAGATGGTGAGCTGGAGCCAGCCGCAACTGTTTCCATTTTGGAAACAGTTCGCCAAGAAGGACGGCGACAAGTCAAAAGGCAAATAGAACACTACAACTTGGATGCCATTATTTCCGTAGGCTACCGCGTGAATTCACGCTCGGCAGTGCGCTTTCGCCAATGGGCCACGCGCATTTTGCGTGAGCATTTAAGCCAGGGCTGGACGCTGAACCGCCAGCGTTTTGAGGCCAATGCACAAGAGCTGCAAGCGGCTTTGGCGCTGCTGCGCAAAGCGGCGCAGAGCACGGCGCTGGATGTGCAAAGCGGGCGCGGTTTGGTGGATATTGCCAGCCGCTATGCCGAGACTTTTTTGCTGTTGCAGCGTTATGACGAGGGTTTGCTGACCGAGCCCGCAGCGCAGGCGGGCGGCACGCTGCCCACTTACGCACAGGCACGGGCAGGTTTGGATGGGCTGAAAGCCGAGCTGATGGCGAGAGGTGAGGCCACCGACCTGTTTGCCCGCGACCGTGTGGATGGCTTGGCTGCGCTTTTGGGCAATTTAGAGCAAAGCGTTTTTGGTGAGTCTGCTTACCCTAGCGTGGAATCCAAGGCTGCGCATTTGCTCTATTTTGTGGTGAAGAACCACCCTTTTGCCGATGGCAATAAGCGCAGTGCGGCGTTCTTGTTTGTGGATTTTCTGCACCGCAATGGCCGCCTGTTTGATGGAGATGGGCAAGCAGTGATCAACGATGTGGGCTTGGCTGCGCTAACGCTGCTGGTGGCGGAGTCTGACCCTGGGAACAAAGAAACCATGATTCGCTTGGTGATGAATATGTTGGCGCGGGTTTAGATGTTTTTTCCTCCTCTCCGTCATGGCGAAGGCCCGCTAGGGCCTGTGGCCATCCCCCACGAACCCACCCACCCGCACCGCAAACCCCCTACCTTGCAGCCCAAGATGGCCACGACAGACTGCGCTCTGCGTGTGGAGTGCGGCGCTCTGCGCCGCTTTAAATCAGGTACCAAAATGAGTGCGGGAAGCCCAAAGCGCCGTGAAACGGCGCACTCCAAAATCGCTGCCTTGCAGTCGAAGATGGCCGCACTGGGCTACGGCGTATGGAGTGCGGCGCTCTGCGCCGCTTTAAATCAGGTACCAAAATGAGTGCGGGAAGCCCAAAGCGCCGTGAAACGGCGCACTCCAAAATCGCTGCCTTGCAGTCGAAGATGGCCGCACTGGGCTACGGCGTATGGAGTGCGGCTGGATGCCCAGCACGATACGGTTTGGCTCAATTTGCAGCAGTTGGCCGATTTGTTTCAACGCGACAAATCAGGCATTTCGCGCCATTTGAACAATATTTTCAAAGAAGGCGAATTGGATCGCGACGCAGTAGTTGCAAAAAATGCAACAACTGCCGCTGATGGCAAAACCTACCAAGTCGAATACTTCAATCTGGATGTAATCCTCTCCGTAGGCTACCGCGTGAATTCACGCTCGGCAGTGCGCTTTCGCCAATGGGCCACGCGCATTTTGCGTGAGCATTTAAGCCAGGGCTGGACGCTGAACCGCCAGCGTTTTGAACGCCAATGCACAAGGCCCTACCTTGACAAGCCCAAGCAGCGCACGACCAATTTAAATCACGCTGATGACCTGCGCCTCAGGCAGGCGCGATTTGGGCAGGCTGGCGTTGAAGTCCGCATCGCTGCGGCGGCCCACGGCCAAGCACACCACGCTGCGCAAGCCTTGCGCTGGCAGGCCCAAGGCCGCATCCATCTGCGCCGCGTCAAAGCCTTCAATCGGGCAGGCGTTCAGGCCCATGGCGTGCAGGCCCAGCAGGGTTTGGCCCAGTGCGATATAGGCTTGGCTTTGCAGCCACGGCCCCACATCGCCAGCTTGGCGGTGCATGGCAATGAAGTTCTCGCAGGTGGCCAAGCGCTGTGCTTGCATTTGCGGCGTGGCAAAGCGCCCCGCTTCGGCCTCAGCCACCAGCACGCCGGCCATATGACCGTCGGGCAAGTCCCGCTGCACGCAGAGCACCACGGCGGCGGCGGCGTTTTGCACCTTCTCGGCGTTGTATTGGAAGTGCGGCGCGGCCATGCCTTGCGCCACTTGCGCCCGCCCTTGCTGGCTGCTGGCGATGACGAAGTGCCAAGCTTGGCTGTTGATGGAGGAGGGCGCCAAGCGCAGCAGGTCTTTGAGCGCTTGCAGCTCGGCGGCGCTGAGGCTGTGGCCTGCGGCAAAGGCTTTGCAGCTCATGCGGCTGCGCGCCCAGGCGCTGATTTGCTCGGCAGATACAAAAGTGGGGGTGCTCATGGCAGGCATCCTTTCTCGGCTCAAGCGGGCATGGCAAAGCCGTGTTGCCGCCAAGCCTCGTACACGGTGATGGCGACGGCGTTCGACAAGTTCAGGCTGCGCTGCTGCGGCAGCATGGGCAGGCGCAGCCATTGCTCGGCTGGCAGACTGTGGCGCACGGCCTCGGGCAGGCCCTTGGTTTCGGCCCCAAAGAGCAGCCAGTCGCCGGCCTCAAAGCGCTGGGCATAAGGGCTGCTTTGGCCGTGGGTGGTGAAGGCAAAAATGCGCTCGGGCGCGGCTTGCTCGGTGGCCAAAAACTCGCCCCAACTGGCATGGCGCTTGACGCTGGCGTATTCGTGGTAGTCCAGCCCCGCGCGGCGCATTTGCTTGTCTTGCATGTCAAAGCCCAGCGGCTCAATCAAGTGCAGGCGGCAGCCCGTATTGGCGCAGAGGCGAATGATGTTGCCCGTGTTGGGCGGAATTTCAGGCTGAAACAGAACAATGTTGAACATATTGCGACGGGGATGGCGCAAAGCAGGCGCTAAACTGCCCACTTATGCAAACCCACAATGATACGCCCCAGCCCAGCAGCCCCGCCCACAGCGGCCAATTTGCTCTGCTCGGCCAGCGGCGCTTTGCGCCCTTTTTCATCGCCCAAGTGTTGGGTGCCATCAACGACAACATCTTCCGCTTTGCCTTTATCGTCATGGTCACCAGCGGCCTGATGCAGAGCACTTGGCTGCACCCTTTGCAGGTGGGCAGCATCGTCAGCGGTGTGTTTGTGCTGCCGTTTTTGCTGTTCTCAGCCACGGCGGGGCAACTGACGGACAAGCTGGAGAAGGCCCGCATCATGCGGCTGACGAAAGACCTTGAAATCGCCATTGCGCTGCTGGCGGCTTGGGGTTTTGTGCAGCACCACCCCTATGTGCTGCTAGGCTGCACTTTTTTAATGGGCCTGCATTCCACCCTTTTTGGCCCCGTGAAATACGCTTATTTGCCCGCCGTGCTGCATGAGCGCGAGCTGGTGGGCGGCAATGGCATGGTAGAGATGGGCACTTTTGTGTCCATTTTGCTGGGCCAGCTCGCTGGCACGCTTTTGGTCAGTTTTGAGGGCGGCGTGGCGATTGCAGCGGTGGCCTGCTTGGCCATTGCCGTGGTGGGCCGTGTGGCGGTGCAGTTTGTGCCGCAAACAGGGGCGAGTGCGCCCGATCTCAAAATCAACTGGAACCCCTTTAGCGAGACTTGGCGCAATTTGCGCTTGGCCTACCAAAGCCCGGTGGTGTTTCGCTCCTTGCTGGGCATCAGTTGGATGTGGTTCTTCGGCGCGGCAGTGACAACGCAATTCCCTGCTCTCTCGGCTGAGGTGTTGCAGGGCAATAGCCAAGTGACGGCCCTCTTGCTGGTGGTGTTTTCCGTCAGCGTAGGCATTGGCGCTTTGCTGTGCGAGACGCTGTCGAACCACCATGTGGAGATTGGCCTGGTGCCGCTGGGCGCAATTGGCATGAGTGCCTTTGGCATCGACCTTTACTTTGCCCTGCACGCCCTGCCGCCCTTGGCCGCTGGGCAGACGCAAGATTTGGCGGCTTTTGTGCAGCAGCCTGGCCACTGGCGTTTGTTAATAGATTTGGCGGGCTTGGCGCTGTCCTCGGGCATTTACAGCGTGCCCATGTATGCCTTGGTGCAGTTGCGCAGCCCCGCCACGCACCGCGCCCGCATCATTGCGGCCAATAACATCCTCAACGCCGTCTTTATGATTGCCAGCGCCGTGATGGTGGTGGCTTTGCTGGGCTTGGGTTTCAGTTTGGCGCAAATCTTCCTCGTCACCGCTGTGCTCAATGCGCTGGTGGCCGGCTATATCTTCTTTTTGCTGCCCGAATACCTGCTGCGCTTTGTCGCTTGGGTGGTCTCCAATGGGGTCTATCGCTTCAAAGTGCGCGGCTCGGGCCATATTCCGCTGGAAGGCCCCGCCGTGCTGCTGGCCAACCATGTGAGCTTTGCCGATGCGGTGCTGCTGATGTCGGCCTCGCCACGGCCTGTTTATTTCCTCATGGACAGCCGCATTTTTAAAAACCCCTTGCTCGGCTGGCTCTTTAAGCTGGGCCGCGCCATCCCGATTGCACCCAAAAGCAGCCAGCCTGAAGTCTATGAGCGCGCCATGCAGAAAGCCCAGCAGGTGCTGGCTGAGGGCGATGTGCTCGGCATCTTCCCCGAAGGCGGCATCACCCGCGATGGGCAGTTGCAGCCCTTTAAGCCCGGCCTGCTGCGCATTTTGAAAGAGGCCAAAGCACAGCACGGCATGGAGCCGCCCTTGGTGCCTGCGGCGATTCAAAACATGTGGGGTTCCTACTTCAGCCGCATTGAGGGCGAGGCCATGAAGCGGCCCCTGCGCCGTGGTTTTTGGTCACGAGTGGGCCTGCACATTGGCCCGCCTCTGCCCAGTGCCGAGGCCGATATGGATGCCCTGCAGCAAGAGGTGCAGCGCCTGCTGGACAGCTAAAGGGCGGTTTTTAAACGCAGCTTCAAGCCCGCCACAAATGGCCAAAGTGCTGCATGGCTTTTCGCATTTTTGGCGCGGCCACAGCTTGGCAATAGGGCTGCTGCGGGTGCAGGGCAAAGTAGTTTTGATGCCCTTCTTCGGCCCTTTGGTAATCGGCCAAGGGCAATACTTCTGTCACTATTTTGATGCCCTGTTCGGCCTCAATCTGGGCGATAAACTGCCGCGCACAATCGGCCTGCTGCGCCGTGGTGGTGTAAATGCCGCTGCGGTATTGCGTGCCCACATCGGCGCCTTGGCGGTTGAGCTGGCTGCCGTCATGCACGGTGAAAAAGACTTCTAAAAGCTGCTGGCAAGAGATGATGGCGGGCTGGTAGCGCAGCAGCACCACCTCGGCATAGCCCGTGTCGCCTTGGCATACTTGCTCGTAAGTGACAGGCCCAGGGCGGCCATTGCTATAGCCCGATTCGGCCAGCTCAACGCCGCGCAAGGCGGCAAATATGCCTTCAATGCACCAAAAGCAGCCGCCGGCCAAGGCCAAGGTGTGCAGGGTGTTGTCCTCATGCATGGGGCTAGGCTCCTTCTGTGGGCGTGTCATCTGCCGTTTTTGCTGCGGCTGAAGTGGCTGCACCGCTGTGCAGGGCCAGCAGCCAGTCTTCCCAAGCGCGGATTTTGGCCTCAGGCATACGCAGCAGGTAGTCCAGCGGATAGCTGGCAATGGCGGGCCAGCCCTGCCAAAGATGGGCTTGGCCGCGCAGTTGGCCCACGGCGCTTTCTTGCCCCAAAACCCAAGCGCAAGCTTTGCGACCCAAAAGCATGAGCAATGCGGGCTGGCTTTGCTGCAATTGCGCCAAGCAAGCCGCCGCAGCGCCTGCCTCTTGGCCTTCGGGCAGGGCCGCCAGCAGCACTTGCTCAGGCGCAATTTGCGCCGCCTGCAAGATGTTGTGCAACAAGGCCAAGGCATCGGCGCTCAGGGGCGCGGCATCAGGCCCTCCGGCGGCGGCACTGGGCTCAAAGAGCAGCAGCCAAGCGCCCTGCGGCACGGCAGCCACAACTTGGCCTTGGGCGCTGAAAAAGCGCAGGCAGGCCGCAGGCGTGGCGGTTTCGGTAGCGGCTTCAACAGCAGTGGCAGCCTGCTTTGTTTGGGCTTGGTAAGTTTGCTGCAATTCACGCAGAGGTTTGCTGCGCATGGCGGGGTCCATGCTGTCAATGCCTTGCTTGGCCGTGCCCAGCACAGGTGCTGGCACTGGCTCTGGGGCTTGCACATGGACGCTTGGCGCAGCGGCCCGCAGCGGCGCGCGCGGCAGCCATTGGGTGTGTATGCCCATGCAGGCGAGCATACGGCGCTGGCGGGCATCCAATTGCAAGCTCATGCGCCAGCCCCCCAGCGGTAGGCCGCCATGCCCACAAAGACCAAGGCCAAACTGCCCAAGTTGTGCAGCAGAAAATGGCTGGCAAAGCCGCTGTAATTGGCGTTTTGCAGCAATTGCGCGCCCTCCAGCGAGAAGCTGGAGAAGGTGCTCAAGCCGCCCAAAAAGCCCGTGACGAGCAGCAAACGCCACAGCGGTGAAAGCTCAATATGCGCCCAAAAATAGGCGGCCAAAAAACCGATACCCAAAGCGGCCAAGGCATTCGCCGCCAGCGTACCCCAAGGCCATGCGCCGCCCCAAGTGGCAGTGGCCAGCCCCAAGGCCCAGCGCAGCACGCCGCCAGCGGCCGCGCCCAGCGCCACGGCCAGCATTTGCCAAGGCCAAGCGGGGGCGCTCATCACTGCCCGCCCCCTTCGCTTTGGCGCTTTTTTGTGCCGCGTTGGGCAAACAGGCGGTCATACAGCGGGTTGGGCATCAGGCGCATGGCCTTGGCGACCACGCCCATTTGCCAAGGAATGACGGTGTAGCTGCCCCGCCCTGCCAAAAAGCGGTAGGCGCGGGCGGCAAAGTCTTCTGCCGTGAGCAAAAAAGGCATGGCGTAGCTGTTTTTACTGGTGAGCGGGGTGGCGATATAGCCGGGCAAAATCGTGGCCACTTGCACGCCGCTGGCACGCAAATCAAGGCGCAGGCTCTCGCAATAGGCCACCACGCCCGATTTGCTGGCGCAATATGCGCCGTGGCCCTTCAGCCCACGGATGGCCGAGACGCTGGCAATGCCCACCAGCTTGCCACTGCCGCGCGCCTGCATGGGCGCAATAAAGGGGTGGAAGGTGGCGGCCATGCCGATATTGTTCACTTGCAGCATGGCTTGCAGGCTGTCGATGTCTTCGCGTTGGCTGCTGTCCATGCCCCAACTCACGCCCGCGCTGGCAATCACCACATCGGGCAGACCTTGGCTGGCGATGCAGTTTTGCGCCGCCGCAATCACGCTATCGGGCGTGCTCACATCGGCCGCATAAAGGCGGTAGCGGCTGGCATCCAGCCCTTGGGCCGTGGCCCATTCTTGCATCACCGCCTCGCGCCGTGCCAGCAGGGCCAAGTCCCAGCCTTGCTGGTAAAACTGCATGGCCAAGGCTTGGCCGATGCCGCTGGAAGCGCCTGTGATGAAAACCAATTTTTTGCTCATGATGGGGGCAAACTATAGCAATAAAAAAACCCCTCGCCCAAGTCAGGCCGAGGGGTTTGCTGCTGTCAAGCAAAGTGGCGCTTAGGCCAGTGTTTTGCCTTCAACAGTGTAGGGCTCGGTGCCCTTGGGTACATACACATCGCCCTCGAATTGCTCTTCGTAATCTTGGTATTTGTCGCGGGGGTTGTAGAACTGCTTGTACCAAGCGCGGGCACGCACAAAAGCACCATCGCTGGGGATGTACATGCCGTTGATGTTGGGGGCTTTTTGGCTCCAAACTTCAAAGTCTTGCGAGAAGGCGGTCAGTGAAGTTTGTTGGAACTGCTTGGCCAACACGCGATCCACATTGCTGATGGTGGCTTGGCCTGTGGGTGACTTCACATAGAGTGAGTGCCAAACATGGACTTTGCCGTCTTCAACAGGGGTGTGGTTGAGCACGAGGTAAGAGTCGAACATACCTGTCATGTGCGATTGCAGTGCGCCTGGGCCCACATATTTGGTGATGGTGTGCAGCACAGAAGACACGCCTGTGGTGGGGTCAACCAAAGTGCGGTGCGCACCGCGCATCCGTTGAATCGCCTCATGGCCGTGGAATTCGTTCTCAAAACCATCGGTAAACGAACCGTGGATGGGGTTGAAGTGGCCGTAATCGGCAATGTTGTCCACCGCCTCAATGGGGTGCATGTCCAGCGTGCCGAGGTCGTCGTAAGCGAGGTGAATCCAGTTGGGGTCGTTCTCAATCGGCAGGCTGGGCACATCGTAATCGGGCTCGCCGCCTTCGGGGTCGTGCCACATCCAGATGCCGCCCATGCTCTCTTTCACGAGCCAGCTTTTCACTTTGGCCGCAGGGGGGATGGGGCCGTCGTGGTAGGGGATTTCTTTACACACACCATCGGGGCCAAACTTCCAAGCGTGGTAGGGACAAACGATGTCGTCGCCCACGATGTTGGTGCCGCCGTTATCGAGCACCACATAGCTGGTGGTGTTGTGCGCGCCCAAATGCGTTTGCATGTGGGGGCAGTAAGCGTCAAGCAGCACCACTTTGCCAGAGGCCAAACCACGGTAGAGGGCGAAATCGCGACCGAAAAAGCGGACGGGCACGGGCTTGTGCGTTTCAAGATCGCTCTTTTGTGCAATCATGAACCAGCCACGGGGGTAGGTGAATTCGCCTAAGCGATAGTCTTTGGTCTGAGCCATAAAGTGTCTCCATTTCAAGGAAGGGGGAGGGTCTTGCCCCAAAGCCCTGCTGTTGCAGCAGCCTAAAGCAAGCACTGGCCTAGACTATAAACCACGGCAGGGGGCAAAAACTTTGCCTTGCATCAAAGATTGTTCTTGGATATACCTTCAATTTTCGTCAGGCCGAAGGTAAAGAAAAGCCCAGCAATTGCCGCTATAGTGCCAGTATTGTATTTTTTGGATCCTCCGCCATGACTGACCTGAACACCGCCTTTGAACAAGCCGTGATTGAATCAAAACAACTGCCCACCAAGCCCGCGCCGCAAGAGCTGCTGGAGCTGTACGCCCTGTTCAAACAGGCCAGCGTGGGCGATAACACCGAGGCCCAGCCCGGTTTTACCGACATCGTGGCTCGCGCCAAATGGGACTCTTGGACCAAGCGCCAAGGCATGAACAGCGAAACCGCCAAGCAAAGCTATATTGATTTGGTGCGCAGCTTGCAAGAAAAATACCGCAGCTAAGACGCTTGCCCCACAGCGGCCACAAGCGCACAAAAGCAAAAAGCCAGCTTGCAAGCTGGCTTTTTTAATGCGCGGCCTTGGGCCCGCCTCAATCCATGTGCCGCAGGCGTTTGAACTCTTGGTGCTCAAAGTCGATATAGCCGGCAATCATGGCGCGCCAAGTGCGCTCGGCCACATCGGGCGAGAGGCCCTGCTCGGCGGCCATTTTGCGCACACGGGCGATGATGAACTCGATGCGCTCCTCATCCACCACATCGGCCAAATCTTGTTTCAGGCGGGCCGCTTGCGCCACATAGCCTTGGCGCTGCGCCAAAAGCGGCACCAGCACGCTGTCGATGGCATCTATATGGCGGCGCACGGCCTGCATGTCGTCGCAGGTTTCTACAGGGAGTTTGCTTGCATTCATGGGGCCGTATTGTAGCCAGCCCCAAGCCATGCCCAAGCCCCAAGGGAAAGAGCATCTTGCACAAAAGCAGACGATGAAAAGTGACTTATTTAACAGTAAACTACAGGCTTTATCTCCTGACCCGCTGGTCATTTACAAGGTTTTCGCCATGCAAATCCCCGCCCGCCCCGCCCTTTTGCTCTCATTGGCCTTGGTCTTGCCCGGGCTGATGAGCGCCTGCAAGCCCCAAACTGCACCCACGACTTTGCCCAAAACCGTAAAGCTGATGCGCGTGGAAGCCTCAGGCGCAGAGGATGCGCAAGCCCAAAACGGCCAAGACAGTTTCTCAGGCGAGGTCAAGGCGCAGGTGGAGTCGGCCTTGAGTTTTCGGGTCGGCGGCAAGCTCATCCGTCGCCCTGTGGAGCTGGGCCAAAGCGTGGCCCGTGGTCAAGTTTTGGCGGAAATGGATCCCAGCGATTACCAACTGAGCGCGCAAGCGGCGGTTGCGCAGGTGCAGGCGGCGCAAACGGCCCGCGATTTGGCCGCTGCCGATGTGCAGCGCTTTGAGTCTTTGCGCCAGCAGGGTTTTATCAGCGGTGCGCAGCTTGAACAACTGCAAGCCCAGCTCAAATCGGCCCAAGCGCAACTGGCCCAAGCCCGTGCCCAAGCCGCCGTGCAGGGCAACCAAGTCGGCTACAGCCATTTGCGCGCCGATAGCGCGGGCGTGGTCACCGCTGTCATGGCCGAGCCGGGCCAAGTGCTTGGCGCAGGCCAAACCGTGCTGCAACTGGCCCATGCGGGCGGCCGCGATGTGGTCTTTGCCCTGCCTGAAAACCTCTACGGCAGTTTGCGCGTGGGCACGCCTGTGCGCATCAGCAGTTGGACCGCCAGCAGCGCCGAGGCCGAAAAGGAATGGCCAGGCCGCATCCGTGAAATCGCCGCCAGCGCCGACCCCATCACCCGCACCTTCAGCGTCAAGGCCAGCATCCAAGCGCCTGAGGCCAGCGCCCCCGCCTTGGGCAGCACCGTGAAGGTGTGGCCACAACTGGCCAGCACGCACAGCGGCAGCATCAGCTTGCCTTTGTCGGCCCTGTCGCAGCATGGCGATGAGACCTTGGTCTGGGTCTATACCCCACAAGAGGGCGGCGGCGTGGTGCAGCCGCGCGCCGTCACCACGGCTGAAATTGCGGGCAATACCGTGCGCATCACGGCGGGCCTGAAGGCGGGCGAGCAAATTGTGGCCGCAGGCACGCATGTGCTCACCGCAGGCCAAAGCGTGCGCCCCTACCAAGGCAAGCCCGGCAGCCCCAGCGCCATTGAAGCGGCCGCCGCACTCAAAGCCGATGCCGCCGCAGGCCCAGCCGCCGCTGATGCCATTGATGCCACAAACAGCGCCGCCAAGGAGTAAGGCATGAGCGAGACCCAAGACCACACGCCCATTGAGGCCACGCCCGCCGAGGCCACGGCCCCAAAAGAGCGCCCCAAGCAAGGCTTCAACCTCTCGCGCTGGGCCATTTTGAATGCGCCGCTGACGCGCTATTTGATGATTGTGCTCATGCTCTTTGGCATTGCCAGCTACTTTCAGTTGGGGCAAGACGAAGATCCGCCCTTCCAATTCAGGGCCATGATCATGCAAGCCTATTGGCCCGGCGCCACCAGCCAGCAAATGGCCGAACTGGTGGCCCACCCGATTGAGCAAGTGCTGCAAGAAGTGCCGCACAGCTACCGCATTGGCACTTACACCAAGCCCGGCGAGCTGACCATTTTGTTTGAGGCCGCAGAAGAAGCCCGTGGCGGTGAGATTGAAAAAGTTTGGTACACCGTGCGCAAGCGCATTGGCGATATTGCCCCCACCCTGCCCCAAGGCGTGTACGGGCCTTATTTCAACGACGAATTTGGCGATGTGTTTGGCATCATCTACGCCCTGCAAGCCGATGACGCAGGCTATAGCCCCGCCGAAATGAAGTATTTGGCCGACAGCGTGCGCAAGCGCCTGCTGCGCGTGCCCGATGTGAACAAAGTGGAGATTTGGGGCACGCAACCTGAAAAAATCTATATCAACATCGACAACCAACGCCTGGCCCGCTTGGGCCTTGATTTGCAGCAAGTGATTGCCCAGCTCGGCCAACAAAACGCCGTGGAATCGGCGGGTGCCGTGCAAACCGATAGCGATGTGGTGCAAGTGCGCATCAGCGGCCAGCTGCAAGGCGTGGCCGAGTTGAAAGCCCTGCCCATCGTGGGCCGCAATGGTCGCCTCATCAAGCTCAGCGATGTGGCCGAAGTCGAGCGCGGCTATGAAGACCCGCCGCCACCTGCCGTGCACTTCAACGGCAAACCCATGCTGGCGCTGGGCCTGTCCATGGCCGATGGCGGCGACATCATCCGCCTGGGCAAAAACCTCGACAAAGAAATCACCGCCATTGAAGCCAGTCTGCCCGCAGGCGTGCACATCGCCCAAGTGCAAAACCAACCCAAAGTGGTGGGTGACTCGGTGCTCGAATTTGTGAAAGCGCTGATGGAGGCCGTCATCATCGTGCTGCTCGTCAGCTTTGTCAGCCTTGGCCTGCAAAAAGGCGGGCGCTTGGGCTGGTTTGTGGACATGCGCCCCGGTTTGGTCGTCGGCATTTGCATCCCACTGGTGCTGGCCATGACCTTTATGGCCATGAATTTTTTCAACATCGGCCTGCACAAAATCTCATTGGGCGCGCTCATCATTGCGCTGGGCCTGCTGGTGGATGACGCCATCATCGCCATTGAAATGATGGTGCGCAAGCTCGAAGAAGGCCACAACATGCTGGACTCGGCCTCCTTCGCCTACGACCACACCGCCAAACCCATGCTTACCGGCACACTCATCACGGCGGCGGGCTTTCTGCCCATTGGCTTGGCGCGCTCCATCACGGGTGAATACACCTTTGCCATTTTTGCCGTCACCGTCGTCGCCCTGATTTTGAGCTGGATTGTCTCGGTTTACTTCCTGCCCTATATCGGCACTTTGGTGCTCAAGGTCAAACCCCATGTGGGCCAGCACCAAGACATCTACGACACGCCCTTCTACCGCCGCTTCAGGGGCTGGGTTGATGCCTGCGTCGAGCACCGCTGGAAAACCATCCTCGCCACCCTGCTCATCTTTGCCGCAGGCGTGTTTGGCATGAGCAAGGTCGAGCAGCAATTCTTCCCCGACTCGGCCCGCATGGAAATCATGATTGACTACCGCCTGCCTGAAGGCAGCAGCATGGAGGCCAATATCGCCCTCGGCACGCAAATGGAGCAACTGCTGATGGCGCAAAAAGGCGTGGACTCCGTCACCACTTGGATGGGCGCAGGCATCCCCCACTTCTACCTCGCGCACGAGCAACTCATGCCGCAAACCAATGTGGGCCAATTCATGCTGCAAGCGAGCAACCGCCAAGAGCGCAACCGCCTGCGCGATGAGCTGCCCCAAATCCTCGACGACGCCTTCCCCTACAGCCACATCCGCGTGCGCTTTCTGCCCAGCGGCCCACCGGTGAAATACCCCGTCGAATTCCGCCTCGTCGGGCCTGACCCCATCACCCTGCGCGCCCACGCCGATGAACTCAAGGCCCATATGCAGGCCAACCCCAACACCCGCAATGTCAACGACAACTGGAACGAGCGCATCAAAACCCTGCGCCTAGACATCGACCAAGACAAAGCCCGCAGCTTGGGCGTCAGCAGCCAATCGCTGGCGCAAGCCACCCGCCTGTTCTACGGCGGCATCCCCATTGGGCAACTGCGCGAGCACCAAGACCTCATCGACATCGTGCTGCGCCAATCGCCTGAGCACAGCCGCAGCATGGCCGATTTGCAAAACATCTATGTCGCCACCAGTGCCGGCGGCACCATCCCGCTGGCGCAAATAGCCCGCCCCGTGCTCGACTGGGAACCCGGCGTGATGTGGAAATTCAACGGCGACTTCGCCATCACCGTGAATGCCGACATCACCGATGACCTGCAACCGGCCACCGTCTCCAACCAGCTCGAACCTGAGCTGCGCGCCATCGTCGCTGGCTTCGGCCCCGACTACCGCCTCATGACCGCAGGCGCGGCTGAAATGAGCGCCAAAGGCTCCTCCTCCATCGCGGCGGGCTTTCCCATCATGCTCTTTCTCACCTTCACCCTGCTCATGTTGCAGCTCAAAAGTTTCAGCCGCTCCATCCTCGTCTTTCTCACCGGCTTCTTGGGCGTGCCTGGCGTCGCCGCCGCCCTCATCTTGCTCGATCGCCCCTTCGGCTTCGTCGCCCTGCTCGGCTTCATCGCCCTCTTTGGCATGATTCAGCGCAACTCGGTGATCTTGATTGACCAAATTGAGGAAGAACGCGCCATGGGCACCCCCATCTGGGATGCCATCCTCACCGCCACCGTGCAGCGCATGCGCCCCATCGCCCTCACGGCGGCGGCCGCCATCCTCGCCATGATTCCCCTCACCCGCAGCATCTTCTGGGGGCCAATGGCTGTGGCCATCATGGGCGGCTTGGTCGCAGCCACCCTCCTCACCCTACTGGCCCTGCCCGCCATGTACGCTGCGTGGATGGACACCGAGCGCCGCCTCATTGACCGCTTCTTCCCCAAACTGGCGCACAAAACCAGCACCGAACGCGTGCGCCGCCCAAGCCACTAAAACCCCTTCATTTGAGACAGCCCAATTCCCCTCCTCCGGAGGGGTGGCAGGCGCAGCCTGACGGGGTGGTCAAAAAAACCACGACAGCAATAACGGCACTCAAACGAAGCGCCACAGCAGTTGGTAGAGGCGGCCCTTGCGGTCGCCCGCCCACGGGCAGGCACAGGGCCTGCCCCTACAAATGCCAACGCACACAAAACCCTCACTTAAAACCCGTCATGGCGAAGGCTCTTTAGAGCCTGTGGCCATCCCCTACGCATCCTGCCCCGCAGCGCAAAACCACAGCCTTGCAGCACGGGATGGCCGCGTCGGGCTACGCTCTCCTCGCCATGACTGGGTTCGGTGAAAGCGCGGCATTGCGGGTTTGACCCGCAAGTTCTGTTTCGAATAAGGCGGCTGAAAAGTCAAGATTGCGGCTCGGAGGCCGCAACAAGGCCTGCCCCTACAAGCCAACCACCCCGCCCTAACGGGCACCCCTCCGAGGGAGAGGAATTAACCCCCTTCATTTGAGACGGCCCAATTCCCCCCTTCATTTGAGGTGACCCAATTCCCCTCCTCCGGAGGGTGGCAGGCGCAG
>CAZJBX010000040.1:0-14965 GCA_964544605.1 uncultured Burkholderiaceae bacterium
CCACTTGCGCGGTGGAAATCCACACTTTTTGCCCATGCACCACATATTTATCGCCTTGGCGCACAGCGCGGGTTTTGAGCTGGGTGGTGTTCAGACCCGTGTTCGGCTCGGTCACGCCAAAGCAGGTTTTCACTTGGCCTGCCGCCATAGGGGGCAACATGCGTTTTTTCTGTTCTTCGGTGCCAAATACGACGACAGGCATAAGGCCAAAGATGTTGATGTGGATGCTGGAGCAGCCACTCATGGCTGCGCCCGATTCGGCGATGGTTTGCATCAAAATGGCGGCCTCGCTCACACCCAAGCCTGCGCCGCCGTATTCCTCTGGGATGGCCAAACCCAGCCAGCCCGCATCGCCCATGGCGCGGTAGAAGTCTTCGGGGAAGGCGCCATCGGCATCGCGCTCTAGCCAATAGCTTTCGGGGAAGTCGGCGCAGATTTTTTGCACTGCGTCGCGGATGGATTCTTGTTCAGGGCTGAGTTCAAAAGACATGGTGGGGTTTCGCTTTCAAAAAGGGGTTTATTCGCCACGCCATTGCGGGGCGCGTTTTTCGGCAAAGGCACGCGGGCCTTCTTGCGCGTCGGCGCTGAGGTAAACGGATTCAAACAAATGGTGGCCGGCACGCAGGCTGGCCGAGCGCCCCATTTCGCCAGAGAGATACACCAGCTCACGCGCGGCCCGCACGGTGAGGGGCGCATTGGCCGCTATTTGCTCGGCCATGCTGCGGGCGCGGCTGTGCAGGTCGGCCAGCGGCACGACGGCATTCACATAGCCCAGTTCATACAGGCGCTGAGCCGAAATGGGCTGGGCCGTGAGCAGCAGCTCCATCACCACGCGCTGGGGCAACATGCGCGTGAGCGGCGCGGCCCAAGGCATACCACGGCCCACTTTGGCCTCGGTGATGCCAAAGACGGCGTGATCGGCGGCGATGCACAAATCGCACATTTGCGCCAACAGCCAGCCGCCCGCATAGGCCAAGCCATTGACGGCGGCGATGACGGGTTTGCTGACATGGATGTTGTCGCCCAAGATGGGCAGAAAATCGCGCGGCGGCACTTTGATTTGCGTGGCGGCGGCCTCTTTTAAATCCATGCCCGCGCAAAAAGCTTTGTCGCCCGTGGCGGTCAAAATCAGCACGCGCAAGTCGCTGCGGCGCTCAAATTCGGCAAAGCCCTCGCGCAGGCCCGCCAGCACGCTTTGGTTGAGCGCATTGCGCTGCGCGGGGCGGTCGATGCAGAGGGTGGCGATGCCGCCCTCGTGGCTGAAGTGCACGCTCTCGTTCATCAGAAATCTCCCCATTCGGTTTTGGTCTCTTGCGCCAAGCGCTCGCGGTGCTCGGGTGCGGCAATGCTGATCATGGCTTTGATGCGCTGCGACAGGCTCAGGCCCGCCAAGCGCACGGCACCGTATTCGGTGGCAATCACATCCACATCAGAGCGGGCGGTGGTGACTGGCCCAGACAGGCGCGAGACGATTTTGCTGTCGCCGCCCTTGCCTGTGGCCCCCAGCGCGATGATGGACACGCCATCTTCGGCCTGCTGCGCCGCCCGCACAAAATCGACCTGCCCACCGACGGCGCCGATGTAGTCTTTGCCGATGGCCTCGGCATTCACTTGGCCCGTTAAATCGACTTCAAGCGCCGAGTTGATGGACACCAGTTTTTTCAGCCGCGCCAAAGATGCCGCACCGTGGGTGTGGCGCGTGTGGCAGAGGCGAATGGCGCTGTTGTTGTGGGCAAAGCGGTAGAGGCGATCCGTGCCAAACAGCACGCCGCTGACGGTGAGGCCCTCGTCCATGCCTTTGTGGGCATTCGTTATCACGCCTTGCTCCATGAGGTCGGCCACCGAGTCGCCAATCATGCCCGAGTGCACGCCCAAATCGCGGCGGTCTGAGAGCATGGCGACGATGGCCTCAGGGATGGCCCCAATGCCGAGTTGGATGGTGCTGCGGTCGCCAATGTAGTCGCTCAAATGCGCGGCAATGCGCTGCTCTTTGGCCCCAAAGGGCGCAGCAGGCAGGGCCATAGGGGGGCGGTCAGTATGCACGGCCACGGTGATTTTGTCGGCGGGCAAATAGGCATCGCAGGGCGTGAAGGGAATTTGCGCGTTCACCTCAGCAATCACCACCCGCGCTTGGGCCACTGCCGTTTGCACATAGTCATTGACCAAGCCATAGCTGTGCTGGCCCTGCGCGTTGGCGGGGCTGACTTGCAGCAGCACCACATCGCTGGCAATTTGCCCACGGGCGATGAGACCCGCAATGGCCGAGAGGTGGCAGGGCGTGGGGTCCAACTGGCCCGCCAGCGCCAGCTTGCGTAGGCTGCCTATGGCGCCAAAGCCGCCAAAGCGCAAGTGGTCGGCGTGCTCAGGCGCAAAGGTTTTGCTGAAAGCCGTGCCGAAGAAAATGCTGGCCCCGCTGTAGGCGGCGCGTTCGGCCACCAGTTTTTGCGTCAGTGGCTCAGGCTCGCCGCAGCCTTGGCCAAACACAATGCCGTCGCCAGGGCGCACATAGTCGGCCAAGCGCAAATCATCAAGGGCAATGGTCTGCGTCATGGCTCACACCTCGGGCGCGGCCAGCACGGCCTCAGCGCGTTTGAGCAAAGGCCCGTCAATCATGGTGCCCTCAAAGTCAATCGTGCCCAAGCCTTGCGCCGTGGCCTCGGCATAGGCGGCGACCAGGCGGCGGGCGTAGTCGCGCTCTTCTGCCGTGGGCGTGAAGGCTTGGTGCGCCAGCTTGACCTGCCCCGGCGTGACGCAAATTTTGCCCGTGTAGCCCAAGTCGCGGCCCAGCGCAGCGTCTTGCAAAAACAAAGCATCGTTGCGGATGTCCACCACCGCTTGGTCAATGGCGGGCACTTGCGCGGCGCTGGCGGCCATCATCACCATGGAGCGGGCCGTCATCACCTCTTGCCCCAGCGGGGTGCGGCGGCCACCAATGTCGGCGGCAAAGTCCTCCGCGCCAAAATACACGGCGCACAGGCTGGGCAACTCAGCGCAGAGGGCCACGGCGTGCAGCACGCCTTTGACAGATTCAATGCCGCCCACAATGCGGCGCGGCTGCGCCAGTGGCTGCTCGGCATCCAAGCGCGCAATCCAGTGCTGGGCCGGAAAGGCTTGCGCCACGGTTTCCAGTTTGGGAATCACCACACCGTCTGCGCCCGCCTCAAAAGCGGCTTGCAAATCGGCCAAGTAATGCGGCGAGTCAGGCACATTCACGCGCACAAAAAGCAGGCTGTTCAAACCCGCTGCACGCACTTGCGCCACGGTGTCGGCCAGCATGTCGCGGGCCTTGGCTTTTTCAGCCGGTGGCGTGCCGTCCTCTAAGTCGATGACGCAGCAATCGGCGCCAAAGCGCGGGAATTTGAGCACCAAATCGGGCCGATTGGCGGGGGCGAAAAACAAAGAGCGAATGAGGGGGTAGGCGGCGGCAGTCATGCGGGCAATCCTTTTGGTGAAATCAGAGGGCGGCAGCCATTTGGCGCAAATGCCAGCGGGCATCGCCTTGCAGTTTGTCCAGCGCCAGCAGACGGCGGGCGTGGTGGGAGGCTTGGCATTCATTGGTCAAACCCATGCCGCCGTGCAGTTGCACGGCTTGCTCGCTGAAAAAGCGCGCGGCTTGGCTGGTTTGCACTTTGGCGGCATGGAAGTGGCGTGGCAAGCCCTGCTGCCCGTCCACCTCAGCGGCCATGTGCAGGGCCAGCCCCGCCATAGAGCGGGCCAGCTCCAGCTTCACCAACATATCGGCCAAGCGGTGTTGCACGGCTTGAAAGCTGCCAATGGCGCGGCCAAATTGCTGGCGGGTTTTCACATAGTCGAGCGTTTGCTCAAACAAAGCGCCCATGCTGCCCACGGCCTCGGCGCAAGTGGCGGCTATGGCCACGGCCTCAGCGCGGTGCAGCAGGGCTTGCGCGGCTGCGCCTTGGGCCAAGCAAGCACTGGCAGGCAGGGCCACGGCGCTCAGTTGCGCGTCGGCCCAGCGTTTGTCATCAAGGCCGGCATAGGCTTGCACTTGCAGGCCGCTGCTGTGGCGTGGCAGCAGCCAAATCGAAGTTTGGCCATCAGGCAGGGTGGCGGCCAGCAGCCAGTCGTCGGCCTCATCGCCCCAAGGCAAACCTTGCACGGCCCCACTGAGCTGGGCACTGCCATCGACCTGCCAAGTGGCTTGGCAATGCTGCGGCGCAGCGCCTGCGGCGGCACTCGCCTCCCGTAGGGCGGGCACGATGAGGCGCTCGCCACGGCCCAGTTGCGCCAGCTCGGTGTGGCGTTCGCACGCGGCCAAAACGGTGGCAGCCACCAAGCTGGGGCCGTAGGGCAGCAGGGCCAAGTGGCGGCCCACGGCTTGCAATATGGCATCGGCTTGGCTCAGGGGCAGGCCCAAGCCATCGGCGGCTTCAGGCAGGCACAGGGCGAGCCAACCCAAATCAGCCAGCTCCTGCCATTTGCTGCGCTCAAAAGCACTGCCGCGCCGCCCTTGGGCGCTGAAGGGGAAAAGTTTCGGCGCTTGCTGCGCCACGCTGGCGGCCAAGGCTTCGTCATGGGGTTCAAATTGCATGGCTTTGCTCCTGCTGTGTTCAAAGGCCCAAGGCCAGTTTGGCGATGATGTTGCGCTGCACCTCGTCGCTGCCGCCGTAAATGGTGAGCTTGCGCCAGTTCAAATGTTGCATACCCAGCACGGCGGGGTTGGGCGAGTCGGCGCTGGCGGCCAAGGGCTGGCGGCGGTTGATGTCTTCACCCAAGGCATCGGTGAGCAAGCCGGTGATGCGCTGCGCCACGGCGGTGCCGTGCAGCTTGAGCACCGAGGCTTCCGCGCCATTGCCGCCGCCGCGTTGGGCCTGCGCCACCAAGCGCAGCACGGTGGCCTCCAGCGCCACAATATCGGCCTCCACTTGGGCGATTTGCTCGGCAAAGCTGGGGTCTTGCAGCAGGCTGCTGCCATCGGCACGGGGCTGGGCCGCAATGCGGTGCAGCAATTGCAGCTCGCGCTTGCTGCGGCCAATCTTGCCCACATTGAAGCGCTCATGGCCCAGCAGGGCTTTGGCCACCGTCCAGCCCTCGTTCAAGGGGCCAATCACATTCGCCAGCGGCACGCGCACTTCGTCAAAAAAGACTTCGTTGACTTCGCAGTCGCCATCCACCAGTTCAATCGGGCGCACGGTGATGCCAGGCGTGGCCATATCCAGCAGCACAAAGCTGATGCCGCGCTGCGGCTTGGCGACTGCGTCGGTGCGCACAAGGGCAAACATGCGGTTGGCAAACTGGGCGTAAGTGGTCCAGGTTTTCTGGCCGTTGATGACCAGCTCATCGCCCTCAATGCGGGCGCTGGTGCGCAGCGAGGCCAAGTCGGATCCCGCGCCAGGCTCTGAATAGCCCTGACACCACCAGTCCTCCACGCTCAAAATGCGCGGCAGGTGCTCGCGTTTTTGCGCTTCTGTGCCGTGCGCCATGAGCACGGGGGCCAGCATACGCAGGCCAAAGGCATAGACCTCAGGCGCGCCAGCCAGCCAGCATTCTTCTTCAAAAATATGAATTTGGCGGGCATCCCAGCCTGGGCCGCCCCACTCTTGCGGCCAAGTCCAGCCCAGCCAGCCTTTGGCCGACAAAATCTTTTGCCAGCGCACATAGTCGTCTTTTTGCAAAAACTCATGCGCCAGCACTTTGTCGCGGATGTCGGCGGGCAAATGGGCCTGCACAAAGTCGCGCACCTCGGCGCGGAAGCGTTGCTCGGCTTCGCTCCAAGGCAGGCTCATCAAATTCATCTCGTTCATGGGGCAGTCTCTCTTTGAAATCGGCCTTGAGCGGCCTTTGTTTATCGGCCTTTGAATTCGGCGGGGCGTTTTTCAGCAAAAGCGGCCAAGCCTTCGGCAAAGTCGGCGCTGGCAAAGGCGGTGGCTTGGCCCAAAGACTCTTGCGCCAAAAACGCGCTCAGGCCGCTGTGCATCAGGGTTTTGCTCAGGCCCAAGCTGACGCCGGGGCCAGCGGCCAATTGCTGCGCCACGCTCAGGGCGGCGGCATCAAAATCGGCCTCGGGCAGCAGGCGGCTGACCATGCCCATGGCGGCGGCTTCTTGGGCACTCACGCGGCGGCCCGTCATCAGCAAATCTTTGGCACGGGCCATGCCCACCAAGCGCGGCAGGGTGTGCAAAGCGCCCAAATCAGGCAGCGCCCCCACTTGGGCAAAGGCCGAGGCAAACCATGCGCCTTCACTGGCCAAGGTGATGTCGCCCGCCAAGGCCAAGGAAAAGCCCGCGCCCACGGCCGCACCCTGGATGGCGCAGACCACGGGTTTTTCGGTTTCCGTCAGCAGGCGCAGCAACTGATGCGAGCTGGCAATGCGGGCCCGCGCTGCCACGGGGCTGCGGTCTTGGCCCAAGGTGCTCAAATCGCCGCCAGCGCAAAAGGCAGGGCCATCGGCGCACAGCAGCAGGCAACGCAAATCAGGGTCATGCGCCCAGGTTTGCACGGCATCGAGCAGGGCGGTTTTCATCTCGGCGCTGAGGGCGTTGCGGCGGGCGCTGTCTTGCAGGCGCACACGCCACACGCCGCCCATGCGCTCGGTGTGCAGCAAACTCATGCTGCACCCCCTTGGCCTTGGGCATGGGCGGCACGCGCCGCTTGCATGGCCGCCAGCAGGGCGGCCTCGTCGCCCGCATGGCTGCGCCCACCAAGCAAAGATGCGCCGCCATCGCAAGGAATCAGTGCGCCAGTGATGAAGCTGGCCGCATCAGAGCCCAAAAACAGGGCCAGTTGCGCCACATCGTTTTTTTGCCCAAAGCGGGCCAAGGGCAGGCGCTGCGAGATGCCGCGCCGCGCCTCCTCGCTGCTCAGGCGGGCCACGCCCTCTGTGCCCTCAATCGGGCCAGGGGCAATGGAGTTCACCCGCACGCCCAGCGGCCCCCATTCCAGCGCCAGCACACGCATCATTTGATCCAGCCCCGCTTTGGCGGCGCAGGCATGCACTTGGTAGGGTGCAGGGTTGTAAGACTGCGGCGCGGTGATGTGGATGATGCTGGCCCCGGGCTGGCGCAGCAGGGCAAAGCCCGCCCGCATGACATGGAAGCTGCCAATGAGGTCGATGTCCACCACGGTGCGAAAGCCATTGGGCGAGAGCTCGGCCGCAGGGGCCAAAAAATTGCCCGCCGCGCCTGAGACCAACACATCAATCGGGCCAAATTTTGCATGGGCCTGCTGCAATGCGGCCTCCACCGCCGCATAGTCGCGCACATCGCCCACCAAGCCCAGTGCGCCGTGGCCGTGTGCGGCCAGCGCTTCTTGCGCGGCTTGCACGCGCTCGGGTTTGCGGCTCATCACGCTCACGGCTGCGCCCGCTTGGGCATAGGCTTGGGCAATGCCCAAATTGATGCCGCTGGTGCCGCCTGAAACAAACACATGGCGGCCCGCAAACTGGTATTGCGGCTGAGTGGTGGTGGCTGTCATGGTGGCTCTCCTGTTTAAGCCTCTGGCGCTTGCACTTGCAGCAGGGCATCGAGCGCATAAGCGCCCTGGCCCTGCGGCAGCACCAGTACGGGGTTGAGGTCAATGCCCTGCAAGCGATCGCCTGCTTGGTGGGCAAATTGCGACACTTGCGCCAGCAACTCGGCCAGCGCATCCACATCGGCGGGGGCTTGGCCGCGCACGCCTTGCAGCACGGCGGCGGCCCGCATTTGCCCAATCATGGCCTTGGCCTCAGCTGGCCCAAAGGGGCAGCGGCGCAGCACCACATCGCGCAGCACTTCCACAAAAATACCGCCCAAGCCAATGGCGGCCACAGGGCCAAATACGGGGTCGCGGTGCACGCCCACAATGCATTCCACGCCGCCGCTCATTTGCTTGGCCACCAGCACGCCTTCGAGTCGCGCTTGCGGCGCTTTGTCGGCCGCACGGGCCATGAGGGTGGCAAAACCTGTGGCCACGGCCTCGGCATCGGCCACATGCAGCAGCACGCCACCGATTTCGGTTTTGTGCGGGATGTCGGGCGAGAGAATTTTCATCACCACGGGGTAGCCCATGTCTTGCGCCGCAGCCACGGCGGCACTGGCATCAGCGCACACGGCCTCGGGCGCAAAGCGCACACCAGCGGCGCTGAGCAAGGCTTTGGCCCCCGCCTCTGAGGGCGAAGTGGCAGGCAGTGCCACGGCCACAGGCAGGGCGGGCGGCGGCACGGGCTCAGGCCGCGCAAAGGCATCGCCCAAGCGCCCCATGGCCGCCAGCGCAGCGGTGGCGCGGGCGGCGTCTTCATACACCAAAAAGCCTGCCGCCTGCCAGGCGCGTTTTTGCTCAGGCTGGGTCAGGCCGACCACGGCAAACAGCACTTGCGGATGGGCTGCGGCCAGCGTCTGCATATCGGCCAGCAGGCGCTCGCCTATGCCTGCGGCGCTGGTGAGCTGGGCAAAAAAGGCCAAGACGCAGCGGTAGCCGCCCTCGCGCAGCATTTCTTCGCCAAACTGCTGCAAAAGCTGGGGGTCGTTCACCGCCTGCGCCGTGCAGTCCACAGGGTTGCGCGGGGCGCTGAAGGGCAGCAGGGCTTTCAGGCGCTCTTGCGCCGCCTCAGGCATGGCGGGCATGGGCAGGCCCAAGGCTTCCGCCGCATCGCTGATTTGCACGCCCACACCACCGCTGATGGTGAGCACACCCAAGCTGTTGCGGGCGGGGTAGATGCGGCGCGTGGCGGCCTCGGCAAAATCCAGCAATTCTTCAGCCGATCGCACACGCAAAGCGCCAAATTCAGCCAGCACGGCATCGGTCACGGCATCGTCACCCGCCACTGAAGCGGTGTGCGATTGCGCCGCACTGTGGCCCAGCTCGCTGCTGCCGACCTTCATCACCAGCACGGGCTTGCCTACCCGCCGCGCAGCGGCCAAGGCCGCCACAAAAGTGGCCGAGGCTTGAATGCCCTCGGCATAGGCCATGATGACATCGACTTCGGGGCTGTCCACACACCACTGCATGGCCTCGCCCACACTGAGGTCGGCCTCGTTGCCCGTGGTGATACCAATCGGCGCACCCAAGCCGCGCTCACGCGCCAAAGACACCAAGTAAGAGCCAAAAGCCCCTGATTGGCTGATGATGGCGCAACGCCCGGGCAGCGGAAAACCGCCTTCAAAAGCCGTGGTGAAGGTGGCATACCAACCCAGCGGGGCGTTGAACACACCCAAGCAATTGGGGCCGAGCAAACGCATACCGTGACGCTGCGCGGCGGTCAGCAACTGCGCTTGTGCTGCTGCGCCCTCCTCGCCCACTTCGGCAAAGCCTGAGCTAAAGACCACAGCGGCGCGGCAACCACGCTGGCCCAAGGCTTCCACAGCGGCCAAGGCATGTGCGCCCGGCACGGCGATGATGGCGGCCTCAGGCGCTTGGGGCAAATCGGCCACGCTGGGGTAGGCGGGCAGACCTTGGATTTCTGCGCGATTGGGGTTAACGGGGTAAATCTGGCCTTGAAAACCCGCCTTCAACATGGTGGCAATGGGACGGCCCCCAATGCGGCTGGGGTCGGCAGAAGCACCCACCACGGCCACGCTGCGCGGGGCCATGAGGGCATCAAAGGCAGAACGCTGGGCTTGGCTGCTCATCAGATGGGGTCCCAGCAAAAGACTTCGCCCGAAGACTGGAAGGGCACAAAGCTGCCGCTGAGGGCGGGCATGGCGTGCTCGGCAATGCTGTCGGGCGTCCAGCCCTCGCTGCGGTGCACCGAGCGCACGGGGCGAGGTTGGCTCATGAGGAAGATTTCATTGTTTCGCACGGCAAACACCTGTGCGTTCACATGATTGGCCTGCTCGCTCATCAAATACACCGCCAGTGGCGCGATTTTCTCGGGCGTCATTTGGCGGTTGCGGGCATTGCGGGCGGCTTTTTCTGGCGTGTCATCGGGCACAGAGCTGGTCATGCGGCTCCAGGCAAAGGGTGAAATGCAGTTGCTGCGCACATTGAAGCGGGCCATGTCCAGCGCAATGGATTTCGACAAAGACATGATGCCGAGTTTGGCCGCCGAGTAATTGGACTGGCCCATATTGCCGATGAGACCCGAGGTGGACACCATGTGCACCAAGCTGCCACTGCCCTGCGCTTTGAAGTGGGGCGCGGCGGCGCGGCTCATGTAGAAAGTGCCATACAAATGCACCTTCACCACGGCATCAAATTCTTCTGCGCTCATGGCGTGGAAGAAGCGGTCACGCAAGATACCCGCGTTGTTCACCACGCCGTCAATGCGGCCAAAGTGCTCTACCGCCATGGCAATGGTGCGCTGGGCGCTAGCTTCTTCGGCCACGCTCTCGGTGCTGGCAATGGCTTGGCCACCCGCCGCACGGATTTCATTCACCACGCTTTGCGCGGGGCCGTCGTCCAGGCCGTCACCGCCCAAGCTGGTGCCAATGTCATTGACCACCACTTTCGCGCCCTCAGCGCCCAAGGCCAGGGCAATGGCCCGGCCAATGCCGCCGCCTGCACCTGTGACCACCACCACTTTGTCTTTCACCATATCGCCCATTGTGTGTTCCTTTTCTAAATGCAATGTGTGTTGTTTAAAGCGTTGCCTCTGTGCCCAAAATCACCGTGGCTTGGCTCGATAGTTCGCCGCCATTGCCGTGTGAGAGCGCAATTTCTGCGCCCTCAATTTGGCGCTCACCGCAAACGCCCATGAGCTGCTGCGTGGCCTCTACCAAGGCAAACAGGCCATACATGCCGGGGTGAACGCAAGAGAGGCCGCCGCCGTTGGTGTTCACAGGCAGGCTGCCGCCGGGGGCAATGCGCCCGCCTTCGACAAAGCGGCCGCCCTCGCCTTTGGGGCAAAAACCCAAGTCTTCCAAAAACAAGATGGTGTTGATGGTGAAGGCGTCGTACAGGGTCAGCAGGTCAATATCGGCATGGCTCACGCCCGCCTGGGCCATGGCGCGGGGGCCAGAATCGGCCGCTGCCGTCACCGTCACATCGGGCGCCATGCTGATGTGGCGGTGGCGTGTGGCCTCCGCCGCGCCCAGCACAAACACGGGCTTGATGCACAGGTCTTTGGCCCGCTCACCACGGGTCATCACAATCGCCGCTGCGCCGTCGGTCACCAAGCAGCAATCGCGCACCGTCAGCGGCGAGGACACCATACGCGAGTCCAAGCACTCTTGCACCGTCAGGGGCTCACGCATAAAAGCATCGGGGTTGAGCTGCGCCCACTGGCGCGCGGCCACAGCCACTTGCGCCATTTGCTCACGCGTGGTGCCGTATTCGTGCATATGGCGGCCAGCGGCAAAGGCATAGGCGCTGGCTGGCGTGAGGGCGCGGTAAGGCGCTTCATAGGGGCTGCCCTCAATCGAGGTCACGAGCTTGCCCGCTGCGCTGCGCTGGTTGCTGCCATAGGCCACCAAGGCCACATCGCACTGGCCGCTGGCCAAGGCCAAGGCCGCCGACGCCATATAGGTTTGGAAAGAGGAGCCACCGACGCGGTTGTTGTTGGTGATGCGCGGGCGGATGCCCAAATACTCGGCCAAGGCCAAGCCCGAGACAAAGTCACGCGGCAGGCACACAAACAGGCCATCCACATCGGCGGGCGTTAAATTCACTTCGGCCAGGGCTTTGACGCTGGCTTTGGCTGCCAGCTCCATCGCCGTATAGCCGGGGGCCATGCCAATGGAATCGGCCACGGCGCTGACAATGGCCGCTTGGCCACGGGGGAAACGGTCTTGGCTCATGCGCCCTCCTCCACACATTCAAACACCACCAGCGGGGCATCGTTTTCTTGTATCACTTTGGCCTGCACCCTTTGCCCAATCCGCACCTCTTCGGGCGCAATGCCATCGACGCGGCTCATCATGCGCGGGCCTTCGTCCAAATCCACCAGCACCACGCCATAGGCTTGGGCAGGCGGGCGTTGGCTGATGACGGTAACGGCATACACCCGCCCCAAGCCGCTGGGCGCAAACCACTCCAAATCGGTGCAGCCCGTGCCCGGCTCAGCCACGCGGGGGTAGAAAAAAGCGCGCCCCGTTTGGCGGTTGCGCTGCAACATAAAACGGCCCTCTTGCAAATAGGCGCTGTATTGCGCGTCGGGCGCCAAAGGCGGCTGCGCCCCTGTGTTGTGCTCACTCATGCTTGAACCTTTGTGGTGGAGAAAGAAGATGCCGCAGGCGGCGCGTCTGGCGGCGGCGCTTGCTGGGCAATGCCCTGCGCCAGCAGGTGTGCAATATCGGCCTCGCTCAAACCCGCCTCGGCCAGCACCTCACGGCTGTGCTCGCCTTGGCGCGGCGCGGGGCGGTGGTGGCGCGGCTGCGTGCGCGACCACTGCGTCGCATTGCGCGGCGCAATCAGTGCGCCCTCGCTGGGGTGCTCTTCGGCTTGAAAATGCCCCGTGGCCTGCAAATGCGGGTCGCTGAACAAGCTGGCCAAATCATGCACAGGCATGGCCGGTATATCGGCCGCATTCAGCACCTGCAACCACTCGGCCGTGCTGCGCGTGGCCAGCACTTGCTCGACTTCGGCATACAGGCTGTGCACATGCTCGGTGCGCGTCGCCAGGCTTTTCAGACGCGGGTCTTGCTCAAAATCGGCCTCGCGGCCCAACAGTTGGTAAAAACTGCGCCACTGCTTGTCGTTGTAAATCAGGGCCGAGACAAAGCCATCTTGCGTGCGGTAAGGGCGGCGGCCTGGGGCCAGTTGGCGGGCATAGCCACCGCCATCCAGCGCGGGGGCAAAGCTCAAACCACCCATGTGGTCGCCCAAAGTGAAATTGACCATGGTTTCAAACATGGGCACATCCACGCGCTGGCCCAAGCCGCTGCGTTGGCGCTCAATCACGGCGGCCAAAATCGCATTCACGGCGCAAATGCCGGTGATGCGATCGGCCAAAGCATTGGGCACATAGCGCGGCGCGCTGCCGTCACTCATGTGGAACAAAGCGGCCAAACCGCAAGCGCCTTGAATCAAGTCGTCATAGGCGGGCTTGGCGGCATAGGGGCCATCTTGCGCGTAGCCAAACACGCCCGCGTAAATCAGGCGCGGGTTGATGGCGGCCAGCGCCTCATACCCCAAACCCAAGCGCTGCATGGCTTGGGGGCGCACATTGTAAATAAGCACATCGGCCTGCTCGACCAAGCGCAGCAGCGCCGCCTTGCCTGCCTCCGCCTTTAAATCCAGCACCAAGCTGCGCTTGTTGCGGTTGGCGTTCAAAAAAATCGGCCCCATGCCCTCATGGCGCATCGGCCCAATCAGGCGCACCACATCGCCGCTGGGCGCTTCCACCTTGATGACATCCGCGCCCATCTCGCCCAAAATCTGCGTCGCCACTGGGCCCATCAGCACGGCGGTCAAATCCAAAACCTTCAGCCCAGCCAAAGGCAGGGCCGTCGGCGCGGATGCGGTCGGAGCAGCGGGAGCAGAGGAGGCGATAGTCGTTTGCATGAACAAATTATTCACCAAGCTGAACAAAATGCCAACACCAGCCCCGCAAAAGGCCAGTCAACAGATTGTTCTCTAGCCACGCCCCAGTGCCTGCCTTTTACAATGCCCTCCATTCTTGTTTTATTCATTCAACATACCGAACAAAAAGGGCGACCATGGCAGGCATTTACTTTGAAGCATTTGAAATTGGGCATGTTTTTCAACACGCCACCACCCGCACCGTCACCGAGACCGACAACCTCCTGCTCACCACCCTGAGCATGAACCCCCAGCCCCTGCACCTGGATTACGAATTCGCGGCCAACACCGAGTTCGGCAAACCTTTGGTCAACAGCCTGTTTACCTTGGCGCTGGTGATTGGCCTGAGCGTGCAAGAAACCACTTTGGGCACCACCATCGCCAACTTGGGCCTCAGCGATGTGCGCTTTCCCAACCCCGTCTTTGCGGGCGACACCCTGCGCGTTGAAACCACCGTGCTGGGCAAGCGCGAATCGGCCAGCCGCCCCAACGCCGGCATCGTCGAGCTGGAGCACCGTGGCATCAACCAACGCGGCGAACTCATCTGCATCTGCCGCCGCGCCGCCTTCATGCTGCGCCAGCCGCAGGCTTGAGCGCCGCGCCGCCGCCATGCAAGTCAAACCCGTCGCCAATCTCTTGGCCCTGCTCGAATACTTCGCCCAGCGCCAAAGCCCCGCCTCACTCAGCGACATTGCCAAACACTTTGACTGGCCGCGCTCAAGCACCCACAACCTGCTCGGCACACTTCTGGCCCACGGCTATTTGTACGAACCCGACGGCAGCAAAAACTACTACCCCTCCAGCCTCTGGCAACAGCACATCGACCGCATCAGCGCCGCCGCGCCCCTGCCCGATGCCGCCCTGCAACTGCTGCACGCCTTGGTGCAACACACCCAAGAAACCGTGGTGCTTGCTGGTATCAGCGGCCAGAAAGCCCTGTTTCTTGCCGCGCAAGAATCCCCCCACGCCGTGCGCTACACCGCCCAAGTCGGCAAAACCGTGCCCCTGCACGCCACCGCCACAGGCCGCGCCCTGCTGGCGCAAATGCCGCACAAACAGCGCGAACAACTGCTGCGCCAAGCCCATTTTGAACGCCATACCAACAGCACCCTCATGAGCGTGCAAGCCGTGGAAGAAGAAATCGCCCGCTCACAAGTGCGCGGCTACTTCATTGGCGCGGCCGAATACAGCCAAGACCTCGGCGGCATCGCCCTGCCCTTGCCCTTGCAAGGCAGGCAACTGGCCATCCTCGTCGCCGGCCCACTGGCCCGCATGCAAGGGCGGCTCGATGAACTCGCGCAGGTTATGCGGCAGGAGGTGGCCGTTTATTGCGAGGCTGAAATCACACCCGCACAGGCAAATCCGTAGGGGCGCGATTTATCGCGCCCTAATTCATCGCATCTTGTTGGGCTGGATCGGGCGCAATAAATTGCGCCCCTACGGGGGTCATATGCAGGATGCCGTGGATGTGATTGGGCACAGCAACAAAGGCATCCAAATTCACCTGCACAAACCGCCCAGGCAAATCCGTAGGGGCGCGATTTATCGCGCCCTAATTCATCGCATCTTGTTG
>CAZJBX010000041.1:0-12467 GCA_964544605.1 uncultured Burkholderiaceae bacterium
CGTTAGGTGGCAAACATGTTTGGATGCCCATAAATACACAATTGGATTGATCTATGAACGACCAAATTCTACAAAGCTATGTTGATCATTTTTCTGAATCCCAAGGTCTTAAAGCACTTTCACCGCCAGATTGCTTTGAGCGATTTGTCAACTATTGTATAGTATCAAAACAGTATCCTAGAGAATTTGATATTGAAAGCCTTTCCGTTGGCGGTGGCGATGACATCGGGGTTGACGGAATGGCAATTACCGTCAATGGGAACATCATCCAAAGTGAAGAGGAAATTGATTTTCTACTTAGTAAGAATGGCTACATAGACGCATCTTTCACATTAATTCAATCCAAATCCTCTTCTAAATTCAAAAGTGACCAAGTTGGTACGCTGATTTTTGGAATTAAATCTTTCTTTGATGAAAAAGCAGCCATTCCTGAAAATGAGGATATTAAAAATTTAAGGGCGCTAAAGGATAAAATTTACCAAAATTCAATTAGCTTTGATGAATCACCGGAGCTGAGAATATATTTTGTTACCACGGGAGAATGGAAGGAGCCCGAGCAAATTACGGGGAGAGTAGAAAGAGAGCTCGCCGAAATCAAGTCAAAGAAGATGTTTCGAAAGATAACCTTTAATTTTTACGATGCAAATCGTTTAAAGGATACCTATAGGGAGCTTCGCCGAAAGACAATCAAGGAAGTTAATTTTCCAAATCATGTGGCTCTCCCTGAAATTCCTGGTGTGAGACAATCTTTCATAGGTAGTCTTGCCGCCAAATAATACGTTCGTTTAATATCAGACTCCGATGGAAATCTTCAAAAAAGTCTATTTGAAGATAATGTGCGCGACTACCAAGGAATAAACAAAGTCAACGTAGATATTCAAGCTACATTGGCCGACAAAAAAATTCAGGCAGCCTTGGCAATTCTTAATAACGGCATAACAATTATTGCAAAAAAGATTGATCCCGTTGGCACAAGGATAAAATTAACCGACTTCCAAATCGTAAACGGCTGCCAGTCATCTCATGTTCTTTATGAGCAAAGAGCGGAAATTGAAGATGGCACCCATGTTATTGTAAAGTTCATTGAAACCACCGATCAGGATCTTGCAGCCAGAGTTATCCGTGCAACGAATAGGCAAACCCTAGTTACTGATGAAGCATTCGAATCTTTAGCGCCATTTCACAAGGATCTCGAAGAGTTCTACAATGCCCACACAAATAAAATCGACAACCCAATATATTACGAACGGCGCTCTCGGCAATATGACGACCTACCAAACATAAAGCCAACTCAAGTTGTTACATTAGCCACGCAGATTAATGCCTATGTTGCTACCACGCTAGCTCAGCCTCATAGCACCCATCGCTACTATGGAGAGTTGCTAGATGCAAATAGAAGTAAAATATTCCGATCAGAAGACAATAAAGAGCTTTACTACCTTTCAACCTTAATGCTTAATCGCCTTGAGCGGGCATTCAAATGCTGGCAGATTGAAAAGAGTTTAAAAAAATTTAAATATCAAATTTTATACATGGCTCACTCTTACAATGAAGTAATACGAAAAAACACGAAGGGATACTCGTTCGATAATGCCCTCGCGACATATGGAAGGGACGATACATGCTTTCCAATATTTAAAGCCTGTGCCGAGCATGTTCAAAATGCACTTCAAGCCACATCAATTAACTGGAAAGAGGCGGTAAGAAGCCGAGATTTTTCCAATGAACTAAGATCCTCTTTTGAGGGTGTGGTAAAAGCGAATGCTGGAGTACATTTATGATTAGTAGAAGCTACCGCCTAACAACTCATTCAACCTTGATGGGCTAACCTATGCTGCTGGCTTTGGGTGGCTGGTGTGTGGGTGTTGGTTCTAACTCGGCGCTCAAGCGGACAGCTTCCAGCGGACGGCTACGCCGCCGCTGATGCTTGGCGTTAGGTTTTTAAAGCCCCCATGCCATTTCCACCATCCGAAAGAAAAACCCTTCTTGCCGTCAAAGGCGTTGGCCCCACCGTCGTGGCCCGCCTTGAGCAAATGGGTTATGAATCTTTGGCACATTTGAGCCAAGCCAACGCGCTTGATGTTGTTGCAAAGGCGTCTGCAATTGTGGGCTCAACATGCTGGAAAAATAGCCCGCAAGCCCGTGCAGCGATTCAGTCCGCTATTGCGTTGGCGCAATCTCATCAGGCGCAGGTTTCTAGCCATGCATCGCCGCCAACCGCCTGCGGCGGCAACTAGGGCAACAAAACCCCGCCCCCCCCCCGCAAAGGGCCGCCACGCCCAAGCAACACCCCACACGCCCACAAAGCCTCGCGCACTGTGGGCGTTTTCGTTTTTCCCTAGCATTTGGCGCATCTTCCTTTTGAAAAGCCCAAAACCATGAACAAAACCACCCTGCGCCTTGGCGCCATCGCCAGCCTCACCGCCCTTGCCGCCCTCAGCGCCCACGCGCAAAGCACAGCGCAAGAACAAGCCAACGCCGCCTTCCCCGCCGCCAACCCAGAGCACATCATTGGCAATTTTGAGGCCATTTTTGGCGCCCACCACGGCCAGCGCCGCAACCATACCAAGGGCTTTTGCGCCACAGGCGAGTTTATGGGCCAGCCCAAGGCCGCAGCCGCCCTCAGCCGCTCGGCCCTGTTTTCAGGCGAGGCCGTGCCCGTCATCGCCCGCTTCTCCATTCCGGGCGGCAACCCCAAAGTGCCCGACACGGCCAAAGCCCCGCGCGGCATGGCCCTGCAGTTTCAACTGCCCGGCGGCGGGCTGCACCACATGACCATGGTGAATACGCCTGTGTTCAGCTTTCCCACGCCAGAGGTCTTTGCCGCCGAGCAAGCCACCAAAGTACCCGCCCCCGCCACGGGCAAGCCAGACCCCGCCAAACTGCAAGCCTTTTTGGCAGCCTTCAAAGGCGGCAACCCGCAAGGCGCATATATCGCCGCCCACAACCCGCCGCCCAGCTATGCCAATGCCGCCTACTTTGGCATCCACACCTTCCACTTCATCAACGCCGCAGATGAAGCCCGCTCTGTGCGCTGGCGCTTTGTGCCCGCCGATGGCGAAAAATCCCTCAGCGATGAGGAGCTCAAAACCTTGCCTGCCGACTTCCTGCAAGAGCGCATGATCGAGCGCGCCAAGCAAGGCCCCATCCTCTGGGACATGGTCGTCAGCTTGGGTGAAAAGGGCGATACCGAAACCGACCCCACCGTGGCTTGGCCTGCCGAGCGCCAAGAAGTCACTGTGGGCCAACTGCGCCTGACTGCCGCTATGCCGCAAGCGGGCGCAGCGTGTGAGGGTATCACCTACATCCCCCTCATCATGGCCGACGGCATTGCCCCCAGCGCCGACCCCGTGCTCAACTTTCGCAACCTGCCCTATGGCCTCTCGCACGCCAAACGCAGTGCTGAACAGGCAGAAAGCCAAGCTGAGAGCCAAGCCGAAAACAGCGCAGCCAAGGAATAAAGCGGCGGGCTTTATGTCCCTCTGTGCATCACCCACAAAAAAGCGCCTCGATTGAGGCGCTTTTTCCCGCTTGCGCTTACTTGAACTGCACCTTCATCATCGGCTGCTTGTCCACACCGCCAATCGTCCACGCATAACTGCCATACAAACCACCCAGCTTGGGTGTTGCATCGGCGTTATGCGACAGCACCGTCGCATTCTTGGGCAAACTCACCTCCAGCTTGCCCTTGATGGTGATGCCCATCTCCTTCAGCTCGGCCTTGTCCTTGGCCCTGAGCTGCGGCGAAGAAATCGTCACCACCTTGGTCTTTCTATCCGTCTGCACCCTGAACATGTCGAATACCGACAAACCCTCCCCCGCCTTCTTGTCCATATCCAGCGTCAGCTCATAGCGGCCCTTGCCGACATAGGCCGCCTGCCGCACACCGGGGTCCTTCTTCATATTCGCCACCTCGTCCCGCAGCTCCTTCTCCTCAGAGGCCGACAGCGCCCCTTCAGTCAAACTCGCCGCCGCCAGCGCATTCACAATCGTGCCCTTGTAAGTGAAGTTGTAACTGGCATCGGGCTTCATCACCAACTTGGCATTGAAGCGCTCGGGCACATAACAGCCCGCCAGCAAACCCACCGCACAAACCGCACCCACACCCCATCGCAAATAGTCACGCATCGTCTTTCCTTTTTCAACTTCAGTCACACCGCACTGCCACAATCACCGCAGTCCGAATCGGGCATCATAGTGCGCTACACGCCCCCGCCAGCAGCAAAACGCAAGGCCAAAGAGAAAACCATGAACAACAGCCTACAAATCGGCTTTCCCATCAGCGGCACCATCCCACGATATGATTGGAGGACGCAGCATAGCGTGGCCGTCATCTGCTGTTAATGGCGTCTTGACGGCAATATGCTTCACGAGTGACGGGCGATGAGGGGAAGTGCAGCCTCTCGTTGGGCTCATACCCCAAAAGAATTCGCAGGTGGAAGTCCTGTCGTCACTCACCCATTTCAAAACCTTGCCCGCCTATCTTGTATGTGGCTCAAGCCTCCACCAGCTCCAGCTTTTCTACGCCAGCCAAGTCCACCTCTTGCCGTGCCCGCCACAAATCATGCGCATCTTGCATGGCCAGCCAGCTCTCAGGGCTGCGGCCCAAGGCCACAGAAAGGCGCAAGGCCATTTCAGGGCTGACACGGCTGCTGCCATTGAGCACGCGGCTCAAAGTAGAGGCGGCCACACCCAATTTTTCAGCCAGCTCTCGGCCACTGATTTTGTAGGGTTCTAAATAAACGCCAGAGATGAACTCGCCGGGGTGAGGGGGGTTATGCATCTTCATTAGTGGTAATCCTCATAATCCAAAATGTAAGCATTGCCGTCAACAAACTCAAAAGTGATCCGCCAATTGGCGTTAACCGTAATCGACCAGCGCCCCTGCATATCGCCCTTCAATGGGTGCAAGCGAAAGCCCGGCAAATCCATATCCTCGATCACTTCGGCACTATCCAAAGCGGCCAAACGCAGGCGCAGGTTTTTGACATGGCTCGCCTGCACACCCGCAGCACTGCCAGTTTCAAAAAATTTACGCAATCCTTTGTGCCGAAATGACTTGATCATGCAAGCAGTATGGCACATTGCGCAACGCGCAACAAGTTAAAAAAGCAGCGATGCGGTGCGGGCGCAGGCCAGCCAGCTCTCTGGGTTGCGGCAGCAGCCCAAACTGGGCATCTTCGAGTAGATCAATTCACTTGGGCGCTTGAAACGTCGGCTCAAGCGTATCGCGAACATCACTCAGATGGTCTTCTGACAAAATCAATTCAGCACCTTGACATGCACCGCCACCGCGCACACGAACAAACAGGCGTCGCTGCGGCCCTCTTTCAATGCCTAGGCCACCCACCACGGCCACCAACTCCACCGTGCTCCCCTGAGGCACAAGGCACGGCCTACGATGGATCTCGCCAAATGCCGAGTGCTTCAAGCTAGCGTATTCAGGTGTCTCATTCACGTACCAAGCCATAGCACCCTGTGGCCATATCAAGGCCACACAGAAGAGGGCTGTCAGAAGAAAAGTGCAGCACCGCAAAGCAAAAGCTTGATGAGGCGCTAGATCAACGCCCGCCATGAATTCACCGGGGTGAGGGGCTGGTGCATGTGCATTTTGGGCCTCCGTGTCTGCTGGCAGGCCGGCATGTACCCGCCTTTGCGTTTGCGCTTTCTGCCTTTGCCGCGCTTGGGCCATGTCACCCAAGGCCGCAGCTTACAGCGCCTCTTTGCGCAGTTGCTCGGCCGATTTGGGCGAGATCCAGCCGGGGGCGACATCAAATACGGTTTTGGCCCCGTGCAGACCCATGCCGGCCATGCGGTGCACGGCGCGGGCGTAGGCGACCAGCACGCTGGCGGTGAATTCGGGGTTGCTGCCCAGTTCAATGCGGTATTCGACGACTTGTTTGTGTTGCTGCGCTGGCGTGCCGGTGTTGCCGCTGCGGATGACAAAGCCGCCGTGGGGCATGGCGTTGTGCTCGCGGGCGAGTTCGTCGGCGCTGATGAAGTTGACGGTGGTGTCGTATTCGTCAAAGTAGTGCGGCATGGTGACGATGGTTTGGCGCACAGCCTCAGCGTCGGCGCCGTCTTGCAGCACGACGAAGCAGTGGCGTTCGTGCTTTTGGCGGGTGCTGAGTGTGGGGCGGCTGCCGCTGCGCACGGCTTCAATGGCGCTGGGGCTGGGGATGGTGTATTGCACGCCGCCCGCTACGCCAGGGACGCGGCGCACGGCATCGGAGTGGCCTTGGCTGAGGCCCTTGCCCCAGAAGGTGTAGGTGTCGCCGTCGGGCAGTAGGGCTTCGCCCATGATGCGGTTGATGGAGAACATGCCGGGGTCCCAGCCGGCGGAAATCAAGGCCGTGGTTTTGCCAGCTTGCGCCTGCGCATCGACGGCGGCAAAGTGTTCTGGGATGCGGGCGTGGGTGTCGAAGCTATCAACGAGGTTAAAGCGCGCGGCCAAGGCGGGCGATTGCTGGGGCAGGTCGTCTTTGGAGCCGCCGCAGAGGATGAGCACATCGATGTTTGCGTGGTGGCTGTCGAGTGCGTCGATGTGGAACACAGGGGTGTTGGCGAATTGGGTTTTGACGCTGGCGGGCTCGCGGCGGCTGTAGATGCCTTGCAGTCGCATGTCAGCGTTTTGCGCGATGGCCGCTTCTACGCCACGGCCCAAGTTGCCGTAGCCCACGATGCCGATGCGAATGGGGGAGTTCATCAGGGGGTGTCCTTTCTGTTGTGAATGGTGAGCCATTGCCGCAGGCCGTCTAGCGCCATGCTGCCCATGGCAAGGCCGAGGGCGGCGTAGAGTGGGCCTTGGCCGGGCTGTATGCGTTCGCCCAGTATCAGCGCCACCCCGACGAGCAAGATGGGCTCGACATAAGAGAGCATGCCGAATAAGGCGAGGGGCAGACGGGCATGGGCCGTCATATACAAGGCCAAGGCCGCCGCGCTGAGTAGGCCCAGCGCCAAGACCCAGAGGGGCAGGTGCGGCTGCGTTTGCAGGCGCTGCCAAGCCGTGAGGCCCGCTGCATCGCCCGCAAAAAAGACCAAGTGTAAGGCCACGGGGCACAGTAAGGCGAGATCGAGCCAATGCCCCGCAAGGTGGTCTGTTTGCAAGCGCCGCCTGAGCACAAAGTAGGCGCTAAAGCCCAACGCAACAGCCCATGTGACCCAAGCGAGTTGCCCTGCGCGGGCGAATTCATAAGCCACCCCCGCAGCGGCCAAGGCCACGGCCAGCCATTGCAAGGGGCGCAGGCGCTCGGCAAAAAAGCAGCGGCCCGCCAGCACCATGATGAGGGGCATGAGGAAGTAGCCCAAGGAGGTGGGCAGGGCCATGCCGTTGAGCGGCGCCCAGAGGAAGAGCCACAGTTGCACGCCCAGCAGGGCGGCGCTGAGGGCCAAGAGCAAGGCCCAAGTGGGGCAGGCCAGTGCCTTGCCCAAGAGTTCACCAAGCTGGGGCCGCTGGCCTTGGGCCAAGAGCAGCAGGCTGGTGAAGGGCAGGGTGAGCAGCACGCGCCAGCCAAAGACTTGCTCGGCGTTGAGCGGCAGCAGTTGCGGCGTGATGTAGTACATGGCCGCAAACAGCACCGAGGACAAAAGTGAGGCAATGAGGCCGCGCAGCATGGGGCGATAGGGCAATGAAGGCAAAAAGCAAAGTGTGTATTGTGCGTGGGTTTTGCCCTGTGTTTGCCCCGTTGGCGCTTACACTGCCGCCCATGATGATGCCGCGCCCCCTGCACTTGCTGTATGCCGATGCCGATATGGTGGCGGTGTACAAGCCTGCGGGTTGGTTGGTGCATCGCAGCGCTTTGGCGGGGCAGGACACTGGCCCCTTTGTGCTGCAAAGCCTGCACGCGCAACTGGGGCAAGCCGTGTGGCCCGTGCACCGCCTTGACCGTGGCACTTGCGGCCTGCTGCTGTTTGCCCTGCATGCCGAGGCTTGCCGCCGCTTGCAGCAAGCATGGCAGGCACAAGAGGTGGAGAAAAGCTATTTGGCCGTGGTGCGCGGCTGGCTGCCCGCCCCGTGGCAAACGGTGGGCCACGCCCTGCGACCCGATGATGCGCCCGCCCATGCCCCCGCGCAGAACGCGCAGACCCGCCTGCGGGCGCTGGCGCATTTGGATTGGCCCGAGGCGTTTGATGAGCGCCATGCCAGCACGCGTTTGAGTTTGGTGCAGGCGCAGCCGCTGACGGGGCGGCGGCACCAGATTCGCCGCCACCTCAAGCATGTGAGCCACCCCATCATTGGCGATGCCAGCCACGGCAAGGGGCCGCTGAACCGCTGGTGGGCCGCGCCCGAGCGCTTGGGCGCACAACGCCTGTGGCTGCACGCCAGCGCATTGCGTTTGCGGCAGCCCATGACGGGGCAGGCGCTGCACATTGAAACCGACTTCAACACCCTAGCGGCCCTGCCCCATGTGCCTGAGGCACGGCAGTGGCAAAGCCTGCTGGCCCTGCCGCAGTGGCGGTATGTGGCAACCTGTAGCGGCGGCAGGTGAATCAGGTGGTTTTGTCAGCGCCGTTTTTCAGCGCAAGTGCCCAGCCTGCGTCAATTCAACCCGCCAGCAAATCATGCGCGTAGCGCAAGCGCTGGGTGTCGCGCCCAAAGCGGCTGCTGCTGGGCAGAAAGCGCAAAAAGCGCAACTGTGCAATGGCGGTGTGCAGCTCGGCTTGCATGGCGGCGTTTTGCCCCGCCAGCCACTGCCGCCACAGGGCTTGCGCCTGCGGCAAATCCTCTTGCAAAAACAGGGCGCTGGAATGCACAAAGGCCAGGGCATCACGGGCTTGGCACAGGGCCAGCGGCAGGCTGGCGCTGGGGTCGTCCTCAAAATCAATTGCGCCGAGTTCGCCGTCGTCGCAGCGCACGATGTTGCGGCTAAAAGCCTGGCTCAGGCATTGGCCTTGGGTGTGCACGCGGCTGAGGAAGTCCAAGCCCTCTTGCCACAAGGGCAAAAGCCCCGTGCGCCCCGGGCTGTGCGCGGCACTGTGCAGCTCATGCAGCAAATGGTGTTGGCCCAGGTTCCGCATCAAAAAGCCATCGGCCTGCACCGCCAGCACCTCAGGCACACGAATGCCCGCAGCGGCCAAGTCTTGCAGGCGGCGCACCTCGGTCGCAATGGCGGCCTGCCCGCCCAAATTCGGCACGGGTTGCAGCAGCGCACTGCGGCTGATGCGGGCCACCGCGCCCAACAGTTGGTAGCGCCACATGCCGTGGCGCGGCCCCGCTTTTTTCAGCCACAGTGTTTGCCCCTGCCACTGGTGCTGCTGCACCAAGGCGTGTTGCAGGGGCAGTTGCTCTTGCAAAAATGCAGCGTAATCGGGCTGGGCCATGGGCCTGCCGCTTAAATGCTTTGCGCCAGTGCCACGGCTTGGCCGATGTAGCTGGCCGGCGTGAGGGCCAGCAGGCGGGCTTTGTCGTCGGCGGGGATGTCCAAGTCTTCAATCAAAGCGTGCAAATCTTCTTTGCGCACGGTTTTGCCACGGCTGACTTCTTTGAGCTTTTCATACGCGCCAGGGATGCCATAGCGGCGCATGACGGTTTGAATCGGCTCGGCCAAGACTTCCCAAGCGGCGTCCAAATCAGCGGCAAGGTTCTCAGGGTTGAGTTCGAGCTTGCCCAAGCCCGTTTGCAATGAGGCCAAGGCCAACACGCTGTAGCCCAGCGCCACGCCCATATTCCGCAGCACGGTGCTGTCGGTCAAATCGCGCTGCCAGCGGCTGATGGGCAGCTTCTCAGCCAAATGGCCCAGCAGGGCATTGGCCAGACCAAAGTTGCCCTCGGCATTTTCAAAGTCAATCGGGTTGACTTTGTGCGGCATGGTTGATGAGCCGATTTCGCCTTCTTTCAGGCGCTGCTTGAAGTAGCCCAAGCTGATATAGCCCCAGACATCGCGGGCAAAGTCGATGAGGATGGTGTTGGCGCGGGCCACGGCGTCAAACAGCTCGGCCATGTAGTCGTGCGGCTCGATTTGAATGCTGTAGTCTTGGAAGTCAAGGCCCAGTTTTTCTTCCACCACACGGCGGCTGAAGGCGGGCCAATCCACATCAGGGTAGGCCGAGAGGTGGGCGTTGTAATTGCCCACTGCGCCGTTCATTTTGGCGCGCAGCGGCACGGCGGCAATGCGCGCACGGGCAATTTGCAAGCGGGCCAGCACATTGGCGATTTCTTTGCCCACGGTGGTGGGGCTGGCGGTTTGGCCGTGGGTGCGGCTGAGCATGGGCTGGGCGGCCCAGTCTGTGGCCATGGTTTTGAGTGTGGCCATGGCTTTGTCAAGGGCGGGCAGCAGCACCTCGTCGCGAGCCGCTTTCAACTGCAAAGCGTGGCTGGTGTTGTTGATATCTTCACTGGTGCAGGCAAAGTGCACAAATTCACCGAGCTGCTTCAGGCGGGGGAAGTCTTTGAACACACCCGCCACGCCCATGGCATCATTGCCACGAATCCAGTATTCCACGGCTTTCACATCGTGGTTGGTCGTTTTTTCAATCGCTTTGATGGCCGCCGCATCGTCTTCACTGAAGTTGGCCACCACTTGCGCCAGATGCGCTTTTTCTTCGGCGCTGAGGGCGGCAAATTCGGGCAGGCCGGCATCGCCCAAGGCTTCAAACCAAGCGAGTTCGACTTGCACACGGCGGTGCATAAAGCCGTATTCGCTCATCAAGGGGCGCAGGGCGTTCAAACGGTTGGCGTAGCGCCCATCTAAGGGGCTGAGGGCATTCAAAGAGGTCAGTGTATTCATGGGGCGCAATTTTACCCGAGGGGCAAGCCGCGCCTGCCACTTCAAGCGGCTGGGGCAATGTCGTAGCGCAGGATGAAGGCATCTTCGCGCCCACCTTCATGCAGGGGGTAGTAGTCTTTGCGCACACCCACTTGCACCATGCCGAAATTGCTGTAGAGCTTTTGCGCGGGCGCATTGCTGCGGCGCACTTCCAGCCACAGGGTGTAGAGGCCCTGCATTTGCCCCCAAAGGCAAAGCTGCTTGAGCAGCAGCACGCCCAGCTTTTGCCCACGGTAGGCGGGCGCTACCGTGATGTTGAGCAGGTGCAGTTCTTCAAACCCTTTGCAGGCAATGGTGTAACCGGCAATCTCGCCGTCGTGCAGCAAAAGCTGGCAACTGTAGGCTTCGTGCGCGATCGAGTCTTCAAAATTCTTGCGTGACCAAGGGTGGCTGTGGCTGGCCACTTCAATGGTCATCAGCGCATCGAGCTGCGCCAAAGTCAAATCTGCAAAGCACCAAGGCTGGGGCACGATTCAAGCCTTTTGCATCATCGACGCAGCTTTGGCCGCTTCGCGCTCCGCCGTCGTCAGCGCCACTTGATTTCGCACATACACGGGCAAGAGCTGCGCTGGGCTGGCGCACAAGGCGCGGGCGGCCTCAGCGGGCTGGCGCAAAAGGGCCAACATGCTGGCCGCTTGCGGTTGCGCTTCTTGGTAGGAAGCTGGCAAGGGCAAGCCTTGCTCGGCAAACATTTTGCTGATATTGCCGATGCAGGGCGATCCGGCAATCTCTTTGGCCATTTCGCCATAGTCCAACAGGCGCTCGGTTTGCATCTGCCAGCGGCCCTCTTGCCACAGTGCTTGCGCCGCATAAACTTGGCCCATACGGGCATCAAACACAGCCCAAACCGCATCGCCCTCAGCGGGCGGCTTCGGCAACACCAGTTCTTCAAGCAAAAGGCGCAAGCTAGAAAAGGCATAAAGCTGCGCCCCCGTGGCCACGGCCAGCCCTTGGCCCACAGCCACAGCCACACGCACGCCCGTGAATGCGCCTGGGCCACGGTCAATCGCCAGTTGCTGGATGCTTTGCAAGCTGCTGCCCGCTTGAGCGCACAAAGCCTCAATCGCAGGCAAGATTTGGCTGGATGCCGATGGCCCGCCTGCGATGCTTTGCGTATAGCAAGCCCCGCCGTATTGCAGGGCCAGACTCAGCAGCTCGGTGCTGCTGCTGATGGCCAAAGCTGTTGGGCTTGCTTCAGTGCCCATACTGGTTTTCCATGTGCTCGGCCAAGGGGCTGAGGTTGTCATCCAGCACCTGCTGCAAGTCGGGTTCTAACTCGCATTCACGCATGGCTTGGCGCATACAGGCCATCCATTGCCCACTTTCTACAGGCGTAATCGGCACATGCAAATGACGCATGCGCAAGCGCGGATGGCCGTAACGCTCTTCGTAATAGCGAGGGCCGCCCGTCCAGCCGCACAGAAACCAAAACAAGGTGTCTCGTGAATGCTGCAAATCGGGTTTATGCAAGCTGCGCAAACGCGCATAAGCTGGCTCCAGATCCATCAAATCATAAAAACGATCCACCAAAATCTGAATTTTTTCTTCGCCACCCATCCATTCGAACAGGTTGCGGTAATTTGCGGAGGTCTTTTCTGTTGTCATGGCAATATTTTGCCTCAAGCATCAAAAACAAACAGGCATAAAAAAACCCCACACCTACAGGCATGGGGTTTTTCGGATATGTAGCTTGACGATGTC
>CAZJBX010000042.1:0-10491 GCA_964544605.1 uncultured Burkholderiaceae bacterium
GCCAAGGGATAGAGCTGGTAGGCCAGCATTTGCAGTTGTTTTTGTAGGCGGGGGGCGTATGCACAAGAGAAGAATTTTAGAGGAGATAAGTGATAGACTGTCACTCAAACAACCTGGAGAAAACTTTGAGTCTTGAGCCACAACTGACTACTAGCCCTTTGTCCGATAAGGAACTCATCGACCGCTTGCTAGATATCTATGAGCAAAAGCAAATTGCGGACTACTTGAGCGGGCACTCTTCTGTCGGCTATAGCAGGGAGACAATTAATCGATGGGCCAAAGGTAAAACTAGCCCTAAACTCTCACATCATGAATATATTCTTCTTGAACGGCTTTTGCCTAGCGAGGTCGTAAATTTGAATAACTATAAGTTCAAATTTATAGACTTGTTTGCGGGGATAGGTGGTATTAGAAGAGGCTTCGAAGATGAAGGGGGGCTTTGTGTTTTTACAAGCGAGTGGGATAAGTTTGCCGCCAAAACATATAAATCAAATTATTACACATATGGAGACTACCATACCTTCAATGATGACATAAGGAAGGTTACTCTTAGTGACCAGGATGTATCGGAGTTTGATGCTTACGACAACATAGACTCTATTATTCCTGATCATGATATACTTCTAGCTGGGTTTCCTTGTCAGCCATTCTCAATAGCTGGCGTTTCAAAGAAGAACTCTCTAGGTGTTTCTCATGGTTTTGAATGCAAGACTCAAGGGACATTGTTTTTCGATGTGGCTAGAGTAATTAAAGTGAAACGCCCTAAAGCTTTTGTCCTTGAGAATGTGAAAAATTTAAAAAGCCACGATAAAGGTAAAACATTTAAAGTGATTATGGAGACTTTGGATGAGTTAGGTTACTATGTTTCTGATTCTGGCGATTTTGGATCAGATGATCCAAAAGTGATTGATGGGCAGAACTGGGTTCCACAGCATAGGCAAAGAATTATTCTTGTCGGCTTTAGAAAAGATTTAGGGGAACAAGAAGGTTTCACTTTAAGGGATATTCGTTCTTATTATTCAAAATCTAAGCCGAAGCTGGGTGAAATTCTTGATGATGCTGTCGATGATAAGTATCTGTTGACGCCAAATCTCTGGGAGTATTTATATAACTATTCTATAAAACATAAGGAAAAGGGGAATGGTTTTGGTTATGGTTTAGTTGGTCGCAATGATGTTGCTAGGACTCTTTCTGCTAGGTATTATAAAGATGGCTCGGAGATACTTATAGATAGAGGCTGGGACTTTTCCAAGGGCTTCACTAAGTCCAACCTGAAAAACAGACCAAGAAGATTGACTCCAGTAGAGTGTGCTAGATTGATGGGTTTCTCTACTAGAGGTGTTGATAATTTTAGAATTCCAGTATCGGATACACAGGCTTATAAGCAATTTGGAAATTCTGTTGTTGTGCCAGTTTTTCAGTCTGTCGCAAAGATGATGGTTCCAAGAATTATTTCAGTTTAACTTCATCAACATTTTTGTAGAGTTGCTTTGCGTCTCTGTAGATGTTGTTGACCCTCCACTGTGAGCGTCGCTTATCATCTTTTGGGTTGTTCGGATTGTGCTTTGGTGCAGGGTCAAGAAAGATGGTTCCATTGACTATAGCATGTATCATCTTTTCAACTGAACTTTCTTTGCACCATAAGACACTATCAGAGAAATAAACCCTTTTTAAATAGCCCTCTTTTATTTCTTCTGCGATTTTATTTGTTTGTACTGTTGCAGGGACATAGACAACCTCATTGTGCTTTACACCCCAGCTCCCGAATAATCTTGATAGAGACCATGATGCAGCAACTTTATCATTAGAATCTAACAAAACTACGCGTAGGTTTTTAAGTTGATCTTTGAATGGTTTATTTATGTCAAAATCATGCACTATGCTGGCATCTCCTTTTTTAGCACTGTGCAGTACGCGAAGATTGAGGCCTGTGCTCTCACTTACTTTGCCTGTACGATGTAGCCCTGTAAATCGATACATGGCTTCCTTCTCATAGCCATAGGTTTTCATGAACAATTTGAAATCTTCTGCATAGAGGCCACCATCAGGTTCTGGTGTAAATAGGGTTAGCTTATTGCTAGTGAAACATTTAAGCTCAATGCCTAAGTAATCGCCATCTTTTGCAGCATTCGTTGAAATTCCAAGTTCATGCTCTAAGGTGTAGCCATGAACTTGTGTGCCTGTAAATGGGATAGTAACACCATTCTTTAGGCGGCAGCCTTTGACATCTTTGCCAGCTATTTTCCTTGCTAGAATATTTTTTAATCTCTCGCTTGGACTTAAATCAGTTGTTAGTTCAATGAGTTTGCAGGCTTTTGATCCTTTATGATATTTAAGAACTTCAAATTCTTTTTGGAAGTCAGTCTTAGGATTAACGATCAATATTGCATAGGCTGCGCCATCCCGATCTGCGCCGATGGCCAAGAATCGATCAACCTGAGGATTGCTTTTGGTGAATTTGATGCTCAAGGATGTGGGTATTGTGTTTTCGATTGTCTGAAATCCAGATAAGCGGACTTCTGGATATTGTGCATACAAAATGGCCTTGCATTCCGTTACCTTGTGTTTCTTAAGGTCGGTGTCGATCCAGTGGAATTTGTTAAATATTCCCGCAGGTATTTCTTCCTGAGTTCCTTTTTTCTTTCTACTGGTGCTAATGCCTCTGCGCTCGAAGTCTAGGTCAAAAATTCCGTTTAGATAGTCAGGGTTTGGGTGTATGTAGATTTGATTTTTGTCATTGTTGTTTTTTCCGAGTTTTTTTATAAGTATGGATTTGCAGTTGAATGCCTTTAGTATCTGCTTTAAATCAGATATGTTCTTGATGTTATTGTGGTCGAGTTCATTGAGTTGCAATTGATTGGGCATGGTATTGCTCTTAGATGTGAAATTTCTGTTGTTGAATGCTAACAGGTGTTGGACATTTTTTGTGTAAGCGTTTGACCTTAAAGCTTTTCAGCTTTTGCACTTTTGAGACTTCAAGGTGAGGAAGCTGGGGCGATGATCAAACGATGGCAACTGGGGAGGCTGCCCAACGGGGTGCACGGCGCGAAGCACTTGCAAGGGCTGGGCATAAGTGGGGGCTTCTACCCCTTGCTGGCGCAGCCAGACCAAAAGACGATTGAGCAAGTCCAAGGCTTGTGCATCTTCTTCTCGCTGTTGCGCTGCTTCTAAAAGCTGGGGCAAGAGTTGTGCGATTTCTTGCACCAGCAGGCGACGCTGCTGTTCCTCGCCCAGCTTGGCATCCAGTTGCGGCATCTGGCCAGCAGGCAGCTGCGCCAGCGCCTGTTGTAGTTCGGTGCTCAGCAGGCGTTCGTAAAGACCAAGGGGAAGGGCAGACATGGCAGCAGGTGAAAAAAGGGCAATAAAAAAGCGCAGGGCCCAAGGCGTGTGCGCTGTGTGTGGCTGGCCCCATTATTCCAGGTGGTGGATGGGTCTTGCGATCTTGACTGTAATTGCTTTATTGATGAGAATCCATAAAATAATAGTTTTAGGTGGCTCGTATGCGAAATGGAGAACAATTTGCTGGGTATAAGTGGCTATCGCAGTCCTATGGCGTGCCCCCTGTGCAGCCCTTGCGGGTGAGTAGCACCATTGGTTCGGCGCGTTCCAATGGGTCTTGCGATCTTGACTGTAATTGTTTTATTGATGAGAATCCATAAAATAATAGTTTTAGGTGGCTCGTATGCGAAATGGAGAACAATTTGCTGGGTATAAGTGGCTATCGCAGTCCTATGGCGTGCCCCCTGTGCAGCCCTTGCGGGTGAGTAGCACCATTGGTTCGGCGCGTTCCAGTACGGCGGCAAACGGCTTTTTGGTTGAGACCTATCCAGCACATTACCAGCCAGACGCAACGCTGAGCGCGCACCTGACATTTGCGCTGAAGTACGAAGGCGTTGAACTTGATTTTTTGAGTCGCTTGTTTGAGGTCACTGGCCCTGATCCCATCGCCCAATGGGTGCTGAATGAGCCGACAGGCGCATATGCACGCCGCTGTGGTTTCCTCTATGAGTGGCTGACCGACTCCATTTTGGCTGGGGTGGCCGATGCTGGGGGAAATTATGTTGATTTGCTCAAGCCATCCAAATACCTCACTGCCACAGTGCCGGACAAGGTGCGCCGTTGGCGCATCAACAACAACCTGCCGGGCCCTCGCAGCTTTTGCCCCATGATCAGTTTGGAAAGGCTGGAGGCGGCAGACCCCGCCCAACTGCGCTCTGAAATCGACAAGATGGTTGGCGAGTTTGGGCTGCAGACCATAGAGCGCGCCGTGAACTGGCTGACTGTTAAGGAGAGCAAGGCCAGTTTTGTCATTGAGTCCGAGGGCAAAGAGGAGGACCGCATACGCCGCCTAGCGCACGCCATGCACACACACTGCGGCAAGATTGATTCCGTCTTCAGCGAAGAGGGCATGACTCTGATTCAGCAGACCATCATGGGCGAAAAATTGACGGGCGCGAAGTTGGGGGTTCGTCGTTCGCCTGTTTTTGTTGGGCACACCAACTCCATTTTCGAGCCTGTTATCGACTATTTGGCACCAAGCTATGAGCGGGTGTCAGAAATGATGGCGGGTTTGCAGGTATTCGAGCAGCGCACCCGAGGGCAAAATCCCTTGCTGCGAGCGGCGGCTCTTTCTTTTGGCTTTGTGTATATCCATCCCCTGAGCGACGGCAATGGCCGACTTTCGCGTTTTTTGATTAACGACATCCTCAGGCGTGACAACTTTCTAGCAGCGCCGATCATTCTGCCCGTCTCAGCCGTAATCAGCGAAAGCGCTACACGGCGGGCCGCCTATGACACGGCCCTAGAGCGCTTGTCGCGGCCATTGATGGCCATGATGAACGCCGTCTGCAGCTTTGGGGCGAGCATAGAGTACGAAGACGGCGTCAGATCCAATCTGCGTGTAGAGGACTGGCGCTTGGGGCTTGCCACTTGGCGCTATATCGACCTTACTTTTCAAACGGAGTTCTTGGTTGATGTCATCCGTCACGCCATCCTGCACGGGCTCAAGGATGAGGCGATATACCTGCAGCGCTACGATGCGGCATGCGACAAGCTCAAGGAAATAATCGAAGGGCGCGACGAAGACTACGCGGCGATTATTCGCTCCTTGGTGAAGAACCAAAAAATCAGCGGCAAATTGCGTAAAACCTACCCCGTCATCTTTGGCGATGAAGTTTTGGCTGGACGCATCGAGCGAGCAGTTTTAAAGGCCTTTGAGCTGCTACCCGCCGATGATGAAGACATTGATGTTGTGCCGCGCTTTGGCGTCGTGCCCCGATGAATGCAGGCATTCTTCTGTGGGCATGAGCAACGGACTTAGTTACACATTGAACAAGAAGTTGAGCACATCCCCATCTTTGACCACATAGTCCTTGCCCTCGGCGCGTTGTTTGCCTGCGTCTTTGGCGCCTGCTTCGCCTTTGTAGGTGATGAAGTCGTCAAAGGCGATGGTTTGGGCGCGGATGAAGCCGCGTTCAAAGTCGCCGTGGATGACGCCAGCGGCTTGGGGGGCGGTGTCGCCTTGGCGGATGGTCCAGGCGCGGACTTCTTTCACGCCAGCGGTGAAGTAGGTTTGCAAACCCAAGAGGCTGTAGCCCGCGCGGATGAGGCGGTTGAGGCCCGGCTCTTGCAGGCCGAGTTCTTCAAGGAACATGTCGCGGTCTTCATCGTCCATTTCTGCCATTTCTGCTTCTATCTTGGCGCAGATAGCAACTACGGGGGCGTTTTGCGCGGCGGCGTATTCTTCTAGGCGGGCGAGCAGGGGGTTGTTGTCAAAGCCGTCTTCGGCCACATTGCCCACGAACATGGCGCGTTTGGCGGTGATGAGGCACAGGGGTTTTATGAGGGCTTGATCTTCGGCGCTGAGGCCAAGGCCGCGCACGGGTTGGCCTTGGTCGAGGGCGGCTTGCACGGTGGCGAGCAGTTTGACCATGGCGATGGCTTCTTTGTCGTTGCCGCTTTTGGCGGCTTTGCCGTAGCGTTGTTGCGCTTTTTCTACAGTGGCAAGGTCGGCCAGGCAGAGTTCGGTTTGAATCACTTCGATATCGGCGATGGGGTCGATTTTGCCAGCGACATGGGTGACATTGTCGTCTTCAAAGCAGCGCACGACATTGACGATGGCGTCGGTCTCTCGGATATGGGCAAGAAATTGGTTGCCCAAGCCTTCGCCTTTGCTGGCACCAGCCACGAGGCCCGCAATGTCCACAAATTCAACGATGGCGGGGACGGTGCGCTCAGGTTGCACGATTTCAGCCAAGGCATCGAGGCGGGGATCAGGCACTTCCACCACGCCCGTATTCGGCTCGATGGTGCAGAAGGGGTAGTTTTCAGCGGCGATGCCCGCTTTGGTGAGGGCGTTGAAAAGGGTGGATTTGCCCACATTGGGCAGGCCAACGATGCCACATTTGAGACTCATAGCGTGAATTTTATTTAAATCAAAACAAGCTATGAAGTTTAGTCTATTGCTGGCAATGTCCTTTTTGCTGTATTAGACTTTCGCGACACTATTTAACGCCTAAAGGATGTAGGGGCAATGGGGACTTTTGAACAGCGGTACGGATGGGTTCGGGCCTTGAGCAAGCATCGCTTTGTGCTGTGGCTGCTTGTGTGCTGTGCGGTGTTGTGGCCAGCTTTGGGGGCAGCGCAGTCTCCATCTGTTGCGTCTGTTGGCGTGGCGGCTGAGGCCGCAGGCGGCTCGGCTCCAGGCTTGATGACGCAGCGGACAGGGTTTAAAGCCGATCGCAGTTGGCCCGTGACGCAACTGGGGCAAAGCAAAGTGCAGGGCTACGCCTTGCAAATGGGCTATTTGATGGATGTGGAGGGTACGCTGAGCATTGATGATGTGCGCGCCCAGGCCGATGCTTTTGTGGCGGCGGATCCCCATCAGAATCATTTGTTGGGCAGCCACGGGGCAGTGTGGTTGCATTTGCGTGTGGCGCTAAGCCCCGAACGGGCGGCGCAGGTGGCCCAGCGCGGCCCTGATAGCGACCCGTGGGTGTTGAGCATTCCAGTGCCCTTGCTCGATGATGTGCGCCTCTACCGCAGCAGTGGCACGGGCAGCGCTTTGCTGGCCGAGGAGTTGGCCGGGGATCACCATGCCAATGCAGATTGGGCCTATCCGTCGAATGCGCCGAGCTTTAAGTTGAATATGCGCCCCGGCGAGACGGTGGATGTGTGGCTGCGGGTGGCCCACCCCATCGTGACGCAATTGCCTGTCAATTTGAAGGAAGAGGGCTTGTATTTGCGTGATTCGCACCGTTATTTCTGGCTGGCGGGCCTGGTCATTGGCTCCATTCTGTTCTTGACGGTGTATGCCTCGTTTGTGAGCTTCTTCTTCCGTGACAAAACCCACGCCCTGTTTGTCTTTTATCTGCTCACTTCGCTTTTGGTCTTGTTTGCCTATTCGGGCATCAATGGTTATTTGGCGTGGCGCACCTCGCCGTGGTGGACGGATGCCTCGGTGGGCGTGTGGCAATTGCTGGCATCCATGGCCAGCGCCTTGTTTGTCGCTTCCATGCTGCAAACGCAAGCCCACCATAAGAGAACCCACGACTGGTTGATGCTGGCTGCGGGCATGAATGTGCTGAGCATTCCCGTGTATTTGTGGGCCGATCGCTTCAGTATTGGCGCACCTTTGCTGGCGCTGACTGTGGTAGCCACTTACTCGCTCAATGCGCTAGCAGGGGCACTGGCTTGGCGGCGCAAAGACCATTCAGGGCGCACCGTTTTCGTGTTTTTCTCGATTTTGGTGGCCAATGTGCTGCTGGGCGCGGTGATGGTGGTGGCGCAGTGGCATGTGTATTGGTATGAACAAACTTTTGTGTTCTTGTACTTGGCGCTGGGGATGCCTGCTTTGCTGCTGGATTTAAACTTAAAAATGCGCCACCAGTTGGCAGCGCAGATTCGTATGCAAGGCTTGCGCTCGCAAGACGCGCTGACCGACACCCTGCGCGCACCGTTTTTGCTCTCGCGCATTCAAACGGCCTTGAGCGTGCCGCAAAAGCGCAAGCGCAGTGCCTTGGTGCTCATCAGTGTGAGCAATTTGCCCTATATGAGCCAGCACTTTCCGCAAGATGTGGTGGAGCAAACCCTGTTGCGCTCGGCGCTCAAAATCAAACGCGTATTCCATGAGATGGACTCGATTGGGCGCGTGGGCACACACCGCTTTGCGGTCTTGCTCGATACCGCCGATCGCGAGCACATCAATAAGCTGTGCGTCGAGCTGATTGCCTCGGGCCTGATGCCGACCAAAATCATGCAGCACAACATCACCATTATTTTTCAGTTCAGTGTGGCCATTTTGGGCGAATACAAAGGCCGCCCTGAGCAACTGGTGGGTGAGTTGCACAAGCTCTGCGACACCATGTCGCCGCGCACGCAAAAGCCGATTCGCTATTTGCAGGCCGATGGTTCCCCCGCTGCTGATGACGATGAACCCGGTGGCCGTGGCGGCCCCAATAGCGCCACAGGTGTGGTGGACAGCCGCTACCCCCACCCCCGCTACAGTCCCAAAGATGGCGCTAAGGGCGATGAGAGCTGGATGCACTTTGAACACCTGGGGGCTTTGCCTGCGAATGCGCAGACCCGCCAGAGCAAAGGCAGCCCAGCCCAACACACCGATGTATCGCCATCAAGCCGCCCGCCTTTGCACAGCAAAAACAGCCTACCCTCTGCGGGCCATAGCAGCCAACTGCCTTCAGAATTTGGGCGGGCGTAAAGCAAAACAATAGCCCGCACGCTGGCTGGTCAAAGGGCAGGCACAAAAAAACCCAGCGCCTTGCGGCGGCTGGGTCGATTCCCCTTGAAAGGAAGGAAACTGCTAGCGCAGAGCTTAGCGCTTGCGGCTGCTGGCTTTTTTGCCAGTGGCGCTTGTTGCGGCAGCAGCGCTATCGGCCACAGTGCGCATATTGGCTTGGGTCAGCTCGCTGGCTTGCTTCATCACTTTTTGCACAGATTCAAAAGCATTGCTGGCAGCGGCCATGCTGCTTTTGAGCATAGCAACGGCTGTTTCAGAACCCACAGGGGCGTTTTGCGCCACATTGTCAACAAGGCCCATCACTTTGGCTTGCACGCCGCCAGTTTGGCCTTCGATTTGTTGGCTGAACTCAGCGCCAGCTTCAGTGGCGATTTCGTACAGATGGCGGCTGTAGGCCGCAGTTTTTTCAGCCAAGGGTTGCAGCATGGCCGCTTGCAGGGCAATCAGCTCTTGCGCATCTTTGGCGCTGAGAACGGCGGCGCTTTGCTCTTGGGCATCGTTCAATGCGGCTTTGGCGGCGCTGATGTTCAGGTCCATCAGTTTCTCGGCGCTGGCGAAAGCGGTATTGGTCAGGCCGAACAGGGTTTCAACTTGGGCGCGCTGGGCAGCCAGAATTTGGTCAACGGTCAACATGGTGAATCACTCCTTGAGAAAAATGTAAGCAGGCAAAAATGCTGCACTGCAACATAAAGCGAAATTATAGGCAGGCCAAAAGAAAAAACAAGGCTTTGGGCAAAAAATGTTGCAGTGCAGCAAAAGTGCGCCCCGCAGCACCCCAACGCCATACGGCCAGCACCCCAGCACAGGGGTGAAACAGCGGCCCAGCATCGGTTAAATTAGGCGCAGTTTTTACTTTGAAGCCTGAGAGAGAAAGCATGAGCAGCAACACCCCCACCGTCCCCAGCATCAGCCCTGCCGAGCAAGCCAGCGCCACCGTCAGCCAGCCCCAAGGCTTGTTTGATGCCATGGAAAGCCGCTTTTCTTGCCGCGCCTACACCGCCCAAGTGCCCAGCCGCCAAGACATCGAAACCCTCATTCAAGCCGCCCTGCGTGCCCCCAGCGGCAGCAACACCCAACCTTGGAAGGTGTATGTGGTGCAAGGCGAAAGCCGTGACGCACTGGTCGGCAAAGTCTGCGAAGCCCACAACGCCATCGCGCAAAACCGCGAACTCGCCGCGCAATACCCCGAACCCTATGACTACTACCCTGAGGAATGGGTCAGCCCCTACATCGAGCGCCGCCGCGCCTGCGGCTTTGGCTTGTATGGCGTGCTCGGCATCGCCAAAGGCGAATACATGAAAATGCACATGCAGCACCAGCAAAACTACCGCTACTTTGGCGCGCCTGTGGGCCTGCACTTCACCATCGACAAAATCATGGGCCGTGGCTCCTTGCTCGACTACGGCATGTTGCTGCAAAACATCATGCTCGCCGCCCGTGGCCTGGGCCTGCACACCTGCCCGCAAGCGGCCTGGAATATGTTCCAAAGCATCGTCCTGCCCCACATTGGCGCGGGTGAAAACGAAATGCTCGTCTGCACCCTGGCCTTGGGCTATGCCGATGAAAGCGCCGTCGTCAACACCTTCCGCACCGAGCGCGAACCCTTGAGCAGCGTGCTCAGCTGGGTGGCCTAAAACCGCGCTGCGGCACAAAGCCAAAGCGCTACAATGCCTGCTTCCCAAACGGGGGGCGTTAGCTCAGTTGGTTAGAGCAGAGGACTCATAATCCTTTGGTCG
>CAZJBX010000043.1:0-9865 GCA_964544605.1 uncultured Burkholderiaceae bacterium
TCGCTGGTGCCTTGCATATTGCGGGCGGTGTTGTCAAACAAAGCCTGCTTTTGCTCGGCGCTCATCAAATTGAACAGGGCGCGGGGCTGGCTGTAGTAGTCGGCATCGTCCTCACGGAAGTTCCAGTGGTCGGCTGCGCCGTCAATTTTCAGGGGCGGCTCGCGGTAGTCGGGCTGCTCTTGCCATTGGCCGTAGTTGTTCGGCTCATAGCCCAGCGTGCTGCCGTAGTTGCTGTCGGTACGCATAGCACCGTCGCGGTGGTAGCTGTGTACGGGGCAGCGCGGTGCGTTCACGGGAATCAGGCCGTGGTTCACGCCAAGGCGGTAGCGCTGCGCATCGCCATACGAGAACAAGCGCCCTTGCAGCATTTTGTCGGGCGAGAAGCTGATGCCTGGCACCACATTGGCGGGGTTGAAGGCGGCTTGCTCGACCTCGGCAAAGTAGTTCTCGGGGTTGCGGTTCAGCTCAAACTCGCCCACTTCAATCAGGGGGTAGTCGCCGTGCGGCCAGACTTTGGTCAGGTCAAAGGGGTGGTAGGGCACTTTCTCGGCTTCGGCCTCGGGCATGATTTGCACAAACATCGTCCACTTGGGGAAATCGCCGCGCTCAATCGCATCGTACAGGTCGCGTTGGTGGGTTTCACGGTCTTTGCCTGCGGCGGCTTCGGCCTCGGCATCGGTCATGTTTTTAATGCCTTGTTGGGTGCGGAAGTGGAACTTCACCCAAAAGCGCTCATTTTCCGGGCTGATAAAGCTGAAGGTGTGCGAGCCAAAGCCGTGCATATGGCGGTAGCTGGCGGGCAGGCCACGGTCAGACATCACCACCGTCACTTGGTGCAGCGCCTCAGGCAGCAGGGTCCAGAAGTCCCAGTTGTTTTCAGAGCTGCGCAGATTGGTGCGTGGGTCGCGTTTGACGGCGTGGTTCAGGTCAGGGAATTTCAGCGGGTCGCGCAGAAAGAACACGGGCGTGTTGTTGCCCGCCAAGTCCCAGTTGCCTTCTTCGGTATAGAACTTGATGGCAAAGCCACGGATATCACGCTCGGCATCGGCTGCGCCGCGCTCTCCGGCCACGGTAGAGAAACGCACGAAGATGTCCGTCTTTTTGCCCACTTCGCTAAACAGCTTGGCACGGGTGTATTTCGTGATGTCTTTGGTCACGGTAAAGGAGCCGTATGCGCCTGAACCCTTGGCGTGCATGCGGCGCTCAGGAATCACTTCGCGGTCAAAATGCGCCAGTTTTTCTAAAAACCACACATCTTGCAGCAATTGCGGGCCACGGGGGCCTGCCGTCATCACATTTTGGTTGTCCACCACGGGGCAGCCAGCGGCAGTGGTGAGTGGGGTGTTTTTACTCATGGTCTATCTCCTCTTGGGTGCAAGTGTTGTCTTAAAAAAGGGAGGGCGCACTTGGCTTCACCCTCCCTTTTGTTCTCAAGCCCTTCGGCTGATGGCCTTAGGCTTGCGGGGAGCTGCTGCGAATGAGGTAATCAAAGGCGCTGAGTGCAGCCTTGGCGCCCTCGCCCGCAGAGATGATGATTTGCTTGTAAGGCACAGTAGTGCAATCCCCTGCGGCAAACACGCCAGGCACATTGGTGGCGCAGCGGGCATCCACCTCAATCTCGCCGAATTTGCTCAGATTCACGGTTTCCTTCAAAAACTCGGTATTGGGCACCAAGCCAATTTGCACGAACACGCCAGCCAAGTCAAGGGTGGAGACCTCACCCGTTTCACGGTGTTTCTTGCTCAAGGCGCTGACCTTGCCATCTGTGCCGTGGATTTCAGTGGTGGCGCTATTGGTGTGAATCGCCACATTGGGCAAAGATTGCAGCTTGCGCACCAAAACGGCATCGGCCTTCAGCTCAGGCATGAACTCGACCACATCCACATGCTCGACCACACCGGCCAAATCAATGGCCGCCTCAACGCCTGAGTTACCACCGCCAATCACGGCCACTTTTTTGCCTTTGAACAGGGGGCCATCGCAGTGCGGGCAGTAAGCCACGCCTTTGTTTTTGTACTCTTGCTCGCCAGGCACATTCACATTGCGCCAGCGCGCACCAGTGGCCAAAATCACGCTGCGGCTTTTCAGCACCGCGCCGCTTTCGGTTTCCACCGTAATCAGGCCGCCCACTTCCGCCGCTGGCGTGATGCGCTTGACCATTTGCAAATTCATGATGTCGATGTCGTAATCGTTCGTATGGGCCAGCAAATCTGCCGCAAAGCGCGGGCCCGTAGTTTCTGAGACGGTGATGTAGTTCTCAATCGACTGCGTATCGTTCACCTGGCCGCCAAAGCGCTCGGCCAAAATACCCACCCGAATGCCCTTGCGTGCCGCATAAATCGCCGCTGCGCCACCCGCAGGGCCACCGCCCACCACCAGCACATCAAAAGGCGCTTTTTCGCTGATTTTGGCTGCCTCGCGTTGGGCCGCGCCAGTGTCCATTTTTTGCAGCAGCTCGGCCACATCGGTTTTGCCCGCATGGAAGACTTCACCGCCCTGCCACACTTGCGGCACAGCCATGATTTCGCGCTCTTCCACCTCTTTTTGGTTGATGCCGCCATCGATGATGGTGGTTTTGATGCGGGGGTTGTACACGCTCATCAGCGTCAGGGCTTGCACCACATCGGGGCAATTGTGGCAAGACAAGCTCATATAGACCTCGAAGTCAAAGTCTTGATCAATGGCTTGAATCTGCTCAATCACCTCAGGCTCAACCTTGGGCGGATGGCCACCCGACCACAGCAGCGCCAGCACCAAAGAAGTGAACTCATGGCCCAGCGGGATGGCGGCAAACTCCAAATGCTGCTCGGCATCAGGGCAGCTGATGGCAAAGCGTGGCACCCGTGGGCCTGCCTCAGTTGATTTCAGGGTCAAATCCACCTTCTCGCTCATGCTGGCAATCTGCTCCAGCAGGGCCTTCATTTCAGCCGATTTTGCATCAGGGCCCAAAGTGGCCGTGAGGGTAATGGGGCGGCGCAACAAGGCCAAATACTGTTGCAATTGGCTGATCATGTCTTGATCCAACATAGGGTGCTCCTTTAATCGCAGAGAAGGGGGTTGATACAAAAGCAGTGACTCAGACAAATGCACTGCGGCGCAATGCACTTGGCTCAAAACTGCTGCGCTGTGAGCGGCAGCACCTGCCGCCGCCCGCAGTGGGCACACCCAAGGCGTGCCGTGGCAAATGAGGCTTAGATTTTGCCGACGAGGTCGAGTGAGGGTTTCAGCGTCTCGGCGCCTTCTTTCCACTTGGCAGGGCACACTTGGTCAGGGTGGGCTGCGGTGAATTGAGCGGCTTTGAGTTTGCGCAGGGTTTCGCTCACATCGCGGGCGATTTCGTTGGAATGCACTTCCATGGTTTTGATCACGCCTTCGGGGTTGATGACGAAAGTGCCACGCAGTGCCAAACCTTCTTCAGCAATGTGTACGCCAAAAGCGTTGGTCAATTGGTGTGTGGGGTCGCCAACCAGAGGGAATTTGGCTTTGCCCACAGCGTCAGAAGTCTCGTGCCAAACTTTGTGGCTGAAGTGCGTGTCTGTGGTCACGATATAGACCTCAGCGCCTGCTTTTTGGAATTCGGCGTAGTTGTCAGCCGCATCTTCAATCTCGGTGGGGCAGTTGAAGGTGAAAGCTGCGGGCATGAAAATCAAAACAGACCACTTGCCTTTGAGGCTTTCCTCGGTCACGGTGATGAACTCACCTTTGCCGTCGCGGTTCACGAAAGCTTCGGTTTTAAAAGGCTGGACTTGGGTATTGATCAAAGAAGACATGAAAAGCTCCTAAATGGTTGAGGGTTGAACTTCGAAGTTATCCCTGAGAGCCGCCAAAGTGCCACTGCCCACAGCCTATGGGCCTTGAGCAAAGAACTTTAACGATTTCAATCAAAGATGACTCAATCATAGCCGATAACTATGATGCAGTCAAATCACAGGCATCAAATTTTCAAATACAAGGCATAGTTTTCTTCAATAATGGCGGTATGGCTAGCCCGCATTGGGCTGGCCCGCTTCACCCAACGCAGGAGGTTTTATGCGCCCACCTTTTTCCCTCAATCGTCAAGCCCGCCGTTTGACACTGGCTGCGGCCAGCTTGTTTTTGGCCAGCAGCCTTTGGGCGCAAAGCGCCGTGCAAATTGGCTCGGCCAGCTTTCCACTGCAAGCCCAAATCGGCCAACAGGCCGTGCAGCTCAATGGTGCAGGTATGCGCTACAAAGCGGTGTTCAAGGTCTATGCCGCCGGCCTGTATTTGCCCCAGCGCAGCAACAAAGCGCAAGAAGTGGTGGACATGCCTGGCCCCAAGCGCGTCACCTTGGTTTTCATGCGTGATCTGGATGCCAAAGAATTCGGCAACATCATGATTCAAGGCGTTGAGGCCAATGTCAGCGACCGCAAGCTGCTGGGCAGTGCCATGCCTGGCCTGCTGCGCATGGGCTCGATTTTTTCGCACTACAAAAAGGTGGAGAACCAAGAGGTCGTGCACTTTGACCTCGATGCCGACAACACCGTGCACATCCGCCTGCGCGGTAAAGATGAAATCGTGCCCGGCGGTGAGGACTTCTTCAAAACCATTTTGCTGGTTTGGATGGGGCCCAAACCCGTGGAGCTCAAGCTGAAGAATGCCCTACTTGCTGGCCCACAAGCAGCGACCGCTGCTGGCCAATAAAAAAAGGCCCCTTGTGACAGGGGCCTTTGCAATGGGCGGCGGCTGGCTGGCTGATGAATTGGCTGGCTTGCCGCTGCGCTGTGGGCCTTAGCCCTCGGCATGAACCACCATCACCGAACGCTCGGCGTGTGAGACCACCTTTTGCGCCACGCTGCCCAGCACCAGTTTTTGCAAACCCGTGCGGCCATGCGAGCCCATCACAATCAAATCGACTTCGAGGTTGTTGGCCGCTTCCACAATGCCACGCCAAGCGGCCACGCCTTCAAGCTGCATCACATCCGATTGCAAACCCTCAGCCTGCAATTTTGCCTGCGCATCTTGCAAGGCTTGCTGGGCCTGACGGGAGGCAATTTGCGCGTACTGCTGCTGCGCAATGCCCAAATCCATCTCACTCATGGTCAAAGTAGGGAAAGGCTCCACCACAGTGAGCAAAATCAGGCGGCTGCCGAAAGCTTTGGCCAAAGCCTGCGCTTTATCAAAAGCCAATTGTGCGGTGGCCGAGCCATCAACGGGAACAAGGATTTTGGCGAACATAGGGCAAGTCCTTTACAAAAAAGAGGGGTCTGCGGCACAAGGCGCTGGTTGAAGCCTGAACCAGGGGTTCAGGTGGGCGAGTGCAGCCGCAATCTTGGGTTCATCTAACGCGAGACGATCACGCTGAAAGGGCAATTTACAAGCCCGGGCTCTAAGAGCATAGGTTCAAGGACATGAGAACCAGCACGGGCCGCAGACGGCTTCTATTGTAGATGGCCGCCAGCGCCCCGCTCCAGCCATGCGCTTTATTTCTTCCAGTTGTCCTTCAAACCCGTGATGCGGTTGAACACCAGCTTGCCATCCTTGCCGCTGTCCTCGCGGTCGGCCACAAAGTAACCAAAGCGTTCAAACTGAAACTTCTCATCGGGCTGAGCCGCCGCCAAAGAAGGCTCCACCCACGCTTGCACCACTTGCAAGCTATCGGGGTTGAGCAAGGCCATAAAGTCCTTACCGCCCGCATCGGGGTGTTCGTCACTGAACAGGCGCTCGTACAAACGCACTTCAGCAGGCAGGGCATCGGCTGCGCCGACCCAAGTGATGGCGGCCTTGGCCTTGACGCTATCGGCCCCTGGCGTGCCACTCTTGGTATCGGCAATCACCTCGGCCAAGACCTTCGTCACTGCGCCGTTTTCGTCTTTCTCGCAGCCTGTGCACTCAATCACATAGCCGCCTTTCAAACGCACCTTATTGCCCGGGAAGAGGCGCTTATAGCCCTTGGGCGGCACTTCTTCAAAGTCCTCGCGTTCAATCCACACCTCACGCCCCAGTTGCAAATGGCGCAGCGGCGCAGCCTCACCCTCAGGCAGAGCCGAAGGCGGCAGCGCAGGCAGGCTGCAAGGCTCCAAATGCCCAGCACCCATGACCGCATCCCAATTCGTCAGCTCCAGCTTCAGCGGATTGAGCACCGCCATGGCGCGGTGGGCCGTCTGCTCTAGGCTCTCGCGCAAAGCGCCTTCGAGCACGCTGTAATCAATCCAGCTATCGGCCTTGGTCACGCCAATACGCTCGGCAAACAGGCGCAAAGCCTCGGGCGTATAACCCCTGCGGCGCAAGCCCACAATCGTCGGCATACGCGGGTCGTCCCAGCCACTCACGCGGCCCTCATCCACCAACAGCTTCAACTTGCGCTTGCTCGTCACCACAAAAGTCAAATTCAAACGCGCAAACTCAATCTGGCGCGGCGGCGGGCTGCTGATTAAACCGCCTGCCGACAAATGCTGCACTACCCAGTCGTAAAAGGGGCGCTGGTCTTCAAACTCCAGCGTGCAAAACGAATGGCTGATATTCTCCAACGCATCCTCAATCGGATGCGCAAAGGTGTACATGGGGTAAATGCACCACGCATCGCCCGTGTTGTGGTGGTGGGCACGGCGGATGCGGTAAATCGCAGGATCGCGCATATTGATATTGGGATGCGCCATATCAATCTTGGCGCGCAGCACCGCCGCGCCATCAGCCAGCTTGCCCTCTTTCATCTCAGCAAAGCGGGCCAAATTCTCGGCCACGCTGCGGCTGCGGTAAGGGCTGTCCTGCCCCGGCGTCGTGAAGTCACCACGGCGCTCGCGCATCTCCTCGGCGCTCTGCTCATCCACATAAGCCAAGCCCTGCTCAATCAAATACACCGCCGCACGGTGCATAAAGCCGAAGTAATCGCTGGCGAAATACAAATGCGCCGTGCCGCCCTGCTCCCAAGCTGGGCCGACCAACCAACGCACCGCATCCGTGATGCTATTGACATACTCCACACTCTCTTTTTCAGGGTTGGTATCGTCAAAACGCAAATGGCACACGCCGCCGTAATCCGCCGCCATGCCGAAATTGAGCAAAATGCTCTTGGCATGGCCCACATGCAAATAGCCGTTCGGCTCAGGCGGAAAACGCGTGCGAATCTTCGCCGCATCCACCTGCCCCGCCGCATGATGGGCCGCATCGCCAGGGCTACCGCCCCAACGCCGCCCAGCGTGCTTGCCATCTGCCAAATCTTTCTCCACGATTTGACGCAAAAAATTCGAGGTTTTCTCAGTAGAAGGTGTGGTGTTTGAACTCATGGGCAGCGATTGTAAGCGCCGACTAGGGCTGCCACCCGTACCGTCCCCCTCCCTTGCAGCCCAAGATGGCCACGACAGGCTAGCACCCGACTCTGGAGTGCGGCGCACTGCGCCGCTTTAGATCAAGAGCCGAAATAAGTGCGGGAAGCCCAAAGCGCCGTCACACGGCGCACTCCAAACCCCTGCCCTGCCTTTGCTACATCACTGCGGGCTTGACTCGCAGTCTCTGCCGCCACCACCCAACTGAAGCGCCAAGCTGCCGAGTCAAGCTGAGCATGACGAGGCGGGGGATGGGCTGCGCACATTCTCGTAGGGGCCTTGCATGCAAGGCCCCTACTGAGTCACAGCAATGACGAAGTAAGGCCACGGCAGGCTGCGCCCTCCTCGCCACAACCGAGTTCGGGGCACGCAACCGTGCAAATACAAAAACTCTCGATTTCTGCCCTACACTGCTGTTCAAACATACAGGAGACCCCGCCCATGCTTGGACACAGACGCAAACCCAAGGCCACCCCCACAGTGCCCCCAACGCAGCCGCCCCATTTTGCTGACTGCCCCGCCAAAACCTATACCGACCCCAACACGGGCGAAATTCGGCCCGGCCGCACTGTGCCTGAGCACTGCCACATCGTCGGCACGGTAGCGCAAGCCCTCATCGCCCAATACCCACCCGCGCTGCAAAACCAGCTCTTTCCGCCAGATGCTGCTTTTGCCGCAGCCTGCCACGATATTGGCAAAGTCAGCCCCTCGTTTTATGAAAAACTGCGGCGCAATTTCACGACTGGTGCAGATGAGCTACCAAAAATCGCTGTGGATAACCCCGCACTGGAATCCCAATGGGGCGGCCACGCGGGTGTCAGCCAAGCCGCAGCCAAGGCACTGGGCGCGCCCAAATACCTGCCTGAAGTTTTAGGCCAGCACCACGGCTTTTCACCCCAACTGGGCTTTTATCAAGCCAATAGTGAAGTGTTTGGCGGTGATGAATGGCAAACCCAGCGCAGCGCCTTGGTCGATGATTTGCGCAGCCGCTTGAACATGGACTGGCCCACCCTGCAAAGCCCTGCCCAAGCCCGCTTGGTCGCAGGGCTGACCAGCGTGGCCGACTGGATTGGCTCAGGCCAGCATTTTGAAGACCCCGCCTTGCCTTGGCAGGGCATGGTCGATACCGCCTTGCAAGAATCGGGCTGGGTCGCCCCAAGCTACCAAAGCGGCCTCAGCTTTGCCGATGTATTCGGCTTTGCCCCCCGTCCTGCACAGCAGCAACTCATGGATGTCGCCACACAAGCGGGCGTGTATGTGCTGGAAGCGCCGATGGGCCTGGGCAAAACCGAGGCTGCCCTGTATGCCGCCTACCAACTGTTGCAAAGCGGCCAGGCCAGTGGCATTTACTTTGCCCTGCCCACGCAACTCACTTCCAACAAAATTTACGAACGCTTCAACGCCTTTTTAGCGCGCACTCTGGCCCCAGGCTGCCCCCACCGCCTCGCCCTTTTGCTGCACGGCAAAGCCTGGCTGCAAGATACCGAAATGGGCGAAGAAGGCCGCCCCGGCGGGGCATGGTTTAACAGCGCCAAACGCGGCCTGCTGGCACCCTTTGCCGTGGGCACCATTGACCAAGCCCTGATGGCCGCCATGAATGTGAAACACGGCTTTGTGCGTGCCTTCGGGCTGGCGGGCAAGGTCGTCATTCTTGACGAAGTCCACACCTACGATGCCTACACGGGCACCCTGCTCGATGCCTTGGTCGAACTGCTGCGCCAACTGCACTGCACCGTCATCATCCTTAGCGCCACGCTCAACCAAGAGCGCCGTGCGCAAATGCTCAAGGCTGAACTCAGCAGCCAAGCCTATCCCCTCATCACCGCCATGCAAGGGCCGCTGGATGCGCCGCAAGCGCAAGAGCTACCTGTGGCTCCGCCGCCGCCGCAAACCGTGCGCATCCACGCTTGCGCCGATGCCAATCTTGCCGTGCAAGAGGCCATCAACCGTGCCGCCCGAGGCCAGCAAGTGCTCTGGCTAGAAAACACCGTGGCCGAGGCGCAAGAGCGCTATCTGGATTTGGCCGCCCGTGCGCATGAAGTGGGCGCAGCCTGCGGCCTGCTGCATTCGCGCTTTACGGCCGCAGACCGCCAAGCTATTGAAGAACACTGGGTCAATGCCTTTGGCAAAAGCGGCCATGCCCAGCGCGGCCAGCAGGGGCGCATTTTGGTGGGCACGCAGGTGCTGGAGCAATCGCTTGATATCGATGCCGACTTTTTGGTCAGCGCCTTTGCTCCCACCGATATGCTTTTGCAGCGCTTGGGCCGGCTCTGGCGACACGCCGAAACACCCCGCCCCGCCAGCGCCGCTTGTGAGGCTTGGCTGCTGATGCCTGAGCTAGAAGCCGCCATCGCCCAGCCCTATCAAGCCTTTGGCAACAGTGCCTATGTCTATGCGCCCTATGTGCTCTGCCGCAGCCTGCAAGTGTGGCAAAACTTGCAGCAGGTGCAATTGCCCACAGACATCCGCCCGCTGATTGAAGCCAGCTACGCCCAGCGCACAGAAGAAGGCGATATGGCGCGTTGGTTGCAGGAGCTGGATCACGGCAGACCCCAGCGTCCCGGCCAAACTAAAAAACTAGG
>CAZJBX010000044.1:0-8950 GCA_964544605.1 uncultured Burkholderiaceae bacterium
ACGGCCACCATCTTACACCACACACAGGTAAACCCCAAGTTACTTACCGTTTAGGGCCGCCTAAAATTTTGCGGATGGATAGCGCCCCAACTCCCCCACCATCGCAGCGGCAGCCCAAGCTGCTGGAGCGTATGCGCATTCACTTGCGCACGCGCCACTACAGCATTCGAACGGAGCAGGCATACATTGATTGGGCACGGCGTTTCATTTTATTTCACGGCAAGCGGCATCCGCAGGAGATGGGGGCAGTGGAGGTGGCTGCGTTTTTAAGCCATTTAGCGGTGGAGCGGCAAGTGTCAGCATCAACGCAGAATCAGGCCAAGGCTGCGATTTTGTATTTGTACAAACAGGTGCTGGGTGTGGAGCTGCCTTGGCTGGATGAGGTGGTGCAGGCCAAGCGGCCACAACGCTTGCCAGTGGTGTTGACCCCCAACGAAGTGCGTGAGTTGCTGCTGCATGTGGAGGGCACTGCTGGGTTGGTGGCCCATGTGTTGTATGGCACGGGTATGCGGCTGATGGAGGCGCTGCGTTTGCGTGTGAAGGATGTGGAGTTTGCCCGCCGTGAAATTATGGTGCGCGAGGGCAAGGGCAATAAGGACAGGGTGACGGTGCTGCCAGAGAATTTGATTGCGCCTTTGCAGCGGCAGTTGCAAAAGGTGCAGACCTTGTATGAAAAAGATCGCGCCGCCAATTTATCAGGGGTGTATCTGCCGCACGCCTTGGCGGTGAAGTACCCGAATGCGGATAAGAGCTGGGCTTGGCAGTGGGTGTTTCCGTCATCGCAGCGATCCATAGACCCGCGCCCAGATGCACGAACGGGCGAGCTTTTGGAGCGCCGCCACCATATTTACCCAGAATCGGTGCAGCGCATTGTGCGCGAGGCGGCCAAACGCGCAGGGATTGCCAAAACCGTTTCGCCCCATGTGCTGCGTCATTCGTTTGCGACGCATTTGTTGCAAGCGGGCTATGACATCCGCACGGTGCAGGAGCTGTTGGGGCATGCGGATGTGAGTACGACCATGATTTATACCCATGTGCTCAATAAGGGCGGACGAGGGGTATTGAGTCCCTTGGATGCGCTTTAGGTTTGGCCCATGCCCTAGGGCTTGCGTGAGTGGCTTTGTTTTGCTGCTACGCTATGCGGATGTCTCAATCTTTATCTTTACCTTCATCTGTGGCGACCAAGAAGGCCGCAAAAAAGGCCGCTAAAAAAGCGGGTGTTCAAGCTGCGGCCAAGCGCAGTCCTTTGGCTTCGCGCAATGTGCAGACGAGCAATCCGTTGGGGAGTTTGCCGCCGGCGAATCAGTTGGAGTATTTCAGCCAGTTGCTGCAAGAGATTTACGACGCGGCGCTGGATCCGGCCCGCTGGGAGGCTTGCCTGAATACGATTGCGAGCATTTTGCAGGCGAACAATGCGTCTTTGATTGCGCGCCACGGTTCGGCCGATGGCTTGGGCACGATTGTGACGGGGGCGGGCAAGGGGCGGCGCGGGCAGGGGGCGAGTCCGTTTTATATGAGTAGCCCGTTTACGGGCCTGCCTTTGAACCAGATTGTGACGGTGGGGGATTTTTTGTCGGATGCCGATTGGCGCAGCAATCAGTTTTATCTGGAGTGGTGCAAGCCGCATCAGGTGTATCACATGATGGCGGTGGATTTTATGAGTGAGGGGCGGGGCATTTATGGCCTGCGCTTTACCCGCCCTGAGGGGCAGGAGCCTTTTAGTTTGGCCGATAAGCGCCTGACGCAGATGTTGGTGCCGCATTTGCAGCGGGCGCTGGCGCTGACGCAGGGTATCAACCAAGGGCGGCAGATTGGCCAGCTTTATAGCCAGGCGATGAGCCAGTTGATGGTGAGCACGATTGTGCTGGATCACCAAGGCCATGTGTTGCAGGCGAATGCGATGGCGCAGCAGGCGCTGGATGCGAGCGATGGGCTGCGCGTGGTGAATGGGCAGTTGCAGGCGGTGGCTTTGGCCGATAACAAGAAGTTGCAGGCGATGGTGGCGGAGGTGCTGGCGGGCGGCGATGAGCGCCCTGGCGTGGTGCAGGCTTTGTCGGTGACGCGGGCGGCGGGCCGTGCGCCTTGGGGTTTGGTGGTGCGGGCGGTGCCGCCGGGGGCGTGGATTGATGGCAAGGGTGTGCCTGCGGCGGCGGTGTTTGTGCGCGACCCTGAGGGCAATCCGTCGCCACCGGCGAAGTTGGCGCAGCAGTTGTTTGCGCTGACGCCTGCGGAGACGGCTTTGGCGATGCAGTTGGCCAATGGTTTGTCGCTGGAAGAGTCAGCGGCGGCTTTGGGCATTCGGCACAACACGGCGCGGGCGCATTTGCGCTCTATTTTTAGCAAGACGGGGGCGCGCCGCCAGACGGAGCTGGTGCGCATGTTCCTCAATAGCGTGATGGCTTTGGGGGCCAGCCCTGATGAGGTGGAAGCTGGCCCAGGCCAGAGCTGAGGCTTTGGCAGACCGAGTAAGATAAGGGGCTGTTTTGCCAGTGCTTGGGGCTTGTTGCCCAGCGGCTGGCGCGAAGAAGGATTTTTATGCAAGCATTTACCACGCACAAGGGCCTGGTGGCCCCTATGGATCGCGAGAATGTGGATACCGACGCCATCATTCCCAAGCAGTTTTTGAAGTCCATCAAGCGCACGGGTTTTGGCCCGAATTTGTTCGATGAGTGGCGTTATTTGGATGTGGGCCAGCCCGGTATGGACCCCGCCAGCCGCCAGCCCAACCCTGATTTTGTGTTGAACCAAGCGCGTTACCAAGGCGCGTCGATTTTGCTGGCCCGTGAGAATTTCGGCTGCGGTTCAAGCCGTGAGCACGCGCCGTGGGCGATTGCGCAGTATGGCTTCCGCGCTTTGATTGCGCCGAGCTTTGCCGATATCTTTTTCAACAACTGCTTTAAAAACGGCTTGCTGCCGATTGTGCTGCCTGCCGATGTGGTGGATGGCCTGTTTCAAGCCGTGTTTGCCCAAGAGGGCTATGCGCTGACGATTGATTTGGCGGCGCAGCGCATCATCAAGCCCGATGGCAGCAGCATTGCGTTTGAGGTGGATGCCTTCCGCAAAGAGAGTTTGCTCGGCGGCCTGGACGACATTGGCCTGACTTTGCGCCATGCCGACAAGATTAAGGCGTTTGAGGCCCAGCGCTTGGCCGATAAGCCTTGGCTGGCGGCCATCAGTGAGTGAAGCCAATAAGGCGAATATGGGGGCGCTCTGGGTGGCGCCTTTTTTCTTGATATGAAGCACATTCCCCGCAAACGCTTTGGGCAGCATTTTTTAATTGACGATGCCTTGATTGATGGCATTGTGCGAGAAGTGGCGCCCCGCCCCAGTGAGCATGTGGTGGAGATTGGCCCCGGTTTGGGCGCTTTGACCCAGCCTTTGCTCGAACGCGCAGGGCGCATCACGGTGATTGAGCTGGACCGCGATTTGGCCACCCACTGGCGCAGCCGCCAAGGGGTGCGGGTGGTAGAGAGCGATGTGCTGCGGGTGGATGTGGCGGCGCTCAAGCAAGAGCTGGATGCCGCCGATGGGCCAGCGCCGCTGCGGATTGTGGGCAATTTGCCCTACAACATCTCTAGCCCGATTTTGTTTCACCTGCTGCCCTTTGCCCACTTGGTGCAAGACCAGTACTTTATGCTGCAAAAAGAGGTGATTGAGCGCATGGTGGCGCAGCCAGCGACGGCGGCTTACGGGCGTTTGTCTGTGGCCCTGCAATGGCGCTATGCGATGGAGAACTTCATGCATGTGCCGCCTGAAGCCTTTGACCCGCCGCCACGGGTGGACAGCGCCGTGGTGCGCATGTTGCCCTTGCCCCAGCCTGAGCCGCTGGACTTCAAACTGCTAGAAGAACTGGTGCAAGTGGCCTTTAGCCAACGCCGCAAAATTTTGCGCAATACCTTGGGCAAATGGCTGGAGCAACGCGGTTTTGCGGGCGATTTTGATGTGCAGCGTCGTGCCGAAGAAGTGTCTGTGGCCGAGTACATTGCCTTGGTGCAGGCGGTGGGCCAGTTGGCGTGATGGGCCCGCTTGTGCTTGCCTAGAAAGCTGGTTATAATCATCGGCTTTTCGGCGTAAAAGCAAAGGGGGCGCTAAGCCCTGCTGCGTTTTTGCGGGCCTTCTTTTTGCCTGACGAGCAAAGCACAGGGAGGCTGGTGGGCTGGCGGTAGCGAACTTGGGGTTCAAGCCTTGAGGCACAAAGCCGTTGTGCACCATTGCTGAAAAGAAAAAACTTAGGAAGTGAGTGATGCGAGCGCTTGACGGCGTTGGCCGCTCTTTTTTTAATTTCTCGTTTAGGACATTCATGCCAACTATCAACCAACTGGTTCGTCAGGGGCGGGCGGTCGAACTGACCAAATCCAAGTCTCCTGCGATGGAAAACTGCCCCCAACGCCGTGGTGTGTGCACGCGTGTGTACACCACAACTCCCAAAAAACCTAACTCTGCCTTGCGTAAAGTTGCCAAAGTGCGCTTGACCAATGGCTTTGAAGTGATTTCATACATCGGTGGTGAAGGCCACAACCTGCAAGAGCACAGTGTCGTGCTGGTGCGTGGCGGTCGTGTGAAAGACTTGCCTGGTGTGCGTTACCACATCGTACGCGGCTCTCTTGACCTGCAAGGCGTCAAAGACCGTAAGCAGTCTCGCTCCAAATACGGCGCCAAGCGTCCGAAGTAAGCATCTGCTTTTTTGTCAAAAACAAAGGGGCTTGACCCGTCAGTCTTGCGTGGCGCAAGCAAAGTCAAGCGAAGTGGCCGATAAGGGTGCAATTGTGCGCTCCCGGTCGAGTAAGTAAGGGCTCTGATGGGTTCCTTGCGGTGTTTGAAATAACACCAACTGAAGCAATAGAGGTGAAACAATGCCACGCCGTCGCGAAGTACCAAAACGAGAAATTCTCCCCGATCCTAAGTACGGGAATGTCGAGCTTTCCAAGTTCATGAACATCGTCATGGAAAGCGGTAAAAAGGCCGTTGCCGAGCGCATCATTTACGGTGCTCTGGAGCAAATCGAGGCCAAAACCAAGCAAGACCCCCTGGAGGTCTTTATCACGGCCATCAACAACGCCAAGCCCATGGTTGAGGTGAAATCCCGCCGTGTCGGTGGTGCCAACTACCAAGTGCCTGTTGAAGTGCGCCCCGTGCGCCGTTTGGCCCTGTCTATGCGCTGGCTGAAAGAAGCTGCGCGCAAACGCAGCGAGAAGTCCATGGCCCAGCGCCTGGCCAATGAGCTGATGGAGGCGGCCGAAGGCCGTGGTGGCGCGATGAAAAAACGCGACGAAGTCCACCGCATGGCCGAAGCCAACAAGGCTTTCAGCCACTTCCGCTTCTAAGCAACACGCCCCGCGCTTGCAAGGCCGCCTTGCGGCGTTTGAGCAGTGGCGGGGCAGCGTCCGAGTTGATTTCAGCTTGGGCGCTTTTTCCATTTAAAGAGAACCACCATGGCACGCAAAACCCCCATCAGCCGTTATCGCAACATCGGCATCTCTGCCCACATTGACGCGGGCAAAACCACCACATCTGAACGCATCTTGTTCTACACCGGTGTGACCCACAAACTGGGCGAAACCCACGAAGGCTCTGCTACCACCGACTGGATGGACCAAGAGCAAGAGCGCGGCATCACCATCACATCTTCAGCCGTGACCTGCTTCTGGAAGGGCATGGACATGCAGCGCCCTGACCACCGCATCAACATCATTGACACCCCGGGGCACGTGGACTTCACCATTGAGGTGGAGCGTTCTATGCGTGTACTGGACGGCGCCGTGATGGTGTATTGCGCCGTAGGTGGCGTGCAGCCCCAGTCTGAAACTGTTTGGCGCCAAGCCAACAAACACAAAGTGCCCCGTTTGGCCTTTGTGAACAAAATGGACCGCACCGGCGCCAACTTCTTCAAAGTGGTTGAGCAAATGAAAGTGCGCTTGAATGCCACACCCGTGCCTATCGTGATTCCTGTTGGCGCGGAAGACAACTTCCAAGGCGTGGTTGACCTCATCAAAATGAAAGCCATTTTGTGGGACGAAGCCTCACAAGGCATGAAGTTTGAATACGGCGACATCCCTGCCGACTTGGTGGACACCGCCAATGAATGGCGCGAGAAGATGGTGGAATCTGCCGCTGAATCTTCTGAAGAATTGATGGAGAAATACCTCAACGACGGCGATTTGAGCGAAGAAGACATCATCGCTGGCCTGCGTCAGCGCACCATCGCCACTGAAATCCAGCCCATGCTCTGCGGCTCTGCCTTTAAAAACAAAGGCGTGCAGCGCGTACTCGACGCCGTGCTCGACTTCCTGCCTGCGCCCACAGACATCCCTGATGTGGCCGGTACCGACCCTGATGACGAAGAGAAGCCTCTGACCCGTAAAGCCGACGACGCTGAGAAATTCTCTGCGCTGGCCTTCAAACTGATGACTGACCCCTTTGTGGGCCAGCTCACTTTCGTGCGCGTTTACTCTGGTGTGCTCACCAAAGGCGACTCTGTGCTCAACGCCACCAAAGGCAAAAAAGAGCGCATTGGCCGTATCGTGCAAATGAGCGCCAACGACCGTGAGGAAATCGAAGAAATCCGCGCTGGCGACATCGCCGCTTGCGTGGGCTTGAAAGATGTGACCACAGGTGAAACCCTGTGCGCATTGGACGCGCCTATCGTGCTCGAACGCATGGTCTTCCCTGAGCCCGTGATTGCCCAGGCCGTTGAGCCCAAGTCCAAAGCCGACCAAGAGAAAATGGGCATCGCCCTGTCTCGCTTGGCTGCTGAAGACCCCTCTTTCCGCGTTTCTACCGACGAAGAATCAGGCCAAACCATCATCGCCGGCATGGGCGAGCTGCACTTGGACATCATCATTGACCGCATGAAGCGCGAATTCAATGTGGAGGCCAATGTGGGCAAACCCCAAGTGTCTTACCGCGAAACCATCCGCAAAGTCGCCGCCGATGTGGACGGCAAATTTGTGCGTCAATCTGGTGGTAAAGGTCAGTACGGCCATGTGGTCTTCACCATCGAGCCCAATGAAGCGGGCAAAGGCTTTGAATTCGTGGACGAAATCAAAGGCGGTGTGGTGCCCCGCGAGTACATCCCTGCGGTGCAAAAAGGCGTGGAAGAAGCCCTGCTCAGCGGCGTGCTCGCTGGCTACCCCGTGGTGGATGTGCGCGTGCGCCTCGTCTTCGGTTCTTACCACGATGTGGACTCCTCTGAGCAAGCCTTTAAGATGGCCGCCATCTTCGGCTTCAAAGAAGCAGCCCGCAAAGCCAACCCCGTGATTCTTGAGCCCATGATGGCTGTAGAGGTTGAAACGCCTGAGGATTACGCTGGTACGGTGATGGGTGACCTGTCATCCAAACGCGGCATGGTGCAAGGCATGGATGACATCATGGGCGGCGGCAAAGCCATTAAAGCGGAAGTGCCCCTGTCTGAGATGTTTGGTTACGCCACTGCCCTGCGCTCTATGACGCAAGGCCGCGCCACCTACACCATGGAATTCAAGCACTACGCTGAAGCGCCTAAGAATGTGGCCGAGGCCATTGTCAGCGCCCGCGCCAAATAAGTCGTTCTGACTTCTGGCCACCGAAAAACCGCTGCTCTTTTGAGTGGCGGTTTTTTTATTTGTGCCTTGTTTTCTGGCGCGGCTTGCGCTAGAATGCGCGGTTCCGTCTTTGGTGCGGGCGTTAAGGCTGGCTGCCCGTGGCTGCCTTAAAAACACACGACTTGCGCAAAGACATTAACGACCTCTCACGGGCAAAGCTCTTTTAGTAAAGGAATTAGCATCATGGCTAAGGATAAATTCGAGCGGACCAAACCGCACGTCAACGTAGGCACCATCGGTCACGTAGACCACGGTAAAACCACCCTGACCGCAGCTCTGGCTACTGTATTGGCCAAGCACTTCGGCGGCGAAGCGCGTGATTACGCTGCAATCGACAACGCCCCTGAAGAAAAAGCGCGTGGTATCACCATCAGCACTTCACACATCGAATACGAAACCGCCAACCGCCACTACGCCCATGTGGACTGCCCAGGTCACGCGGACTATGTGAAAAACATGATTACTGGCGCGGCCCAAATGGACGGCGCGATTTTGGTTTGCTCTGCTGCTGACGGCCCCATGCCCCAAACACGCGAGCACATCCTGCTCTCTCGTCAAGTTGGCGTTCCCTACATCATCGTATTCCTGAACAAATGCGACATGGTGGACGACGAAGAACTGCTGGAACTCGTTGAGATGGAAGTGCGTGAACTCCTGTCCAAATACGACTTCCCTGGCGACGACACGCCCATCGTCAAAGGCTCAGCCAAACTCGCCCTCGAAGGCGACGGCAGCCCCATCGGTGAAGCCGCCGTTCTGGCCTTGGCTGAAGCCATGGACAGCTACTTCCCTGAGCCCGAGCGCGCAGTGGACGGCACCTTCCTGATGCCTGTAGAGGATGTCTTCTCTATCTCTGGTCGTGGTACTGTGGTAACTGGCCGTATCGAACGCGGCATCATCAAAGTGGGCGAGGAAATCGAAATCGTTGGTATCAGCGACACCGCCAAAACCACTTGCACGGGCGTTGAAATGTTCCGCAAACTGCTCGACCAAGGTCAAGCGGGTGACAACGTGGGCATCCTGCTGCGCGGCACCAAACGCGAAGAAGTTCAGCGCGGCCAAGTGCTGTGCAAACCCGGCACCATCAAGCCCCACACCAAGTTCTCTGCTGAGGTTTATGTGCTGTCCAAAGAAGAAGGTGGCCGTCACACGCCCTTCTTCAACAACTACCGTCCTCAGTTCTACTTCCGTACAACCGATGTAACCGGCGCCATCACTTTGCCTGCGGACAAAGAAATGGTCATGCCTGGTGACAACGTGTCTGTTGATGTGGAACTGATTGCGCCTATCGCGATGGAAGAAGGCTTGCGCTTCGCCATCCGTGAAGGTGGCCGCACAGTAGGTTCTGGCGTTGTTGCCAAAATCACAGC
>CAZJBX010000045.1:0-8561 GCA_964544605.1 uncultured Burkholderiaceae bacterium
TTGGTGTCTTTCCATTCGTTTAAAGGTGGCGTTGGGCGCACCAGCGCCCTGATGACCTATGTGGCAGCCTGTTTTGCCGAACCCACCAGCGGCCCCAAGAAGATTTTGGTGATTGATGCCGACCTGGAAGCGCCCGGCGTGAGCTTCTGGCTGGAAACCTCCAATAAGCCTGATGTGTCCTTTGTGCAGTTACTGGAGGCCTTGCACTATCCACCAACCAGCGTGGACGAAGTTCTGAATCATTTTGCCGCAGAACTGAAAAAGACTTCTTATAGTATTAGCGGGCTGGAGCGCGAGGTGTTTGTGTTGCCTGCGGCGCTGCACTTGAGTGAAATTCAGGACATGCCGGTTGCGCCCGAGCATCTGGCACGCAACCCGGTCAATCCCTGGCAGCTGACGGATTATCTGCATGCGCTGGGCCAACGCCTGGGGGTGGATGCGGTGTTTATCGACCTGCGTGCCGGCTTGAGCGAGCTGGCCAGCCCGCTGTTGTTTGACCCGCGAATTGACCATTTTTTTGTGACCACGGTTGCGCCCCAGTCGGTGTTTGGCATGGCCGAGGTTTTGCGCCGCCTGTATGCCTATAACAGTCGGCTGGATGAAACCATGCAGGAGCGGGCGCGGCCTACCGTGATACTAAGTTTGCTGACCGACGAGCTGCGCAAGATGGAGCATTACCAGAATGCACGCGAACTGCTGGGTGCGGCCTATCCCACATCTGACCCCTTGGTGCAGCAAATACAGTGGCAGGAGGCCGATTTCAATAACAGCCTGATGTCGATCGGCTCGCTGGAAGAAGCACTGCGCCGCCTGAAAGAGTCCACTCCACTGTTTGCTGATGCCATGGACTGGGCGCAGGCGCTGTATGCGGTGCAGCCCGCCTTGCCGCTTGATAGCACAAGACCTCACTCACTGGAGGGTCAAAACCGTCAGCAACTGGCTAACGAGCTGCACGAGGTGTGTAAAAAAGCGGCCTTTGCCGAGGGCTCGGATCTGGGGCATCTCTTGGCGATTGAGCCATTACTTAATTTGGGCAAGCACTTTGCCAAAGAACTGCCCGCCACTTTGATGATTGGTGCCAAAGGCGCAGGCAAAACATTTACCTTTCGCCAGTTGGTATACAGCGAAAACTGGCCGGCGTTTCTGGCCAAACTGGGTTTTGAACCTGCCGATACGCTGGACGCCTCTGTTTTTCCGGTGTTGTGGTCTACCAATATCGACCATAACTCGGAAGGGGAAATCCGCGTGGCTCAAACTAATGCTTTGCAGAAACTGAGCCTGCCAGATAGCGACCTGTTTGCTGCCAGCCATCTTGACAGGCAAATCAAGGCAAACTTGCAGACTCCGCCTCCCCATTGGGATGACTTCTGGGACGAGGTAATCACCCGTCAGTTTGGTGTGCAATCGGGTGGACTGGATGCGCTGAACAATCTGCTGCGCACCCAAAATAAACGCCTGGTGCTCGCCTTTGACGGTATTGAGGATGCTTTCACCGAAGCCGGCAAGGAGCCGGCCAATGCAGCCATTGAATCTTTGCTAAAACTGCCTAACCGCATCAAGGAGCTGGCCGACCCACACCTTGGCGTGATTGTGTTTGTGCGGATGGATTATGTGCAGGATGTTATCCGGCAAAACTTTGCCCAGATGCTGAGCCGCTATGAGCCGTTTCGCCTGCACTGGAACGCAGAAAGCTTTTTGCGGCTGGCTTACATGCTGAGCTGCCAGACTGGCCTGTATCAGCAACCCAAGCCGGCAGAAGCCCTTGGTCTCGAAGACCTCAAGCGTGAGTTGGAGCGCCTGTGGGGTAAAAAGCTTGGATCGGAGAAATCCAAGGAGGCCCTCTCGGCACGCTGGGTGTATGCAGCGCTGTGCGACCTGAAGGGGAATGTGCAGGCGCGAGATCTGGTGCGCTTCCTGAAGTTTGCTGCTGGAATTGAAAAAGATCGAACAGGACAAAGCTGGAATGATCGGCTGCTCGCTCCTGAGTCCATGCGTAAAGCCATCAGCTCCTGTAGCAGTGAAAAGGTTGATGAAGCCAAGGCGGAAATTAGTGTACTGCGTAACTGGGTAGCCGACATGGAGGCTAAAGCGTTACGCAACATTAAGGTTCCATTCAGCGTCGAACAGGTAGGGCTCGACTCGAAAGCGCTGAAATCCCTGATAGATCTGGGCGTCATTTACGAAGACATGGACAGCAAGCACGCTGATGAGCGCCTGTATGTGCCAGAAATTTATCGCTATGGCCTAGGATTTGATACTTCAGCTGCTGGGCGCCCCCGCACCCAGGCGCTATTGAAGAAAAATATCGGAACTATTCCGTTGTAGTCAGGATCATTGAGCAATGAACCCCCTACAACGCACCCTTATCGAGAAAGCTGGCAATGACAATGGCTTTGAGCATGTGCTCGCGTCTGAGGCGAGCGGTGTCAGTTTGGCTTCTGCCCGCCATAGCTGCCGTGCATGGGTCGGCTTTGAGGGGGGTATTTATCACCTCAGCTTTGAAACGCCTTCGGGGTCATTGATACCGGAGTTGCAGCGCAGTTTTCCTGCGGCACAGGCGGGCGAGGCGTTTGATGTTGCTTCAGAGGCGGATTTGGCTGCTTTGCTGCGCCGAGCGGCCAGCCTGGCTCGTGCATTGCCCAGCCAAGCGGCGAGCGATTACCAACAGGCGGTGAACACGGCCTTGGCTGAATGGCCTGAGGGCATCAAGGGGACTGAGCTTGAGCGCATGGTGCGTCAGCGCGTAGGGCAGGGTAAGTTTCGTGAGGCGATGTTGGATTATTGGGGTGGTGCCTGCGCTGTAACGGGTGTGGCCGTGCCTGAGGTGCTGCGCGCAAGCCATGCCAAGCCTTGGGCTGAGTGCGCAACAGATGCGGAGCGCTTGGATGTGTTCAACGGTTTTTTGCTGAGCGCCAATCTGGATGCGCTTTTTGATCGCTTTCTCATCAGCTTTGATGAGCAAGGCGCACTGTTGGTGGCATCGAGCCTTTCGAATGAGGATTTGCAGCGCTTGGGCATTCTGCCAGGCATGCGGCTGCGTTGGGTGGATGCGCTGCATCTGCCTTATCTCAGCTTTCATCGCTCTAGGCTTCGTGAGTGATGAGCCTGGCCTTCGATTCAAAAAAAGTGCAATCAAGTGGCCCCAGAAGCATGGCGCCGATGCGCTTGAGCTGTCGTTTGCTTTCGTCACGCGTGCCCCCACCTGCCGCCCTCCTGTAAACTGCGCCCCATTCATTTTTAAGAACTGAGGCAGATTGCTGTGAGCCTTCAATTTATTTGCACCAAGTGGGGGGTGAAGTATCCCGCCGATGAGGTGAACCGTCTGTACCGCGCTTTGCAGCGGGTGCAAAAAACGCCTTTTACTTTGACCTGCGTGACCGATTACCCTGAGGGCATCATGCCTGAGGTGCGGGTGCTGCAGATTCCAGATTTGCCGGTGATTGGCAATGAGGAGATGAAGCACGGCTGGCGCAAGCTGACTTTGTTTTCGCCCGCGCTGCGTGGCGTGGTGACGGGGCCGACGCTGTATTTGGATTTGGATGTGGTGTTGCTGCGCCCGCTCGATGAGCTGTTCACTTATGACCCGCATTTTGCGGTGATCAAGGATTACAAAATCTTCCGCTATCGCAACAGTTGGACGGGCAATACCTCCACCTTTTTCTATAACGCCGACCACGATTACGGCGTGTATGAGCAGCTGCTGGCGCTGGGCCTGAGTGTGAAGGAGCGCTACCGCAATGAGCAGGAGTTTTTGTGCGATGTGATGCGCGGCCAAGGCATGTTGAAGTATTGGCCACGGGGCTGGTGCGCGAGCTGGAAGTACGACTGCGTGCCGACCTTCCCCATGGGGCTGTGGCAAACGCCGCAAGCGCCAGCACAGGCCAAGGTGTTGGTGTTTCATGGCCGCCCCAAGCCCGAGGAGGCGGTGCTGGGCGTGGGCGCGAAGTGGTACCGGCCCATGCGCGCTGCGCCGTGGTTGGCGCATTATTTGCAGGCCGATAGCTGAAGCGGACGCGGGCCATGCCTGAAACCCCAAACCACGCCGCAAGCCCAAGCCCGCTAGAGGCGGCGCTGTGGCAGCAGGGCCGCCAGCATGTGCTGTATGCGCCGGCGCTTTTGCCTGCGCCGTCTTTGGCGCTGTTTGAGCCAGCCCATTGGCAGGCGCAGGGCGGCGTGCTGGCCCGCTTTACGGGGCGGGGGCAGGCGCTGCTGGTGCAGCAGGGCGCGGCGCAGTGGGTGCTGCGGCCTTATTTGCGTGGCGGTTTGGTGGCAAAAATCTCACGCGATGCCTATTGGTGGACTGGCTTAGAGGCCACAAGGCCGTGGCAAGAGTGGCGGCTGACGGCGGCCCTGCACGCCCAGGGCTTGCCGGTGCCGCGCCCTGTGGCGGCGCGGGTGCAGCGGCAGGGCTTGTTTTACCGGGGCGATTTAATCACCGAGTTTTTGCCCGGCACGCGCCCCTTTTGCGATGTGCTGGCCGCAGGCCAAGCCCAGCCCGTGCACTGGCAGCGCTTGGGGCAAGTGCTGCGCCAATTGCGCGATGCGGGCGTGCACCACCCTGATTTGAATGTACGCAATGTGCTGCTGAACGCCGATGGCGAGGTGTTTGTGATCGACTTCGACAAGGCCCGCTTGGGCAGCACGGCGGCGCAGTTCATGCAAGATGTGGCCCGCTTCAAGCGCTCTATCGACAAATTTCAGGCCAGCCAGCCTACGCCCTGCGTGCGCGAGGCCGATTGGCAGATCCTGCTGGCGGCGGTGCAAGCCTGATGCGGCGCTGGCTCTACACCCTGCTGATGGCGCTGGCGCTGGCGCCCGCCCTGTGGCTGTTGCAACGCCGTGGCGATGCCCCAGCCAAGGCCCGCTGGCGCGAGCGCTTGGGCGCTGTGCCCATGCCGAGCCAGCCCATTGTGCTGTGGCTGCATGCGGCCTCGGTGGGTGAGGTGCAAGCGGCCACGCCCTTGGTGGATGCGCTGCTGGCCCAGCATGGTGATGGCGCGATTGCCGTCACCACCATGACGGCCACTGGCTCGGCCCTTGTGCGCCAGCGCTGGGGCAGCCGTGTGCAGCACGCCTTTGCGCCGCTCGATTGGCCGCCCTTTGTGGCGCGCTTTTTGCGCCGCTGGCAGCCACAAACCGCCGTGGTGATGGAGGCCGAACTCTGGCCGCATTTGTTCACACAAACCAAGGCGCAGGGCATTGCACTGCTGCAAGCGAATGCCCGCATGTCGCCACGCTCGGCGCAGCGCCTGCAGCGCTGGGGTGGGCGCATGATGCGCGAAACCGTGGCGGCCATTGACTGCGTGGCGGCGCAATCGCAGGCCGATGCCCAGGCCTACCGCAGCATGGGCGCGGCCGCCGTGCATGTGGTCGGCAACCTGAAATTTGAATGCCCCCTGCCCGCCGCACAAGTGCAGGCAGGCCGTGCATGGCGGGCCATGCTGGGGACGCAGCGGCCTGTATGGGCGGCCGTTAGCACCCACGCACAAGAAGAAGCCGCCGTGCTGCAAGCCCACCGCCGCCTGCTGGAAGTCTTGCCCGATGCCGCCTTGCTGCTGGTGCCGCGCCACCCACAGCGCTTTGAGGCCGTGGCGCAAACCCTGCAAGGCAGCGGCCTGCGCCTGCTGCGCCGCAGCCAAAGTGGTTTGGATGCCCCAGCCGCCCAAGCGCAAGTGCTGCTGGGTGACAGCATGGGTGAAATGTTCAGCTATTTGGCCGCAGCAGATGTGGCCTTTGTCGGCGGCAGCTTGCAGCCCATTGGCGGCCACAATGTGCTTGAACCTGCGGCCCTGGCCCTGCCCGTGCTGTTTGGCCCGCACATGGTCAAGCAAGCCCCCGCGCGTGATTTGCTGCTGGGCGCAGGTGGCGCGCAGCAAGTGGCCGATGCCCCCGCCTTGGCCGCCGCCTTGCAAGCCCTATTGCAAAACCCAGCCCAAGCGCAGCGCATGGGCCAGCAAGCACAGGCCGCACTGGGCGCACACCAAGGCGCCACGGCAGGCATCTTGGCCCTGCTTGCAGCCCTGCAAAAACCCGCCAACTAAAGCGGCTGGGCGGGCGGCTCGCGCAGCAAGCGCGGCAAATACGCGCCCAAACACAGCGCCCGCACCAGCACAAACACAATAAAGGCCAGCCACAGCCCCGCCGTGCCCCACAGCGGCATCCACCACAGGCTCAGCAGCACGAATAGGGCAGTGGCGGCGATGGCGCTGTTTCGCATCTCAGCGCCACGGCTGGCGCCAATAAACACGCCATCGAGCACAAAGGCGGCAAAAGACAGGGCGATATACAGCGCCGCAAAAGGCAAATGTGCCACGCCGACGGCCACCACCCCATCCATCGGCGCCAGCAGGCGCAGCAACCACGGCCCGCCTGCCCACAAAGCCAGCGCCAGCAGCGCCGCCGTGCCACCCGCCAGCACAGTGCTGCGCCACAGCGTGGTGCGCAGCACATCCAAACGGCCCGCGCCCAAACTGCGCCCCACCAGCGCCTCCACCACAAAGGCAAAGCCATCTAGAAAGAAGGCGGAAAAATACAAACACTGCAACAAAATATGGTTCGCCGCCAGCACATCATCGCCATACACTGCGCTTTGATTCGTGAACCACGCAAAGCCGCCGAGCAAAAACAAAGTGCGCCACATGATGTTGCTATTCGTGCTCAAAGTCTGCCGCCACGCGCTGCGCTGCATGATGCGCTGCCACGGCCACAGCGGGGCCGCCCCCTGCGGGCGAAGCTGTCGATACAGCAGCGTCAAACCCACGGCCATCGCCGCATAGTGGGCCAGCACCGTGCCCCAGGCCACGCCCGCCACCCCCATATTGAAATGCAGCACAAACAGCACATCCAGCGCCACATTCAGGCCGTTGAGCAGCAGTTGCAAAGCCAGCAAAACGCGGCTCTTGCCCAAGCCAATCAGCGCCCCAAAAATCACAAAATTCGTCAGCGTCGCCGGCGTGCTCCAAACCCGCACACTGAAATAAGCTTGCGCCGCCGCATGCACTGCCGCACTGCCATCCAGCAGCGCAAAAGCGGCCCAGCGCAGGGCAGGGTGCAGGGCCAAAATCAGCAAACCCAAACCCCAGGCCAGCAGCAAAGCACGGCCCAAACTCGCCCGCAGCCCCTCGGCATCGCCCGCGCCCCAGCTCTGCGCCACAAAACCTGTGGTGCCCATGCGTAAAAAACCGAAACCCCAGTAAATGAAAGAAAAAATCACCGCCCCCAGCGCCATACCGCCCAAATCCGCCTCTTGCGCGCTGTGGCCAATCACGGCGGTATCGACCAAGCCCAGCAAAGGCTCGGTGGCATTGGCCAAAATAATGGGGGCGGCCAGCAAAAGAATGCTTTTGTAGCTGCTGGCGGGGGGGCTAGGGGCCGTGTCTTTGGGCATGGTCTGATTTTAGCGGGCGGGCCTAGCCACGCTATTCCCCTCCTGTGGAGGGGCGACAGGCGCAGCCTGACGGGGTGGTTGCAGTTGGCTAAAAGAAAGCAAAACCCAACCGAGAGGCCGATACCACCCAGCCCACCCGCCGCGCCCACTGCCTACAATCATCCGCACAGTTCTAGCCCAATAGGAGACAGCAACATGAAAACAGATTTCAGCCACAAAGTAGCAGTGGTCACCGGTGGCAGCGATGGCATTGGCCTGGCCACCGCGAAGCTGCTGGCGCAAGCGGGGGCCAAGGTGGCCATTTGTGGCCGCCGACCCGAGGCGCTAGCCCAAGCCAAGGCCGAGTTAGAGGCTTTGGGCGCTGAAGTGCTGACCGAGACTGTGGATGTGGCCGATGGCGCGGCCTTGCAAGATTTTGTGCGGGCGGCAGCGGCCCGTTTTGGGCGGCTGGATGCTTTGGTGAACAACGCCATGAGTATGCACTACGCCCCCATTGCCGATTTGAGCTTGGCGCAGTGGCAGCAAGACTTTGCCGTGAATGCCGAAGCTGCATTTTTAAGCACGCAAGCCGCCATGCCGCTGATGGCGCAAAACGGTGGCGGCGCGATTGTGAATGTGGGCACCACCAATGCCGTGCGGGCCATGGCCAACTACGCCTCCTATTCGGCCTCTAAAGCAGCGCTCGTTCACTTCAGTGCCTGCGCCGCCATGGAGGGCGTGGCCCTGGGCGTGCGGGTGAATGCGGTGCTGCCGGGCCAAGTGAACACGGCGGCCACCCAAGCTTTTGCCGAGCAAGCACCTGAGCTGGCGGCGCGGACGACGCAGGCGATTCCGATGGGCCGTGTGGGCGAGCCAAGCGAGCTGGCGCAGGCCATTGTGTTTTTGCTCTCCGATGCGGCCAGCTACATCACCGGCGTGGCCCTGCCTGTAGATGGCGGCAAATCGGTGCAGTTGTATTTGCCTTCGGCTTGAGTCAGGCAGATCATTCAACACCGCCCACCTTCTTGTGTGCACGGCACGCAGTGCCCCTACTCCGTTATGGCGAGGCGGGCGCAGCCTGTCGTGGTTTTGGAGTGCGCCGTTTTACGGCGCTTTGGGCTTCCCGCATTCATTTCGGCCCTTGGCCTAAAGCGGCGCAGAGCGCCGCACTCCATACGCAGGGCGTGCCCTGCCC
>CAZJBX010000046.1:0-2748 GCA_964544605.1 uncultured Burkholderiaceae bacterium
AGCGCTGTTCACTTGAAATTTATTCCGGACAGTAGTGGGGCTTGACCCGCAATCTCAATCGTCACAAAAATCCAGATTGCGGCTCGGCGGCCGCAATGACGAAGTAGGAGAAGAGCCTAGGTTGCGGCTGCCTAAAGCCCAAGCCCTCAAGCCTGCGCCGCCACAGCCTTGGCCAGTTGGTCCAGCAGGGGTTGAATTTGCGCGTTTTTCAGCTTCAGGCTGGCTTGGTTGACCACCAAGTGCGAGCTGATGTCCATGATGCGCTCGACTTCGACCAATTGATTGGCCTTGAGCGTGCCGCCAGTTGAAACCAAATCGACGATGGCATCGGCCAAGCCCGCCAGCGGCGCCAGCTCCATGCTGCCGTAGAGCTTGATGATGTCCACATGCACGCCTTTTTCCGCAAAAAAGTTGCGTGCGATGTTCACATACTTGGTCGCCACCCGCACCCGTGCGCCCGTACGCACGGCGGCGCTGTAGTCAAAATCGCTGCGCACGGCCACGCTCATGCGGCATTTGGCAATGTTCAAATCCAGTGGCAAATACAGACCCTGCATATCGGTTTCTAGCAGGGTGTCTTTGCCCACCACGCCCAAATCTGCACCGCCAAACTGCACATAGGTGGGCACATCGGTGGCCCGCACCATGACCACGCGCACGCCGGGCTGGTTGGTTTGCAAAATGAGTTTGCGGGTTTTTTCGGGGTCGTCCAAGACCTCAATGCCCGCTGATTGCAGCAGGGGCATGATTTCATCAAAGATACGGCCTTTAGAGAGGGCAAGGGTCAAATTCGTCATGGCCGCCATTGTAAATGGCCCCACAGCCCCAGGGCGTGTGGCGCTTTTGCTGGCGTGGTAGCGCAGGCATCCTAAAATAGATGGTTTCGAGCGCCAGCGGCCCCTTCGCGCCCTTGCGCCTTTTTGTTTCCTTTGCAAGAGAAGCCCACACCATGAGCCAAGATTCAAGCCCGCACCGCGCCAACGCGCGCTCCGCCCACATCACCCAAGGCAAAGAGCGCGCCCCCAACCGCAGCATGTACTACGCCATGGGCTACAAAGAGGAAGACTTTGACAAGCCCATGATCGGCGTGGCCAACGGCCACAGCACCATCACACCCTGCAACAGCGGCTTGCAGCGTCTGGCCGATTCCGCCATTGCCGCCATTGAAGCGGCCGGTGCCAATGCCCAAGTCTTCGGCACGCCCACCATTTCAGACGGCATGGCCATGGGCACGGAGGGCATGAAATACAGCTTGGTCAGCCGCGAGGTGATTTCCGACTGCATTGAAACCTGCGTGCAAGGCCAGTGGATGGACGGCGTGGTCGTCATTGGCGGCTGCGATAAAAACATGCCCGGCGGCCTCATGGGCATGCTGCGTGCCAATGTGCCCAGCATTTATGTGTATGGCGGCACGGTGCTGCCCGGCGAATACAAGGGCGAAAAGCTCAACATCGTCAGCGTGTTTGAGGCCGTAGGCCAAAACGCTGCCGGCAATTTGAGCGATGAGGACTTGAAGCAAATCGAGCAACGCGCCATCCCTGGCACCGGCTCTTGCGGCGGCATGTACACGGCCAACACCATGTCATCGGCCTTTGAAGCCTTGGGCATCTCCTTGCCCTACTCTTCCACCATGGCCAACCCCCACGATGAAAAGCAAAACAGCGCCGCCGAATCGGCCCGCGTGGTGGTGGAAGCGGTGAAGAAAAACATCCGCCCCAGCGACATCGTGACGCGCAAATCCATTGAAAACGCCGTCGCCGTCATCATGGCCACGGGCGGCTCCACCAACGCCGTGCTGCACTTCTTGGCCATCGCCCACGCTGCTGGCGTCGAGTGGGAGATTGAGGACTTTGAGCGCATGCGCAAAAAAATCCCCGTCTTCTGCGACCTCAAACCCAGCGGCAAATACCTCGCCGTGGATTTGCACCGCGCTGGCGGCATCCCCCAAGTCATGAAAATGTTGCTGAACGCGGGTCTGCTGCACGGCGACTGCCTCACCATCACCGGCCAAACCATTGCCGAAGTGCTCAAAGATGTACCCGACCAGCCCGCCGCTGACCAAGATGTCATTCGCCCCATCGACCAGCCCCTCTACAAAGAAGGCCATTTGGCGATTTTGAAAGGCAATCTCAGCCCCGAAGGCTGCGTCGCCAAAATCACGGGCCTGAAAAACCCCGCCATCACCGGCCCCGCCCGTGTGTTTGACGACGAGCAATCGGCGCTCAAAGCCATCCTCGACGGCAAAATCACCCACGGCGATGTCATGGTGCTGCGCTACCTCGGCCCCAAAGGCGGCCCCGGCATGCCCGAAATGCTCGCCCCCACAGGCGCACTCATCGGCAAAGGCTTGGGTGAAACCGTCGGCCTCATCACCGATGGCCGCTTCTCTGGCGGCACTTGGGGCATGGTGGTTGGCCATGTGGCCCCCGAAGCCTATGCTGGCGGCAACATCGCGCTGGTGCAAGAAGGCGACACCATCACCATTGACGCCACCAAACTGCAACTTGAACTGCATGTGAGCGAAGAAGAACTGGCCAAACGCCGCGCCGCTTGGGTCAAACCCGCGCCGCGCTACATCCGTGGCGTGCAGGCCAAATTCGCCAAAAATGCCGCCAGCGCCAGCAAAGGTGCGGTGTTGGATGCCTTCTGCGGTGAGGACTTTGCTTAAAAGCATCTTCCCCTCCTCCGGAATGCCCCTCCCTTGGAGGGGTGCCCGCTAGGGCGGGGTGGTTACGCCTTTCTGTTGAA
>CAZJBX010000046.1:2848-7334 GCA_964544605.1 uncultured Burkholderiaceae bacterium
ACCACCACCCCGTCAGGCTGCGCCTGCCACCCCTCCAGAGGATGGGAATAAAAAAGCCCCGCATTTGAAACGGCGGGGCTTTTGTTTGAGGTGCACTGCCCTCCCCTCTGAGCCGCCTGCTAGACCACCAGCCGAGTGCGGGCACGCGACTCAGTCACCTTCCCCTCCCTTGGAGGGGTGCCCGCTAGGGCGGGGTGGTTACGCCTTTCTGTTGAAATACCACCACCCCGTCAGGCTGCGCCTGCCACCCCTCCAGAGGATGGGAATAAAAAAAGCCCCGCACTTGAAGTAGCGGGGCTTTTGTTTGGCTGGCGCTTGGGCCAAGGGTTGAGCAGAGCTTAGACGGCCACTTTCACAATGTCGCCGCGTTCGAGGTAAAGGGCGAATTCATCACGCGAGAGGCTGATGACGACGGAGCCGCCGTCTTCGTCCCAGCTCAGGGTCCAACTGCCGATGGCTTCGTTCACGGCCGCGCGGACTTTGGGCACGCTTTGCAACATGCCATCGCCAGGGCGCCATTGGATGTCGCCGACGATATCAACCCAAAATTCGGCTTGGTTTTCTTGCGGCTGGCCTTCGGTCAAAGAGGTGGCAATGGATCGGTTGTGTGCAATATGGCTCATAGGGGCTCCTTATGCTTAAAAAGGATGGAGGGGCAAGGGCCTGGGGCCGGGGCTGTTGTGTTTGTCATCAAGCCCAAGGGCGCGGGTGTGGCTTGGGGTAGCCGCAGCGGCGGCGGCCAAGATAAGGGCACGAATGCCCAGCCCAAGCATGGGGAAGTATACAGGGCCAGGCGGGCTGGGCTGCCGCCTGAAATGCAATAGGTTAGACTTAGGCCCCTGCACACACCGCACCTTAGCGGTGTTTGGCATTTTTGTGCAGTGCAAAAAAATTTCAATTTTTTCAATTTTTTTTGCTTGCAAAGGCTTTTTTCTTAGAAAATGCAGCGTCTGGGCTGCGCCACAAGCTTGCCGCTAGCCAAGGTCTTACAAAACAGCAGCACTTGCGCCATTTTTGGCCACATTCTTAGGGTGCTGTTGCCTAGTTTCCCTCTAGCCAAAGCAAGGGCTGAGTCCAGCGGAACAAGGCGGTGCCACATCCTTTGTACAGGCACCAAGTTGTGATTTTTTGTTCCACTTTCCATGTAAGAAAGACACACACCATGCGCCAAGAAAGCGACTTTTTGGGTTCCAAAGACCTGCCCGACCATGCCTACTGGGGCGTGCACGCAGCCCGTGCCGTTGAGAACTTCCCCATTACTGGCCAAAGCGTCGCGCAAATGCCCCACCTTATCCGTGGCTTCGCTTATGTGAAGAAGGCTTGCGCCGCCGCCAACCTGACGATGAAGGCTATCAGCGCCGAGCAGGCCGATGCCATCATGAAGGCTTGTGATGAAGTGGCCGAGGGCAAGTTTGATGCGCATTTTGTGGTGGATGTGCTGCAAGGCGGCGCAGGCACTTCAACCAATATGAATGCGAATGAGGTGATTGCCAACCGTGCCCTTGAAATCATGGGCAAGGCCAAGGGCGAGCATGCGTTTTTGCACCCCAATGACACGGTCAATGCCTCACAAAGCACAAATGACACTTACCCCACTTCTGTGAAGCTGGCGACTTACTTTGGCATCCAAGATTTGCTCAAAGCTTTGGCCGCCCTGCGTGGTGCGTTTGAAGTGAAGGCAGCCGAGTTCAAGGATGTGCTGAAAATTGGCCGCACACAGTTGCAAGACGCTGTGCCCATGACTTTGGGTCAAGAGTTCAACGCCTATGTGTCTATGCTGGCCGCTGATGAGAAGCGCTTGGCCGAGTCTGCCGCTTTGCTCTGCGAAGTGAATATGGGCGGCACGGCCATTGGCACGGGCATCAATGCCCCCATTGGCTACGCTGAAGAAGTGGTGAAAGAGCTGGCCAAGTTCTCAGGCGTGCCGGTGTACAAAGCCGCTGACATGATTGCTGGCACGGCCGATACAGGCGTGTTTGCCGACATCTCTGGCATCCTCAAACGCATTGCGGTCAAGCTCTCGAAAATCGCCAACGATTTGCGTTTGCTCGGCTCTGGCCCGCAAGCGGGTGTGGGCGATATCAAGCTGCCTGCCCGTCAGGCGGGTTCTTCCATCATGCCTGGCAAGGTGAATCCTGTGATTCCTGAAGTGGTGAGCATGGTTTGCTTCCAAGTCATCGGCAACGATGTGGCCATCACCATGGCGGTAGAGGCAGGCCAGTTGCAACTCAACGCCTTCGAGCCTTTGATGGCTTGGAATCTGCACCAAAGCCTGCAACACATGGCCAAGGCTTGCCACACCTTGCAAATCAACTGCGTCGAAGGCATTGAGGCCAACACCGCCCTGTTGGAGTCGCGCATGGGCGAGTCGGTGACTTTGGTGACGGCCCTCAGCCCCATGATTGGCTACGCCAAGGCCGCGCAAATTGCGAAAAAAGCCATTGCCACAGGCCAGCCCATTGGCGTGGTGGCGGAAGAGCTCGGCATCATGAGCCAAGACAAGCTCAAAAGCCTGCTGGTGGCCGATAAGCTCACCACCCCTGGCGCTTTGAAAGCAGAATAAATCTGCCCATCCTGCTTTCAGGCCCACAAAAAAACCCGCCTCAAATGAAGCGGGTTTTTTCATGCCTGCTGCCTGAGGCTGGCTTTAGGCTTGGTTTTGAAACACCGCCAAAAGCTGGCGCGCGGCGGTGCTCGATGGCAGGCTGCCGCCCAACACTTGCTCGGTGATTTGCGGCAGGGCGGCGGCCACAGCGGGGTTGGCCTCAAAAGCCTGCTTGAGCCCCGCATGGATGCGCTCCCACATCCATGCGTGCGCCTGCTCGCGGCGGCGCGCAGCAATGCCGCCATTGGCTGTTTCAAGGCGCTGGTATTCCTCTACCGCCGCCCAGAAGTCATCCAGCCCTTGGCCCAGCAGACCACTCATTTGTATGGCACGCGGCTGCCAGTGTTTGTCCATCTGCTCAGCGGCGCGAGCGTGGTCGCCCAAGGCGTGTTGCACCATGCCCACCAAGCGCAGCGAGGCATTGATTTGCGCCTTAGCACGGGTGGCGGCCAGCTCGTCAATATCGGCCTTGTTCACCACCACCAAATCGGCCACCTCCATCACGCCTTTTTTGATGGCCTGCAACTCATCGCCTGAGTTGGGCAGGTGCAGCAGCACAAACATATCGACCATGCTGGCCACAGTGATTTCGTTTTGGCCCACGCCCACGGTTTCCACAATGATGATGTCGTAGCCTGCGGCTTCGCACACCAGCATGGATTCGCGGGTTTTCTCTGCTACGCCGCCCAAATTGATGCCCGAGGGCGAGGGGCGGATATAGGCTTCCTCTTTGACCGAGAGGTATTCCATGCGGGTTTTGTCGCCCAAAATCGAGCCGCCAGAAACGGAGGACGAGGGGTCAATCGCCAGCACCGCCACACGGTGGCCGCGTTCAATCAAATACAGGCCCAGGCTTTCAATAAAAGTAGATTTACCCACGCCCGGCACGCCGCTGATGCCCAAGCGCAGAGATTGGCCCGTGTGTGGCAACATCTCCGTCAGCAGCGCATCGGCCAAGGCGCGGTGGTCGGGGCGGGTCGATTCCAGCAGGGTGATGGTTTTGGCCATGGCGCGGCGCTGCTGGGGGCGGCGCTCTTGTTGCAAGATATCAGCCAACATGGGGCTTTCCCTCCTCACTTAAAACTGCAAAACCTGCACGCCTTGGCGGCCGCCGAGCAAGCAAATTTGGGCTTTTTGCTGCGCGAAAATGCCCACCGTCACCACGCCAGGCCATTGGTTGACCTCTTGCTCCAGCGCCAGCGGTTGGGCAATTTGCAGGCCGCGCACATCCAGAATATGGCCGCCGTTGTCTGTGACCAGCGGCGCACCGTCCTTCAGGCGCAATTGCGCTTGCCCACCAAGGGCCGCAAAGCGCCGCGCAATGGCGGCAGCCGCCATCGGCACCACTTCAACTGGCAGCGGGAATGCACCCAGAGTAGCCACCAGCTTGCTCTCATCGGCAATGCAGACGAATCGCTCGCTCATGGCGGCGGTGATTTTTTCACGGGTCAAGGCTGCGCCACCGCCTTTGACCATATGGCCTTGGGGGTCGATTTCATCTGCGCCGTCGATATACACACTCAAGCGCTCGACTTGGTTGGCATCCAGCACCTCAATGCCCTGGGCGCGCAGCAGGGCCGTGGATGCCTCTGAGCTGCTGACCGCCTGCTTGACCTGAAAAGGCAATTTGGGCAGGGCTTGAATGAAACAATTGACAGTGGAGCCTGTGCCCACGCCGATGATGGTGTCGGGCTGCACATAGGCCAATGCGGCCTCGCCCACCAGTTGTTTGAGTTGCTCTTGATTCATGGGCTGGCATTGTAAAGGCCGCCGCTGCGCAGGCCGTGACTGGCGGCCTGCGCAGGCAGCTCAGATAGGAGGGGGTGTTTATTCCCCTCCTGTGGAGGGGTGGCAGGCGCAGCCTGACGGGGTGGTGTGGAA
>CAZJBX010000047.1:0-6799 GCA_964544605.1 uncultured Burkholderiaceae bacterium
AAAAGGCCAGCTATGAAAAGCTGGCCTAAGTTGTTGAATTGATTGGTAGGGCGTGCTTCTACCGAATCTGGCCTATAACCCGTTGATTTCATTGAGTTTCAAAGTCTGAGAGACTCATTTGTTCCCCCGTTTGTTCCCCCAAATCCTCACCCATACCCATAAATTACGGCGCAAATGATAGCACCACGCTTGCAGCTCTTGGCCACCTTTGCGGCATCTGGCTGGGCTGGGTCGAGCTGGCATTGCACCAGCAGCAGCGGCCTCCATAGGCAAGCTTTTTTGCAGGTAAAAAATCTCTGCCAGCAGGGGCGTGAGGGTTCAGGCTTGATGCCTTTGCATTTTGCAAACATGCCCCCCCCTATACCAGCAGCAGGGCATGATGGCGGCTTCAAATGCCGCTGTGTGAGGCTTGGCGCTGTCAGGCAGGGCGTTGCATGGGTCGAGCTGTAGGGGCGGCTGTAGGCGCTGCACCACGGGGGCATCTTTTTTCCGTGCAAGCAAGTTCGAGAATGTCAGGGCGGCGGTGCGCTGTCGTTTCGTTTTACAGTTTTGAGCCTACCCCCTATGACGGCATCGGCGGGGGGGATGGCGGCGGAAATTCCACTATTTTCCACCCCGTGGCCACACACACAAAAGCCCGCGCAAGGGCGGGCCTGTAGGGTCGAGCTTGGGCGCTGGGTCACAAATCAGCCAGCGCTTGATTCAGCCAGTTGTCGGGGTCGCTGTGTTTTATCCTGTGTTGGGCACTGGCCACAAAATCGAGCATGTCAGCGGCGCGGCTGGCATCTAGCTCACCAGCGGCCACGGCCTGCAAAATGGCTTTGTAGGCTTCATGCGGCGTGCTGTCAGCCACGGGCAAGGCCACGGGCGCAGCTTGCGGCTTGAGCGCAGGCAACACGCGGTCAATGACGATGCGGGCGGCCACCATGTCACCAGCTTTTGCAGCGGTGACGATGGCCTCTAGCACTTCGTCGCAGTGCTCGGCTAGCTGCTCTCGCAGTTGGTGGGCTTCACGGCGGCGGCCTTGCGGGTTGCCCGATACGCCTTTACGCCATCGCCCTGCATGGTCTCGGCTGTCCTGTTCTTGCGTGCCAGTAGGGGCGGCGGTGGTGGTGTTCTTCATGGTCTGGGTTCCTTCCTGTTGGTGTTGGGTCTTTTGGGTGGTGGTGGGCGATAGCGCGGCCACTCACCGTGCAAAGGCTTGGCGCTCAGGCTGCGTGCCATCGCGTCAAAGACTTGGTAAGCGGCGCGCGCGGGGTCGGTCATGTCTTGGCCTTGCGTTTGATGCGCAGCCACCAAATCAGCCGCTTGGCACTGTCCACCAGCAGGGCCAGCAGCCAGATACAAGCCAGCACCAGCATGGCCATTTCAGCGGGGGTTAAGGGTGTGTTCATGATTGCACCTCCATCAAGTCAAAGCACTGGGCAGCCGCATGGCTTGGCGGCGGGCCGTATTGGTCAATGAACATTTCCAGCAGCTCGGCATAGTCCTCAGGCTTGGCCGCCAATATGTCTTGGCGCATGGCTTGGCGGGCCGCTTCACCATCGCCCCAGCAGTCGCAGGCGTGCATCGCCGCGCGCATCAACTCTTTTTGCAAATCAGCATGGGGGCTTGCTAATCTTGCTAATCTGCTAATCTGGCCCCCTTTCGGGGGGTCTTTGGGTGTCGGATTAGCAGGATTAGCAGAATTAGCAGGGGGTGCATGTCGTTCTGCAATTTTGAAAGCGTCAAACCAAATCATGATGCGGCCTCCAAATCGTGAAGAACAAGCCAAGCTTTGCGGGTCATCTTGCCCTTCCACGCCATGCCCTCGATTTCTTGCAGATAGCCCGCTTGCACCAGTTCTTTAACGGCAGCATCAAAGCGTTTTTTGTTGCGGGTCGAGCTTGGGCCGCCCTGCAAAACCATGGCACTGCAAAACACTGCATGGCCTTTTTCGCGTAGCCAGTGCATCAGCCCCTCGGCATCGCTCACGCTCTCAGTCACTACGGCGTTATCACGCAAGCGCAGCGCCTCGGCCAAATACCACTGCATCAAGTTCACCGCGCGTTGCAGGTGCTCAAAATTCAGCACCATGCACTGTGTGCCTTCCTCATACACCGACAACACGCCAGCAATGCGATAAGCCTGTTCAAGTGCTTTGCTGGCACGGTCTGTCACTTCATACAGTTCTTGCCCATCCTGCTGCATTTTTTCAAGGTCGTTTTGAATTTCAATAACGAATGATTGGTGCTCGGCGTCCAGCCTGAGCGTGCACGGCTCCAACTCTTGCGGGTCGTTTTGGGCCGTGATTGGCTTTTCACGAATGAGCGCAGCAATACGATTTTGAAACGCCACAATGTCGCGGTTCTTGCTGGCATCTTGAAAGCCTACTTCTTCATCAATGATGCGCGTTCCGATTGTGCTTTGTGGCCATGCGATAAGGCAGCGGGCCAAAAAGCCTTGCCCCTGTGCCACGGCATCGCCAAGCAACACATTGGCCACCACGGGTTGGGCCATCAAGTGGGCAGCAATACGGCGGCCATTCAAAACGCTCACGCCATCGCCTGCTCTTACCCTATCAATTGGTTTGCCATCCCAGCCCTGAGAAAGCCATGTGTAGGTTTTCATGGCGTTATCGCTGTTCAGGGCATGGCCGCCAATGAGCTGGCCAGCTTCATCATTGAATAAGCCCACGCTGGGTTGGGCTACGGCCAGCAGCTTGAAAATGCCTTCTACCGTAGGGTCTCCAATCAAGCGCTTGGGCATCAGCGGCGGTATAGGTTTATTGCCCACGCCGTCAATGGCTTTTTTCACATCCTCAGCACTGGGTGGGGCAGCCGTTTTGCCTTTACCTTTGGCCGCAGCGATTGCCGCTTTTTTGGCCACTTCGTAAGCCTCAGACTGCTTGATATATTCCTGAAACAGCTTGTTGTAGGCTGCGCCTTCTTCCTTTTCGGCATCGGCAAAAGGCTTGGTGACAATTTTGTCAACGGTGCTTTTGCGTTCGCCACTTTTGGCCACGGTTACAAGAAACAAGCTCAGCGGGGCCGTACCGCCAAAAGGCAAGACAACATCGTAGTGGGCTTGCGCCGCCAAGCTTGCAGCACCCAAAACGCTTTGGGCGCAAAGGGCCAGCGGCGCTTGTGTGACTTGGTGCAAAGCTCTCACGGCAGGAGCCAGCGGGCCTAAGCACTCGACTGGGTAAGGCTCGGCAGGAGCCAGCGGCGCGCGCAGCGGCTCAGGCTGCATCAGCTTGGTTTGCTCGGCCTCTTGCCCCATCTCACCAAAATCATGGGCGTTGAATGTGACGCTGTAAGCTTGGCGCAGGGCAGCCTCTGGGGGGTTGTAGCCCCATTTCTGGCCCATGTGCAGCAAAGCACCCGCTGTAACTGGCTTGCCTGTGTAGTCACCAAAGCTGGCCCATTTCTGCCCCTGCTTATCGCTGTGGTAGTTGGCGATTTTGGCCGCCCATGCGTTCCACATAGCCAGCCCTTCGGCGCTACCCTCAGTCGCATGATGCAAGGCCATGCCCACGCGCAAATAATCGTCATAGCTGGCATTGGGGTTGGGCAGGCCCTGCATGTATCGCTGCAATGCTGGCAGGTCTTCGACTGGCACGGGCGCAGGCAGCGCAGCGGCTGGCTCTGGCATCGGCGCGCGCTCAGGCTGCACCAATAGGTCGGCTTGGCCTTGTCCAGCCTCGCACTGTGCAATGAAACTTTTCCAGTTGGAGATTTCACGCAAGGGGGCGCAGTAGTTGCCCACTATGTCGCCTGTCAGGGTCAAATAGCGGCCATGTGTGTAAAGTTCTAGGGCTTGGCCTTCAAAACCCTTTGCGTAACTCTGGGCATCTTGGGCCACATAGCCAAACCCGCGCAAACCTTTGCCGCTGGGTGAAAACTCAACATAAGCGGGGTCGAGTGCATCTAGCACCGCTTGGGCCTGTGGGCTGATTTCGCCATCCTCACTCACGCAAGCGTCAATGTCGATTGCACCAATGCGGCGCTCTGGCTGTTCGTCTTTGCCATATAAGACAAAGCCCACGCCTGTAAACGGGTTGGCGCTACTCTGGCTGGCTTCGTAGCTCTGCCATGCGGTGTCGAAGTCTGCCCATGTGTTGGGGTCTTTCGTGCTGGCATGTCTGCCCTGCTGTTTGGCGTTGTAAGGCACTTTGGTGGGCTTTGAGCCTTGGCGCTCCTCAGCACGCCAGCAAACCCAATGGGGCAGCTTTTTAAGCTCTTGGGGCATAGCCAAGTGATTGGGGGGTGTCCATGTGCTCATTGCTGGCCCCCTTCATCGTTCAAACCCAGCAGCGCATTAGCGTTGTCTGGTTCTGCCAGCAGCTCATACAGTCCCACGCCTTTATGCTGAAAGCCCCAGCTATCGGTTAGGGTGATACGGTGGGTTTTGATTTCAAAACCACAGTCACGCAGGTTTTTTATGCGTGCGGGCGGGTGATACAAGCCCCTTTGCGCCAGCTCATGCGTATGGTGCGGGCGCAGTCGCAGCAGCTCTAAAGCGCGTTGCAGTTGCGCAATGGTTGCTGTGTTTTTGGTAGAATGTAAGTGCTTGCTTACATTGGCTCCCTCGCTGTTACCAGCTTGGGGGCTTTCTTTTTGGGCGTGTGCTTGGGCCTGCCCGTGGTGGGCATCTTGGGTGAAGTTGTGCATGATTCACCCCCTCAAACCGCATCATTGGCCGCGCCGTTGTTCTGGCTGGCTTGATGAATGGTTTGTTCAATCAGCTTTTGAATGTCGCTGTATCGCCAGACGGCAATGCGCTCACTGAGCTTAATAGGGGCTGGGTAGCGGCCTAGCTTGATGCCGTCATACCAATGGGCGCGGCTGACTTGGTAAAGCTCTAAAACATCTTTGATGCGTATCAGCTTTTCGGGGGGAGGTTGCTGGGCTGTAGTGCCAGCAGGGGCGGTTGTTTTCATTCAAAAACTCCAAGACAGAAAAACACCCCCAAATGAATGGGGGGCGGCGTGTGTTCTCCTGCTTGGCTTAAAACCTATCGGCCTTAAGTTGCAGCCTTTGGGGCGGGTTCTGTTTGTGAATTGAAAAACAGTTAGCGCCCAATGCACTAACTTGGACAAAGTATAGGCTAGAAAAGTGATTTACCAATAATCCCTGTATTTTCATGCCGATAATCGTGCTCTAACTGTCAGTTGGTTTTTATTCCCCTTTGTCTCTTGTTGTCTTGTGTTGTCCAAACACCGCCCCGTAGCCCTCTTTTTGTTGTGGTGAATTTCCAACAGTCAGCCCCTCGCTTTGTTGTTGTAGCGGCTCCACTGGCCCCTAAAATCAAGCCCGTTTCATCTTGATGATTTTGGTTTCTGTTGTCAGGCTGTCCAAATAGTCCGCCCATTGCTGCATCATCTCGGCTCGTTGCTTGATGTAGGTTGTGCGGTTGTAAGCCCTGCCGTTGGGGTCTGGCACGGCATGGGCCAATTGCGCGTCAATTACCAGCGGGTTTATTTCCAGCCGCTCAGCGGCCATCGTCCGTGCGCTGGCCCTAAAACCGTGCCATGTATGGGTTTGGCCGTCATAGCCCAATGATATGAGCGCAGTTCTTACTGAGTTGTCAGAAATTGAGCGGCCACGCTTGCCAAAGTTGGGAAACACCAGCCCCGTGCTTTCTGTATAGGGTTTCAGCTCTCGCAATATCTCTACGGCTTGGCGTGCCAGTGGGACTAAATGCGGCTCCCCGTTTGCTTTGTCTTTCTTGCGGCGCTTCATACGCGCGGCAGGAATGGTTAGCAGGGCTGCGTCCAAATCCACCTCAGCCCATGCCATACCCCGTAACTCACTGGGGCGCAGCAGTAAAAGCGGTGCAAGTTGTAGGGCGGCCCTCACGATAAAGCCGCCTCTATATGCTTTGATGGCGCGCAGCAGCACCGCAAAATCTGCGGGGTCTGTAATGGCGGCCCTGTGCTCTGTAATGTGCTCTGGCAGTTCACCCTTGATGGCTTGGGCAATGTTCAAGCGCGCGCGCTCTGTCCTAACGCCTTTGGCCCATATACCCACGGCATAGCCTAGGCATCGGTGCGCGGTCTCTACCGCTCCGCGCTCTGTAATTTTCCTCAACACTGCGGATAGTTCCAGCGGCTCAATATCTGACAATTTGCGCGGGCCAAGCAAAGCGATTAAATCACTGTCGAGCCGCTCCCTCACGCGCTTGGCATAGCCCTCTACCCATTTCGGCTTGTTGTCCTCAAACCATTCATTTGCAACATCGGCGAATGTGCTTCCTGTAGGCACGGCTGCACTGAGCCTTTCTTTTGCCCTCTCTTGCCTCAAGTTCACGCCCTCTGCCTTTTTGAGCTTGGCGGCATCGCGTTTTTTTCGTGCATCGGCCAAGCTCACGGCAGGGTAGGAACCAAAGGCTAGGCGGCTTTCTTTGCCGTCCTCTCTGAATTTCAGAAACCAGCGCTTAGAACCTTTGGAGCTTACCTCTAGGTAAAGGCCACCACTATCAGAAAAGCGCGCGCGGGCTTTGTCCTCTGGGCATTGGGCATTGCGGCATTTTGCATCTGTAAGCATGTTGCTACTCCCCCTCTCTGGGCTGTTCCCCCACTCTGGGGGCAAAATCTGGGGGTGTTCCCCCGTTTGTTCCCCCGTCTAGTCTTGGATAGCGGCGGAAAATCTTAGACAACATGATACGCCAAAGCGTTGATTTCCCAATGAAAAAGCCCCAAAGTTGGATAACCTTGGAGGCTTAAAAACAAATGGGTGGTAGGGCGTGCTGGGCTCGAACCAGCGACCAAAGGATTATGAGTCCTCTGCTCTAACCAACTGAGCTAACGCCCCCCGTT
>CAZJBX010000048.1:0-6678 GCA_964544605.1 uncultured Burkholderiaceae bacterium
GCGGCATTGAGCACGCCATCTTGCACCTGCTGTACGCCCGTTTCTGGACCAAGGTCATGCGTGACCTTGGGCTGGTCAAGGTGGATGAGCCCTTCTCCAAGCTGCTGACGCAAGGCATGGTGCTCAACCACATTTACAGCCGCCGCACCGCCAAGGGCGCGAAGGAATACTTCTGGCCGCACGATGTGGAACATGTGCTCGGCGATACCGGCAAGGTGGTAGGCGCGCGCCTGACCCAAGCCGTGGACAGCGCCGACGGCCTGCTGCCCGTGGGCACAGCCATTGATTACGAAGGCGTGGGCACCATGTCCAAGTCGAAAAACAATGGCGTGGACCCGCAGGATTTGATTGAAAAATACGGCGCTGACACGGCCCGCCTCTACACCATGTTCACCGCCCCGCCCGAGGCCACGCTGGAATGGAACGATGCGGCGGTGGAAGGCAGCTACCGCTTTTTGCGCCGCCTGTGGCAGTTTGCGGCCAAATCGCAAGCGGCCATTGCGCCCCAAGCCGCTGTGGTGCAGGCCGATTTGAGCGCGGCGGCCAAAGCCCTGCGCCTTGAAGTGCATACCGTGCTCAAGCAAATCCGCTTTGACTACGAGCGCATGCACTACAACACCGTGGTCTCAGGCTGCATGAAGCTGCTCAACGCCCTAGAGGGCTTTAAGCCCAGCAAGGCTGCGGGCGATGCCGCCGTGCTCAGTGAAGGCCTGTCCATTTTGCTGCGCGTGCTCTACCCCGCCTGCCCCCACATCACCCACGGCATTTGGCAGGGCTTGGGCTATGCCGCCGTGCATGGCGAGCTGCTGGATGCGGCTTGGCCCGAGGTGGATGAAGCCGCCCTAGTGCAAGACGAAATCGAGCTGATGCTGCAAATCAACGGCAAACTGCGCGGCAGCGTGCGGGTGGCCGCCAAAGCCAGCAAAGAGGAGATTGAAGCGGCGGCGCTGGCCAGCGAAGGCTTTGCCAAACACGCCGCTGGCACCGTGCCGAAAAAAGTGATTGTGGTGCCCGGTCGCCTCATCAATATCGTCGTTTAACGCGCGTGAAGGAGACCGCCATGCAGCGCCGCCGTTTGCTCACTTTGGCCGCCGCCCTTGGCTTGGCTGGCAGCTTGGCCGCCTGCGGCTTTGCCCTCAAAGGGGCCACGCCCATGCCTTTTGCCAGCATCTTTATTGATGCCACAGAAAAAGGCCCGGTGGTCACGGCCTTGCGCCGCCATTTGGCCGATAGCCCTGGCCTGCAAGTGCTGGAGCTGGCCGAGGAGCGCGAGCGCGCCCAAGTGCGCCTGCGCATTGACAGCGATGGCCGCCAGCAGCGCAATATCGGCGCCAACACCTATGGCCTGACCCGCGAGCGCCAGCTCTCCACCACATTCAGCTATGCGTTGGAGGCGGCCAATGGCCAACCCTTGGGCGAGGCCGTGAGCCTGAGCCAGCACCGCGACATCAACTACGACGAGTCCTTGGCCCTGTCGAAAGAGGCCGAGGAGGACATGCTCTACCAAGACATGGCCGAGGACTTGGCCGCGCAAGTCATGCGCCGCCTCGCCGCCGTGAAACTACCCACTGAGGCCGCACCGCCCGCTGCGCCGCAGCCATGAAGCTGACGCGGCGGCAATGGCTGGGCTGGGGTGCGGCAAGTGCCGCCGCCCTTGGCGTGGCCGCCTGCCGCCCCATGCAGCCGAACTGGCGCACTTGGCTGGCACCCCATGCCCCTGCTTGGCCGCAGCTCAAGCTCAATTTGCTGGGCAGCCACATCATCCCCCACGGCACAGCCCTCAATGATTGGCCCGTGGGGGGCTTGTCTGGCCTGGATTACGATGTCCAAACGGGCTACTTCTACGCCATCAGCGACGACCGCGCCAAACGCGGCCCACTGCGCCTGCTGCGCTTTCGCTGGCCCCTAGAGGGCCGCCGCCTTGGGCCACTTGAGCTGCTGGAGCACATCCCCATCAGCGACCCGCAAGGCCAGCCCTACCCGCGCTTGGGCCAACACAGCGCCGCGCGCCCCCATGTGCCCGATGCCGAAGCCCTGCGCTTTGACCCTGCCAGCCGCAGCCTGTGGTGGGCCAGCGAGGGCGATAGCCGCCACGCCATGCCGCCGCTGCTGCGGCAGGTGAATTTGCGCGGCCAACATCTGCAAAATTTGCCGCTGCCGCCCATGCTGCGCGAAGTGCAGCGCCAAGGCCACGGCCCGCGCAACAATTTGGGGCCTGAGGGTGTGGCGCTCTCACCCGATGGCAGCTTGTGGCTGGCGATGGAGGGCAGCTTGCAGCAAGACGGCAACCCAGGCGAAAAACCCGCCCCCGTGCGCATCAGCCAATTGCAGCCCAGCAGCGGCCAGCTTATGGCGCAATACGCCTACCAACCCGAGCCCTACGGCAGCCAAGGCGTGTTTGGCGAGAACGGCGTGAGCGACATCCTCAGCCTCGATGCGCGTTATTTGCTGGTGCTTGAACGCGGCTTCAGCCTCATCAGCGGCCTGCGGCTCAAGCTCTTTTTGGCCGACACCCAAGGCGGCAGCACCGTGCAAAACCTGCCCAGCTTGAAGGATGCGACCTATACGCCCATGCCCAAGCGGCTCATTCAAGACTTCTGGCACAGCGAACTGCGCCCCCTCGATAATATGGAAGCCCTGTGCTGGGGCCCGCGCCTGCCCAATGGGCGGCGCAGCCTCATCACCCTCACAGACAACAACTTCAACCGCCTGCAAAAAACGCAGATTGCGGCCTTTGAACTGATAGAAGAAAGCGCCTGATTCCCATGACAATCGCATTCATCGGCGGCGGCAATATGGCCAGCGCCATCATTGCCGGCCTGCTGCGCCAAGGGCAAGCCGCCGCTGGCATCCACATTGTTGAGCCCTATGCGCCCCAGCGCGACAAACTGCTGCAAGACTTTGCAGGCGTGCAAGTACACGCCGCCGCTGGCCCCACCTTGGCCGGCTGCGAGCTGGTGGTCTGGGCCGTCAAGCCGCAAGTGCTCAAAGAAGTGGCGCAAAGCACCGCCGCCCACCTGCCCCCAGCCCTGCACTTGAGCGTGGTGGCGGGCATAGGCTCTGACAGCCTGGCCGCTTGGCTGGGCCACGAGCGCGTGGTGCGCGCCATGCCCAACACCCCCGCCTTGGTCGGCCAAGGCATGACCGCCCTTTACGCCCGCGCCGCCGTGCAAGCGGCAGACCGCAGCGCCATTGAACACACCTTGGCCGCCACGGGCGAGCTGCTGTGGGTAGCGCAAGAGGCCGATTTGGATGCCGTGACCGCCGTCTCTGGCTCTGGCCCCGCCTATGTCTTTTACTTTATGGAAGCCATGATGGCCGCTGGCGAAGCCATGGGCCTGAGCGCCGCCCAAGCGCGGCAATTGACCTTGGCCACCTTCCGAGGTGCCACACAATTGGCGCAAGACTCGCCCGACAGCCCCGCCACCCTGCGCGAGCGCGTCACCAGCAAAGGCGGCACCACCTACGCCGCCATCAGCCACCTGCAAGCCGCTGGCGTGGCCAAAAACCTGCAAGCGGCCATGCGCCAAGCCCAGCAACGCGCCCAAGAGCTGGGCCAAGAATTCGGCCACTGATGCCCACCGCCGCCCTGCTGCCCACCACGGCCAGCCTCTTGCAGCGCCTCGGCACTGGCCCCCAAGCTGCCAGCTACAGCCAGCGCATCAGCGCCCAAAACCTGCCGCAGCCGCATTGGCTGCTGCAAAACCCCGAGCTGGCCGCTGAACTCGGCCTAGATGCAGATTTTTTCGCCCACAGCGCCGCCCTGCCCTTGCTGGCGGGGCAAATCGAGCACCGCGCTGAATTCCACGCCAGCGCCTACAGCGGCCACCAATTTGGCATTTGGGCCGGGCAATTGGGCGATGGCCGCGCCCTCAGCCTGGGCGCATTGGCCACGCCGCAGGGCGAGCAAGAGCTGCAACTCAAAGGCGCTGGCCTCACCCCCTACTCCCGCCACGGCGATGGCCGCGCCGTGCTGCGCTCCAGCCTGCGCGAATACTGGGCCAGCGAAGCCATGCACGCCTTGGGCATCCCCAGCAGCCGCGCCCTCAGCTTGGTCGGCTCGCCCCTGCCCGTGCAGCGCGAGCACACTGAGAGCGCCGCCGTGCTCTGCCGCACTGCGCCCAGTTTTCTGCGCATAGGCCATATCGAGCACTGGGCCGCTTGGGGCCTGCAAAAGAATGACCTGCGCCCGCTGCAAACGCTGTTGCAGGGCCTCATGGCGCAGCACTTTGCGCCCTGCTTGCAGGCCCAGCAGCCGCTGCTGGCTTGGCTGGCCGAAGTCGTGCGCCGCAACGCCCAACTGGTGGCGCAGTGGCAGGCCGTCGGCTTTTGCCACGGCGTGCTCAATACCGACAACATCAGCTTGCTGGGCCTGAGCATGGACTACGGCCCCTACCAATGGCTGGACGCCTACGACCCCGAACACATCTGCAACGCCTCAGACACCCAAGGCCGCTACCGCTACAGCCGCCAGCCCGCCATCATGCGCTGGAATCTGTTTGCCTTGGGCCAGGCCCTGCTGCCCGCCCTCACACCAGCCATGAAGGATGATGAAACCGCCGCTGGCGAGGCCCTAATTGCCGTGCTCGAAGGCTTTGAAGCCGAATACCAAGCCGCCCACCAAACGCAAATGGCCGCCAAACTGGGCTTGAGTAAGCTGGACGCAGCAGCGCAAAGCGCCTTGGCCGATTTGCTCAAACTGCTGGCCCGCTACCGCTGCGATTGGTCGCTTTTTTGGCGACGCTGGGCCGAGGCCCTGCAACACTGGTCTGGCGCTTCGCCGATGGCCGAGCAAGCCCAAGCCTTTGCTGCGCTGCGGCCTTTGTTCAACGAGCCCGCCGCTTTTGAACACTGGCTGGCCAACGCCCTGCCCCTGTGGCAACAAGCGGCGCAAAACCAGCCAGAGGCCGAGGCCGCCCGCGCCGCCAGCCTGCAGGCCAACCCCATCTATGTGCTTCGCAACCACCTGGCGCAAGAAGCCATTGCCGCCGCCGAAGCAGGCGATATACAGCCCGCCCAGCGCTTGGCCCAAGTGCTGCGTCAGCCCTACACGCCGCAAGCTGGGGCCGAAGCCTACGCCGCCCTGCCGCCCGCTTGGGCCAGCAGCCTCAGCATCTCTTGCTCGTCTTGAATACAATGCAGCCACACCTAGGGTTTTTACCTAGGCTGAAATGAGGTGCTTATGTTGTTTCGATTTCTGACTGCTGTGGCCCTGCTCTGCACTCTGGCCGCCTGCCAGCCTGATGCGCTGCCCCAAAAAGACGGGGCCTTCCACAGCCTCAACATCACAGGCGTGCGCTACGCCCAAGGCTTTGAACTGCCCGACAGCCAAGGCCAGCGCCGCACACTGGCCGACTTCAAGGGCCAAGTCGTCGTCGTCTTTTTTGGCTACACCCACTGCCCCGATGTCTGCCCCATCACCCTGGCCGAGCTTAAAGAAGCCAAACGCCAAATGGGCGAGTTGGGCGATCGCGTGCAAGGCATCTTCATCACCCTTGACCCCGAACGCGACACGCCCGCCCTACTCAGCCAATATGTGCCCGCCTTCGACCCCAGCTTCATCGCCCTGCGCGGCAGCCCCGAGGCCACCCGCAAACTCGCCGCCCACTACCGCGTTTACAGCAAAGTCGTGGGCGACGAGCAAGACCCTGACTACAGCATCGACCACACCGCCGCCTCCTTCATCTACGACACCCAAGGCCGCATCCGCCTCTACAACCGCTTCAACCAAGGGCCAGAGCGCCTCGCCGCCGACCTCAGCGCCCTGCTGCAAGAAGCCAGCCCCACTGCTGCTCGCCCGCCCCCCAGCCCAGCGCCAGCGCTGACGCCATAAGAGGCCGCTGCGCCTCGGCCAAAGCACAGCAAAAGCACTCATCACGCCCCCGCTGCATATAAGGCAAGTCACATTTTTTGGTAGGATGCGCCAACTCCCCGCCGATTGCACTTGCTTCCTATGCAGCCGCCCCATTTGCTCACTCTGCGGCACCGGCCTCCTACCCGCAAGCACGGCCCCACCTAGACCCATATAACGCCATGCAGCCCATCGAACAACAATTCTTCAACGACCTGGAAAAGAAGCTCTGGACCGCCGCCGACAAGCTGCGCTCCAACCTTGATGCCGCTGTGTACAAGCACATCGTGCTCGGGCTGATCTTCCTCAAGTATGTCTCCGACGCCTTCGAAGAACGGCAACGCGAACTGCGCGAACAGTTCACCAACCCGGACCATGACTACTACATGGAGCCTCATGACTACGGCGGCGCGGGTACGCAAGAGTACGAGGAAAACATCGCCGCAGAGCTGGAAGTGCGCGACTACTACACCGAGAAGAACGTGTTCTGGGTGCCAGTGGAGGCTCGCTGGCAAACCCTGCGCGACTGCGCGCAACTGCCGCCCAAGGCGGCGCTGCCGTGGAGCAAGCCGGGCAAGGACGAGCCGGAGGAAATGCGCTCGGTCGGTTGGCTGATCGACAACGCGATGGAAGCCATCGAGCGCGAAAATGCCCGCCTGAAGAACGTGCTCAACAAGGACTTCGCCCGCGTGCAGATCGACTCCAGCAAGCTGGCCGAACTGATTGGCCACTTCTCGGATACCGACTTCTCTGCCCGCGAATACAAGGGCCGGCCGCTGGACCTGAAATCCAAGGACATCCTCGGCCACGTCTACGAATACTTCCTC
>CAZJBX010000049.1:0-6627 GCA_964544605.1 uncultured Burkholderiaceae bacterium
TGCAGGAGCTGGATCACGGCAGACCCCAGCGTCCCGGCCAAACTAAAAAACTAGGCCGCATCGCCATGCAGCAACTCGCCCGCATTGGCTTGGCCTCGGGCGGCAAAACCCAGTCTGATGTCGATGCCCCCACCCGCTATAGCGAAACCGACAGCTACGAAGTCTTATTGCTGCACCGTGTGGTTTACAACAGCGACACCCAAAGCACCCAGCTCACCCTGCTGGATGGCAGTTGCGTCGATTTGCCCACCCAGCGCCACCGCTTGAGTAAAACCGAGTTAGAAAAAAAATGGAAACAAATCACCGCCCGCCTCATGCAGCAGCAAGTGCCCGTGTCTGCCAACCATGCCCCCAACAGCCCATCGCGTGAGCGCCTGAAACAACTGGGCTTTGGCCACTGCTTTTACCTCGGCAACCCCGAATGGGAGGACGACCGCAGCGCCTTGCGTCTGGCTTTGGTGGACGAAATAGGCGAAATCACAGGGCTTGACGGCACAAATGCACACGATCGCCACAGCTTGGAATACAGCGTTGATTTAGGCTACCGCCACCTCAGGCAGAATGCCTAAAAAATAAAAAAGGACAAATATGGAGAAAACATTTAACTTGATTGACGAACCGTGGCTGCCCATTGCCGATGTGGGGCGCGTGAGCCTGCGGCAAGTGTTCAGCGAGCCGTCCTACCGTGCCTTGGGCGGCAACCCGGTGCAAAAAATCGCCCTCATGAAGCTGCTGCTGGCCATTGCCCAAGCCGCCTACACGCCTGAGGACGAAGACGCGTGGCAAAAGCTGGGCGCAGAAGGCTTGGCGCAGCGCTGCTTGGCCTACCTAGAACAATGGCATGACTGCTTTTATTTGTATGGGGAGAAGCCGTTTTTGCAGATGCCCGCGATTGCCGCTGCCAAGTTGCAAAGCTATGGCGCGGTATTGCCGGAAGTGTCGGATGGCAACACCACCGTGCTTTTGCATTCCCAAGTTGCCCGCCCGCTGTCAGATGCTGAGAAGGCCGTGCTGTTGGTAACGCTGATGGGTTTTGCCTTTGGAGGAAAGAAAACAGATAACAAGACTGTTTTAAGCCAGGGATACAAAGGAAAATTCAATCAAAAAGGCTCTGGGCCAGGGCCAGCTAAACCTGGATCATCTTTGCATGACAAGGGGTTGCTTCATAGTTTCTTAATGGCTGAAAATCTTTGGCATACCCTCTGGCTCAACCTTTGGAGTAAAGAGACGCTGGCCTCAACAGGCCTTTACCAGCAAGGTGTCGGAACCGCCCCTTGGGAGAGGATGCCAGAAGGTGAAGCCTGCTCTACGGCGCAAGGTTTGCAGCAATCCCTTATGGGGCGGCTGGTATCGCTGTGTCGCTTTTGCCTACTCAAAGAGGATGGCCTGCACTACTCGGAGGGTGTTTTCCATGGCGATTACAACGATGGCATGTTTGACCCAACTGTGGCCATAGATATATCTAAAAAACGAGTCATATTAACTAATCCTGAAAATCGTCCTTGGCGTCAATTGACTGCACTTTTGAGTTTCATCTCTCAGCAAAATAGCCGTGCTTTTCAATGCTGGCAAATAGATATAGGTTTGGAGCATGCAATATATGCCAGCCCTGTTTTTTCGATATGGTCTGGTGGTATTCGTGTGCACAAGCATGGTACTGGGGAGCAATACACTTCAGGCAGTGATGATTTTGTCGAATCCCAAGTTTGGTTGAATAGCGAGATATTAGGTGGCAACTGGTTTTCCAATCTGCAAAGCGCCATGACAGATTTGGATAAATTGGCCAAACAGCTTGAGTTATGCGTTAAAAATTACTTTAGTGAGTTATCTGGTAAGCCTAAGAAACTCCCACTAATAGCGCATGACCTGGCTGGCCAAGCTACTCACCATTACTGGCAACTGTGCGAACGCGACTTTCAAGACCTACTCGACCATTGTGGCCCTGGCGAAGAAAACCGCGCTGCCCGTTACCGCCAGCGCCAACGCTTTGCCAGCTATGTGCAGCAAGCCTACGACCGCTACTGCCCGCAAGACACCGCCCGCCAGCTTGATGCCTGGGCGCAATGCCACCCCAAGCTGGGCAAATATTTGAAACAGGAGGACTAACCCATGCCCACCGACCCCAACCCCAATCCCGCCGCAAGCCGTGAGGCCCGCTTTGTAGCCTCTGTGCTGGCTGCCCTGCAAAAAGACAAAGGCATGGCCGCCCGCCTGCGTCGCGCTGATAACCCCAATACCGAATACCAAAGCTGGGAATTTTTAGCCGGCTTTGGCGTTGATTTGGAAAACCCGTTTCAGCGCCTGCCCTTTGTCACCGTGGCCGCCGCTATGGCTAAGGCCAAAGCCAGCAGCAACGGCAGTCTGCGCTTGGGCCAAGCCATCGCCCAGTGCTATAGCGACGGCGCAAAAAGTGACCAAGCCAAAGCCAAACTGCGCCGCGTACTCGCTTGTGATGATGTGCCCGAGCTTTGCCGCATCTTGCGTCCCGTGCTTACTCTGGTTGAAAGCCGTGTGCCCCAGCCGCTGGACTACAGCCGCCTGCTGACCCAGTTGCGCGGTTTTCATTGGGATGCGCAAAAAATCAAAGCGCAATGGGCGCAAGAGTTCTACGGCCAGCGCAGCGAAGACCAGCAGTCCGAGGAGGCCAGCGCATGAGCCTGATTGCCAGCGTCTTACACCTCAGCCGTACTGATATGCAGGCACTCAAAATCACCGATGCTTATTCTTTGCACCGCGTGGTTTACAGCCTCTACCCCGATATTCGCAGCGATGCCGACAAAGCCGCCAGCCACAGCAGCGGTATTTTGTTTGCCGACCAAGGCGGCGATTTTCAGCACCGCAAAATTTTGCTGCTGGCCAACCGACCCCCAGCCCAGCAGCTAGCAGGCGGGCATGGCGAGGTGCAAAGCCGCCCCATTGCCGATGATTTTTTAAGCCACCTGCACTACCGCTTCAAAGTCATCATCAACCCCACACGGCGCAACAACCGCAGCCGCCAAATTGAAGCCATCAAAGGGCGCGAGGCCATTGCCCAATGGTTTTTAGAACGCGCCGCCCAAAGCTGGGGCTTTGCGGCCAGCGCCGAGCATTTGCAAATCGACAAAGTGCAAGTGCTGCAATTTGGCGCGAAAGAGCAGCACCCCGTTACCTTGGCGCAAGCCCATATCCAAGGTCAGCTTACCGTTACCGATGCTGCCCAATTTGCCCGCAGCTTTGCCCAAGGCATAGGCCGTGGCCGCACCTTTGGCTGTGGCCTGCTGCAAATCGTGCCCCTGCTGGACAACCCCTTTGCTTGAAACACATTTTGATTTTTTGGAGATTTTTGCTATGACCAACGCTTACACCAACACCCGCATTGAGTACCACATCCTGCAATCTTTCCCCGTTACCTGCCTGAACCGTGATGATGTGGGCGCACCTAAAACCGCTATTATTGGTGGCGTGACCCGCGCCCGCGTTAGCTCCCAGTGCTGGAAGCGCCAAGTGCGTTTGGCGTTGCCTCAGTTCGGCATTAAGTTGGGTACGCGCACCAAGCAAGCTGCAACTATGTTTGCCCAAGCTTGCCAACATGCCGGTGCAAACGAAGAGCAAGCCCAAGCTTGCGGCGAAGGCATTGCCAAGCTCATCATTGACGATACCTTGCTTTTTATCAGCGATAGCGAAGCCACCGCCTTTGCTGCCTATGCCCAAGAAAACGGCTTCGATGTCAGCAAACTCAAAGACAAAGAGCTGGCAAAAATCGCTAAAAAATCCATTAACCCCGCTGTGGATGCGCTGGATATTGCCCTTTTTGGCCGCATGGTCGCCAAAGCGGCGGATATGAATGTGGAGGCTGCCGCCTCTTTTGCCCACGCTATTTCTACCCACCGCGTCAGCAATGAAGTGGAGTTTTTTACCGCGCTGGATGACTTGGCTGAAGAACCCGGCTCGGCGCACATGGGCAGCTTGGAATTTAACTCTGCCACCTACTACCGCTATATCAGTCTGGACTTGGGGCAACTGGCGCAAACGCTGGATGCGGCTGATCTGCAAAAAGCTATTGCTGCCTTTACCCAGGCGCTGTTTGTGGCCGTGCCCAGTGCCCGCCAAACCACACAATCTGGCGCATCCCCTTGGGAATTTGCCCGCGTGTTGGTGCGTAAAGGCCAGCGCCTGCAAGTGCCGTTTGAGCAGCCCGTCAAAGCCCAAGGTCAAGGCTTTTTGCAGCCCAGCGTGCAAGAACTAAAAACCTACCTTGACAAAAAAGAAAAGCTCGCCGGTTCGCTGTTTGGCAAGCTGGCCGCCTACGACTGGGGCGAAGATGAGAACTTCAGTATTGACGACCTCATTGCCGCCCTGCAAAGCCTCGTGAAATAAGAAGGGGGCGGCATGAGCAACCCATACCTTCTTCTATGGCTGGAAGCGCCGCTGCAAGCTTGGGGGCATGACTCCAAGTTTGGCCGGCGCGACAGCCTCGACTTCCCCACCAAATCAGGGCTGCTTGGTTTGCTGGCCTGTGCCCGTGGCGCTGACGGCCAGCAACGCGACTGGCTGGCAGCTTGGGCCAATCTCGACCTGCAACTGCACGCCTATGTGCCGCAAAATCGCCAAGGCCAGCCGCTGCCGCGCCAGCCCATGCTGCGCGACTTCCACATGGTTGGCAGCGGCTACGACGACAAAGACCCGTGGCAAACCCTGCTCATCCCTAAAAAAAGCGATGGCGGCAAAGCCGTAGGCGGCGGCACCAAAATGACCTACCGTTACTACCTGCAAGACATGGCCTTTGCCGTGGCCCTGCAAGCCCCCGCCGAACTGGCACAAGAAGCCGCAGCAGCCCTACAAGCCCCTGTATGGGACTTATACCTGGGCCGCAAAAACTGCATACCGACCGACTTCATCTACCAAGGTTTGTTTGATAGTGCAGGAGCTGCTCTGGCTCAAGGTGAGGCTTTGGCTGAAGCCAAAAACCGCGCCTTCAGCTTTGCTGTCTTGCAAGGCGAGCACGACGGAGAGGTTATCACCCTCAACGATGTGCCCCTGCAACTGGGCACGCACAAAACCTACCGCGACCGCCGCGTCACGGTGCTGCACAAGCAAGACGAGGCAGACAAAACATAGGAGGCATAGCACAGCATGGCAAGCGCACAGGGCGGGCAACGCCTACTGGTCAAAATCACCCGCGAATCGCTGCCGCAGGTCAAGGACAAATACCCCTTCATCTACCTAGAGCGCGGGCGGCTAGAGGTGGACGACAGCAGCGTCAAATGGCTCGATGCCGACGGCAATATCGTGCCGCTGCCCGTGGCCACCCTCAACGCCCTGCTGCTCGGCCCTGGCACCACCATCACCCACGAGGCCATCAAAGCCGCCACCGCCGCCAACTGCCCCATCTGCTGGGTCGGTGAGGACAGCCTCCTGTTCTACGCCGCAGGCTTCCTGCCCACCGCCGACACCCGCAACCTTAAAATCCAAATTGAACTCGCCGCCGACCCAGACAAAGCGCTCGAAGTCGCACGGCGCATGTTTGCCCGCCGCTTCCCTGATGCCGACTTAGAAGGCAAAAACCTCCAAGCCCTAATGGGCATGGAAGGCCACCGCGTGCGCAGCCTCTACCAAGCCAAGGCCGAACACTACCAAGTCGGCTGGAAAGGCCGCCAATTCACCCCTGGCAAATTTGAATTCAGCGACATCACCAACCAAATCCTCACCGCCACCAACGCCGCCCTCTACGGCATCCTCTGCTCTGCCGTCCACAGCATGGGCTACTCGCCACACATCGGCTTCATCCACTCAGGCAGCCCCCTCCCCTTTGTCTATGACCTGGCTGACCTCTACAAAGAAGAACTCTGCATCGACCTCGCCTTTGCCCTCACCCGTGAACTGGCTGGCCGCTACGACAAGCACAAAGTCGCAGCCCGCTTTCGCCAACGGGTCATCGACACCGACTTACTGGCAAAAATTGGCCCAGACATCATCGCCATGCTCGGGAGTGGTCGTGCTCATCGTTATCGCAAATGACCTCCCGCCCGCCGTGCGCGGCCGCATGAAACTCTGGTTCATCGAACCACGCCCCAACATCTTCGTCTCAGGCATCAAAGACTCGGTGGCCACCACCGTCGTTGAATACCTGCACAAACACTGCCCCGCCAGCTCAGGCATCCTCATCATTCGCAGCACCAAAACCCCACCGGGCTACGAAATCCGCACCATCGGCCCACCGCGCAAACCCACCATCGACATCTCTGGCCTGCGCCTCATCATCGAAACCCTAGAACAAAAATAAACGCTACATCTAGCGTTTTTCTTGCGAAGATCCACTACATTTAGGGGTCTTCCCCACGCCCGTGGGGGTGTTTCCGATCACTGCCTCCATGTCACCATTATCGAGCAGTCTTCCCCACGCCCGTGGGGGTGTTTCTTTTCGCCAATCGGGATCATCATCGCCGTTTGTGTCTTCCCCACGCCCGTGGGGGTGTTTCCTCCTTCCATGCCTTGCAACCGTTGCACATCCTGTCTTCCCCACGCCCGTGGGGGTGTTTCTCAATGGAGGGTGTACCTCTTCAGCGGCCTCTTGTCTTCCCCACGCCCGTGGGGGTGTTTCCGGCGATTAACTGCGGCATCTTGAGCGCACCAGGTCTTCCCCACGCC
>CAZJBX010000050.1:0-6554 GCA_964544605.1 uncultured Burkholderiaceae bacterium
AGGGGTGGCAGGCGCAGCCTGACGGGGTGGTGTGGAAGCAGAGAGAAGCCACCCCACCCTAACGGGCACCCCTCCAAGGGAGGGGAATAACCCCCTTCATTTGAGACGGCCCAATTCCCCCCCTTCATTTGAGGTGACCCAATTCCCCTCCTCCGGAGGGTGGCAGGCGCAGCCTGACGGGGTGGTGTGGAAGCAGAGAGAAACCACCCCGCCCTAACGGGCACCCCTCCAAGGGAGGGGAATAAAACCCCTTCATTTGAGGCCGCCCAATTCCCCTCCTCCGGAGGGGTGGCAGGCGCAGCCTGACGGGGTGGTGTGGAAGCAGAGAGAAGCCACCCCACCCTAACGGGCACCCCTCCAAGGGAGGGGAATAACCCCCTTCATTTGAGACGGCCCAATTCCCCCCCTTCATTTGAGGTGACCCAATTCCCCTCCTCCGGAGGGTGGCAGGCGCAGCCTGACGGGGTGGTCAATCCCGCCGCCATAGCCATGATGGGGTTCAGCTAGGGCTGTTCCCTCACTTGGCCCGCACATCCACCACATCGGCCTTGCGGCGCCCTTGCAGCCAACTGCGGCCTGTTTTCTTCATCGGCGTAGCCTGCACCTCGGCGGCCAACTCCGTCTCCGCCGCCACCTTGCCCTGCCCTGCGGCCTGTAAAACCTCAACCGGCAGCAGGCCCAGCAGCCACTTCAAACCAAAACTGAGCACCAGCACATCATCGAGCTGGCCCAGCACCGGAATCACATCTGGAATGAAATCCACGGGCGAGACCACATAGGCCAACACCGCCAGCACACCCAGCTTAAAACCCACGGGTGTGGCTGGATGCCGCAGCGCAAACCACACCAAACGCAAATCGTGGCGAAACAACTTCCACAAGGCAATCACTCTTTTCCACATCACACATCCCCTTCAAAAAGCCCGCAAACAAGGGCCGACTTTGATACAACGCCACAGATGGGGCCGAAGTGGACGACAAGCAAGCCCCAATCACTGGTCTGCCACCGCTCTGACCTTAAACCTGCAACTGCCCTGCCCCAATCTTCTGCCGCAAAAACGCCTCAATCTCAGGTGTTATTTGATCCAGCGGCAAGATGCAAGCTTTGGCCGCATCGGTGAAGAGGTAGAGGTTGGTCTCGTCCTTTTCAATGCTGATGAAGGCTGGCCAGCGGCTGGTATAGGTGCTGTGCGCGCTGGTCTCCGTCAGCGCCACCTCATCCATATGAATTTGCCAATGCCCCAGCGTGCTGCCGTCCGGGCGCACGGCCTGCTGGCTGATCAGGCGGGTTTGCATATGGCCCCACACAAGGAGGAGGATGAGCAGCAAGGCCGCAGTGAAACTGACCAGCCCCAAGCGCAGCGGCGGCCAACAAAAGCCCTGTGTATGCAAATAAAAAAGGTTGGTGCCAATCAGCCCAACCAGCAGCCAAAAGCTCAAATCAAACAGGCGCTGGCCCCACTTCAAAGCACTGTTGCGGCGCATATTGGCGAGCGCCATTTTTTGAAACTGCTGAAAGTGCCGCAGTTCAATTTGTATATTGAACTCCATGTCTTCCTCCTAAATAAGTTTTGACCACCTCAGGATTGAATCAACACCTCGGAGCTATAGCTAAAAATGATAATCTATGAAGCTTTCATGGGCATCAATCCTCAACCAAAAAATGCCTATCCAGCCCTTCTCCTCTCGACATCCTTTATCAATACATTTCTTTCTTCTCTAATGTAATTTACCACGGCTTCATAACCATTCAGTTCATCCTCACGGATTAAAACCTGATCGCACCAAGCCAGTAAATCATTCTCACCCTCCTCATCCCTTCCCCATTGCCATCGACATCTCATAATATGCTCCAACATCGGATGCTTTACAAAATCCAACACATCCTCACTCATCAGGAGTTTGGCTCGATCCAACCAAATACACTTAATTGAATCGGCATCCATGTTAGGTGGCCCACTGCCTTGATCCCTATCAATAAGCAGTAATTGAAGGGCCAAAGACCGCCCACCCTCAATCGAATTTTTTATCAAATCAAATAACCTTTTACTCGAGGCACTCTGCCCATCCCATGAGTCCTCTACAGATGGCTCTATAGTTGCCAACCGAGCAAAGCCTCTTGCCATACTGTAAATAATATCTGAAATAGAATCATTTCCATTATCAAAACCATGATAAAGTAGCTCATCCCCTTTTTTCATAAGGATTGAGATAGCAGACTCAACTGAACCTCTATTGTCGATTTCATTAAATCGTGTTGATATGTATCCAAGCAAAGCATGGGCTCGCGACTTCCCATTTTTTATAAGCTTGTTCTTTTGCGATGCAAGTTCATTGAAAAACTTATCTGGCGAATGAACCAATTCCAAAATATCATCTACATCCTGAGCCGATATGTGCCCAGGATCTGGCGATAAATGAAAATAAATCAAGAATGACTCAGGATGCCAGACCGCACGACTTGGCGCATCTGGATGAAGTGCAAACTCTTCATTAAGAAACAACTCAGCGACCAGCCCCTCCAGAAACTCAACTTTCTCTTCCTTAAGAAATTTAATCCAATCCAGCTCACCATCTGGGCCCCTAGCTAAGGAAGAGTGATAAATTGCATGTTTCTGAACTCGATTGAAATATAAACCGAAGGAGAATTCATTTTGATGATTTCTTATATAATCATAAACTACCGGAAATTTCAACCTCAAAGCCTCCATACCTAGGAAATCAACAGGGTCAACCAGCTCTTTCACCTTTCTGTAATTTACATCAAAAGCATTCACCAGGCGAACCATGTCGCGAGGCTTATTCATAAATCGAACCAAACCTACTTTATATAAATTATCAAGCTTAGATCTATATAATCCACTATCGAATTCAGGAAGAGCAACCTTCAGGTTCTTAGCAAGGAATTCACCAAGCGCATCAATATCGATGGGCGGCAGGCTGATTGAGACTTGAATAATCTTATCCAAGTAGTCACTACCAGAAATGCCTTTCCCTTCACCTAAAGCCTGACTGACCACTTCACGATCTAAGGCCAAGAGATAAGTCACATTAGGAAAATCAGCCAAACCTTTGATTACAGTAAAAAGCTGATGCAACTCATCAGGCATCAACCTGTCAATATCATCAACAAAGATCAAAATCCGCAATCCACTCTTTGTCAGTATCTTTTTGATTTTTGTTTTAATCGATTGCAAATTTTTCGACCCTTCCAGGTCGAATGCTTCGCTCAGCATAGATGCCACACCAGAAAACAGGCCAGAACCACCACTCACCCCATCGACAAATGCGCCGATTGCCCTAATCAGCTTACCAAAATCGTCATCATTGATGCCGTTGGAATCAGAGTGCCAACCCTGCTCCTTAAGCTGCCTTTTTCTCTCTTCAGCCAACACCGCCTGCATTTGTATAAAAAATTCACGCACCAAGTTGTCTTGCCCTGAAAACCACCATGGATTGAAATCCATGGTGATGATTCGCTGCTGCTTCAACCCTTCCTGTTGCGTATCTTTTCTATCAGTCTTTTTGGCTCTGGCCTGCCTTGCCTTAGCCCAAGGCAAGGCATTGTAAATTTTCTCTCTTAAAGTAGCCTTTGTTGCCTCGTCTTTTTTCTTAGTTTGATCATCCTGCGGCTTTTGCTCAACCGCAATGTATTCCTTCACCATATTGAGCACAGAAGACTTGCCTGAGCCCCACTCCCCATGCAGGCCAATAACCAAGCTGTCTGTCCCTCGATAGCCTTTTATGCCTTGGGCCAAGTTTTCTGCAAAAGAAGCATAACCCAAGAGGTCATCCTCCGGTTGCTCAATCGGCTTATCACCTGATAGGGCGCTAGGCGCTTCAAATTCGCCCTGTGTTGCCTTTGCTTCTTTTTTCATTTTTATCTCCTGTGGTTTTGGTCTGTGGTTTTTTATTTGCAGCCGCAGCTTAACGCAAGGCTTTGTAAATACTCTGCGCCAGCTCAGACGAGATGCCCTCGACGCTGGCGATGTCCTCCACACTGGCAGCGCGCACGCCCGCCACGCCGCCAAAGCGTTTGAGCAGGGCGGCACGGCGCTTGGGGCCCACTTGGGCGATGCCTTCCAAGCTGCTGCCGCCAGTGCGGACTTTGGCCCGCTGCGCCCGCATACCGGTGATGGCAAAGCGGTGGGCTTCGTCGCGGATATGGGCCACCAGCATGAGGGCGGCGGAATCTGCGCCCAGCCAGACTTTGGGGCGGCCATCGGCAAACACCAGCTCTTCCAGCCCCACTTTGCGGCCTTCGCCTTTTTCCACGCCCACAAGCAGGCTGGTGCTGAGGCCGAGTTCGGCAAAAACGGCTTGGGCCACGCCAATTTGCCCTTTGCCGCCGTCAATCAGCACCAGGTCGGGCAGCAGTTTGCGGGCGGCGTTTTCGGGCAGTTGCGCGGCCTCCAGCAGTTTGCTGTAGCGGCGCTCCAGCACTTGGCGCATGGCGGCGTAGTCATCGCCGGGGGTGATGCCTTCAATGCGGTAGCGGCGGTATTGGCTGTTTTGCATTTTGTGGCCTTCAAACACAACGCAGGAGGCCATGGTGTGCTCGCCACTGGTGTGGCTGATGTCAAAGCATTCAATCCGCAGGCTGGCCAAGTCCTCGTTGGGCAAGTTCAGCGCCTCGGCCAAGGCGCGGGTGCGGTCTTGCTGCACGCCCTCTTGGTCGAGCAGGCGGGCGAGTTGGATGGCGGCATTCTTCTGCGCCATTTCAAGCCAAATGCGGCGCTGCTCTTTGGGCTGGCTGGTGATGTAGATGCGGCGGCCTTTTTGCGCTTCCAGCAGGCTTTGCAGCTCAGGCGCAATGGCGTGGCTGAGGATGAGGCTGTCGGGCATGAGGCCGCCTTCATAGTGCTGGGCGACAAAGGCTTGCAGCACCAGTGCCTCGGCATCGGCCAAGCTGGGCAGCAGCTCATCCTCATCGCCCGCCAAGGCCACTTGCACCGAGTCTTGCACCTGCTGCGGGAAGTAGGCGCGGTCGCCCAAATGCCGCCCGCCACGCACCATAGCGAGGTTGACGCAAGCGCGGCCTCCTTGCACTTGCACGGCGATGATGTCCACATCCTCATGGCCCACGGTTTCCACGGCCTGCTGCGCCAGCACGGTTGAGAGCGAGGCGATTTGATCGCGCACGGCGGCGGCTTGCTCAAACTTCAAATCAGCCGAAAGCTGGGCCATTTGCGCCTGCAATTGCACCAGCAGGGCTTGGGTGTCGCCCTGTAAAAAACGCTGGGCGTGGGCCACATCTTGGGCGTAGTCCTCGGCGCTGATGAGGCCGACGCAAGGGGCCGTGCAGCGCTTGATTTGGTGCAACATGCAGGGGCGGCTGCGGTTGGCGAACACGGTGTCCTCGCAAGTGCGCAGTTGAAACACCTTTTGCAGCAAAGAGATGCTGTCCTTCACCGCCCAAGCATTCGGATAGGGGCCGAAGTAGTGGTGGGTTTTGTCCGTCGCGCCACGGTAATAGGCCATGCGGCTGTAGTGTTTGGCCTGCGGCTGGGCCTCAGTGCCCGCATCAGCAGGGCGAACTGCGCTGGCCGCCGTCATTTTGAGGTAGGGGTAGCTTTTGTCGTCACGAAAGAGGATGTTAAAGCGCGGCTGCTGTGTTTTGATGAGGTTGTTTTCCAGTATCAGCGCTTCGGCCTCGGTCCGCACCACGGTGGTGTCAAGGCGGGCAATTTTGCCCACCATATAGCCAATGCGTGTGCCGCCGTGCTCTTTTTGGAAGTAGCTGGCGACGCGTTTTTTCAGGCTTTTGGCTTTGCCCACATACAGCAATTGCCCTGCGGCATCGAAATAGCGGTACACGCCGGGCAAGTTCGGCAGGGCGGCAACTTGGGCCAAAAGCGCAGCGCGCTCAGGCGTGGCGGCGGCTTTTTCAGGCGCTTTTTCGGCTGGGGCATCGCTGGGGGTGGGGGGCAAGGGCTGGCTCATGCTTTGCAGTATAAAAAAACGCAGCCCGTGGGCTGCGTTGTGGCTGGCTAAACCGTGCTGGGTTTAGGGCAGCAGGTGTTTCACGCCGTCGCGCTCGCCTTGCAGCTCGTCCAAGGTGATGTTGATGCGCTCTTGGCTGAAGGCGTCGATGTCCAAGCCTTCAATCACTTTGTATTCGCCGCCTTCACAAGTGACGGGGAAGCCAAACACCATGCCTTCAGGGATGCCGTATTGGCCTTGTGAGGGCACGCCCATGGTGGTCCAGCCGCCCTTGGTGCCCAGCGCCCAATCGCGCATGTGGTCAATCGCGGCATTGGCGGCAGAGGCCGCAGAGGACAGACCACGCGCCTCAATGATGGCCGCGCCGCGTTTGCCCACGGTGGGCAAAAACACATTGGCGTTCCAGTCTTGGTCGTTGATCATGTCTTTCACGCTCTCGCCGCCAATGGTGGCAAAGCGGTAATCGGCATACATGGTGGGCGAGTGGTTGCCCCACACGGTGAGTTTTTCGATGTCTTTCACGGCCTTGCCGGTTTTTTGGGCAATTTGGCTGGCGGCGCGGTTGTGGTCCAGGCGCAGCATGGCGGTGAAGTTTTTCGCCGGCAGATCGGG
>CAZJBX010000051.1:0-5707 GCA_964544605.1 uncultured Burkholderiaceae bacterium
TGGTGCCCGGAGCCGGAATCGAACCGGCACGCCCCTTACTCAGGTTAGCGGCGGATTTTAAGTCCGCTGTGTCTACCAATTTCACCATCCGGGCGGCTTTGCTGTGCAAGCCAAGGCTGCGATTGTAGCGCCATTGCAGCCCGCCGCCCTGCCCCTGTGCCTGCTCTTGTGTGGTGGGGGTTTTAGGCTTTGTGGGGCAGGCCCATGCAGGTTTCAATGATGCGCCATTGTTCGGGCGTTTGTAGGGCGGGGGCGTGGCCGCAGCCTAGCACGGTAAAGACTTGCGCTTTGGGGCCACGGGTGTGCATTTCCTCGGCGGTGGCGGCGCTGATGAGGTCGGAGTCGCCTCCGCGCAGGAGGTAGGTGGGCATCCGTAGGCCGTCGTAGAGGGGCCAGAGCATGGCCTCGGTTTGGGCGGCTTGCTCAGGGGTGACGCTTTGGCTGCTTTGGCCGATTTTGGGGTCGTAGTGCAGGCGCCAGGTGTGGTCGGGGTTGCGGCGCAGTTGCGGGCGGTTCAGGCGCTGGCGTTGCTCGGCGCTGAGTTGGCCGAAGGATTCGGTGATGGTTTGCAGGTAGGCTAAAGCATCGGTTTCATTGACGAAGTGGGGTTCGTCGCCGATGTAGTCGGCAATGCGGGCGAGGGCTTGCCATTCGATGCGCGGGCCGATGTCGTTGAGGATGAGGCGGTCGCACAAATCAGGCTGGCTGGCCGAGAGCACAAGGGCGATGAGGCCGCCCATGCTGGTGCCGAGGAAGGTGAGCGGCAGGGGCTGGCTGAGGCTGCTGCGGATTTCTTGCAAGAGCTGGCCGATGTCTGCGGCATAGACCAAGGGCTGGTAGTGGGCCGCTTGCGGCAGCCATTCGCTTTGGCCACGGCCTGCGACATCAGGGGCGATGACCCAGACATCGTGCTCGCGGCTGAGGTATTCGGCCAAGGCAGCAAAGTCCAGCCCTTGGCGCGAGAGGCCGTGTACGCCGAGCAAGATGTGTTTGGCACGGCGGCCCGATTGCGGAATCCACTGCCAGTAGTGCATACGGTGGGCGGGTACGCCAAAGGTTTCATGGGCAGCGCACAGGATGCTGTGACCGGTGGGCTGTTCGGCGGAGTGGGCACGGGTAAAATCAGTCATAGGTTTTATTCAAGCACAAGCGGCCCGTCTGCACAACACATTTTTTCCCTATGCTGACTTTTCAACAAATCATCCTCAAGCTCCAACAGTATTGGGACGCGCAAGGCTGCGCCCTGCTGCAACCCTACGATATGGAGGTGGGCGCAGGCACCAGCCATACGGCGACTTTTTTGCGTGCCATTGGGCCTGAGCCGTGGAAGGCCGCTTATGTGCAGCCCAGCCGCCGCCCCAAAGATGGGCGCTATGGCAACAACCCCAACCGTTTGCAGCACTATTACCAGTTTCAAGTGGTGCTAAAACCTGCGCCTGAGAACATCATGGATTTGTATTTGGGCAGTCTTGAAGCCTTGGGTTTTGACCTGAAGCAGAACGACATCCGCTTTGTTGAGGACGACTGGGAGAACCCGACTTTGGGTGCCTGGGGCTTGGGCTGGGAGGTCTGGCTCAACGGCATGGAGGTGACGCAGTTCACCTACTTCCAGCAAGTGGGCGGGATTGACTGCCGCCCGCTGACAGGTGAAATCACCTACGGCCTAGAGCGCCTGGCCATGTATTTGCAAGGCGTTGAAAATGTGTACGACTTGGTCTGGACGGATGGCCTGAGCTATGGCGATGTGTACCACCAAAACGAAGTGGAACAATCGACCTATAACTTTGAGCACGCCGATGCGGATTTCCTCTTTACCGCCTTCAACGCGCATGAAAAACAAGCCCAACATCTGATGGGCGCTGCGCTGGCCTTGCCTGCTTATGAGCAAGTGCTCAAAGCGGCCCACACCTTCAATCTGCTCGATGCCCGCAACGCCATCAGCGTGACCGAGCGCGCCGCCTATATTGGCCGCATTCGCCAGTTGGCGCGCGCCGTGGCGCAAAGCTATTACGAGAGCCGCGAGCGTTTGGGCTTTCCCATGGCACCGCCTGAATGGGTGGCGCAAATGCCGCAAAAGAAGAAAAAAGACCCTAGCGCGGCCTGATGGCTTTGCCTGCCGCCGCCCCCTCATCCGCTGGCCCCGCGCCTGCCCCCTTGCCCCACGCCACCGCCAATACCATGAGCACTGCCAATTTACTCGTTGAACTTTTTGTTGAAGAACTGCCGCCCAAAGCCCTGCCCAAACTGGGCGCGGCCTTTGCCCAAGCCCTGGTCGCCAGCCTGCAAGCGCAGGGTCTGTGCCCCGCTGATGCGCCGGTGCAAAGCTTTGCCAGCCCGCGTCGCTTGGCGGCCCACATTGGCGGCGTTGCGGCCAAGGCCGCAGACAAGGCCGTGAAGCTGCGCTTGATGCCAGCCAAGGTGGGCCTGAACGATGCAGGTGAGGCCAGCCCCGCTTTGCTGAAAAAACTCGCCAGCCTTGGCCTTGATGCGGCCGTGCTGCCGCAATTGCAGCGCGAGAGCGACGGCAAGCAAGAGCAATTGGTGCTGGACACGACCGAAGCGGGCGCAGAGCTGGCCGCTGGCCTGCAAAAAGCCTTGGACGAAGCCTTGGCCAAGCTGCCCATCCCCAAGGTCATGAGCTACCAACTGCACAGCGGCTGCGAGCTGCCCGGCTGGAGCAGCGTGCAATTTGTGCGCCCCGCCCACAGCCTGCTGGCCCTGCATGGCAGTGCCGTGGTGCCCGTGAGTGCGCTGGGCCTGCAAGCGGGCAACAGCACCCGTGGCCACCGCTTTGAGGCGGCGCAAGACCCCATCAGCATCCGCCATGCGGACGACTACGCCAGCCAATTGCAAAGCGAAGGCGCGGTGATGGCCAGTTTTGCCGAGCGCAAGGCCGAAATCGCGCGCCAACTGCAAGCGGCTGCGGCGCAGGTGGGCGGCGGCCACCAGCCTTTGCAAGACGAGGCTTTGCTCGATGAGGTGACGGCCTTGGTGGAGCGCCCCAATGTGCTGCTGTGCGAATTTGAGCCTGAGTTCTTGGCCGTGCCGCAAGAGTGCCTCATCCTCACCATGAAGGCGAACCAGAAATACTTTCCCCTGCTCGATGCCCAAGGCAAACTCAGCAACCGCTTCCTCATCGTCAGCAACATCAGCCCCGCAGACCCCAGCGCCGTGGTGCAAGGCAATGAGCGCGTGGTGCGCCCGCGTTTGGCCGATGCCAAATTCTTTTACGACCAAGACCGCAAACGCAGCCTGGACAGCCGCACCGAGGGCTTGGCCAAAGTCATCTACCACAACCAACTGGGCAGCCAAGCCGAGCGCAGCGCGCGCGTGGCCGCCATTGCCCACGCCATTGTTGAGCAACTGCGTTTGGCGCAAACGCCTTACAGCGCCGCCGACAAAGAGCGCTTTGACGCGCTAGAGAGCAAAACGCAAGAAGCCGCGCGCTTGGCGAAAACCGATTTGCTCACCGATATGGTGGGCGAATTCCCTGAGCTGCAAGGCACCATGGGCGCTTACTACGCCCGCCATGAAAACCTGCGCGAAGGCGTGGCACTGGCGATTGAAGACCACTACAAACCCCGCTTTGCGGGTGACGAGCTGCCGCGCAAACGCACAGGCACGGTGCTAGCCTTGGCCGACAAGCTCGAAACCTTGGTCGGCATGTTCGGCATCGGCAACCTGCCCACGGGCGACAAAGACCCCTACGCCCTGCGCCGCCATGCGCTGGGCGTGGTGCGCATCGTGCTAGAAAAAGCCCTGCCGCTGGATGTGCCCGCCTTACTCGCCAGCGCCGCCGCCAGCTTTGGCAGCCTGCTGCCCGCGCCGCAAGAGAGCAATGCCAAGCTGCTGCAATTTATGGACGAGCGCATGGCCGGCTATTTGCGCGAACAAGGCCACAGCGCCCAAGCGGTGGATGCCGTGCTCGCCGTGCCCGGCCTGTGGGCCGCCATACCGCAGCGTCTGGCCGCCGTCAAAACCTTTGCCAGCCTGCCGCAAGCGCCCGCCCTAGCTGCGGCCAACAAACGCATTGGCAACATCTTGAAAAAAGCCGAAGGCGCATACCCCGCCGAGGCCAATCCCGCCCTCTTTCAAGAAGCGGCGGAAACCGCCCTTTACGAGCACATGCAAGCCCTGCTGCCGCAAAGCCAAAGCCAATTTGAGGCGGGCCAATACAGCGACAGCCTGCAAACCCTGGCCGCCCTGCGCGAGCCGGTGGATGCCTTTTTTGACGGCGTGATGGTGAATGCCGACGACCCCAAAGTGCGGGAAAACCGCCTTGGCCTACTCGCCAGCCTGCACCAAGCCATGAACCGCGTCGCCGACCTCAGCCGCTTGGCGGTGTGAAAGTGTGATGGGCCTTGTAAACGCAGAGACTTTTGCGCACAGCCCCCATGACACGCTACGAAGCCATCGCCCAAGACATTGCGACAGCCATCCGCGCGGGTGTGCTCAAGCCCGGCGACAAGCTGCCCTCGGTGCGCCACAGTTGCCAAAGCCGGGGGGTTAGCGCCTCCACCGTTTTCCAAGCCTATTACCTGCTTGAAGCCCGTGGCCTGGTACGCGCACGCGAGCGCTCGGGCTATTTTGTCTGCGATGGCGCTGCGCCCCTGCCCGCGCCTTTGCAACAGCCCTCTGCCCCGGCAGATGCCAGCATTGCCGTTGATGTCAGCGCCTTGGTGTTTGAAGTGCTGCAAGCCAGCACCACACGCGAGGTTGTCGCGCTGGGTTCGGCCTTCCCTAGCCCCTTGTTGTTTCCGCTGGCGCGGCTGGGGCAATCCGTCAGCGCCGTAGCGCAGGCGCTAGACCCCTGGAGCACGGTGGATGACCTCTCGCAAGGCAACCTTGGCTTGCGCCGCCAAATTGCTCTGCGCTATCTGGCCGATGGCCTGCAAGTGCCCAGTGAAGGCATTGTGATTACCCACGGCGCTTTAGAAGCGCTGAACCTGTGCCTGGCCGCCGTCACCCGCCCAGGCGATGCGGTGCTGGTGGAAGCGCCCACCTTCTACGCCGCCCTGCAAGCGCTAGAGCGCATGGGCTTACACGCCATTGAAGTACCCACCCACCCCAGCCAAGGCATGGATTTGGCCGCGCTGGAACGCGCCATTGAGCGCCACCGCCCCAAAGCCTGTTGGCTGATGAGCAATTTTCAGAACCCACTGGGCAGCCTGATGCCCGAGGCCAAAAAGCGTGACCTAGTGGCGCTACTGGCACGCCACCAACTGCCGCTGATTGAAGACGATGTGTATGCCGAGCTGTATTTCGGCGACAAACGCCCCCTTCCTGCCAAAGCCTTTGACCAAGAAGGGCTGGTGCTGCATTGCAGCTCATTTTCCAAATGCCTTGCGCCGGGCTACCGCCTGGGCTGGGCTGCGCCGGGGCGCTTTACCCAGGCTGTAGCGCGGCACAAACTCACGACCACCTTGGGCGTGGCCACCCCCGTGCAACTGGCCTTGGCCGACTATCTGCGCCGAGGCGGTTACGACAAACACCTGCGCCGCCTGCGCCAAACCTTGGCAACGCGCAAGCTGCGCATGTTGCAGGCCATTGCCCGCTACTTTCCGCCCGCAACCCGCACCACCCAGCCCGAAGGCGGCTACTTTTTATGGGTAGAGCTGCCCGCAGGAGCCGACAGCCTGCGCCTGCACCGCCAGGCGCTGGAACATGGCATCAGCATTGCGCCCGGGCCGATTTTTTCTGCCTCGCG
>CAZJBX010000052.1:0-5243 GCA_964544605.1 uncultured Burkholderiaceae bacterium
AGCGGCGCAGAGCGCCGCACTCCAGAGGCTGGCGCAGCCTGCCGTGGCCTTACTGCGTCATTGCTGTGATTCAGTAGGGGCGTTGCATGCAACGCCCTTACAAGATGCGCTGCCCAATAAACCCCGCCATGGCGGGGTCAGTTCAACTCAGCCCCCGCCGCCCATAGTCGCCACGCTGACGAAGGCCAGCAGGGTCATGCAGACGACGACGGCGCGCCAGACCAGGCCGATGAGGGTGTGGCTGTGCGCCAGTTGCGGCAGGCGCAGGTCTGGGTCGCCTTCTTGCGGGTTTTGCGGCACTTGCAGGCTGGGGCTGGCTCTGCGCTCCAACGCCAGACGCAGGCCGAGTGCGCCAGCGGCGGCGTGTACGAGCAAGCGGCTGTGGTCTTCGTTGGGGTCACCCGCTTTGCATTCACGCCAGCGGGCGATGGCTTCTTCAAAATTGCCGACGATGGCAAACAAAAGGGCGGTGATGCGGGCGGGCAGCCAGTCCAAGTAATGCCAAGCCTGCTGCGCCACTTGTTGCATGGCGGGGCTGATGGGGTGTTCCTCTTGCTGGCTCTCTTGGCCCTTGTTGGCCGCGCAATAACGGGTCACTTGCTCGCTCAGGCGGTAGGCCAAAGCCCCAGCGGGGCCCAGACCCAAAAGCAGGCCGATGAGATAGGCCACCAAAGGCCCAAAGACATGCAGATGGGCCGAGTAAGCCCCCAAGCCCAAGCTGCGCTGCAAGGTTTGTTGCAGGCTGATGCTGTTTTGGCTGCCGCTGGGCAGTTGTGCCCACGCCGTCAGTTCGGCTTGTGCTTGTGCCAATTGCTCGGCATCCAGCGCTTGGCGGATGCGGCTGAAGTGGCCGCTGAATTGGCGGAAGCCTAGGGTGAGGTAGAGCACGGCAGCGTGCAGCAGAAATTGCAGCACCCAAGCCCACCAGAAGTCCAGCCAGCCCAGCAGGTGGTGCAGCACAGTGGTGAGGAGGGCGGGCAGCAGGGCAATAAAGGCCCAACTGAGCCAAGCGCTGGCTTGTTGGCCAGCATCAAAGCTGCGCAGATTTTGCGCAATCCAAGCGCGGCTCAATTGCTGCGGCAGGCTGCTTGGCCCCAAAGGGCGGGCTTGCTCCAGCAATAGGGCCAGAAAAATGGCGAAAAAACTCATGCCAGTAAAAAGGAATAAAGGTGGCGCAAGATGCCTGCGCTAGCGCCCCAGACGAAGCGCGGCTGGCCGTGCTGGTCATGGCTGGGCATGGCGTACCAGCGCCGCAGCAGGCCCAAATTTTCGACCTCTTGGCGGTGGTGTTGCTGGGGGTCGAGCAAATGTGCCAGCGGAATTTCAAAGGCGCTGTCCACCTCGGCGGGGTTCAGGCGCAATTGGTAATCGGGCTGCACCAAGGCGACAACGGGGGTGATGTCATAGGCCGTGCCTGTGGTGTAGTTGGGCAGTTGCCCAATCACTTCCACCTGCGCGGGCGGCAGGCCAATTTCTTCCTCGGCCTCGCGCAGGGCGCAGGCGGCGGCATTGGCATCGCTGGCATCCATGCGGCCACCCGCAAAGGCGATTTGCCCCGAGTGGTTGCTCAGCCCACTGGCGCGCTGTGTCAGCAGCACTTGCAGTTGGGGGCGCGCCACAATCGCCAGCAAAACGGCGCTGGGCGTGAGGTCTTGCTGCACCCAGGGCCGCTCAATGATTTCTGTGGGTTGCCAGTGCGGGTGCTGGGCAAAGTGCTGGCGCAAAGCGCCAGTTTGCAGGCGCTCAGGCGGCACGCTGAGCTGGCCCGCTTGCGGCGGCAGCAGTGGCAGGCGGCTGGGGTCAAAGCCCGCCGTGCGGCGGCGCAAATCGGCACGAAGGGCTTGCAATTGGCTGGCAGGCAGGGGCTGCGGCGCGTCCATAGCTGGGCTTTCTTCGGGTTTAAACCTCTTGGATGTCGAAGCTGGAAGTGACCTCGGCGGTTTTGCCCAGCATGATGGTGGCCGAGCAATATTTTTCGTGGCTCATTTGAATAGCGCGTTGCACGGCGGCTTCCGGCAGGTTTTTGCCGCTGACGGTGAAGTGCATGTGGATTTTTGTATAGACCTTGGGTTCGGTTTCGGCGCGTTCGCCTTCAATCTTGACGGTGCAGCCTTCTACGGCGTGGCGGCCGCGCTGCAAAATCATGACCACATCAAAAGAGGCGCAGCCGCCTGCGCCAGCCAGCAGCAGCTCCATGGGGCGAGCGCCTAAATTGGCGCCGCTGATGGCGGGGTTATCGGTATTGGGTGCGCCATCCATGACGATGGCGTGGCCTGAGCCCGTTTGGGCCATAAAAGTCATATTGGAACGGCTGCCGCCATCAACGGCTTTGGCGCCAACCCAAGTTACGGTGCAATCCATACGGCTTTCCTTCTCGTGTTTTTGTAGGGAAGGGCGCTGGGCAGGCGGCGTGAACAGCCCCTCTGCGCTGGCCCATGCTGCGGCAATTATGCGACAGATTGCACAATACCCTAGTGCCGCTTCGGGGTATGGCAAAAATTAATTTGTTGCAGTGCAGCAAAAAGGCTTATACTTCGCAGCGTTACATGGTTCATGTGACCCTTTGTCTCCTCCACCCCTAATCAGGTGGTTTACCCCAGCCCTTTAAACGGCTGGGGTTTTTTTTGCCTGTTTTTCTCGCTTGTGGGGGCAGGGCTTTGGCGGCTGGCGCTTTGGGGTTGATTTTTGCGCCTAAAATGAGCCAGATAGCCCGCCAGCAAAGGAGCTTGGCTCCCTTGCCGGCGGCTTTTCTTTGTTTGCCCGCCGCCGCGCCGCAGTGTGCTGCGGACATCGACACGATTAAAGGAAGCCCCAATATGACGACCAGCCCCATCGTTAGCCGAGAAGAAAGCCAAAAGAAACTGGACTTGCGCGGCGCCGCCAGCGCCAAAGTGCGTGCCAGCCAAACTTACACCACGGCTGAACGCGTGGAAGAAGCTGCCGCCGAGTTTGCCGAGCGCTTTTGCTTGGCCTACCAAGACCGCCGCTACACCTATGCCGAGCTGAACGCCGAGGCCAACCGAGCCGCGCATATTTTGCGCACCCAGTTGGGCGTGCAATGTGGCGATGTGGTGGGCTTGGCCCTTGAGAACCGCCCTGAGTTTTTCTTTTTCTGGTTCGGCCTGATGAAAGTGGGCGCAGTCGCCGCCTTTATCAACACCAACATCACCGGCAAGCCCTTGGCCCACGCCTTTGAAGTGACGGATGCCAAAGCCTGCATCGTGGGTGAAGAAGTTTTGGCCCAATTCGCTTGCGAGGAGGTCGCTGGCCTGAAGAAGTGGCTGGTGCCCGATGCCGAGCTGCCCGCCAGCGCCGAGCTGCGCGCCTTGGCCGATTTCGATTTTGGTAGCGCTTGGGCGCAGGCCAGCACAGATAACCCGCCTGCCGATTGGCGCGCTGGTTTGGTGGCGGAAAAACCCGCCATCCTCGTCTTTACCTCAGGCACCACGGGCCTGCCCAAGGCGGCCATCATCAGCCATGCCCGTTGGTTGATGACGGGCTTTGTCATGCAGCAAACCCTGCACACCCATGCCGATGATGTGTTCTACGCCTATCTGCCGCTCTACCACGGCGCGGCTTCGCTCTCGCTCACGCCCACGGCCTTTGTCATGGGTTCGGGCTTGGTGGTGCGCCGCAAATTCAGCAAATCCCAGTTCTGGAACGATGTGCGCCACTACGGTGTGACGGCCATGCAATATGTGGGTGAAATCTGCCGCTATTTGCTCACGAATCCGCCGCAAGCCAATGACAAAGAGCACAAGCTGCGCGTGATGACGGGCACGGGCTTGGCCACCGAGCTGTGGACGGCTTGGGTGGAGCGCTTTGGCGACATGCAAATCATTGAAAGCTGGGGCGCGACCGAGTCCAACGCCACCACGGTGAACACCGACAACCGCGTCGGCTCGGTGGGCCGCGTGCCCGATTGGAACAAAACCAATCTGCGCCTGCTGGCCTACGATGTGGACAATGATTGCCACATCACCGACGAAAACGGCAAAAAACGCTTTGCCAAGCCCGGTGAAGTGGGTGAGGCCTTGGGCATGATTTTCCAAATCCCTGACTCCATCGCAGGCCGCTTTGAAGGCTATACCGATGCCGCCGCCAGTGAGAAAAAAATCTACCGCAACCTCTTTCAAGAGGGCGATGCGTGGTGGGCTTCTGGCGATTTGATGCGTGAAGATGAAGACGGCTACATCTGGTTTGTCGATCGCTTGGGCGATACCTTCCGCTGGAAGTCTGAGAATGTCTCCACCATGGAGGTGGCCGACAACTTGGGCGACTTCCCCGGCATTGAAACCATCACCATTTACGGCGTAAAAGTGGGCGAGCACCCTGGCCGTGGCGGCATGGCGGCCATCACCTTGCAAGAGGGCGCGAGCTTTGACGGCAAAGCCTTCTACGATTTGTGCGCCGAGCGCATTCCGCGCTACGCTGCGCCGCTTTTTGTGCGCATCATGCAAGTGGCCGATATGACCAGCACCTACAAGCTGCGCAAGGTCGATTTGCAAAAGCAGGGCTTTGACCCCGCTGTGGTGCAAGACCCGCTGTGGGTGCGCGACGAGCAGGCGGGCGCTTATGTGCCTTACAACGCCGACGCAGTGGCCCGCATCACAGCCTAGTGTGCCCCTGAGCAAAGCCCCTTTCATGGGGCTTTGTTATGGCCGCAGCGCCCAGCCCTTGTGTGGCCCGTCTTTTAAAATCGCCCCCAGTTTTTTGTTTTTTTATTTTTTAACCTTCTGGAGTTCTGTTTATGAAAACCCCCGTTCGCGTTGCCGTCACTGGTGCGGCTGGCCAAATCGGTTATGCCCTCTTGTTCCGCATTGCCTCTGGCGAGATGCTGGGCAAAGACCAGCCTGTGATTTTGCAATTGCTGGAAATCCCCAATGAAAAAGCCCAGCAAGCCCTGCAAGGCGTGATGATGGAGCTGCAAGACTGCGCCTTCCCGCTGCTGGCTGGCATGGAGGCCCATGCTGACCCCATGACCGCCTTCAAAGACACCGACTACGCCCTGCTGGTGGGTGCGCGCCCCCGTGGCCCTGGCATGGAGCGCGCCGATTTGCTGGCCGCCAACGCCGAAATCTTCACAGCCCAAGGCAAAGCCTTGAACGCCGTGGCCAGCCGCAATGTGAAGGTGCTGGTGGTGGGCAACCCCGCCAATACCAACGCCTACATCGCTATGAAGTCTGCGCCCGATCTGCCGGCGAAAAACTTCACCGCCATGCTGCGCCTGGACCACAACCGCG
>CAZJBX010000053.1:0-5156 GCA_964544605.1 uncultured Burkholderiaceae bacterium
ACTTCGTCATTGCTGTGGCTCAGTAGGGGCGTTGCATGCAACGCCCCTACAAGATGCGCTGCCCAACAAACTCGGCTCTTGATCTAAAGCGGCGCAGAGCACCGCACCGCACTCCATACGCATGGCGTGGCCTGCTGTGGCCTTACTTCGTCATTGCTGTGACTCAGTAGGGGCGTTGCATGCAACGCCCCTACAAGATGCGCTGCCCAACAAACCCCGTCATGGCGAGGCGGGCATAGCCTGCCATGGCCTTACTTCGTCATTGCTGTGGCCCAGTAGGGGCGTTGCATGCAACGCCCCTACAAGATGCGCAGCCCAACAAACTCGGCTCCTGATCTAAAGCGGCGCAGAGCGCCGCACTCCATACGCACGGCACAGCCTGCCGTGGCAATTCTGTGCTGCAAGGCAGGGGTTTTGCGGTGCGGGTGGGCCGCTTTAGGCCGCGCCGCCACCAGCGGCATTGCGTGGTTTGCGGCGTGGGCGGCGGCGTTTGGCGGCAGGGGCTGCGCCATCGGCATTGGCAACATTGGCCTGTGGGCGCTGGGTTTTGGCTGCGGCAGACGGCGCTGCGGTGCGGCTGTTTTTGCGTTCGCCTTCGTTGGCTTTTTTCTCGCGGATGCGTTGCATCATCTCTTGGCGGGCGGCTTTGCCCGCAGCAGCCATCACCTCGCGGCTGGGTGGGCGGCCACGGCCACCCCACAGGGTTTGGCGGCCCATGGCGATGGGTTCGGCTTTTTCATCCGGCTCAGGGGCGTAGTCGGGCAGGTCTTGCTGCGGAATGCTTTGGCCGGTGAATTTCTCAATGGCCAGCAAAAAGCCTTCTTCATCGAGGCTGACGAGGCTGACGGCGTGGCCCTCGCGCCCAGCGCGGCCGGTGCGGCCAATGCGGTGCACATAATCTTCGGGCACATTGGGGATTTCGTAGTTCACCACATGGGGCAGCTCTTCAATATCAATGCCACGGGCGGCGATGTCGGTAGCGACCAAAGCGCGAATTTTGCCGCTTTTAAAGCCTTCAAGGGCTTGGGTGCGGGCGCTTTGGCTTTTGTTGCCGTGCAGGGCCATGGCGCTGATGCCGTTTTTCTCAAGAAAGCTGGCAACGCTGTTGGCACCAAATTTGGTGCGCACAAAGACCAGCACTTGGCTCCAGTTTTTGCTTTCAATGATGTGGGCGAGCAGGGCTTTCTTTTTGCCACGGCCCACCAAATGCCACACTTGGCTGATGCGCTGCACGGTGGAGTTTTTCGGCGTGACTTGGATGAGCTTGGGCTGGCGCAGCAGCTTTTGCGCGAGGCTGCGGATTTCATCGCTGAAGGTGGCGCTAAAGAGCAGGGTTTGGCGTTCGGCGGGCAGCAGGGCAAAGACTTTGCGCATGTCGTGGATGAAGCCCATATCGAGCATACGGTCGGCTTCATCGAGCACCAAGGTTTGCACGGTGCTGAGGTCGATTTCACCTTGACCCGCTAAGTCCAGCAGGCGGCCGGGCGTGGCCACCAGCACATCGACGCCACGGCGCAGGGCTTGGATTTGCGGGTTCATGCCCACGCCGCCAAAAATGACGGTGGATTTGAGCTGCAAATGCTGGCTGTAGAGCTGCACTTGCTCTTGCACTTGGGCGGCCAACTCGCGGGTCGGGGTGAGGATGAGGGCGCGCACACCGGGGCGGCCTTTGCGGTCAGTGACGCTGCGGCTGGTGGCCAGGCGCTGCAAAATCGGCAGGCTGAAGGCGGCGGTTTTGCCCGTGCCGGTTTGTGCGGCGGCCAGCACATCTTCGCCCGCGATGACGAGGGGCAGGGCCTGTTCTTGAATGGGGGTGGGGGCGGTGTAGCCCGTGGCTTCAATGGCCTTGAGCAAGGCGGGCAGCAGCCCGAAATCTGAAAATTGCATGAAATAAAAAGCAGGGGCACAGAAGCGGCCACGGCTGGCGGCAGCGGGGGGCGTGAATCTGTGCAAAAAGAAAAGTGCGCAGATGGCCTGCGCTGCGAAGGGGCGTATTGTATCGGCCCCGCCCTGTGTTTGCCGTGGCATGGGCCACAATGCGGGGCTTTATTGCCTGAAATAGAGCCTGCCGCCATGCCCCAGCCTTTGCCCCCACCCAGTTCCCGCCGCATGGTGTGTTGGTCTTTTGTGGCCCTGATGCTGGCGGCTTTCAATTTGCGTTTGGCTTTGACGGCGGTCTCGCCCGTGCTGCCTTTGTTGGGGCAGAGTTTGGGTTTGGGCGATACAGGTTTGAGCTGGCTGACGACTTTGCCCGTGCTGCTGATGGGCTTGGCCGCGCCGCTGGCCCCCACTTTGATGCGGCGCTGGAGCGCTGAGGCCGTGGTGCTGGCGCTGCTTTTGCTGCTGGCCCTGAGCCAAGTGCTGCGGCCTTGGGCCGGTGCTTGGGGTTTTTTGCTGGGCACGGCGGTGGCGGGGGCTTCTATTGGTGTGCTGGGCGTGCTGCTGCCTGCATTGGTGAAGCGCGATTTTGCCGCGCAAGCGAGCTGGGTCACGGGCATTTACACCATGGTGCTGAGTGTGGGCGCGGCGCTGGCAGCGGGGGTGGTTGAGCCTTTGCGCTTGGCTTGGGGCGGCGCGTGGCAATGGCCGCTGGCACTGTGGGCTGTGCCTGCGGTGCTGGCCATGCCGCTGTGGTGGTTTTTGCGGGCGAAGAATCGCCCTGTTGCGGAATCTGCTGGAGGGCAAAAAACAGCCTCAGCGACGCCTGCGGCGGGTTTGCTGCGCCAGCCTTTGGCTTGGTATGTGACGGCTTTTATGGGTTTGCAAAGCGCCTTGGCCTATAGCATTTTTGGCTGGCTGCCGAGTATGTTGGTGGCGCGCGGCATGGCGGCGGTGCAGGCGGGCTTGGCCCTGTCGGTGCTGATTTTGGTGTCCACCGTTGGCGCTTTGTTTGCCCCCGGTTTGAGCGCCAAAATGCGCGACGAACGCGGCATGAATACCCTGACCATGCTGTGCTATGTGGCGGGCATGGCGGGTTGCTGGCTGGCGCCTTTGTCGCAACTGTGGTTGTGGGCCAGCGTGCTGGGCATGGGCTTGGGCGGCGGCTTTGCCATGGCCTTGGCGCTGCTGGCTTTGCGTGCGCCCGATGTGGCCACGGCAGGAAGGCTCTCGGCCATGGCGCAGGGTTTTGGCTATGGGGTGGCGGCGCTGGGGCCGCTGGGCTTGGGCCTGCTGCAAGCGCACTGGGGCTGGGTTTGGGGTTTGGGCTTTTTGGAGGCGATTGCGCTTTTAAGCCTGCTGGCGGGTTTGGGGGCGGGCCGCAAGCGTCTGCTGCCCACGACCTAAGCTCAGATTGTTTACTCTGAGGCGACAATCTTTTGCTTTGGCCCAGTGAGCATGGCATTATCATGCCCTGCATAAGCCATAAAAGCCCTGCGTGGGGCATATTTCTATAGGAGACAAAGATGGCCAAAACCATTGATTACCGCTTGGGTGAATTCACCTTCCCCCGTGGCTGGTTCATGATTGCACAGACCAAAGACTTGGGCCACAAACCCCTGCCTTTGCGCTTTTTTGGGCGCGATTTTGCGCTTTACCGTGGCATGGCCTCAGGCAAAGTGATTTTGCTCGACGCTTACTGCCCGCACATGCAAACGCATTTGGGCGCACACAACACCACCAGCTATGTGGTGCTGGACAACGGCGGCACGAATATTGTGGGTGACGACATCGTTTGCCCCTACCACGCTTGGAAGTTTGGCCCTGACGGGGTGTGCAAAGAGATACCTTACCATGACGGCCCGATTCCGCCTGCGGCCAAGGTGAAAAGCTGGACTGTGCATGAATCGCTGGGCGCGATTTGGATGTGGCACGACCCCGAAGGCGGCGAGCCCGAATGGGAAGCGCCCAATTTCGCCGAGCACACTTTGCCCGATTGGGTGGCCCCCACGGCCTATGACGACTTTGGCGAGTTGGCGGTGCATCCTGCTGAAATCGTGGACAACATCTGCGATTACGGCCACTTTGGCCCCATCCATGGTGCGGTCGTCAGCGGCTTTGACAACGAGTTCAAAGGCCATATGGCCTTCCAGCGCCAAAGCGGCACGCCCAAACGCATGATTGACCCCGCCACCGGGCAAGGGCCATCGTTCACCACCATTGCCGAATACCACGGCCCTGGCTTTTTGCTCACGCGCTTGGTGGGTTTGTCCAACACCAATATGCTCATTTGCCACACCCCTGTGGAAGACGGCAAAGTGCATGTGTGGCACGCCTGCTGGACCAAGCCGCCACTGCCTGCGCACTTGCCCCAAGCACGCACGATTGCCGACATCTTCCAAGAGCGCAGCCGCCTGTCGTTTGAGCAAGACTTCCAGATTTGGGGCGCCAAAGCACCCAATATCAATGGCATGTTTGTCGCCAGCGACGGCCCCTTTGTGAAGGCCCGCACTTGGTACAAGCAGTTCTACAACCCGCGTGCCCGCCGAGCCGAGTTCTTGGACGGCCTTGAGGACGAGAGAATCGTGCCCAAAGGCACCAAGGCGGTGGAAATTCCAGCCGAATTGCTCAAGTCTTAAAAACCTCGTGGCCTTACTTCGTCATTGCTGTGACTCAGTAGGGGCCTTGCATGCAACGCCCCTACAAGATGCGCAGCCCAACAGACCCCGCCATGGCGAGGCGGGCACAGCCTGCCGTGGCCATCTTTGGCTGCAAGGCAGGTATTTTGGAGTGCGCCGTTTGACGGCGCTTTGGGTCTCTCTCACTCATTTCAGCACTTGATCTAAAGCGGCGCAGAGCGCCGCACTCCAGAGGCGGGCACAGCCTGCCGTGGCCATCTTTGGCTGCAAGGCAGGTATTTTGGAGTGCGCCGTTTGACGGCGCTTTGGGTCTCTCTCACTCATTTCAGCACTTGATCTAGAGCGGCGCAGAGCGCCGCACTCCAGAGGCAGGCGCAGCCTGCCGTGGCCTTACTGCGTCATTGCTGTGACTCAGTAGGGGCGTTGCATGCAACGCCCCTACAAGATGCGCTGCCCAACAAACCCGGCCATGGCGAGGCGGGCGCAGCCTGCCGTGGCCATCTTTGGCTGTAGGGCAGGTATTTTGGAGTGCGCCGTTTGACGGCGCTTTGGGTTTCCCTCACTCATTTCAGCACTTGATCTAAAGCGGCGCAGAGCGCCGCACTCCAGAGGCTGGCGCAGCCTGCCGTGGCCTTACTG
>CAZJBX010000054.1:0-3375 GCA_964544605.1 uncultured Burkholderiaceae bacterium
GGGTCAAGCCCGCAATGACAGATGGTGAAATAGCTAGATACTGCGGCCGTTATGCATCATGGCTAGCTGGTGGGCCGAAGTCATGCCGCTGAATGGATGAAGACCCAACTAAAAACGCGCCCCAGAGCGCGTTTCTTGTGCGGCGCAAAGCCAGTGGCTTATTGCAAGCTGGCCAGTTGTACGGCCTTGGCATCGGCGAATTGCTTGCGCATGTCGTCGGCAATGGCGGCAAAGGCGGCGCGTTCTTTTTTGGCCAAGGGTTGGTTGCTGCCCACATCTTCGGCCATTTGCGTGGGGTCTTGGTACACGCCATTCACGCGGTATTCAAAGTGCAAATGCGGGCCTGTGGACCAGCCTGTGGAGCCAACATCACCTATGTGGTCGCCTTGGCTGACTTTGTCGCCTTGTTTGGTGGCAATGCGGCTCATGTGGGCGTAGAAGGTGGAGCGGCCATTGCCGTGCACGACTTCAACGGCGTTGCCGTAGCCGTTTTGCCAGCCCGCAAATTTCACGGTGCCGTCGGCCACCGTCATGATGGGCGTGCCTGTGGGTGCGGCGTAGTCAATGCCTTTGTGTTGGCGCTGGTTCTTCCAAATCGGGTGGTCGCGCATACCAAAGCCAGAGCTGACGCGGGTGAACTTCAGCGGTGCGGCCAGGTAAGACTTTTGCAGGCCCTCACCGCCCAGGCTGTAGTAGGCACCAGCGCGGCCCTCAGGCTCATACCAGACTGCCGTGTAAGTGCGATTGCCATTGACGAATTCAGCGCCCAGCACACGGCCTGTGCCCATGTCTTCGCCATCGGCTTGCAGGGTTTCGTACAAAATTTTGAAGCTGTCGCCGCGCTTGAGGTTGCGCTGGAAGTCAATTTGGGTGGAGAAAATCTCAATCAGTTGTGTGCCCACTTCATCAGGGATGCCAGCGGCATCCATGGCGCCATACACCGTGCCATTTACGGTGGCGTAGCCCAGCATGGGCACGGCTTGCATATAGCCGGTTTGCTCCATGGATTCGAGCTGGTCTTGTGCGTTGCGCTGCACGCTCAGGCGGGTGAAGCGTTTGCCCTCGCCGGCAGGGTAGCGCACCAGCAGGCGTTGCAAGCGGCCTTGGGGGTCGGTTTGCACTTCAACGCTGCGGCCAATTTGGTTGGCCAACACGCGGGCTTTGGCGTCGTTGTTGATGAATTGCAGGGCCTCGGCATCGTCCACGCCCAAGCGTTTGAGCAATTTGGCGTTGCTGTCGCTTTTGCGCACCAGTTCAGTGCGGTAGAGGGTGAAGTCGCCGTCTTCAGCGCTGTGCTCCAGCGGCAAATGCGCCACCGATTCAATCAGCAACACCGTGGCATTGTCTGGGCTTTGGGCTTTGCTCGCTTGGGAGACCGCCCAAGCGCCACCTGCGCCCACAGTCAGCAAAGAGGCCGAGGCCAAGGCCACGGCGCGCATGTGCTGACGACCAAAAGACAGCGGCCCCAAGAGGGCGCTGCCAAGAGACAAATTGAATTTAGATTGAAATATCACAGGTATTTCCATCCTCTTTCTTGGGGGCTGAACAAAAGTGCTGTGCCAAGGGCAGGCGCTTTTATCTTAGCCAAAACTAGGGGGTGAGGGTCTGTATCAGATCAACACCAGGGCGTTCATTGCGCCGACGCAGTTTGCATCCAGGTTCGCCATGAATGGGGGCAGCAAAGAGCCAAGAGGCTACAATTTGCGGCTGTTTTGCCGTGCTGCGCAAGGCGCTGCGCCCAGGGCGCAAAGCAAGGCAAAGAGAAAAATTATCTCACGCTATTTTCGTTTTGTATAGGCCAAGCCCCTGAAAGCGCCTGCGGCCTATCGCTTTCGGCCTCTTTTTCTGCTAAGTATGAGCACCACCACCCCACCCCCATCTGATGCGGTTTTGGCCGCCCTGTCCATCACCCAGCGCGGTTGCGAGGAGCTGCTGCCCGAGACCGATTGGCTGAAAAAGTTGCAACAAAGCGAGGCCAGCGGCCAGCCCCTGCGCATCAAGCTGGGTTTGGATCCGACCGCCCCCGACATCCATTTGGGCCACACCGTGGTGCTGAACAAAATGCGCCAATTGCAGGATTTGGGGCATGAGGTCATCTTTCTCATTGGCGATTTCACCAGTTTGATTGGCGACCCCTCAGGCCGCAACAGCACGCGCCCGCCACTCACGCCTGAGCAGGTGCAGGCCAATGCGCAAACTTACAAAGAGCAAGCCTTCAAAGTGCTCAACCCTGAAAAAACCGAGCTGCGCTACAACAGCCAGTGGTGCAATGCGCTGGGCACAACGGGGCTGATTCAGCTTGCCAGCCGCTACACCGTGGCGCGTATGCTGGAGCGAGACGACTTCACCAAGCGCTATGCCGCAGGCCAGTCCATCAGCGTGCATGAATTCCTCTACCCCTTGCTGCAAGGCTATGACTCGGTGGCGCTCAAATCTGATCTGGAGCTGGGCGGCACAGACCAAAAGTTCAACCTGCTCATGGGCCGCCATTTGCAGCAGGAATACGGCCAAGCGCCGCAATGCGTGCTCACCATGCCGCTGCTGGTGGGCTTGGATGGCGTGGACAAAATGTCCAAATCAAAAAACAACTATGTCGGCATCACCGAAGACGCCAACACCATGTACGCCAAAATCCTCTCCATCTCTGATGACTTGATGTGGAACTGGTTCACCTTGCTCTCTTTCAAGAGCGAGGCCGACATCGCCGCACTCAAGGCCGAAGTCGCCGCAGGCCGCAACCCCAAAGAGGCCAAAGTGCTGCTGGCCAAAGAAATCACCACGCGCTTCCACTCTGCTGCCGCCGCTGATGCCGCCGAGCAAGACTTCATGAACCGCAGCCGTGGCGGCATCCCAGATGACATCCCCGAAGTCGCCCTTGAGGGCGCACCATTGGGCATAGGCGTGCTGCTGAAAATGGCAGGCTTGGCCGCATCCACCAGCGAGGCCAACCGCCACATTGACGGCAAAGCCGTGCGCATCGATGGCACGCCCATCAGCGACAAAGGCTTGAAACTGGACGCAGGCACTTATGTGCTGCAAGTGGGCAAACGCAAATTTGCCAAACTCACCCTGAGCTAAGCTGGGCTGGGGTGGTATTCTTCACAGGTTTTACCTCTCTCCTTCACTTCAAAATAAAGGACACCACTATGGGAATTTGTAAGGGACGCACCGTCATCATCACTGGCGCAGGCGGCGGCTTGGGCGCAGCCCACGCGCGTGAATTTGCGCGCGCAGGCGCCAATGTCATCGTCAACGACATCAACCAAGAGGCGGCGCAAAAAGTCGTCGATGAAATCACCGCCGCTGGCGGCAAGGCCGTCGTCAACACCAGCGACATCACCAACTACGCCGACAGCGAAAACGCCGTCAAGCAAG
>CAZJBX010000055.1:0-1832 GCA_964544605.1 uncultured Burkholderiaceae bacterium
GAGTAATCATCGAGCAGTGCCATCAAAGGGTCACGGATGAAGGCCAGGTCCTCACGCTTACCCGTCGTAAGCAAGTCCATCCACGAGTCGTCCTTCTGAGAGCTTCCGAGCTGCCGCACCTCGCCGCCCCACTTCACATCACGCGAGTAGTCCCCTTTCGTGAGGAGCGTCGCGCCAAAGAGGTCACGGAGAGTCCTCTCACTGACTTCGTCGAACGCACGGGCGCGCGTTGAGAGCATCTCCGGCTGCAGGTCAATAGCCTGGATACGGCCCCGCATGAGCAAATTGTCCTCTAACTCGTGGATCGCCGGAATGACCTCCGGATGCTGATCCATCCAACGCCACTTGAGCGACTCGTCCGTCACCCAGTAGTCACGGAATCCTGCCATGCCGTCGAATACGCCCTGGAGTATCAGCCTTTCGGTAGACGCTACGTAGTCAGACATGTACCGGTCGCGGTCGAGGAATGCTGCTGTGATGTTTCGCAATGATCGGAGGCGTCGTTGCACGTCACCGGTCGTGAGCGTCTCACCCGCTTGTCGGGCCAGAAGCACAGCGAACAGCAACAGCGTTTCCTGCGCAGAAAACTCGCTGCCGTACCGCGTCAGGCAGGCACCAAGGAGGTCCGACGTGGACGAAAACAGCGGCAACGAATCATTCCGCGTCTTACCCACCGCAAACAGTCCATTGAATACCTCGGCAGGATCGGTTCCTACCCAGGTGTCGAACGCATGGAAGAAAAAGTCCCGGTTGCGTTCGGCGTAGCCGTTCCCTGGATCAGCGAGGGCAAGACGTGCTCGCTCTTCCAGCGGAAGGAGTTGCCGGGAGTCCTTGTCGCGCCATCTGCGTTCAGGTGCACCATCACGCCACTCACAGATCTCGACGATGAACGTGAGATACCGCATGAACTCATCATCAACGGTCTTGTCTCCGCCGTACAGTTTCTCGTAGCTCCAGAGGACATCGGTCCATGCTCCGTCGATGCTCTCAGCAAGGTGCCTGTACCGAGCGGGGTCCGCTTCTTTGATGATCGTTTCCACGTCGGCTTTGAAAACCTCGAAGGGCGTCAACGGCTTTCCCCGCGAGTTCATCTTGATGTAGAGGTCCTCACCGTATTCCATGTCTTCAACGGGGAGGAAGAGGAACCAAATCGCTCCGGGCGAAGACTCGGTCGGCCGACGTTCGAGGCGTTGCCAGATGGCCGTGAACTCATCGTCGCGGCCCGCGAACCGTATATGGATGGCATCCAGGATCACGAGCATCGAAGCGATCGTGGGATCCTGGCGCCATGGGTACAGGTACCACGGCTGGTCTGTGATCCACTCAGACGGCGTCTGAGATTCGCCCGGGTACGGGTGCGTCGCGAGCGCGGCCGTGAAGCTCCGCGCTGTCGGTCTAGTTGCGTACGAGAAACAGAGCCACGCCGCATTGGAGTCGAGCGTCTGCGCCCGCGACGCGATGTACCAGTGCATCAAGAAGAGTGTCGTCAGGCGTTGCTGTCCATCGAGAGGGCGGAGCACACCGGACCGAAGCTCACCATAAATGAAGTCGAGCCCCATACCTTCGTCGGACCTCGCCGCGGCAATTAGGGCATCGAGAAAGCGGTCACGGATAAGGGTCGCCTCATCGTCCTTGCGGCCCTGTGCATAGTCGCGCTGGATGATGGGAATCTCGATCTGCGTGATAGCCGGTCGGTCACTCGTTGGCGGATCGAAGAGGCCAAGGAAAGTCGTGGGATAACCCTTCATTAGTCGCTCTCTCCGCTGGTTATCACGTCAGGTTTGAGGAAGTCGCTAACGACAGCGATGAGCGTGTCGTAGTACGCCGCCCGA
>CAZJBX010000055.1:1842-2669 GCA_964544605.1 uncultured Burkholderiaceae bacterium
GAACGAGAGTTGCTGGTCCTCACTGCCGGTGTAGTACTTCAGGAAGACGTTGCGTGTGCACGGCAGGAGGTACGCGCCCTGAGCGTCCAATTCCAGGATGCGTTCACGTTTGAGCGCGAAGACCGCATTGTTGAGCTTACTGTTGAACTCGCGCTGAAGGAGCGCGAGATTGCCCAGCCCGTGGAGGTCGTCCTCGTCCGAGGTATCCCCATCAGTGCTGAAGAGCGTGAAGACCCGACCCTGGATGTCTTGAAAGCCATCGATGTCGGTTCGTGTAGGCGGCAGAGCGAGGTGTTTGTCGATGCCTCTGATGAGCGCGTCAACCTCACCCTGCGCATCTGCATTCCAGGTGGTTTTGTTGATCTTTGCCCGGTGGGACACGAGCCAGTCTCTGCGCTGCTCCTCCTTTTTGAACTCCTGTGAGTTCTGGGCGTGGATATGCTCCAGCGACCAGCCTCGTAAGGCGTATTCAAAGAACGAGAATCGTGCGCCTTGGTCGGAGCTTGCCAGCACCGTCTCAACGTTCATCAGCAGCAGGATCTCTACACATTTCTCTGCGTGCCTCGAGTCGTCGTAGCGGAGGAGCGATACGTCCGCTGCGGTCAGATCAAGTCGATTTCGTATGAGTTGTCGCAGGTAGGTGGCGAAGGCGCTGTGTGTCTGTGACTTCGACGCCTCGATGAGGTCGGTTACATGGGTACCGGTCGCGATGAGGTAGCCGATCCGGTGGTAGAGCTCGCGGTCGTTATACCAGCCCACTAGCAGACCGTGCCGGGCGACGACCTCATCCCAGAATGCGTCGATGTTTGTCGCGGCGACTTGCTCAA
>CAZJBX010000055.1:2679-2949 GCA_964544605.1 uncultured Burkholderiaceae bacterium
GACTGAAGGTCCAGAAGCGAGGTCGCGCCTTCAGGCCTGCGTCCGGAGTCAGGCTCTCGAACAAGAAATCGATATGGGTCGATCGCGTCGTCGACGAGCCGGTGAGGAATGCCCAGAATTGCGCGTCCCGGAGATCGCGTTCAAAGCCATCCCATTGAGCAGCGATCTCCTGTTGCCTGCTGAACTGTGCGCCCTCCCGTGCCGAGTTTGACAGCACTAGCGCCTTTATCAGTTCAGAGTCCGTGAGCGGGATACGGTCTCGGTTCAGTC
>CAZJBX010000056.1:0-2511 GCA_964544605.1 uncultured Burkholderiaceae bacterium
CAACCCCAGCGCCATCAAACGCCCCATCATCGACTGGGGCCAAGGCCGCAGCACCCTCGGCTTCAAACCCGAGGAATGGCCGCTGGGCTGAAGGCCAAAAAAGCCCCTATACTGTTCAAAACAACAGCCCTCTGCTCATCGCCAAATTGCCATGCTCCAAGAAACGTCCCCTTCCGCCTCTGTGCCAGATGAAGTGAGAGAGGCCGCGCTCCAGTACCCGCTGGTCCCCGATCGCCGCGCACCATTTCCTGCACCTCTTGCGCCCAGCTTCACCTTCATCGACCTCTTTGCCGGCATTGGCGGTTTCCGCTTGGCACTGCAAAATCTCGGCGGACAATGTCTGTTTAGCAGCGAATGGGATCAACAAGCCCAAAAAACCTATACCGCCAACTTTGGCGAACAGCCTTTTGGTGACATCACTTTAGAGTCCACCAAAAGCCATATACCCGACCACTTCGACATCCTTTGCGCTGGCTTTCCTTGCCAAGCCTTTTCAATTGCGGGTCGGCGCGGCGGCTTCAATGACACAAGGGGGACGCTCTTTTTTGATGTCGCTGAAATCATCCAACGCAAACAACCTCGTGCTGTTTTTCTTGAAAATGTCAAAGGTCTTGTCAGCCATGACAAAGGGCGCACCTTGGCCACCATCTTGCACACCCTGCGATCCGATCTTGGCTACCATGTTCCCGAGCCACAAATACTCAACGCAAAAGAATATGGTGTGCCCCAAAACCGAGAGCGCATCCTGATTGTGGCCTTTCGTGAAGCGGCAGATGCCGAGCGCTTCAACTACCCCCTTGCAACAAGCAGCCCAGCCAAGGGCATTGCCAGCGTCTTTGAATCTGAAGTCGTATCGGCAAAATATTACCTGTCCACCCAATACCTCAGCACCCTTGAAAAACACAAAGCCCGACACGCCGCCAAAGGCAATGGATTTGGCTACGAAATCATCCCTGCAAACAGCGCCTCTAATGCACTCGTTTGCGGCGGCATGGGCCGAGAGCGCAATCTTGTTGTGGATAAACGCTTGCGCGACTTCACCCCCGTCACGCGCATCAAAGGTGAAATCAACCGCGAAGGCATTCGCCGCTTGACCCCAAGAGAGTGGGCACGGCTGCAAGGCTATCCCGATGATTTCCTTATCCCCGTCGCCGATGCCTCGGCATACAAACAGTTTGGCAATTCTGTGGCGGTGCCCGTCATTGAAGCAACCGCACAGCAAATTCTTAACGCGCTAGGGTAAGCATCACATGCTCAATCACCTCAACATCGTGCAAGGGGCCGACACCAAGGCCGCAGCCCTCTTCACGCAACTTGTTCCAGATTTTCGCCAGATTCCTTATCAACTGCCCTCTGAGTATGTGCAGACACTGTGGCGCCTTTACCAACAAAACCAGTCAGCAAACAACAATAGCCTGAATGGCAAGTTCTTTGAGATGATTCTTGCCACCCTCTGCGTGCGCGAGGGCCTGCTGCCTGCCTATCTCAGCGCAGAAGTCGCATTTGTGCCCAATGTCATTTATGACCTGTTGTTCTACACCGCTGCACGAGGCCCGATATGCTTCAGCATCAAAACAAGCCTGCGAGAGCGCTACAAGCAGGCCGACCTAGAGGCCATCGCGCTCAAGTATGTTCACCGCCGCGCCTTGGCCTACCTCATCACCCTCAATGAGCCTGAGGCCAAAAGCGTTCAAGCCAAGATTGCCAGTGGCGATGTCATCGGTCTAGACGATGTGATCGTTGCAAGCTCCCCCCAATTTGATGCCCTCATTGCAAGCATTAAGAGCAATTACACGCTATCAATCGCTCCAACTGTTGCCGTCATCACATCCAATCAACTGATCACCGAAGACAAAGTGAAAAGCCTGCCATAAGCCCTCGCTCAAAGAGCATGAAAAAACCCCTGCTGCCGCAAGGCCACAGGGGTTTTCTTTTGCCTTTCGGCGCAGAAGGGGCTTGTGGGGGTTTATTCCGCAGCAGCGTCTGCCTCAGGGCGGTCCACCAGCTCAACATAGGCCATGGGGGCGTTATCGCCCACACGGAAGCCCATTTTCAGCACGCGGGTGTAGCCGCCAGGACGGGTGTTGTAACGGGGGCCCAGCTCGGTGAAGAGCTTTTTCACGCTGGCAGCGTCGCGCAGGCGAGCAAAAGCCAAGCGGCGGTTGGCCACGCTATCGACTTTGGCCAGCGTGATCATGGGTTCAACCACGCGACGCAGCTCTTTGGCTTTGGGCAGTGTGGTTTTAATGGCTTCATGCTCGATCAAAGAGTTCATCATGTTTTGCAACATGGCTTTGCGGTGAGCGCTGGTGCGATTGAGTTTACGAAGTCCGTTTCCGTGACGCATGGTGTGTTTTCCTTTCTTTGTGATTACAGGCCAGCCGTATCAGGTACTGGCCCTACACCGTTTTAAAAATTAACGCTTGTCGAGGCCAGCAGGTGGCCAGTTTTCCAGACGCATGCCCAAAGTCAGGCCGCGCTGAGCCAACACTTCTTTGATTTCGTTCAAAG
>CAZJBX010000057.1:0-1761 GCA_964544605.1 uncultured Burkholderiaceae bacterium
TTCAAGGCCAAGCACTACCTGAGTGACGAAGATCTAACGGCGCTGCAAGCCATCACGCTGCCGCCCGAACGCAAGATTCAGGACTATCGCTCGACCTACAACGATGTGCGCGACTGGCTGCGCCGTCAGAAATCTGCCGAAGAAAAAGACAAATCCACCATCGACTGGGATGATGTGGTCTTTGAAGTGGATTTGCTCAAGTCGCAAGAGATCAACCTAGATTACATCTTGGAACTGATCTTCGAGCACAACAAGAAGACCAAGAGCAAGTCTGAACTGGTGGATGAAGTGCGGCGTGTGATTCGCGCCAGCCTGGGCAACCGCGCCAAAGAGAGCCTAGTGGTGGACTTCATCAACCAGACCGATTTGGACCAGATCGGCGACAAGGCCAGCGTGATTGATGCCTTCTTTACCTTTGCCCAAGCGGAGCAACAACGCGAGGCACAGGAGTTGATTGAGGCCGAGAATCTGAATGCAGCGGCAGCGAGGCGTTACATCGCCACCTCACTCAAGCGCGAATTTGCCAGTGAGAATGGCACTGAACTGAATGCCATTCTGCCCAAGATGAGTCCGTTGAACCCCCAATACCTGAGCAAAAAGCAGAGCGTGTTTCAGAAAATCGCCGCTTTTGTAGAGAAGTTCAAGGGTGTGGGGGGCGCTGTTTGAAGCAAAGGCAGCCTCAATCTAAAAACAACCAGCGCCGCGCCAGCCAGAGTAGCCCAGGCTCAGGGCGGCAGCGCAGGGGCACAGCCTGTTCTGGCAGTTCATGGGCGGCGCAGATCCAGACCGTCTCAGGGCTGTTTCTTTTTTGCTGCAAAAAGACAAAGAGCTGGCCGCCTTTTAAGCGCCTGCCGCGCTCAAAGTGGGCGCTGAATTCGGCTTTGTGGGCGAGGCCGCTGTCGCCGAGGTCTTGCGTCAGCTCTAAGCGCCCGCTGGCAAAGCGCTCGGGCAGGCCCAGTGCGGCCAAGTTGGCGGGGGCGGTTTGGTGCTCGGCGGTGTAGGCATCGTAGGCGCTGTGGGCTTGGCGCAGCAGGCTGTGGGCGGTTTGGATGCGCTCGCGCTCGTCGATATATTGCCAAGCCTGCCAGCCGAGGTAAGCGCTGCCAGAGATGAGCACAAGCAAGGCAAGGCCACCCAAGGTGGCGAAGATGCGGCCCAGCCAAGCAGGTTTGGCAGTGGCACGGGCTTCTTCAGGGGCACTCATTTCAAGGCCCGCACGCGCTCAACATAGGCCATGCCGTCAGGCTGCTGGCCGCTGCGCTGGCTTTCCCACAGCATGAGGCCGAGTTCTTCCATGACCTTGTGGTGGGCGTCGTGCAGCTCGTTCGTGCCCAGCAGGGCTTCAACGGCGGCGCGGATGCCAGGCGGCTGGTCGATGCTGCATTGTTCTGAAATAGACAGGTGCATGGACAGGTGCAAAAAGGGGTTGCTGCCGTCGCCATAGTCTTGGGCCACGGCAGTTTCAGCATCGGCCAAGTCGCCCGCGTATTCGGGGTGTTCTCGAATCCATTCCAGCGCCAGTGCCTCAATCGGCTGCAAGCCTTCGTTTAAGGCGCGGCCATCGGCGGCTTTGGCAAAGACGGTGCAAAAGAAGCGGCGCACCTCCGCTTGGCTTGGGGTGAACATGGCAAGAGTGTGGGGCAATAAAAAAAGCCCACCTTTTGATGGGCGGGCTTTTTGTGTTTGGCTCCTCAACCTGGGCTCGAACCAGGGACCTACGGATTAACAGTCCGGCGCTCTACCGACTGAGCTATTGAGGAA
>CAZJBX010000058.1:0-1627 GCA_964544605.1 uncultured Burkholderiaceae bacterium
ATCACAGCCCATGGCTTGCCTTGGGCTGTGGCCATTCCTTCATCGAGCACCAAGCATTTCCAGTCCTCGGCCACCCAGTGCACCTCAAGGTCTTTTTGGTCTGCTCGCAGAACGACGAGTTTTTCCTCGTTCCAAGCTAGCTCACAGTCTGCCAGTGCCCGACCTTTACTGTCCGCTAATTCCAGCCCCACCTCTGGAGGTGCCGCCCCCACACAGGCCAAGGCTTTGATACCTGAAACCATAGGCTCCAGCACTTGCTCAGCCACGGTCTTCCAGATTCCATTCAATGCGGCTTGCTCGTCACTTTGAGCAGGCTGTTCCGATTTGCATGTAGCGCTCAACACTTCGTAGTCATGCGCAAGCAAACCTTCACGCTCCACCAGCCAAGTGCCTGGCATAAATTGCAGCGCATTAAACGCATTCAGCCACACACGCCATGCGTCGTGCAGTACCTCTTCACCTTCGGCTACAGACGCATCAAACACAACTGCACATGGGGCAGACCAGCTGGTCTGCTCAGGCCATCCTCGTGCGAAGAGCATGGGCCACCAGCCTACAACATTGGCTACTCCTGATGTCTTTGACATTACAGGCGCAAAGCCTGCCCCTGGTTCTTTGATATGCAAGGGCAAATATTCTTGCCACTGAGCACGTTGGTGCGTGGCTGCATCTTTGTCTGCAGGTGTGGAAGGGACCATCAAAAATTGCAGCCAAGACGCATTGCGCTGCTGGGCATCCACCGCTGCGTCTTGTCCGGTTGTACCTTCAGAGCTGGCCAGCCACAGCAACAGCTTGGCAACTGCGTGCTGGGTAAATGCCTTTGCTTGCGCTCTAGGCACTGTTACGGGTGCTTTGCTGCCGTCATGGCGGCTCAACGCAACTGTCAGCGCCTCCAAATCAGTGTCAGCGGTCTTATCCAATGCAGCGGCTATATCTTGGTGCGTAACGGACCACACCCAAAACTTCCCGCTTGCCACCAAAGCACTGCGTTTGATGGCATCTTCTCGGACGCTGTCTTTGTGATAGCTCCAACCGTCGCAGAACACCGCGATGGGGCGACGCTTAGAGTTGGTGGACCACGGCCAAATCACAAAGTCCGGCTGACTGGGTACAGCTACCCCATCATCGCTGTGACATTGATGTTGAGGCTCAATGCGATAACGCTGCCCATTGAGTTCCAGCACATAGCCGGACTTGCCATGGACAACGTCTTGCACGAGCTTCACAGTCGGGATACCTGCCACGCCGCCCATCTTTTTGAGGCTCTCGATAAATCGCGCTTCTAAGACAGAGTCAAAGTTGGGGTTGATATAAATATCGGAGATGGTTTCTACCCGCTGCAAATCGGGCAGCGAGCCGACTAAGTCAGCCAGCACTGCCTTGGCACTGTCGCGGGAAACCTGCTCCATATTGCGCCCCAGCCGGTACTGATAGAGGCAGCGATAGCAGCCATCTTTTTCGGGGTCTTCGTTGCAGCTGCAGGTCTGCAGCGCATCGAGGGCAAGGTGCAAGACTTCAGCCAAAGTCTTGGCATCCTTGGCCAGCAACTGGTGCAAATAGCCTGTCCCGCCTGGTACCGAGTCATACAACATGACATAGTGCTTGCGCGGGCCACCATCTTTGCCGG